>NZ_CP030772.1:0-600000 GCF_006088715.1 Streptomyces sp. YIM 121038
TGTTGGTGACGTTCTCGTACTGGCCCCATTGTGGCCAGGTCGACCACCGCGTCATTCACCCACGCGTCGTCCAGGGCCGCGTCGTTGCCGGTGCTCCAGGCGTCGACGATGCGGTCCCAGTGGCGGACGTTGAGGGTACGGAACTGCACGACCCGCTGGTGGGGGCGGCTGACACGGGACTGGTTCAGGGGGTGGAACTCCACCCGAGTACCGCGGCCTTCACGATTGAGACGACTGGTCAGGTACCGGGCCACGTTACGGCGGCGCACCGTGCGGTAGGCCGTCTCGATGTGCTGCAGGTTCTGCTTGGAGGGGCTGCGCTGGCCGGCCAGCCAGGCCTTCAGGGTGCGGTCGGTGACGGTGAGGCCGGCCGCACGGGCCGCTTCACGGGCGTGGGGGGTGCGGGTGAGGTAGTGCAGACGGGCCATCAGACCACGGCGCGCGGTAATGGGCGTGGCGATGAATCCAGCGAGCCGGTCGAGCTGCCGGGCAACAGCCTCGTGGCCCTTGACGCCATGGGCACCGTACTTACCGAACTCCATCGTCCTTTCCGGCACTTTCCCCTCCTCCCATCACCATAATCGCTTGGTTACACACTACCGCAATTCCCGCTACTCCGCAGTGAGTTGACGGCCATTTCACAGGCTTTTCATCGCCGGAATTTCGAGGTGGTGATTGGGGTGTGTGTTCGACTGCTCGCTCGGGCGAGGAGGGATGTCCCGCATCCGGCAGACAGCGCCGGGCGTGGCGGTCTAGGTTGTCACAAAAGGAAGTTGGTTGGGTGTTCGGCTGATCCGCGGGCACCCCTGCAGAGCATCTCCGGGAGCTGATCGTGAAGGTGGATGCGGCCGTCCGGTCGGAGGCCGAGCTCGCGGCGTTCTACGACCACCAGGACGACGCCGTCGCCGCCATCATGCGGGTCTACACCCCCTCCCCCAGGGCGCGGCGTCCGCGGTTCCGGGCCCAGCTGCACATGGCGCCCGGGCTGGGCAAGACGTGGGTGGCCGCGCGGATCGCGGGCCTGGTCGCGGCGCGGGGGTCGTTGCTGATGGTGGTGCCCACACGGGCGCTCCTCGAGCAGACCTACCAGGTGCTGCGCGCGGCCGGACGCGGCGGGCCGGTGATCGCGGTGTACGCGCCGCGGGACGCCGCGCTGGCCGGTGAGCCGGGGGTGCGGGTGACGACGGACCCGCGGGTGGTGGCGTGGCACGCGAACGCCTTCGCCGCCCAGGGCGGCCGGTTCACGGTGCTGGCGACGTACGCGAGCGTGGAGAACTCACTGATTGCCGGGCACCGGCTGAGTGTGGAGCGGGACGGGGCGCGGCCGCTGCCGGAATGGGACCTGCTGGTGTGCGACGAGTCCCACCACACCGAGACCTCGCGGGTGTGGGGGCGGATCAACGAGCAGCACCTCGTGCCCGCGTGGCACCGGTTGTCGATGACGGCGACACCGCGGCTGCTGGGGGCGGTGCACTGGGATGAGCAGGGGCGGCTTCGGGCGAGTGATCCGGTGGTGCGGCTCTCAGAGCGCAGGCACGGCCCCGTCGCCTACCGGCTGGGGCTTCGGGAGGCACAGCGGCGCGGGAAGCTCGCGCACAGCCCCGTGGTGGCCGCCGAGGTCGACGAGGCGCGTCTGCGCGAGCTCGTCGCGGCGCGGGGACGGGCTGACGCGGGAGTGCGGGCGGAACTGCTCACCGCGTCGCTGGGGGCCGTGCTGCGGGCCGCAGGGCGGGTGGGGTGCCGGCGGCTGCTGACCTACCACTCCACTGTGGCTGGAGCACGCGCGGCCGCGGCCTCGCTGGCGCAGCTGGCGCGGGTGCTGCATGGGCAGGGGACGTCGGCGCCGCGGCGGGTGTGGGCCGCAGCCCTGCATGAGGGCACCCCGGCCAGGGAGCGGCAGCGGGCCTTGGCGGCGCTGGCGGCGGGCACAGATCTCCGGGGGCGGCCGGTGGACCTGGCGGTCGTGTGTTCCGTGCGGCTGCTGAGTGAAGGCGTGGATGTCCCGGCCGTCGACGCCGTCGCCCTCGTGGACCCGCGCGCGGCGCAGGGCGACCTCCTGCAGATCGCCGGACGCGCCGTGCGCTACGACCACGGGAACCCGGACAAGGTCGCCTCCATCATCGTGCCCGTCCTCCACCTCGCCCAGGCCGCTGACGACACGCTGGTCGGGCCGGACTGGGTGCCGGTGATCAACATGCTGCGCGCACTGGAGTCCTACGAACCCGACCACACCGACCGCGCAGACGAGGAGCCGGAGGGGCCGCAGGAAGCCGTACGGCGGCTGGAGCGTGCCGGGCGCAGCAGCAGCCGCGGCCCCCACCGCGTGCAGCCGGCCACGGAGGCGCGTGAGCGGGCCGAGGAACGCGCGCGCGAGCTCCAGCAGATGCTGGAGCTCACCCGGCAGCGCTCAGCGGCCGTGGTCGCGGACTGGCTGAAGATCACCGTGCTGTCCGACCCCGTCACCGCCGACACCGAACGCCTCATGCGCGCCGTCACCGCCTACCACCAGCGCACCGGGCACCTGCGGGTGCCGGTGGACTGGCAGGAATCCCTCCCCGTCGACTACAGCCGCATCCCCCTGCTCGAGAAGGAGAGCGAGGAGCAGCAGGAGCTGGCGGAGGGGCTCGGGGAGGATCTGGTGCCCGAGCTCGCGCAGGAGCCGCAGGTCGTGGTGCGGCTGGGGTGGGAGCTGGAGCGGGTACGGCGGCAGTGGCGCCGCGACCGCGACGACCTGCGCACCCTGGTCGCAGAGCTCGGGCCCGAGGAAGGCCTGGAGGTCTGGCGCGCGCGGCCGCGGCGGATGCCCGCGGACCTGGCTGCCCTGCTCGGCGAGTACGGGTTCGTGTGGGAACCCCGGGCCTCAGCACGGCAGCTCCTGGTCGAGGCAGCGCGGGAGTACGCGGACCGGTACGGACACCTCCTGCCCGGCATCGAGGAGACCATCAGCATCGATGGGCAGGAAGTACGCATCGGGAGACTGCTGAGCGAATGCCGCAGACCCTCCTGGGGCGCCCGGGACGAGGAGCAGGACGTTGCCCGCGTGCTGGAGAAGCTCGGCGTGTGGCGGGTGCGGGACGGCGCACCCTGGAACGCTGGGTGGGAACGCAAGCTCGTCCTCCTGGAAGCCTTCCACGCCCAGGGCGGGCGCCGCGGCGAACTCCTCACCGGACAGCGGGTCTTCCGCGGGGACGATCTCGGCAAGTGGCTGTGCGACCAGCACCGACGGTGGCCCCGGCTGGCAGAGGAGCAGCGCCAGGTGCTCCTGGAGCTGCGGATGGGGCCAGCCACGGGCGACAGGCGGGTCAAGACTGCGGGCGCGGCCCGCGTGCCACGCAGCCGCACGGAGCGGCTGATGGAAATCGTCACCGCCGCCCGCCAACACCTCGAGGAGATCGGCCCGCTCGTCGGCGAAGACGGCCGGCACTGTGTTCACGACACCTACCGGCCCCGCGTTAACGGCATCGAGGTACAGCTGCGGCGACGCCTCAACGCAGTGCGCTCCCGCTTCCCCACCTATCCCCCGCAGCAGCAGGCGCTGTTCGCAGGTCTCGGCCTGCCCTGGGCGGAGACGGCCCACGACAGCGCGCAGGAGCAGCTGGGCGGCCCGGTACCGGGGCATGCCCCGGACGGATCTGGAGGCACGATAGGGGTGTGAAATGGGATACGAGCGTCGAAGTCCGCGTCGAAGCGGGCTGGCAGGCAGTGCATGCTGAGGGACGGGTGCGGGGCGAGCTGCTGGAAGCGGCTTACGAGGAACCCCGCCTGCGGCGGCTGTTTCCCTGGACTGGGATGGGAGAGCTGCACTTCAGCCGCTGTACCGAACCACGGTGGACCTGGGACATCCCTTACATTCGGCCCGCCGCTGGCGGCACCTACCGGGTCTCCGGCCCGCTACGGAGCCAGACGGTAGGCCCGGCAGCCACAGCGCGGGAGGCCATCGCCATGGTGATCCAGCACCTCCCGTCAGGCTGCGGCCCCGCTTTCCTCGGCACCCCCGAGGAACTCGCAGCTCATGAAGCCGCAACACAGAAGCAGCAGACACACGAAGGCTGAAGAATCGGGCACGCGGCCGTGTGCCGGAATCTGACCGGCCAGGCCGGGAGCAAGCCGGCTGCGGCGACGTCATGAAGTTCCGTGTCCGTGGAGCAGCTGCTGCATCGGGGCGTGAGGGGTCGGCGGTCCCTTGTGCCAGTCAGTCCTGCTTGAGGGGGAGAATGAAGGGAAGGAATGCCAGGTGGATTTCCCGCTCGGCATCGTCGTTGGCTCGAATCACGAAGTCGTAGCGGCCGTCGGACGGCCGGGCATCAAGGGTCCGCTTGTGGTTCGGGTGCTCTTCGATCTTCTGGATCGCTTTGCGGATCGTGCTCGTCGCGTCTCCCCGTCGGATGAAGAGCAGCAGGGCGCCCTTTGAATCGCGCCACACGTGATACTTCAAGAGTTGGGTGAGTGCATCACCGACGACTTTAGGGCCGTCCCAGATTTTGCACTCCCCAATGAAGACATTGCGGTCTTCCACACGGACCAGGATGTCCGTCTTGCCGTCCCCGTTGAACAGCTCGCCCCCGCTTGCTCCCATGAACGTGCTGTTCAAGCTGACCAAGAGCAGGTTCCTGATGTCTTCCTCGCCCAGTTTGGCGATGGTTCCAGGGGTCCGCTCGAGAGCGTTACGGGAGTGCGTAATGACGCGAATTGCCTCTTCGTAGTCCTTCTCCAGGAGTTCCCATTCGGGCTGGAACGGCTGCGCGGCTACGGGATGGCGCCGGGGCATCACCTGCCGACGGCTGACGGGAACGGAGAACGCTGGCGGCCCGTCATGCTGCCGCACAGGGATCCCGAGAGCAGCTTCGAGCTCCCGATCGGCGAGGATCTTGCGCTTCCTGAGCGACACCCGCTCGGACACCGTCTTCCTCAGGAATTCGTTGTGGCCCGCGATCTCGGAACGTGCGCTGTCCAGGTTCTTCTCGATGATGTCGAGTTCATCATTGATCTTGTGCAGGACGACGGCGGGGTCAGAGGTCTTCCCACGCCAGATCACCTCGATCTCTGAGCCCACGATCTTCGCGGTCTGTCCGCTCAGCAACGACGTGTAGGCACCCGGGCGGTATCTCATCAGGTCCAGGTCGCCCTCGCAGGGCACCAAGAAGGTGATCTCAGTCTGCCGGATCTCCCGGCGCCCCATGAAATCGTCAACGGTCGAGATGTGGTCGCTCGAGGGCAGTCGCTGCATCCGGTCCCGATGCACCACGGGAGCCTGTGCTCCGTACTCATCGATCAAGTGCTCAATGATGTCGGTCTCGGGCGACGCCAACAGATCATCCGCGTCCCAGGCGTTGATCGCTTTCATGGCCTTGTCCAGGCGACCTGCAAGAAGTTGCCGGAGACTGCCTTTACCGAATGGCCCACTGTGCTCACGCATGCCCCCATTGTGAACACCACCACTGACAATCGGTACGAGGGCAGCGGTACGCAGGATGCGTACGGCTTCGTCGGCAGGGCGGGCCGCCGAGTCCTGGACGCAGCCGCCAGCACCAGAGGACCGAAGCCGTCGCGGTGACAGCCCCGGGCCCGCTGTGCACTTCTACGCGAGCGCCCTGCCCAACGAGTGCCCTGCACCCTGGTCATGAGCCGGGGTGCCGGCGGAACACGGTCAGGCACAGGCCACACAGCACGGGTCCTTGCTCATAGAAGAACGGTGTGACCTGCTGGCGGCGGGGCGGGACGCATTCACAGGCGATCGCGAAGCGGGTACCGGACCGGGCGGTGCGCGGGGCTTCGACCATCTGGACGGCGGCTTGGAGCTGGACGGCGGCCGCGGCGTCGAGTGCGGTGATGACGTCGGTCCACCGGGCGGCCTCGGTGTCGGTGAGGATGCTGTGGGCCCTGCCGACAAAGGGGTCCGAGCGGCGGGGCGGCAGCAGACCCACCTCCCGGGCCAGGTACGCGCTTGTTGTGCCAGCGTCGGTCGCCGCCGCTGACATCGGTGATCCCCCGGTTCAGGGCCAGCCCGTGGGCGGCATGGTGCAGCAGCCCTTCCAGCATCAGACGCACTCCGTGGCTCAAGGTGGCGGCTGCGACCTGCAGTTCCATGACCAGGCGGCCGTCGCGGACGAAGCGGCGGCCTGTGCGCAGCGTGGTGCACCTGGTGGGATCGTGCTTGCTGGCGGTGGGCGGGGTGGTGACACAGATGTCCGGCACGGCCGGGTGGCGGGCGCGGATTTCCTTCCACACGGTCTCGATCGCGCTGATGATGACCGCGCCGTGGGCGACCGGTGCGGTGCTGGGCCGGACCGGCTCCAGACGGGCAGTGGCTTGGGCGGTGGGGGGCGGGCTGGTCACGGCGTGGTGCCTTCCGAGGTGGGTGGGATCCGCGGGCCCGCGATTGCAGGGCTCGGGGGAGGTTGTATCGGGTGTGAGGCCTGGTAGGCGTTGGGGGCGCGGGCGCGGCGGGGGCGGGGGTGTTGTCGGGGGGCTGGGGGGGTCCATCTCGTCCAGGCCGTCCAGGACCGGCAGTACCAGGTGGTGGCGGACCACAGCGAACGTCCGCAACGCCCGCTGATGACCCCTCTATGTCGTTTCTTTTGGATCATCTGGTCGCGATGATCCGACGTGCCCCGTCTGCTGGAGGTGCCCGCCGGGGCGGGTGTTTTGCCCCGGCGGTGGTGAGCCGTCCTGATCAGGGGTTGTCGCCGTCCGGCGGCGGGGGCGCGGACTGCTGGATACGTTCGCGCTCGACATCAGCGTTGATCTTCGTGCGGCGGGTCTCGCCGCGCTGCTCAAGGTGCGTCTTGACCATGGTTCCGGTCTGGCGCACCGTCTCGACGCCCACGGCGCCGGTGGCCATCGCCTCGTAGCAGGCGGAGCCGACCAGCGATTCGTTGAGTGCGGGATCGTAAGGATGGCCCGGGGTGGGCCCATTCGTCGTCATGACCTCATGTTCTGGGCCCGGCGCCTCACCGAGCCAGCATCTGCGGCCGAACGGGTGGGTGTACCGGAGGGCTGGAGGGTGCAGTGCCCGTGTTCAGCCCCAGGGGTGGCCTGACAGATTTAGCCGAACGGGCTCCCCGGGCCGTGCCGGGGCGATAGACCGGACATGACGAACAGTCAAGCACCGGGACGCCCGCAGGGAGGGAGCACCACATGACACGTGCTGCAGAGGGTCGCGGAGTGGAGGGGAGTCAAGACGGTTCGATGACCGAGACCGAGTCGATCTTCACGCTGCCGTACACCGCCGACATCACCCGCGCCGACGTCGATGCATTGGACGCCTTCATGACCGCCCGGCTGCACGAGCTGCGCCTGGCGCACCGCAACGACCCCGAGGTCTGCCGGGTAACCCACGGCCTGGGGGCCGCGATCAATCGGCAGCTGTTCGAGCTGCGCCGCGACTTCGCCGACGACGGCACCGCCGAGGCGCTGGAGGCCCGGATGGGGCACTGGAACGAGCTCTGCCGGCTCACCGCGGGCTGGCGGGACACCGAGGGATATGACGTCGACCGCTGGCAGCAAGTCGCTTTCCGCGAAGCCCGGCAGGCTGCCGAGGCAAAGAACCACAGCGACTGGTGGGAGGCCCAGCAGGCGGCGGATGCGGTGGTGGCGGACGAGCGCGCCCGGCGGGCCCACCCATGACCGCGGACCGGCCGGTGTGCCTGCTGCGCTACGCCGACGAGCTGACCTGGGCCGACGTCGAGGCGGTCCACGACTACCTCATGGATGGGGTCCGCCCGCTGGCCTACGACGGCCCGTCCGGCAACGCACAGAGGACCGCCCTCGGCTTCGCCACCGCGCTCACCCACCTGGCCGCCGCCCTGCACCACGACCTCCTCTACCGGCAGAGCGCCGGGCCTGCCGTCGAGGCCGAGCGGCTGCGCCGGGTGCGCGCCACCTGGAACAGCGTGTGGCACCTGGCCGCTCCGTGGCGCGGCGCCGAGGGCTACGACGCCCGGCGCTGGCTCCAGCTCACCTATCTCACCCGCCACGACGAGAAGGAGCACACCGCCCGATGAGCATCCTGCAGGCCACCGCCGACGCCGCGGCCACGCCCGAGACAAGGGAGCATGTGACGGGCGCTCAGCCCGGCGGCCGTCAGCGGACTCGGGAGGCGAATGGATGGCGTTGCTAGCCGCGCTCGGCGACGGCGGCCAGCGCATCACCGTCCACGTCGCCGACCAGGACGGCGCCGCACTCGTCATGGCGCTCTCCCACCAGGACGGGCCCGGCCCAAGCGGCGAGGCGTTCCTGGAGGAGATCGCTGCGCTGGGGGTGCTTTCCTGCGGGGCCGACACCGGACGCGACGAGCCGGGCAACCGGCTCTGGGCTCTGCTGGAGCTGTAGGCCAGGCTCGTAGAGGTCGTCTCACAGGTAGCGGATGTATTCCAGCTGGTCGCTGGCGAGCCACTGGGCTCCGTCCGGGCCGCCCGGCCCCTGCCGTTGGTGGAGTCGGTTGCGTCATCCCAGCGAAATCGGGCCGATCGGACCGCCGGCCACCGAGTCCCGGCAGGCGAGGCAACCGGCGTCGGCGCAGTGGGTGACGCCCTGATCGGAGATCATGGCGTCGACCGCGGCGGCAAGGGTCTCCTTCGCTGGGTAGACGCTCCACAGGCACCCGCCCACCCGGGCAGTGCGTGCCAGCGGCTGCAGCCAGGGTCCCAAGCGTGGGAATCCCTCTGAGCACGAGCCTGTCTCCACCATGATCACTCGGTCGTCTGCTGTGCGCGCCCAGCGGATGGGCAGCTGTCGGCCGGAATCCTGTTCGGCCAGGTGGAGCGCGGTCATCCGGTTCAGTCCGACACCCACCAGAAGGATGGAGCCGTTGGTGTCTGCAAGGGCACGCACGGGTCCATACACATTGGTCGGGGTCTGAGTGTCGACGAGTTCGGCGGCTTGTGGCCCGATGGCTGCGAAGGAATTGAGCGGGTGCTGGCCGCGCCTCGCCGCGCCTCGGGCGAGCAGTCGGGTCGGCAGTACGCCCATGCCTGGGTTGATGACGCCGCAGTCGACGGTGTAGTGGGCGGCTGCCTCGGGTCTGGCCGCCGCCTCGTCGGGCAGAGCCGCGTAGTCGATGCCGTTGCGGGCCGGGCGCATCGTAATTGGTGGAATGACGCCGAACTGCGGTTCGGTGAACGACGGGACCAACACGGTGCAGCCGCGGGAGAGCAAGGCGTCCAGTACAGCGTCCGCTCCGCCCTCGATGGGCTCGCCGAAGGACCGAAGCGATGCATGGATCATGACCGGCCGTTGCGCCAGTGCCAGTTCGTCGATGGTTGCGACGAGTTGTTCGGCAGTGATCACCATGATGCCGCGTTCCCTTCTGTCCGGTGCTCCGCGTGATCTGAGTGGTGAGTTGTGAAGTGTTCTCAGGCGACGTGGCGTGCGTCGGCGACTTGACCGTGCTCGAGCTGCTGGAGTGCCGAAAGGGTCGCCAGTGTGTCGGGGTGGGGCTCTCCGAGCACCCGGCGCCGGGCCCTCAGGACCTTCTCGTACTCCGCCGCCGCCTCGTTCCAACGACTTTGCAGGGTCAGGACCCAGGCCAGTTCGTGGTGGGCGGACAGGGTGTGGTGGTGCTCGTCGCTGAGTATCCGCAGGCGCGCGTCCAGCAGTTGCCGGTACATCACCTCCGCTTCGGTAGACCTACCGCGCCTGGCCATAATCCACGCCAACTCGTGGATTGTCGTCAGTGTGTGCGGATGTTCCTCGCCGAGTACCTGTCGCCGGGTCCGCAGGACGGGCTGCAGCTCGGCCTCGGCCTCCTCCAGCCGCCCCTGGTTCGCCAGCGCCCAGCCGAGTTCGTGACCGGTGTACAGAGTGGCGATGTGCTCCTCACCGAGTGTCCTTTGGAGAGCGGGCAGGACACTCCGGTAGCCGCTCTCCGCCTCTGCCCAGCGTTTTTGGGCGGCGGCGACCCAGGCCAGCTCGTGGCGGGTGACCAGCGTGTCGGGATGATCCTCGCCGAGTATCCGCCGACGTGCCAGGTACACCAGTCGGTACATGCCCTCCGCTTGGTCGTGGCCGCCCATGGTGGCCGTCTCCCACGCAAGCTGGTGCTGGAGTTGGAGGATCAGAGGGTGATCCTCACCGAGGCTGGACGCGTGGTCCAACGCAGCACGGCACAAGCTTTCGCCGACACTGATGGCTCCACTCTGGTCGAGGGCGCAAGCTGTGGTGCAGGCGGCTGAGATCAGCGCTGCGAGGGGCTCATGCACCAAGTGCAGGGCAACAGTGCCGAACAGGGCATGCAGATGCGCACCGATCAACTGGAAGCGTCGCCAGTCGGCGGGCGCGTACGGACTCAGACCGGACAGGGCCGAGGTGATGAGATCGACGGCGACTCGCCGAACGCGATCCGCGTCCGGCTCGCCCGGGCGCGCGACGCCCGACGCCAGGTGAATACGGTTGCTGTCAGCCACCACCGGGTGGATGACGATCGCAGTCTGCGGACCGGATATCCGCGCTTCGATCAGGCCCAGCCTGCTCAGGCCGCGCAGCGCCGTCTCTAGTTGGTCTGCGTCGCTCTCGTCCCCCTCACCGGCATGGCCAGCGGCTGGCGGCCGAAGCAGGCACGCGAGGTAGCGTACGTCGAGCAGGTCCAGCGGTATCGAGGTTGCGGCGGCCCAGCAGGAGAGCAGGCGGAGCAGGGGACGCGCGTGCGGCACTCCGCATCGCGCCAGATCGTCCAGGGAGATTTCCCACGTCCGCGTCACCATGGCGCGAGACTCCGCCTGAGGGTCGTCCAGTAGCGGCGCCCTCCCAGCGCTGTCGAGTGCGTGGTGGTAGGCGGTGAAGGTTCGCCACCGCGCAACGGCGGAGTCCAGATATGTTCCGGCGAGATACAGCGCCAGTGGCAGGCCGCCCAGCCGCTGGGCCAGCAGCCGCGCTCCGGCCTCGTCTCCCGCCTGGGGGGCCAGGTCGAGCAACACCCGGACGCTGGCGTCCTCATCCACCGGACCTATGGGACGCACCTTGGCGTGCCGCCCCCACGTTCGCGGGTCGCAGTCCCGGCTTGTCACCACGGTCAGTCCGCACGGGGACGGACGTATCCAGCCGGTTCCGTCACTCACCGCTGATCCGCCTCCCGCGACGGAACGCCTCCATCCGCCCCGCCATCTCGACATACCCCCGGCAAGCACCGCAGGATCGTCAGCGTTATCGAAGATCAACAGCCATCCGGGCGCTGTCTGCTCCAGCAGCGACCAGAACCGGTCAGGGGCGTCCGGCGCCCCTGATGCCACAGCATGCAGGTCGGCGGGGGTGGCATCCAGCTGCCGGGCGACCGTGACCAGCCCGGCCGTGAGACTCAACTCATCCGCGGCCGAAATCCACCACACCCGCCTGCCCCGACGGCGCACCCTCCTTCCGCGGAGAGCACGCTCGGCCAGCGCCACCGCCACCGTCGACTTGCCGACACCACCAAGCCCGACAAGCACAATGGTTGCCGCCGGGGGCCTGCGCAACCACTCCTGCAACTGTCCCAGCACCAGGTCGCGGCCGCGCGTCTCGACCGGCAACCGCCCAGTGGGCGGCACCACCGACGCCCCCAGCACCGACGGCGTCCGCGGCACCGGGTCCTGACGGTTGTCCACCGGCTGGACCCGTAACTGGATCCACGTCATACCTAACCCGGCACACGTCCCCAACGTGCCCGCCGCCGTCCACACCAGGCTCGCGTCCACCAGTCCCCCCGGAATAGAGCGCCTAGGGCTCCGTGACACAGACTTCCAGCCGTGCTCTGCGCATAAACCAGCGCAATGACGCAGCCGTGGAACACAGGGAGGCGCTCCACGGCAGTCCGCGGGACGAAGTACGCACCACACACAGGTCGAAGATGCGTGAAGGCCTTGATGCGGCTCCGCGAAGCCAGCCTCCGCGGCAACAGGCGCCTACGCGTACCTGTGGACTGGCACGAAACCCTCCCCCTCGGCTACACCCGCGTCCCTCTGTTCAAGAAGAAGGACAAGGAGCAGCAGAAGGTGGCGGAGGAACACGAGCAGGATCAGGTGCCCGAGCTCGCGGGAAGGCAGGAGCTGGCGCAGGAACAGAAGCCCGAGTCCGACCTGGACCGGGCCGCAGGACAGGGTCAGGAGCAGGTGGAAATGCAGGACCGGGAGCGGGCCGAGGGACAGGCAGGGGGGGCGGGGGCGAAAGTCGACGGAGAAGCAGGAGCGGGCTGTGGGGCTAGGGGTCGTGGTGGTCCGGCTGGAGCGGGTGCGGCGGCAGTGGCGCCGCACCCGCGACGCCCTGCGCACCCTGACCGCCGAGCTCGGCCCCGAGGAAGGGCTAGAGGTCTGGCATGGGCGGCCGCGGCGGGTGCCCGCGGACCTGTCCGCCCTGTTTGGCGAATACGGGTGCATGGGAAAGCCGCAGGCGTCGGCCCGGCAACTGCTGCTGGAGGCGGCTCGGTTGCACGCATAGCCATATGGGCACCGCCTGCCCGGCATCGAGGAGACCATCAGCGCCGACGGGCAGGACGTGCGGATAGGGAGACTGCTGAGCGAGTGCCGCCGACCCGCTTACGGTGCGCGGGAGCAGGAACGCGACGTGGTCCGCGCGCTGGAGGAGCTCGGCGTGTGGCGGGTACAGGACGGAGCACCCTGGAACGCCGCCTTCGAGCGCAAACTCGTCCTGCTGGAAGCCTTCTACAAAGAGGGCGGGCGCCGCGGCGAACTCCTCACCGGACAGCGGATCTTCCGCGGCGATGATCTCGGCAAGTGGCTGTGCGACCAGCACCGCAGGTGGCCCCGGCTGGCAGAGGAGCAGCGCGCGGCGCTCCTGGAGCTGCGGATCGGACCGGCCACAGGCGACCGGCGGGTCAAGACCGCGGGCGCGGCGCGTGTGCCGCGCTCGCGTACCGAGCGGCTGATGGAGATCGTCACCGCTGCCCGTCAGTATCTGGAGGACGTCGGGCCGCTGGTCGGCGAGGACGGCAGGACTTGCGTCCACGACACCTACCGGCCCCGCATCAACGGCATCGAGGTGCAGCTGCGGCGGCGGCTGAACGCGGTGCGCTCCCGCTTCCACACCTACCCCCCACAACAGTAAGCCCTCTTCCACGGCCTTGGCCTGCCCTGGACACAGACCGCAGACCACGGCACGCGGGAGCAGGCACAGCAGCGGGAAGACGGCAGGCAGTGACGGTGTCCACAGGGCGTGAGCCACGTTGTGTGGGGTGTGGCCGAAGAACCTGACGCCAGCGCCTCCACACCACACGCCAACGACAGGCCCGACTCACCGGTGAGCAGCTCCAGCAACTCGCCGACCTCGGACTCCACTGGGCAGCAGATGGACAACGGGCATATAGCTGAAGGGGAGCCTGTCATCCCGTACTTGATCAGATGCTTTGTCCGTGCCATGCCTGGTAGACGGCGATGGCAGTCGTGACGGCAGTCGCCACGACGGGTGTCCACAACCGTACGGTCCTGGCCCAGTTTCGGTTCCTGCGCCGCCCCTCGGACCATGTCTTGTGGTGTGCTGATTTCTTGCCGTGCATCTGTCTCTCCCGTTGGTCCCGTCCCCGATGTCTTGTTGGGACCAGCGTGTGTCTGCAGCATTCCCACAGTCACGGGAGTGTCCGACCGGGGGCACGGGAGGAGCGGGTCATGGCACTGCTCCGAGACCTGCGGTGCGCGCCATGGTGATGAGCTGCGCGCGGTCGGTGGCGCCGAGTTTGGCTTTGATGTCGGTCACAGCGTTCTCGACCCGCTTGGTGCTGATGCCTAGGCGGGCCGCGGCGCTGGCGGTGGTCTGCTTCGGGGTAGCGATGATGTTGAGGATCTCCCTTTCCCTGGAGGTCAGTTGGGGGAAGGCGGCTTCGCGTCGGGCTGTGCGCAGGTCATCGAACCAGGGGCGCATGCGGGCCGTGTCGGAGAGGTTGAAGATCCACGCGCCGGCGGCGACGTCGCGCACCGCGCGGATGATCTGTGTGACGTCTCCGGCCTTCATGAGGAAGCCCGAGGCGCCGGCTCGCATCGCGGCCATGACGTTGGGGTCTGCCTCGTACTCGGAGTGGACGAGAACCTTGGTTCCGGGGCGGGCTTTTTGGATTTCCTGGGTCGCCCACAGTCCGCTGCCGTTGGGCATTCGTACGTCCATGACGACGACGTCGGGACGGAGCTTGATGGTCTGCTCCACGGCTTCGTGGCCGTCGCTGGCTTCGGCGACGACGGTGATGCCGGGATCGGATTCCAGCAGTACGCGCAGTCCGTACCGGGTGAAGGCGTGGTCGTCGGCGATGACGACACGAATGTCCTGGTCCGTCATGTGATCCCGCCCTTCACTGTCTGTTTGCTGTGTTGTGTTTCTGCGCCGGGCAGGGAAGGCGGCAGGCGCGTGACGACTTCGGTGCCTTGGCCGGCACGCGGATGGATCTGGCAGGTTCCGCCGATCTCGGCGGCACGTTCGCGCATGGACCCCATCCCCACCCCGGGCCGGAAGCGGTCGGGAAGTCCCCTGCCGTCGTCCGCGACGGTCAGCACGAGAGCACCGCCCAGTTCGACGGTCACCCAGCAGTTATCGGCGTGGGCGTGCCGGAGGACGTTGGCGACCGCCTCGGCCACGATCCAGTAGGCCGCTTCCTCGGTTGCCGCGGGCAGCCGCGGGATCTCGTCGGGCAGTGCGGGGTGCACGGTCAGCGGCACGCGCTCGAGATAGATCAGAACGGCTTCACGCAGCCCCAGCTGATCGACCGGTGAGCGCAAGCCCGTGGAGATCCGGCGCAGGTCTTCGGTTCCTTGGCGCATATGGACCAGGGCGGTGGTCAGCAGTCCGTGCGTGGCGTCGAGGTCGGTGTGCAGCTTGGTGAGGGCCGCTTGGAGGGTCCAGGTGGCTCCGGTGAGCACGGGGCCAACCCTGTCGTGGAGGTCTCTGGCCAGTCGGCGGCGTTCTTCGGCCGCCGCGGCGACCGCGTGCTCTTGCGCGCTCAGCAGGGCCAGCGACAGCCGCACGGCTGATGCGGCCTGCGCGACGTGCCGGGCCACGTCCCGCAGCAGGCGAAGATCCGCCGCCGAGAAGCGCTCGTCCAAGGGGCGGAGCCCGACCATCAGGAGGCCGATCTCTTCGCTCTGATGTACCAGGGGTAGTTTCAGCGGTTCCCGGACCTCGGTGCCGTGGGTGGCTACGCGCATCCGGTCGATGCCCGTCGCCGAAGTGCTGTCCAGTTCGATGGCCACGTAGGGCAGACGCAGAGCTTCGGCCACGGTCGCAGCAGCTTCGGGCAGGATCTTCTTCGGATCGCTCGTTGCTTCCATACGGCGGCCGAGCAGGGCCAGTGCCGTATAAGGGTCATCCCTCAGGCCATAGACGAGCCGGCTCACCGAGCGCTGGAGCAGCGTGCGCAGGGGCTGCAGCACCACGGCCACCACGCCCGTCGCGAGCAACGGAGCCACCCCGGAGGCCGAACGTTGCAGCAGCAGCCCGAATGCGCTGACGATGCCGATGTAGAGGCCGACGACACCGGCGGTCAGTCCGGCGTAGATGAGCGTGCTGCTGAGCATCCGGTCGATGTCGAACAGGTTGTGGCGCAAGATCGCGATAGTGATGGCCGTGCCGAGGAGTACCGGCGCCAGATCAACAGCAATCGTTCCGGCAGGGTTGTCTCCCACCAGGATCTGTATCGCCACCAGGAGGATGGTCATCATGGTGGCCCAGGCCACCCAGTTCAGCTGCCGGCGCAGAAGCCCGGTGGAGTTCCGATACCGAAACAGCAACGAGGAAACCGACACCAGAAAGGGGACAAGGATCGCAAATACCGACACGAGGCCCACGTGGGTCACGCTGAACAGCAGTGCTGCGATGCCCACCGGGTTGGAGACCGAGGGAAAGTACCCGAACCCCAGCGGCCCCGGAGCGAAAGCCCCGATGGACACGCTGATGAGCCCGCAGACACTCACGTACCGGGCGGCGAACCGCCAGCGCACAGACGACAGATGGCCGTTGGGGAAGAGCAGGAAGAGGAACATCAGCGGGAAGATGAAGAGCACGAAGCCCCAGCTGCTGATCCAGGCAGCCAGCACGCCGCCCGACAGCTCCCGCGGCACCGCATAGAGCCCATAGGAATGGCTCAGGAGGTCGAGGGACGCACCGAATCCGGCGGCCAGCAGCAGCCACCCCGCGGGATTGCATGGTCGGCGGGTCGCCGCCAGCAGCCCAAGCGTTGCGAAAATCAGACCGGTCGGGGATTCCGCGGCGATCAGCCACCACGGGTGATATTCCGGGCGTGGCGTTGCACGCGACAGGACTGCGAAGACGCCATTCGCAGTTGCGGTGGCCATCGCAGCGATACACAGGCCCCAGGCTGTTCGCTTCGTCGCCAAACGTGACAGCCAGCCCAGTATGCGGGGAGTCGCCGTGTGCGCCGTGTGAGCTCCCGTGAGCTCGTTCATGGCTCACCTCCAGCACGGTCACTGTCGCGGTGGCGTGGTCCCGGCTGCAAGGGACTCGCCTCCCGGGTTGCCGGGAGCTGTGCGCCGGGCAGGCTGCGGGGAAGACGTGCGATGTACGCGCGGCCGCCGCCGGAGCGGGCACGGAACTCGCACATGCCCCCGATCGCGATGGCACATTCCCGTATCGAGGCCAGCCCTTCGCTCGGCCGAGCGGCTCCGGGCGGTCCCTGGCCGTCGTCGGCAACGGTCAATGTGAGGTGCCCGTCGCTCAGTTCCAGGCTCACCCAGCAGCATGCGGCGCGAGCGTGCCGGAGCACATCGGTTACCGCCTCGGTCAGGATTCGGTACACCGCCTCCTCGACCGCCGCAGGCATCGGGGGGAGCAGGTCGGGCATGTCGGTGTGCACGGTCACGGGGACGCGGTCGAGGTAAGCCAGAACGGCCTCACGCAGCCCCAGCTGATCGACGGGTGAGCGCAGCCCCAGCGCGATCCAGCGCAGGTCGTCGGAGCCCTGCCGGATATGGACCAGTGCCCCGGTCACGAGGTCAGCGGCCCTGCTGGGGTCGGTGTGCACTGCCGCGCAGGCCGTCTCTACGGCCGAGGCGGCATGGCTGAGCACCGGTCCGACACTGTCGTGGAGGTCCCGGGCCAGGTGCCTGCGCTCCTCGGCCCGTGCAGTCACCGCCCGCTCCTGCTCCTGCAGCAGGGCCAGCGACAGCCGTACCCCCGCTGCCGCCTGCGCGAGGTGGCGGGCCACGTCCGCGAGCAGACGCAGGTCCGCGCCCGAGAAGCCGTCCTCGGCCGCTCTCGCCGCGACCGCTAGCGTGCCGATCTCCTCGCCTTGATGGACCAGCGCGAGCCGCAGCGCCACGGGGCGCTCGGCTCCGTGTACCGCGAGGCGGCCTCCTGCGGCGCCGTATGCCGCCGCACGCTTCACTTCGACGGCTACGTAGGGCAGGCGCAGGGCCTTGGCGATGGTCGCGACGGCCTCGGGCAGCAGCTGGCGGGGGGCGAGCACCGTCTCCAGGCGGCGGTCGAGGCCGGCCAGTACCGCGTACGGATCCTCCCTCAGCCCGTAGACCAGACGATTGACCACGCGCTGCAGCAGCGCACGCAAGGGCTGGAGGACGACCGCCACGACACCGGTCGCCAGCAGGGGAGCCTTCGCGGTGATGAAACGCTGCGACATCAGTGCGAACAGGCTCACGGCGCCGATGTAGAGTCCGGCCACACCCGCGGTCATCCCCAGGTACAGCAACGACCGGCTCAACAGGCGGTCGATATCGAAGAGGTTGTGGCGGACGATCGCGATCGCGATGGACACGCTGAACGTCACGAGGATCAGATCGATAGCGACGCTGATCCAGGGGTCCTGGAGCAGCACCGCCCCCGCCAGCATGACCAGGCTCGCCAGCGCCGCGAACGCCACCCATTTGAACTGCTGCCGGGACTTTGCATTCGTGCGGCGGTAGCGGGCCAGGAGTGAGAGGGCGCAGAGCACGAAGGGGCCGGCCACCTGCACCGACGACAGCAAGGCTTCGTATGGGACGTAGAACGCCTCCAGCGGCAAGAGGCCGAGCGGGTTGCGTACGTTCGGGAAGTAGTCACGGTCAATCGTTCCCAGCAAAAGGGCAACGGACAGTGGGACCCATACTCCGCACACACCCGTGTACCAGGTGACGATCCGCCATCGGCCGGACGGCAGCGCGCCATCAGGGAAGCACAGCAGCAGGAAATAGAGCGGAAAGAAGTGCAGAGCAAAGGCCCAGTTGGACACCCACGCCGCCAGGATGCCTGCGGGAAGGTCCCGCCCAATTGCATACACAGCGTAGGCGTGCCCCAGCGCGTCGAGCGCGCCCCCGAACCCGGACACCAGCAGCAACCACCCGATCCGGTTCCCAGGGCGACGCCGGGCCACCACGAAGCCCGGGTAGGCGTAGGCGACGAGCGGCACGGGCTCCGCCACGGCGAGTAACCACGGGTCCCAGTCGGGCCGGGGGTCCCCTCGGGTCGGCACGACGCACACCAGGGTGAGGATCCCCATGCCCGCCGTAAGAATCCATAACACCCACGCGGCCCGCAGCCTGACCAGCCGGCCCCGCGCACCCCCCGTGCCCGGGGCCGGCTCCTGTACCAGTCCTGCCGATTCGTTCACGGCCCACCCCGCCACGTCACCCGCACAAGAGACCCAGCCCCTACAAGGCAGGTGCTCTAGTCACGTGACGAACCTCCCAGAACCACGCTCTTCAAGACAACGCAGAGAGACGCAAGTACGAAAAAAGCCATCCCGCCGCGCATTCTCGGGCCCCGAAGACCGCGAGCCGAGGAGCACCCTCCAGCGACCGCAGGTGTGTTCCTCAGCCGCTCAAGGCGCCGGTCTCCCCTGCTCACATGACGGAGGGACCGCACACACCCGGCGGACGGGATGCCCACCCATCAGGGCCCCGCCAAGGCACAGCAGACCGAGGTGGCAGCTGGAGGCTGGCCGGAAGGCAAACAGCAGGTCATACCCGGGGATGCGTCGGCGGGCGGGCAGCGCACCCCTGCGTCGCCGCAGGAGGGGACGCGTTCCTCCCGGGACAGGCCCATCGCACCGTCAGTCCGCTTCGTATACGGCCCTGCGGACCGTACGCGTCGGCCTTGCCAATGAGGTTTAGGGGCACCTTCGCCCACTCATGGTGGAAGGCGGGCGCTGCGGTGCGGACCTCGTCGGCTCCCAGGCGGTCGATCCTGTTCCAGGTAGAGATCCGCGCGGCCTGTTCCCTGCGCAGCTTCTTATAGCCGCGCTGGTCACCGATGAACACGACAGCAGGACGGCTGTGGCTGTCTCCCGCGTCCCACAGAGAGCGAATCAGACGCAGGCAGTCGGCGTTCAGGTTCTGTACATCGTCAAGCACCAGGGCATAGCGGCGGCGGGCGAGTGCCTCGTGCAGCAACGCGTCCACCGCTGCGGGCCGGTGGGGCACAGGCCCGTCCAGCACCAGGGCGTGGAAGAGTTTCTCGCGCAGGGTGCGCGCGGTGGAACTGAAGCGGAGCCATGGCCAGATCATTTGCTCGCATCCGATGGTGCGCAGCGCGATGGAGGCGCCGAGTGTCTTGCCGACACCTGCGTCGCCATGAAGGCACGTCATGCGACCGCCCTCAACGGCGTCCTTGATCGCGGTCTTGGCTGCGTTCAGTGCCCAGGTCGGCACCAGTCGGGCCAGTCGCCGGGAGTGCCGAACTCTTCTGTCTGGCCAAGGGCAGAACTCATGTCGGGATCCTCTGCGGTCAAAGCGGCTGTCGGCGGCAGTGCCGGAAGCCTCAGAGCGGACGTCGAGTGGTGGGTGGGCGCAGACGCGCCCGGGCCGAAAAGGCCGGGGCGGCGGGGGCGGCCGGGACAGGGACGTTCACGTGCTGGCAGCGGGCGGCGGTGTGCCAGTCCTCGGCGGGGTGCGGGTGTGTGACGGCCGGGATGTCGAGGCCGGCGTCGCGGATGAGGTGGTCGAAGCGGATGGAGGTGCCGAAGCAGCCGGCAAACAGCCCGAAATGGTCGGCGGTGCGCGGGGTGCGGTGGCGGAAGGCGAGGGCGGCGGCAAGCAGGGGGCGGGCGCGGGCCGGAATGGCGTACATGTGCCGGGGGCCGGGCGGCATGCCGATGTAGATCCTCGAGTCGCGGTCGATGGCCAAGAGGGTGGCCTGCTCGTCGACACT
This sequence comes from Streptomyces sp. YIM 121038, assembly GCF_006088715.1. Classification (NCBI taxonomy): domain Bacteria; kingdom Bacillati; phylum Actinomycetota; class Actinomycetes; order Kitasatosporales; family Streptomycetaceae; genus Streptomyces; species Streptomyces sp. YIM 121038. The sequence goes on from NZ_CP030772.1 coordinate 20,065, forward strand.
GGTGATCTGGGTCATGGACAGCAGGGACGGGTCGGTGCCGGTGAACAGCAGGGCGGCTGCCGCGGCGGCGCGCAGCGGATTGGGCAGGTTCGTGGTGAGAGTGTGAGCCACGTGCGGGGTGATCGGCACGGTGGTGACGCCGGGGCCGCAGCGCGCGGCGAGGTCGTCAGGGACGTCGAGGTGGAGCTGCCGGCCAAGGAAGTGGGCCTGGGCACCGCGTACGCGGGCGAGGGTGTGCCCAGGGCTGGGGCTTGAGACAGTGAGGCGGGACAGGAACAGGCGCAGGCTCTCCATGTCCTTCCAGTCGGTGGGTTCGTGCGGGCCGGTGCCCTCGTCCGGGGATATGACGGTGGCCGTCGCCGCGGGCGTGAAGCTGGGGTGACGGGCCAGCCAGGTGCGGGCGGCGGCGTGGCCGGCCCGGTACTGGCTGTCGGTGCGGGCGAAGTCGTCCTTGTTCAGGTGGCGTCTGCACTCCTGGAGGAAGGAGGCGGCGTCGCCATCGGGCAAGTCGGGCAGCGGAGGGATGTGATCGGGCGGGGGCGGGCCGTGGCGTCGGCTTGTGTCGGGCGGGCCGATGGCGTCCAGGATGGCGGGGGTGCCGGAGACGGTGTGTGGATCGGCGAGGCCGGTGGCGGCAAGGCGTGCCCGCAGGCGGTACTCGGTGGCCTCGGTGGAGGTGTGGGCGATGAGGACGAGGCGGATGCCGGTCTCGGCGCGCCAGGTGGCCAGGCGCGCCAGGCGTTCGGGGGTGAGGCGGTGGGCGCGCAGCACGATGGCCTGCTTGAGCCCGGTGGTCAGGGTCCAGCAGGTCACGGCGCGCCAGGCCGCGTCTGTGGACATCCGCTCGGCGTCGGGGCGGGTAAAACTGTCGCGGCCCATGGCGCGCAGCAGGTCCAGGGCGAGGTAGGCGAGGCTGTTGGTGTGCGGGGTGGGATCGGCGGTGATGCAGCCGCCCTGGGGGTGGGCTCGCTGGTGGGCGGCGTGGTGGATGGTTCGGTCGTCGCTCGCGTCCAGCAGGAGCGTGACGGGCGGCGGGGCCGACGGTGCGGTGAGGTGGGCGGGGGCGGTCATGGGCGGTGGGAGGTGTCGATACGGCGGATGATCTGCCGCAACAGACCCGGGTGGGGGCTGGTTGCACCGGTGGCGGTCAGGGTGCGTTGGATGTGGTGGGTGAGCAGGGCCCAGCGGCGCAGGCTTCCGTGGGCGAAGTCGCCGTCCAGCGACCAGAGATGATCGTGTGCAACGGTCTGCCACAGCGGGTGCAGGACGGGAACGGTACGGGGAATCTCATCACGGGCCAGCGGTGGGAGGGTGAGCCACTGCGCGGTGCGGGTGTGGAGCATCTGCTGGGCGCGCAGGGCCCGTTCACCTCGCTGTCCGGCGATCAGGACGGTGCACAGTCCGCCGGGAAGGTCGTCGTGCAGGAACCGGAGGTACTCGAAGCATGCCTCGGGCATCCGGTCGGCTTCGTCGACGACCACGATGCGCGGCCTGGCTCTCAGCGCACGGCGGATCAGGGCGTCGGCAGCCGCCGGTTCGGCCGGCGCAGCGTTCTGCAGTTCGAGAGCGTGGTGCAGGTGGGCGCGCAGGTCGGCCGGCCGGGGCCTGGCTCCCAGACGCAGCGAGACGCGCGCCTGAGGGAAGCGGGTACGGGCAGCGTGGTGGACGGCGAAGGTCTTACCGACTCCAGCGTCGCCCAGTACGCACAGGAAACGCTGCTGCTGGCAGGCCTCGGCGAGCGCGTGATCGACTGCCACGAGACCGGGAGTGAGGACGGTGCGCGCCCCAGGAAGGCTGAGGAAGTGCAGTTCCGGGGGCGCTGGTTGACCGGCGAGGGGGAAGGGCCGTGGTGCCGCCAAAGGCCGCGCCGCCGTCTTGGTCAGCATCGGGCCAGGGCCCAGTCGACGACCTCATCGTTGACCTGCTCGACGCCGAAGTACTCCATGCCCTTGATGACGTGCTTGGTCACCTTGACCCACTCGCGGAAGGAGCCCAGCGCGTACTGGGTGTCGACCCGCTTGAGCAGCGCCTCGTCCACACCGCGCCACACGGGGTGGGAGTCGGGGACGGTTTTGAGGATCTCGTCCTCGGTCATCGCGAGGATCTCCAGGCGAATGTAGATCCGGGAGGCGAGCGCCGGGTCGCTCTGCAGGGTCTCGTAGGCCTCGCGGCCGCCGACGAAGACGATGGCGGGCTGGGGGTCGCAGTTGTCCCACAATTTGCGCAGGAACTCGAAATTCTCCCGCCGGTACTGCTGGGCCTCATCGCACACGATCACATACGGACGCCGCGGCAGGGCTTCGCGCAGCAGCTTGTCGAACGCGGTCGCAGTGCCGGGCATCTTGCAGTTGAGCCGCATCTGGTGGAACAGCTCCTCGCGCAGGTCCTTCGGCCCGGGGCGGGAACGGGCGAAGTCGAGGGGGAGGATCAGGTCCGGGTTCATCTCCTGGATCGTGGCGCGGGTGGAGAAACTCTTGCCAAGCCCCGGGTCGCCGTAGATCACGGACATGGCCTTCGACTCGACGGTGTCGATGACGGTGTCCTTGATCTGCAGCAGGGTGTCCGTGGCGACCAGCGTGGAGTCCTTGAGGCCGAGGAAGTGCTGCGGGCGCAGGTCGGGGCGGCGCCTCGATGCCTCGCCCGGTGATGCGGTGACCGGCTGGCGGCGCTGGCCAATGTGCTTGTGCTTGGGGGCCGTTGTCACGATGCGTCGTCCTTAGATGTGGTGTCGGTGAGGCCGGGGCGTTTCCACGCGGCCGGGATCGGGGTCAGGGGCCGGTAGGGCTGTGCCCGACGGCGAGGCAGCGGGGGCGGGACGGTGCCCTTGAGTTCGGCGCGGGCCTCCCGCTCGGTCATACGCAGGGCTCGGACAGGCACCTCGGGCCGGGTGGACGGCAGGTGGCGTTCCCGCTTGCGCTCGCCGGAGCGTTTCAAGGCCCGCCGCAGCTCCGCGCTGTGCTCATCGCGGTCGTGCAGCACCTTGGCGCGCAGTTCCTCGCTGGCCTCGTTGCTGAGGAAGGCCCGGCCCAGGTAGCGGTTGCCGCGGAAGGTGTACAGATCGATCTCGTGATGGTGGTGCGGCATCCACCGCACCCGGACCTCGAGCCCGATCCGGCCCACCCCGTTCTCGGGCATGTAGGCACGCTTGTTGAACTCCACCCCGTGACTGGTGATCTTGCGGGGCCGGTGGTCGCTCTCCAGCATCAGGGCGCGCAGCTCGGCCGCGCTCGGCTCGGGCCGGACCTCAGCGGGATCGGCCAGCCAGGCCGCAAGCGGCGTCATACCGGTGCGCTCGATGACGTGCTCGGTGTTGTGCTTCTCGACCCACTCGCCCAGCAGGCCCACGAACGCCTCGAAGGTCAGCGGCGGGTCCGTCTCGCCGAGGCGGCGGCGGTGATCAAGCCGGGGCGCCTTCGTGTAACGGGGCAGGTCGGCGAAGAAGCGGGTCATGCTGGTGTGGTTCAGACGCTCGATACCGCCCTTGTGGCGGGCGCTGCGCACCCGGTGCACCGGCACGCCCAGCAGGCCGAAGGCGCGCAGGACGGTTTTGGACAGGAAGTCGGCGCCACCGTCGACGCGCACCAGGTGCGGCAGCCCGCCGGGCGGGCCGTAGGGGGCCTCGCGCAGCACGGCCATACGTACCGCGGCCAGGACCGAACCGCGGTGCGCGGAGCCAGCGGTGACCGCCCAGCCCATCACATAGCTGGTGCCGCGGTCCTCGAACCACGTCACCCACACCCTCGACGGCTTGCCATCGGGCATCATCACGACGGTCTCGGCCTGCTTGTGATCCCCCTCCCACACCTCATTACGGGCCACCGCCGGCCGCTGGAACGCCGGATCAAACCCCCGAGCCGCGGGAATCCCCTCCCGCAGGCCCGCCATGAACCCCGGATCAAGATCCCGGGCAATCGCATCGTGCAGCGTCGTCAGTCCCGGCGGCTTCTCCCCTGCCGCCACCGCCACCTCGACCAGGCGCTCATGAGCGCGCTTCACGTTGCCCTGATAATCAGCGAGGACATCGATGATCTCCTCGGTGATCCGGAACCGGCGACGTTCCGGCTTCTCCACACTGCCGGTCTCCTCCGCGCGGACCAGCCAGCTCCACACCGTCCTCTTGTGCACACCCACCGCGTCAGCGACCAGCCGTACATGTCCGGTCGTCAACTCCCCCGCGGCCCGCAGCCGCAGCAACTGAGCCACCGCCGCAGGCCTGAGCTCATCCCGATGCCGCCCCAAACCGATGTCCATGGCCTCGGACGCGTCGCCAGTCTCTGTCATCGGTACCCGTGACAGGGGTGAACGGATAACGCAACAAGGGGCACGATGCCAGCCTCCAGCAGTCAACAGCCGCCCCACACAAGGGCAGTTCAAGCAACGCCCGTGGCGAGCGCGACGGAAGCGACGCTAGAGCCCCCCACGCGGAGAGGCAGGCCGAGACCTCCCCAAGACGAGTGACACCCCATCGATCCGCCCCCGGCTCGGGCACACACGCGCTATAGAGCTCGCCACGAAGGAGATCCGACGAACACGCCACCCGCCGGTCCGGGGTCATCACCACCAAATCCGGATCACCGCCACCAAGATCAACCAGCTGACACGGCCAACGACCAGCACAAAAACGATCCCGCATCAATGGCGAGGAAACCCGAACACCCCAACCCCTCTTCCCCGAACCTCACACCCGCAGCCGGGAACTGGACCGTGCGGTGCGCGCGTACAAGCGCAGCCACCCCGGGATCACCCTGGACCAGGCCCGCCAGGCCGTCGCCGCCCGCTCCGCTGCGCCGGTGCTCCCGGCCCGGATCCCTGGTGCTCCCCTGCCTCACCCCGCGGAGCGGCTCGAGGGGTACGTCCAGCGGGTCGCCGCGGCCATCGGCGTTCAGCGGCACCGCGCCATGGAGCTCCTGGGCCTGCAGCCCGGCACCTCGGCCACCGACCGCCTGGACCACCTCGCCGCGGCCCCTCTGCCCGACGACACCGTCCAGGCCCTCACCGCCGTCACCGGCATGACCGCCGAACAGGCCCGTGCCCTGACCGCCCCGCGCGCACGCCCCGACCTGGAGACCGTACGGCGCATCACCGAGCACAACTTCGCCGCCGGGCACTACCACCGCGGCGGCGAAGGCAAGACCACGACCTCCGGCACGCTGTCCGGCGCCCTGTCGCTCCACTTCGCCGAGCGGGCCCGCATGATCGACCTGGACACGCAAGACACCCGGGACCAGCCCGAAGGCACGTACTCCGCGGCGCTGGTCGACGTCCCCTGGCCGATCGACGAGCGCAGGCCGCCCGTACCCCCGGAGCTCTTCGACGCGATCACGAAGGCCCTCGACATGACACCGGAAACCGACACCGACACCCAGCCACACCCATAGCCCCCGGCGACACCGCCACGGCACGGACCCGGCCGGGAGATCGACGGCACCCGGGCGCAGCACGGCAGGCGGCGGCACGGCGCGCGGCCGCGAGCAGCGCGTACGGCGGCCGCGCGCAGCCGAACGGACGGGGCGGCGGGAACGGCAGCCGGGCGGCGCGTACGGACGGGCACACAAGCGGAGAACGAGGAGCCGCTCGGCGACGTCGCCGAGCTCCAGGAGCACGCCGGCCAAGGCACGGGCGAGGCGGCCAGGGCGCGGCCGGGCGGCGCAGACCTTCAGCGCCGGGCAGCCGGCCCGCGGGCCGGCGAGTGCGGGCCGGTAAGCCCGACCAGGACCTGCACCCGCGGGCACCGCGGCCCCCCTCGAACATCGCGGCCGGGGCCGCGAGCGCGGAAACGCAACGAAGTGGCGCTCCGGGCCCGGACGTGACCCGGAGCGCCACGGGCCCGGTCGCGGGAGCAGGGCGCAGCGCGCAACGAGGCGGCCGAGGATGACGCCGGACGGGCCCGGCGGCGGAACCGTACGGGCAGTGGCGGGAACGGGGCGCAGCCGGACGCGGCGCAGGGGCGAACGTGCGGCGCGGCCGCGGGGACGACAGGGCGGCCGCGGCGAAGGTCGGCGTGACGCGGTACCGGAACGGCAGAACAGAGGCGGCGAGCGGCGGGAGCAAGCCGCGCAGCAGCCCCGCGGCCAAGGGCAGCCGCGGCTGCGGGGTCGACGAAGACCCGCCGATGGGCAGCAGGCACCCGGCCGCGGGTGCGGCGGGCCGGAGACAGCACACCGCGTCGACGTCGCCGAGCGACAGACACAACGAGCAGGCACGGACGGCGAACTCGACCAACACCCGCCACGCTCCGCAGAGCACCGCAAGCACAGCACGGGCGGTGCGGGCGGCGGCCCGGGGGCGGCGCCGAGCTCGACCAAGGCCTGCCGGAGCTCGAGGCGGCCCGGAGCGGCCGGGGGCCGGGACACACGCGCGAGGCGCGGGCACGCGGCGCCCGGACAGCGACACCGGCCGAGAACACACAAGCGCCGGGCGACCGGCGGACCGGCCCGCAGCGGAGCGGGGGCCGGGGACGGGTACCGGGACCGGGCCGGGGCGGCAGCAGGCACCACTGCGAGCGGAACCCGAGCAGCGGCACGACGAGCACGAACTCGAAGGCGCGGCAAGGACAACGGGCAGCCGTAGAGAGGCACGGGCGGCGAGGCAGCATCAGGCGACGAAGGCCCGGTACCCGCGACCAGGACGGCATGCGCCGGCGCAGGGCGCCAGCGGCCACCCGAGCACGCCAGACCGCCGAGCCCGGCACGGACCCCGCCGAGAGACGGCAACGACGGCCGGACGCGCGACCGCGAGCGCCGGGCACCGCGGGGCGCAGCGCGGCCGACGGGCAGCCGAGCCCGGGGCACGGCGCGGGGAACGAGCCGCTCGAGTCGACGAGCGCCAGGAGCACGCCGGACGCGGCCGCGGGCCGGGCGGCGTTGCGCGCAGCAGGCACACGACCACGAACGCGGGCGGGCAGCGAACACGCCGCGGGCCGGGCGGCGGGTTCGCGGCCGAGGCGCGGCGGGCCGGAGGCAGCATCACGTCGACTCACCGAGCGACACACACCGAACGGGCACGGACGGCGAACTCGACCGGCGCGCGGGGACGGGGCGGCAGGTCCGTGTCCCCGGGGCCGCGGTGATGTCCACCGAACACCACCGCGCAGACAGGCAGTTGGGGGACGGGGCGGCGCAGCGCGCGGGGAAAGGGCGGCGGCCGGGCCGCGGCACGGCGCGAGCCGGACGGGCCCCGCCCGACCGTACGGCCCGGACGCGGACGGAGACAGCGGAGGCCTTCGGCGCCGAGCGGAACCCCCAGCAACGACACGGCCCGAACGGCCGCACGGCGCGGGCGGTACGCGGCCCAGGCGCGGGGGCGGAGGCGGGGGCGGCCGGAGGACGCGGCTGCGAGCGCAGGTGAGAGGCGGGAGCAGCCCGGAGCGCCGCAGGCCGGGCCCCCGCGGCAGGACGCGACGGTGAAGACGAAGGCGCGACACCGGCCGCCAGACGTCGGCGCCTGGCGGGCACAGCTGCGGGCCGGGACGCGAGCAGCAGCACGACGAGGACGAACTCGAACTCGACGGCACAGCAAGGACAGCGGGCGACCGGAGCCGGGGCGCGAGCGCGGGTCGAGGCGGCGCCACACGACGAAGGCCCAGCCGCCGGCGACCGAGACGGTACGCCGCGGCCGGCGCAGGCCGCCGGCAACCCAGACCAGCGCGCCCGGCACCCGGCGGCGGGCCGGGAAAACGGCGCCCGGCACGGCCGGGCCCCGGGGCGGCGCACGGGCCCCGGGGGGCCCGGCACAGCGGCGAGCTCAACCAAGACCTGCACCACGCCCCGGACACGACGACAGGTCCCCGCTTCCCCACCGCCGTTGTTCAGTGATGTTCGGCGAAGTTCGGCGAACACCACCGAACACCCAGGGCCCCGACCGCGCGGGGACGGGACCCAGCAGAGCAAGAGACAGGACCCGGCAGGCCCACGGCAGAGCACTGCCGCCCCGCGCGGGAAGGAAGAACGAGCCGAACGCCGAACAGCGACAGCTCGTCGACATCGACGTCGAGCTCCAGGAGCACGCCGAGCAGGCACACAACCCAGCCCGACAGCACAACGGCGGCGGACGCGCGGCGGCGCAAACCGCGGGCAGCCAGGGGCGGCCGAGGCAGCGGACGCGCAGCAGCACAGGGGCGCGGCGGGGGCAGCAGGGCGGCCGGACCCCGGGCAGCCGGGGCCGCGGGCGGGCCACGCGGCGGAGGCCTTCGGCAACGCGCAGCAGGCCCCCGGGCCGTGGACACAGCGGGACGGCCGCGGGCGACCGGGCCCGGGGCGCGAGCGACGCGCCGCCGGACCCGGCGGCCCGGCGGCGGGCAGCGGGCGGCCGGACGGCGGGCGGGATCGTCGAGCACGGGGCGACGAGCTCGACGAGCAGCACAGCGGCCTCGGACACGGCAGGTACGACGGCACAGCGGACACACAACGGGAGCAGCGGGCACGGAGGCGGCGCGCGGCCGGGCGGCGCGCGGCCCGGCCCCGGATGCGGCGGGCCGGAGGCAGCAACACGTTGACGTCGACGAGCGACAGGCACAACAACCGGGCGCGGACGGCAAGCTCGACCAACACCCGCCCAAGACCGCGCTCCGCAGGGCTCGGAGTCGGCGAGCACGCGGCCGCAGCACCACGTCGACGCCGACGAGCACAGCACGCGGCGGCGGGGTGCGGCCGACAGCAGGCCAGCACCACCGTTCGCTGGTGTTCGGCGAAGTTCGGCAATGCCCACCGACCACCACCCCATCCCGACCACGCGGGCCGGGCGGCCGACAAGGCGGGCACAAGCCGTCGACGCCCGTCAGCGTGGTGCTGACGGCCGTGGCCGTCAGCACCACGCTGACGCGGCGACATCGACGAGCTCCAGAAGCACAACCGCCAAGGGCGCGAGCGAGACGGCAGGGAAGCGCAGCGGGCGCGGACGGGCGGCGGGCCGGGGACGGGCGCGGCCGGGGACAGCGGAGACCTCCAGCGCCGGGCAGCAGGCCCCCGGGCCGTGGACAGGCGACCGCGGGCCGCGGCGGGCAGGCGACCGGGGCCGGCGAGTACGGAACGGTGAGCTCGACCAGAACCTGCACGACGCCAGGCCCCGCCCCTCCCTCGGCCCTTCACCGGTGTTCAGCGAAGTTCACCGAGCACCGAGCAGCGCAGGCCGGACGCGCGGCCGAGGCCGAGCGCGGCCCGGCCGCGGGCGGCGGGCCGGGGCGGCAGCCGGGAGCGGCACGGGACGTCGCGGGGCCGGGCGGGGTACGGGCGGGGATGCCGGGGCGGCGGCCGGGCCGGGCCGCGGCACGGCCGCGGGCACAACGAGCGGGCCCGGAGGTGGGAGTAGGGCGCAGCCGGGGCACGGCGCACGGAGAGCGGACGAGCGGAGGCGGCGAGGCCGCGGGGATGACACGGCGGCCGCGGCGAAGGCCGGTGCTGACGCGGTACCGGGACGCGAGGAACAGGTACGGCGGCGCGCGGCGGGCAGGGAGGCAGCCCCCGCGACCACGGCGCGCGGCGGCCGGACCTCGCCGAAGATTTCAGTCGGTCCTTCAGCGCCGCACCGACCCTTCAGGTGAGCGAACTCGTTGGTAAGGGCGTAGCAGTCGGGTACGGCCCGGCGACAGAGGAGGAGCAGAGGATGAGCGACCGCCGAATCAGCTCGAAGGGCTACCACCACACCGTCGAGGCATGGACGGTAGGCCGCTTGCGGGCGGCTCTGGAGGGGGTGCCGGACGACACGATCGTGGCAGCGTCGATCCCGCTGAGCCTGGCCCCGCGCCCCGCTGACCCGGCTGGCGGAGAGGACTACGACTGGGTCATGACCGACGTAGAGGAGGCGCCGTCAACCGGACCCGAGCCCATCAGCTGGTACTCGATCGGCCAACTGGACGGTACATCCACATCCACCGGGTGGTGGAGGATGAGGAATTGGCGGACTGAGCAACAGCTTGATACTGAAGTCTTTTGCGCGGCGGCTTGCCGCGCAGCCATCGCACAAAAGACTTCAGTGCCCACGTCACAGCCCTACCGACAATCTTCAGTGCGGCCCAACACGCGGCCAGGGGCGGCTGGGGCCGGGGCTCGACGAGAACCCGCCGACGGGCAGGCGGGGCGCGGCGGGCCGGAGACAGCATCACGCCGACGTCGCCGAGCAACAGACACAGCGAACAGACGCGTGCGTGCGGCGAGCTCGACCCACACCCGCCCGAGGCCGCGCTCCGCAGGGCTCGGGGCCTGGCGAGCACGCGGCTGCAGCACCACGTCGACGAGCGCCAGGAGCACGCGAGCGGCCGGGCTGTACACGACCAGACGGCGGCGAGCGCGGCAGCAGGTCCCCGCCGGGCCGCCGTTCACCGGTGTTCGGCACAGTCCGCCGAACACCACCGCACCGCGCGAGCGGCTGGCGGGACGAGCTCGACCAACAGCTGCTGGGACAACACCTCGCGGGCCGGGCGCCGGCTGCGGCGGGAACAGCAACGGACTCGACGGCGACCTGGCCGAAACCCGGGACGACGGCGAACCGCAGGCACGGCCCCGGCCGCCGCCTGGCGGGCGGGCGAGGCGACGGGCCCGGAACGGCCGCGTGCGACAGACCGGGAGCAGCACGGCGGGCGAGCGCGGCGGCGCGGGCGAGCGCGGCACCTCAGCGACGCGCGGCCTGGGCAGCGCCGGGCCCAGCCCCTCCCCCGGCCCTTCACCGTGTTCGGCGAAGTTCGGTGATGTCCACCGAACACCACTGCGCCCCCACCACGCAGGCCCGGCCGCGGGCGGCGAGTAACGGGCCGAGTCGCAGGACGTCGCGGGGCCGGGCGGGGTACGGGCGGGGACGCCGGGACGCGGCACGGCTGCGGGCACAACGAGCGGGCCCGGACGGCGAACTCGACCAACACCCGCCCGAGACCACGCTCCGCAGGGCACAGCGCGAGCAGTGCAGCGGCGGGCGGCGGAGAGCCCGGGCGCAGCACTACGTCGAGGAGCAACAGCGCGCGGCCACGGCGGGGCGCGGGCGGCAGGCGGGGCACGGGCGCGGCCACGGCCGAGGCACGGCAGTCAGACATCGGGCCCTGCTCACCGGCCGGTGAGAATGTCGTGGGTGCCGATACGGCACCAGACGATGTGCTGCTCACCGCGGACTATCTCCGGGCCGTACTGCCACATCGCCCGGCCGTTGCCGTCCCAGGTGAGTTCGAAGACGCCAGGCGCGCGGCGTACGCCCTTGATACGGAGACCGGCACGGAACGGGCCCCCGGCGCGCAGGTCATCGACGAAAGCGGTGACGGCCCGGCGGAAAGCACGGCGCTGGGCGGGAGTGAGGCGGCGGTGATCACTGGTGAAACGGGGCAGGGCCTCGTAAGTGGGCAACGGCGAACTCCTCCAGAACGCACGAAACCCCCGGCCGGTCGGCCGGGGGCAGTAGTGGCTGGTCGTGTTGAAGAGCGAGCATCGGTGACCCGGAACAAACCGCGGTGGCAGCCGGGGGGGGGCGGTCGGGAAGTGCTGTGGCGGGCGAGGAGCGCGCGCGGGACGCCCTCGCCGCGGCCGCCGGGAGCCAGGCAGCGCGGGCACGCGCGGAACGTCCCCGCCGCGGCCGCCGCCCTCCCTGGCTGTGCGTTGGATGACAGCGGCGTCTGCGGGAGTCAGCTTTCGGAGCGGGTGGTGCTGATGAGGTCAGCGCACAGCGCAGCACGGCACGCGGCACCGACGAGCGAGCCGGACGAGCACACCGCAGCACGCGGCGGCGCGCGGCAGCGAAGACGAGCGGCCGGGCGGACGCGGCCGGAACTCAACTACCTGCCGACAAACAACGGCAGGCGACGAAGGCCCCGCGCCAACGACCAAGGCCCCGGGTCCGGGGCCCGGCGAGCGGGGAGCGGGGAGCGGCGAGCGGGCCCGGGGGGGGCGGCGCCGCACAACCCGGAGCGAGCAGCGCGGCGGCAGGAGCCGGGGGCACGGGCGCGGGGCAGGCGCAGGGGCGCGGGGCAGGGCGGCCGCCGGCGACTCGGAGCTCGGCGGACAGCGGGCGCAGCACCGTGCCGGCGAGTGCCAGGAGCACGGCGAACAAGCCGAACAGCGACACACAGACCACAGGCCCGGCCGAAGCGGCAGGTCCCCGCCTCCCCCGGGCCGTCGTTCGGCGAAGTTCAGCGAACACCACCGCAACCCCGCACGCCCCGGCCACGCACAAACGGGGCCCACGGCAGAGCACTGCCGCGCCGCGCGGGACCAACGAACTCGACCACGACCTGCACCACACCCCAGACACGACGGCGACGGCACAGGCGGCGTCGACGAGCTCCTGGAGCGCGCCGAGCAGGCACACGATCCAGCCCGGCAGCACAACGGCGGCCGCCCCGAACAGCCAAAACGCGGGCCAGACACGGCCAGAGGAAACGCGGCAGAACCGCGGGCGGCCCGGGGGAGGGTAGGCGGACGGGCGAGGGAGGCCTCCGGCGCCGAGCAGCAGACCCACGACCACAGGCGACCGGGCCCGGCGGCGGGCGGCGGGCACGGGGCGACGAGCTCGACGAATACCTACACCAGCAGGGCCTACGGCCGAGGCGCGGGACACGGCCCCGGCGGGGCAGACACGGCCCGGGGCGGCGCGGCCCGGCCCGGCGCGGCGCGGCCCGGCCCGGCGCGGCAGCACCACGTCGACGAACGCCAGCGGCACGCCGAGCGGCGGCGGCCGCCCGGCACTTCACAGAGAGGGCGCGTCGGGGGCGGCGAGCAGGCACCGCTACGGACGAACGGCGAGCACGGGCCGACGGTAGCGCGACGAGGGGAGCCGCTTGAGGAACGCAGGACCGAGACCACAAGCACGGCGCAGACGGGCGCGAGGGACACGAACGGACAACGCGGACGGCGCGGCGCGGCGCGCGGCAGCCAGGGACGCCGGCAGGCGGCGGACGGCGGAGCAACAGCGAGGGCGGCGGACGGCAGCCGGGCGGCCGCGCCGCCAGGAGCTCGCCGACGACCCGCCGAACAGCGGAACGGCAGGCGACGAAAGCCCCCACGCCAACGACCCGGAGCTCGACCGCCAGCAGGCACCCGCCGCACTACGCAGTCAGCCGCGCTGGTGTGTCGCGCTCCCGGCCGGGCCGCGCCGCCGGATCCAGGCCATGGGCCAGGATGTTGATCAGCGTCCCGTTACTCAAGTGGACGTCCACGCCGTCGCTCAGGTCGTCGTAGACGGTCACGACCTCGCCCGCGGTGCCCTCCGGCAGGCCCGGGTCAGAGAAATTCGTCCTGACCGGCATCCCCGGGGCCAGCTCCGTCTGCCTCATGCCCAGAGCCTCCCATCATCACAGCCTGCCAGGACCAGCGAGCCCGGCACGGACACCGCCGAGGAACGGCAACAACGGGCGGGCGCAGCACGGCGGCAGGCAGCGGCACAGCCCGCGAGCGCAGCGCGGCCCGGCAGAGCAGCAGACTCGCGACGCGCGGCCGGGACACGGGAAACGAACCGGCGGGTGACGGCTCGGCCAGCACGACCACGGCGGGCAGCGGCTCGGCCGCGGCCGCGGGTGGACGGCGCTGGACGCAGCAGGCACACAACCACGACCGCAGTGGGCAGCGAGAGCGCGGTGGGCCGGACGACGAACACGACACACGGCGGCGAGCTCCCGCCGGAACACAGACGGGCCCGGTGAGGGAGCGACGGACAGGCGGAACGGGTCGAGCAGCAGGTTCGTACCCGAACACACGCCCCAACAGCGCGCGGGACCAGCTTGACCAACACCTGCTGGGACGGCGGACCCCAGCGGAGTACGGCGGCGGGCGGCGGGAACGGCAACGGGCTGGATGGAGACCTGCCGACGCGGGCGGTCCGGAGGGTGCACTGCGAAGACGAGATACAACTAAGGGGTATTGCGCAACGTTAATTTAAGCAGTAGAGTCATACATGCAGGGTGGCGGCGCACAGCGAGAGCCCGGAGCAGTGGATCGCCAGACGGAAGCCCCGCCTTACGGGCGCACAACCGGCAAGGACCTCCTATGAAGTTCACGACCGATATCCGCTTCAACGCTCGCGAGGTTGAGGAGTTGCACGTACTCCTGAGCGCGCACGCCGGGGAGGTCACAGGCCTCTCTCGCGTCGTCAAGAAAGTGGCGCAACAGGCGGCGACGGTCAAAACCCTGAAGGCCAAGGCCGCCCGGCCCTACAAAAAGATCGATGCCGATGAAGTCCGCGAGGGCTTCATGGTCAGCTTCGCTCCGATCGGCGTCAATGAGGACGACGAAAAGCGGCGCGTCGAAGGTGAAGTGGTGGAATTCCACTCATCAAGGGATGGCTACAAGGCTCCGTGCTTCATCACCATTCGCAACGAACACGGCTTCAAGGTATGCCACGAACTGCACCCGTTGACCGAGGTCCGCCGCTACGACACCTAACCGTGGGCACCGGGTCCCCGCCCCGAGGACCCGTACACATCCCGAAGGACCCAGGCACCGCACAGGCCGCCACACCCACACCCGAGGCATCCCGGAAGGACATAAGGATGAACGCCCCAGGACTCCCCGACGGCTTCACGCTCGATGACTGGCTAGAGCTGATCGACTTCTACCATGCGGTGGAATCCGAGGGTCTGCTGTACGCAGCCGAGAACTACCCACCCCGATTCACCGCTCCCGGACTCCCCTCCTCAAGCGCCCGCTTCGAGCACGTGGAGCTGTACGAGAAGCACGAGCCCACTATCGAGCAGTGGCTCGATCAAACCGACCCGCACGAAGTCGAACGACTCACGCAAGACCGCGACCGCCGCCGCCGAGAAGCCGCAGACTTCAGCCTCCTGTGGGCCGTCCACCCCGGAGGCGACTGGGAGCGTGACTACTCCAAGGCATTCGTCACCCGCGCAGCTGCCGAAGCTTATTTCACCGAATGTGACGCCCTAGCCGCACGGTACCCAAGCAACTTCGTCGTCCACCCCGACCGCCGCATCCTCAAGCGTGACACTCCCGGCGGGCCCTGGGCTACCGCCGACTGACTCCCGCCGTGAGCACATACACCGCAGGCCCGATAGGAGAACCTCTTTGATCACCCTCGACATGTCGAGGCAACCGCCGCAGCGCGCGGTGGACCTTACGACCCCTGAAGCGGTAGCGGTTGGCCAGCAGGTCTACAACCGCATCACTTCCGGCCGGTGCACGGATGTTGCAGCTGAGCTCAATGGCGCATACGGCCGGATGGCGGCTGCTGCTGCGCCGCTCGCCTCCCGATGCGAGCGCCAGATCCAGCAGGCCAGCGAGTGATGCCCGCCCTTCCTCTGCGCTCCCGGTGCGCAGGTGACCCTCTGCCTCGGGACCGGTTATGACTGTGCAGCCCCCATGGCGCCGCGCCCCGGCACTCATGAGGGTCTGGGTACCGGGGCGGCGCCTACGCTCTACCCATCCGAGCCGAGCCGCCCCCTGGGCTTCGAGGATCGAGCACGTCCGGGTGGCCGGCGCCTGCGGGGCGTCGGCGCAGAGAGATGACCCACACAACCCTGGGGTATTGCGTACTTTTAAATTCACCAGTAGAGTTCTACTCGTTGGGGCGCGGGAGCGCTGCAACTCCTCTACTGATCACATACCCCTGGAGCGCTCATGCCTGTTGTCGCGGACTTCGATCTCGCAGCACTCAACTCGGCGACCAAGTACCCCTCGATCTTGACCTATCACGAGCTCGACAAGAGGAACGGTGGACTGGTCGAGAAGCCCACCGCGTTCAGCGGTGACGTCGTCCTGACCGAGAAGGTCGACGGCACGAACGCCCGGATCATCACTCTGCCTGGAGGTGACTTCTTCCTGGGCAGCCGCGATGAGTTGTTCTACGCGCATGGTGACAGGGTCTGGAATGCAAGGCACGGCATCGTCGAAGCGCTGCGCCCGCTCGCGGAGCGGCTCACCTCGCCCGACGACGAGATTCGTGTGTACTACCTGGAAGTCTTCGGCGGGAACAAGATCTCCCGAGCGAGCGGCCAGTACACCGGGGCGCAGGCCCTCGGTCGCCGCCTGTTCGACGTGTCCGCCATCGATCCCTCGATCCTTCAGCTGCCGCTTCCCGAGATCGCATCCTGGCGGTACAACGACGGTCAGTACTTCCACACCGAGGAGCGGCTCACCGAAATCGCCTCTGCGGAAAACATCGACATGGTGCCGCGCCTGGGGACGGTCCGGGGCAGCGATCTGCCGACGGACATTGTCGGCATGCAGGCCTTCCTCACCCAGCACCTCGCCACCACGCTCGTCGCCTTGGACGAGGGGGCGGGCGGGAACCCCGAAGGCATCGTGCTCCGCAGCACGGACCGCTCCGTGATCGCCAAGGCCCGTTACGAGAATTACGCACGTACCCTTCAGCTCCGCGCCAGGAAGAAGTGACCCCACCCCAGGCAGCGGACTCCTACATATACGCCCGGGGGTACCGGTCGCTCAGACGACCGGTGCCCCCGGGCGTTCCGCCCACACGTACTACGGTCAGAGGAAGACCACCGTGCCCACCCCTGCTACAGCGCTCGAATCAGCGTTGGCTCCTGTCCCTCTGCCCGCGACGCGGAAGTCGTCCCCGGCGCAGGCGCACTGCTGCTCGCGGCCCTCGCGGAGTACGGGCTCACGGCGGATACCGACGGCGTGAGTTACGCCGTGCCAGTCGCTCCCGACACACCTCCGTCCATGACGACCGGGGCGTACCCCTCGTCGGCCCGCTGCACGCAGGCAGCGGGCCCGTGGACTACGCGGAAGACTCCGCCTCCGTCGCGGCCCTGATCGCCGACTACCTCACGGCGCCCGTCTCCCGGCACTGCGGTTGCTACTCGCAGGAGCGCTACGGACGGTGGCACGACCGTGAATGCAATCGATACCGGCGCCCGTGACACCTCCGAACCTGAAGCGCGCTCCGTGTCGGGGTGCCCGTGGGGCCACACGCGATGGTTCCGGCCGTCGGGACGTCTCTGCCCAGTCGGCAGGGGCTGGAGGGACGATGGGGCTGTTCCTCAAGCACGAAGAAGCGGGTCGGGAAGGCAGTGCCTTCCCGACCCGCTTCTTCGTGCTCCCCGGCCAGTTCGGGCTTCCGGCCTGCGCCTCAAGGGTCAGGCACCGATGCCGACGTAGGAGACGTAGGTGTAGGCACCCCAATCACTGTCCATGTCGGCGATAACGTCGTCCCAGATCTCTTCGAGCTTGTCGCTGTCGCCTTGTCTCATGGCGTCCACCGCGTCGTCCCAGATGTAGCGGACGTTGGGAAGCATGCGGTGGGCCTGCTCGCCCAGCAGGTTCGGGCGCCGCGCTTTCTCGTCGACGAGGTCCTGGTTGACGGGGTGGATCTCGATGGATGTGCCCCGGCCCCGGTTGTTGAGGTGCTGCTTGAACGCTCCCAGGTTGTTCAAGACGCGCTCGGCACGCAGGTTCCAGTACGCGGTGTCGATCTTCTCCTTGTTCGAGGCCATGGGCTGCTGGGTTCCGGCGAACCACTTGTCCATGGTGCGCGGCCTCGCGGTGATACCGGCGTCGGCCATGGCCTGCCGGCCTGCGACGCTGTTGAGGTAGTTCAGGCGGGCGTTCAGCCCTCGGTTCGTGGTGACCGGGGAGCGGATGCCGCCTTCGCGGATCAGGCGGGACAGAGCTGATTCCATGGCCGCGCCCAGGGCCTGGCCGCCGCGGACGTTCTCCGCGGAGCGGTTGGCGCCGAGACGGCCGAAGTTCCTCCAGCCGCTGTCGTCGTACGGCATGGGTTAGCTCTCCCCGAGGGTGTAGAGGCGCTTCTGCTTGATCTCTTTGGGCATACGGCCTTCATTCCAGATCTGTCGCCAGTCACCGACGACGTGGATCTCGTCGACGCCGGAGACCTGCACCAGGGTAAGGCCCTCCTGATAGGCCCGGTGGGCTTTCATCCAGAGGCTGGCGAAGGCCTGCGATCGGATGATGTGGACCCAGTCGGCCCGGCGGAGTTCCTGGTTCTTTCCTGATTCACCGATCGTGGAGGTGAATCGGGAGTACATCGCCTTGACGTACTCCTCGGTGACCTTGTCGTCTTCCTGAATTGCCTTGGTGCGGGCTTCGTTGAGGATGCGGCGGAACTTCTCCAGCAGGGCTTCCGTGCCGCCCGAGGTCCATGACTCCAGAATTCGCGGGGGCTCGGAGAGGTCAAGCTCGTGGCAGCGGATGAGCAGGCGCACGGTCGCTTCGTCCAGCAGGTACGGGCCTGGCTCGACCCGGTTGCCGAGCGGGTTCGGAAGGTCGTCGTGGCGCCATTCGAAGTGGTCAACGCGGTGGATGCCGGACTCCTTCGCGAGGAACCCGCGGGTGTGGTGGCGCAGCGCGCCGATCGGCAGGTAGGTCTTGAAGGCCGACAGGTAGGCGGCGTTCGTGTCGAGAGCCGTCACGTCCAGGGGCGGCTGCAGGCCGTTCTTCACGGCCGTGAGCAGCGCCCTGTTACGCCACTTGTGACGCCCTTCCCAGATTTGGTCTGACTCGTGCTGTGAAGGCTTGGAGAGGAATTCGAGAGGTTCCGGGTATACGGAATGCTCGTACGTGGCGCCGACTCGGGAAAGCTTGAACAGGGCCATGGCGTCCGGTACAGCTTTGCGCTTGAGCAGGTTGATCGCGGCGTCGACGTCGCCGTCGGCTTCCTGGAGTGCCTGCTCGACAGCGGATTCGATCTTGTTGGTGAAGAAGGTGTACGTGCGGCCGCGGCGGACGTTCCCGCTGTCCTCCGGCGGGACCGTGCCGTCCTGGAACGCCTCCGAGACGTCCTCGTCGCCGCTCGCGTGGTCTTCAGCGATCGGCTCGCGCGCAGGGGCGGAGTCGGCTCGCTCTGTCACGGTCGTCGGTGCGACGGGGGCGGAGACGGGTTTGATGCCTGCGATCGCTGCTGCGGTTCCGAACGCGGTGAGCGCGGTGCGCAGCTGTGCGTGCTCCGCGCTCCCGTCGAGTTGCAGGCGCCGTCCGGCGAGGTGAGCGGTGCGCGCCCGGGCCCTGTCGAGCGCGTTCTGGTCGCCGCTCTCCAGGGCTTGGGCCAGGGCCGTCAGGGCTGACCGGGCGGCCAGGGACAGGGGGGCCGTCGCGTCAGCGGCTAGGAGGGGTGCTGCGGCGGAGGCGAGTTCGCGTTCCGCGGCGCGGAGGGCTGCCGCCGGCGCCTGCGGGGTGGCGGCGCGGCGGGCCGAGACGTAGGCACCGAGTGCGGCGCCCAGACTGTGGCCTTCGTCCGTCTCGGGCACCTGCGGACCGCGTACGGCCAGGTCCTCGACGGCCTGGCGCAGGCCCTCGAGTTCCGGCCCGCTCTCGGTTGCCCGTCCATGGGCGAGCGCGCTGAGCGCCCCCTTGAGGCGTGCTGAGATTCCGGTGGCCATTCCGGAGGTGAAAGGCTGTGCGGCGGCGAGCAGCTTGTCCTCGGCGCTGAGGTCGACCGGCGCGCCCGGTGCAGTCGTGCCGGGAGGAGCGGGGGCCTGCGGCGCGCGGGGATTCGCCGGGGCGGCCTTGGAGGGCTGGTGGGCGGGGGCGTCGGTGAAACGGGCGCAGGTGAAGTCGGCGTGCAGCGCTACGGTCTCAAGGACGCCGAAGTCTCTTTCTGCGTAGCTCACTTCGGCCTGTTCGCCGCTCTTCGTCACGGTCAGGGTCACGTCGGCGTCCAGCGCGGCCAGCAGGTTCGCTTCGTCCGTGTCGACCGCGGCAACGACGGGCACACGCAGCACGCGGGCTAGGTGCGCGAGGGACTGGACGGCGGCTGGCAGGTCCCTCCCGGAGAGCGGTACCAGCGGGTCGGGAACACGTTGCAGCCGGTCCACGACGATCAGAGCGAGTCCCGGGACGTAGCGGGCGGCATCTGAGATGTCCGAGGCGCGCAGCCCCGCGCCGTCGTCGATGTGCCACACCTCCCCCGCGAGTTGCTGAAGCTTCCCTGCGACCTCGGCGGCCGTTTGGGCTTCCTGGTCCGTGAGCTGCTTCTGCCGAAGCCTGCGGTAGTCCACTCCGCCCTCCGCGGCGATTACCCGCATCGCCACGTCCTCGCGGGTCAGTCCCGATGCCGCGTACAGCACGGAGCGCCGACATGTGAAGGCCGTGTGCCGGGCGGCGGCTCCGACGAGGAGCGAGGGCCCGGCCCCTGGGGCGCCCGCCACGAGCGTCAGCTTGCCCGGCAGTAGCCCACCGACAGCCGCGTCCAGCGCTGTGAGCCCGAACTGGAGTGCCTCCTGCGGGGTTTCGTTCCGACCTGATGCCAGCGCCTGCTCCAGCACCCCTCCGAGCGCCGCGAGCGGCCGAGCGCCCGGGCGGGCAGCGGGGGAAGGAGCAGGTTCTGTTGCGCGCGGTCGGGAGGGCCGTTCGTCGGCGGTGCTCTCCGCATCAGCGACCGAAGCGACTGAATGCCCGGGGTTGCCGGATGGCCGTGCGTCCGGCGCCCCGACGGGCTCGGGCAGTTGCCCGCCGTCTCGTGCGGTGTCGCCCACCTGCACCGACGGCGCATCACCATTGTCGGCACCCGCCGGAACTACTACAGGGGCGTTACCGGGGGATACGAGCACAGCGTCGACCAGGACGGCCAGCGGCGCCGTGTCGGCCCGGTCCAGAAGCACCTGCGGCACCCCGGGGCTGTGGCCGTCGCCCGCCGCAGCGCTGATCAGGTCACCGAGCTTGCCCCGCGCCTCGGTGCGCACCCACGACGGCCAGGTCGGCAGGCGAGCACGCGCGGATGGGTCCAGCAGTTCAAGGGAGATGAGCGCTGCCCGGAAGACGCGGCCACGGGCGCGCTTGACCAGCACCGTCACGGTGCCCTCCCGGGCCGAGTCCACCAGCGCGTACAAGCGGGGGCGCGCTGCCGACACCTGCACCTCTTCAGGGGGCGGGAGAGCGGATGCGTCGGCGCCGCTCGCTTCCGGCTCCGGCGCGGGAACAGAGGTCATCGGACAACTCCAGACGTAGACCGGCGGCGCGCTGTAGGACCGGGGGGTACGTGGCGCGGCGCCTGGGGGCTGCCAGCACGCTACGGCGACCCGTAACGAATCAAGCGCTACACACGTAACGATAGTCGGTGCGCGCGGTGCGGCGCAGCTCAAACACGTAATGAACTTCGCTCGGGCGGCGGGCCGGGGGCGCCGACCCGTAACAAGTTCTCCACTGAACTCGTTGGGGTATTGCGTATTGTTAATGACGCACGTAGAGTTCTATCCATGAAGCGCAGAGACCTCCCGAACCGCACCAAGGACCCCGTCGCATTCGTGGCCGCCTACTCCATCTGGTACGCCCAGTGGTACCTGGCCTTCGGCCTCCTGATCCCCGCTCCGCTCTGTCTGGGAGCGCTGACAGCCATCGCGCTGCCCGGCGATGCGGGGACCGTCCGGATCACCATCGGGCTCCTCGTCTGCTTCGCCCCGCTGTGGCTTTCGGTGGCGCTCGCCCCTCGCCTCGTCGACCGCCTCGACCGGCACTACGAGTCCCAGGGCCGCTGACCCGCACCACATCGTCACGCCGGGCGCGGCAAGCGCCCGGCCCACCCCTCTAGGCAGAGAGCAGGAACCATGAAGATCACGATGCCGTGCGGACTCGGAATCGGCCCCGGCGGCCAGTGTGCCTCCGGTACGTGCTTCAACGCGGCCACCCGCGTACTGGAGCACCACGAGGAGACGGGCATCTGGCGCTCCGGCGCCTACTGCATGCCATGCCTGGAGCGGCGGGTCCGGCCAGCGGCAGAGGTCGCGGCCGCCGACGACCGCGACATCCGTTACGGCCGCACCGGCGGCACGAACGGCCTCCCCGACGACCGGTGGAAGATCCGCGAGTTCGCCCCGGACGAGCTCGCCGAACTGAAGGCCATCCGCAACGGCCAGCTCCTGTGCATGTACGTGGAGCCGGGCGTCTTCCGCTGGGCGACCGGTGCCGAGGTCACGGCCGACCGCGAACGCCGCGCGGCCGCCGAGAGGGCGGAGAGGGACAGGATGCAGGCCCGGTTCCGCCGGTAGCCGCCCCTTCCCACGGTGGTGGGGGCGGTTCCACCCCCACCACCCCCAGACATCACTCGAATCTGAAACCTAGTCACAGGACAGGACCCATGAAGCTCACCGCCCGCTCGCTCACCTCCCACTACGGCCCCTCGCTGATCGGGGCGCTCGGACTGGCCTACGTCTCCTTGATCGTGCTCCCCTTCGACAACGGCGTGGCGCGCTTCCTCATCGGAGTTGCCGCAGGAGCGATCGGCAGCGCGCTCGGACGGCACGTTGCCACGCGTCTGCGCCGCGACAGCTAGACGAACTGGGGCGCAGGGCAGGATCGCCTGCACTGCGCCCGGCTCAAGGCGTGCCCGTCGACCGGACCGAGCGCGGGGCACCTCACGCGCCGCGTGCCTTACTCCATCCCGCAAGGCCAGGAGACGCACCTTCCATGATCACGAACAAGACGCTGCCGGTGCAGGCCAACGGGCACATACTCCGCGGCCCAGCCGAAACCGAAGTGATGTGCTGGCAGGGCGAACTGTTCCCCCACACCATGCTCACCTGTGCCGTCTGCGGCCTTCGTACGGCCGGGCAGATCGTCGACGGAGACGTTCACATGCCGACACCCTGCGCCTTGCAGGACGGCATCACCACCACGATTACCCTTGACGTTCCGTCCGGGAAGATCCTCGTCAGCGACAGCCTGCGCCCCGTCTACGACTGGGACGACCGGGGGCTGGCACCCTACGAGTCCGCCCTCGGCCAGGCGCAGGCTATGAAGGCCATGGCTGCAATCGGCTGTGCTTTTGGTCCGGTGCTCCACGGTGCAGACCTGTACCGCACAGGGCCGGACAGCTACGTCATCGCCAATCCCATGTTGGACGAGTACGGCGAGCCGGTGATGCCCGACACAACCCATCTGGCCCGCGTCCACTCCGGTCTCTGGGCCTACTCCATCGCCGATTTCGAGCACTGGAAGAGCCGGGGCGGCGACCCTGCCACACTCGACTGGACGGACACGGTCGTCGACGTCACACCGGGCGTCTACCAGTTCACGAACCATCAAGGGGAGCGCGGTTTCGAAGCCGACTCCGCCGAGACCGTGATCTTCGCGCACGTGGAGCGTATCGCCTGAGCCTGCCGGTTCCACGCAGCCTTGCACGGGAAGGTGATCCTTCCTCCCCCGCTCGACCGGGCGACCGGGTATCCCATCGGAGGGCGGTGAATTCACCGCCCTCTGTGAAACTGGAGGTGTTCCACGTGAAGAGGTTCAGCGGTAGCCCATGGGGCCGGTGGGCCATGTGCTGGGGAGCGCCGTCCGCCACCGTCGCGCTCGGCACCGTGGTGCTCGCCACGGCGGTCCAGGTGCGATCGGCGGGCGCGACCGCCGTGGTGATCGTGGTGTCCCTCGTCGCCCTGTTCGCGTTCGTGCTGTCCATGCCTCGCAGCGGCCGGGGGTGAATGCTCCTCCCCCGCCGCAGGGGGCGATCTCGCCGCCCCGCCCCCGCGCCCCGATCGGCCGCTCCCCGGGGCGGCCTTTCCCATGCCCTCTTTGCGGCATTTGTTCCATGCGGGTTCTGCCCGCCCCACCCCGGCCCCGCCCGGCCCGGCGCGCCGCAACCCTCCGGACAGCCCCGCCGTCTCCCAGCCCTACGAGGCACCGCACCCACCGGACAACCTCACCCACGTACCGCACTCCACTGAACGCCTGAAATTCACACTGCCTCTGGGGCCTTGTCATCTGTTCCATCCGCTGCACTCTGCTGTTCTGCTCTGCTGCTCTACTCCGCTGCGCCTCTTACTCCTCCTCTCTCACCGCCGGCATGGCTCACCCTCTTCGCCTGTGCTGTTCCTGGCCAACTAGCCCTGTAGGGAAGTAGTCGGCGTTCACGCAGTCTCAGAAAACGCCCTCTGACCTGCTGTTTTCAGGTTCCGGCAGGACACCTCTGCCGCGACCCGGAGCGCGACCTGGAGCGCGACCCGGAGCGCGACCTACGGCGCGACCCGGAGCGCGACCCGGAGCGCGACCCGCTTCAGCACCCCTGACGAGCCGTTGACGTCCGCCGGGGGTGAGCTCTCCCTCCTGTCGGCGAGGGCGCACCGGCTGGAGGAGGAACCGCCCCCAGGGCACTCGGGTTGGCCGGGGTGAAAACACCCCGGCGGGAGAGGGGCGATCGCTCCCCCATGGGCGCAGCACAGCAACATCCCAACGAAACCAGGGCGGGGCGAATCCGCCTCCCAGGCCGCCGAGGTGATTGCACCTCCCTGCCGCGCCCTGCCAGCGGAGAGTGCCCGCTTACGCGGGGGTGATTCTTCCTCTGCTTGCGCGACGGACAGACAGCGAAAGGGGCGGCGACCCCAGACGTCGAACTCCAGGAGGCAGGGGTGTTTTCTCCCCGGTGCGGTCGTGGGAAGCGTACGTGTGCGCCGGAGCTGGATTACGTGTGCTGGTGTACTGGCCGCAGGCACAGGCAGAGGTGGCGCTCGCCCCGGCTGTAGGTGTAGCCGTGGCCGGAGCAGTCGGGGCACGCCGGGTCGTGGTCCAGGGGGACACCTTCGGTGCAGTCGACGGGTTCTTGCCAGACGGGGACGAAGACGCCGCCACCCTGGTCGTCCCAGGTGAGTGTGACCATGACGACGCCGTCCCCGGCGCAGCCGCCGGGACAGTCCGGATCGTGAGGCTGCTCGGCTTCCTCGGGGTGCGCTTCGCGGTAGACGTCCAGGAGGTACTGCAGGGCGTTCTCGTCGTGCGTGCGCGGGCGTCCGTCGAGGTCGCGTACGTGGTGGGCGGCGGTTGCCGCGGCCTGCGCGGAACCTCGGTCCGCGGGGGCCAGTAGGGCCGCGTTCCACAGCAGCAGGCCTCGTGCGATGTGGTGCTCGCGCAGTTGCGTGTCCGCGTCGTCGGCGCTTCTGCCGTGGTGCTGGCAGGTTCTGGCCGCGGTGTACGACCACAGCATGGTGCGGATCATCCGCGACGCGGGCGGCCATTCGAAGGGCAGCTGTTCCTGTGGGCTCTCGGCGGGATCGGCCACGGGCTGGGGCGTTCGCAGGTCGGAGTGACCATGCATCGCGGCGTAGGAGGTGCGCAGGTAGTCGGTGCCGCTCAGGGGGGTGGTGGGCAGGTGGAAGCCGTCGTGTGCCAGGAGGTTGGTTCCCAGTCCGCGGGCGGCCTCGTGGACTTCGGGGTCGCGGGCCCCGCGGATGGCGAGGATGTCGTAGAACGCGCCGAGGTGGATGAGGCGGGCTCGCGCGAGCCGGTGCACCTGGTCGCTGCGGAATGCTTCCGGATGTTCGAAGGTGGCGTCGTGCTGCAGGTGGGCCCAGCGTGCTTCGAGGATCATGCGCTGGGCGGAGGGGCGCTCCTGCGCGTAGGCGGCTACGGCATGCTCAGGCAGGTACGTCGGTGAGAAAGTCACGGGTGCCGTTCCTGGTGTGTCGGCGGGGGCGGTGGTCGGTCGTGAGCGGGGTGCAGGCGACGGTGGTGATGCCGTCGAGCCGTCCCCGGTCGTCGTAGGTCAGCTCGAGGTCGAGGCTCTGGTGCTGGGTGCGTGGTGCCGAGCAGTGGTCGCAGGTCGCGTGTGTGAAGTCGCCGGCGGCGCTGGCGGCGGCGAGGTTGTGGATGTGCCTGCGCTCGAGGGTCAGATGGGCGGGCCGGGTGTGGTCGGCGGCGCCGTGGCTGTGCGCGAGGCTGACGAGGATCTCGTCCGGGCTGAGTTCGCCGGGGCGGTGCAGGCTGGTCATCGTGGAATCCGGTGGCGCGCTCTGGGGCCGTGGTACGGGTGGAGGGCCCGGCTCTGCGCTGCCGGGCCCTCCTGCGCGGGTTCAGAAGTGGTCGTTGATGTCGACGCTGTGGTACTCCTCGCGCGTCACGGTCTCCCAGTCGGTCTCGGTGCCGTCCTTCAGCTTCAGCTCCCACTTCTCCGGGGTCCGGTATCCCTTGAGGACGGCGACGGTGGTCGTTCCGCATCCCGGGCGTGTTGTGCTCTTGTCCGGTGTGCGGGGGGTCTTGGCGTCTCCGCGCGGCGAATCGGGCTTGGCGGGCGCGGGCTTGGGCTTGGCCGGGGCGGGCTTGGCAGGCTTGGGTGCGGGAGGCCGTGGCCGGGTGATGCTGGTCCGGAGGGTCTGCGTCCGCGTGGATCTGCACGGAGCGGGGCGTTGTTCCTGCGCGTAGATCGGGCCAGCAGCAGCGCGGTGGCGCTTGTCGATGACCTTTCCGTGGTCCAGGTCGGCGTTGTCGGTGCCGCCGCACGCGGACAGGAGAAGTGCCAGGGCTGAGGTTCCGGTGACCGCGATGGAGCGCGAGGCGGAGGGGCGCAAGGTGGGCGTCCTTCAGTGAGGTGAGGTGGGTGTGGTGGACGAGGCGGGCGGCCGCCGTGGATGCGGCCGCCCTGCTGCCTCAGGACCGGGGCAGACCGGTGACCAAGCGGTTGTAGAGCTCGGCGCTGGGCATCGACAGCGGGTCGTGGCCGACGGCGCTGATGCCGACGTTGCCGGGAAGGCGCGACAGGCAGCCGAACTGGTTCTCCTGGCCGAACGGGACGAACTGCCAGCGCACGTTCTCGTGCTGGGTGGAGCGGAGGAAGTCGGCGGTCTCGTCCTCGTCGTGCGGCGCTCCGTCCGTCTGGAAGACGACGAAGGCCGGGGTCGCGTCCTGGTAGGCGGTGGAGGCGCGGTAGTGCTCCATGACCGCTTCCATGGCCGGTCGATAGCGCGTGCCGCCCATGCGGCCGAGGGAGTTGTGGAGTTCGGCGATGCGGCCCTGGTGGGCGCCGAGTGCGACGTCGGCGAGCTTCTGGGAGCGTCGGAACAAGCCGCGTCCGCGCCCGATGGTGCGTACGTCGTCGTCGAAGAAGGCGACCTGGACGATTCCGTCGTCGTCGACGTGCGCGGTCAGGCTGAGGATCTGGTCGCTCAGACGCTGGACCGTCCCGTTGAGGTAGTAGCCCTCCATGGAGAGGGAGCGGTCGATCACGAGGTAGACGGCGGCGCGGGTGCCGATGAGGTCCTGCTTGCGGAGGCTGTCCCCGGCGTCCTTGTACATGTCGATGAGGTCGGGGGCTGTTCCGGCGACCTTGTCGAGGCTGATGGCGGACGTCTTGCGGAGGGAGTGCGTGGACATGGGTTCTCCTCAGATGGTGGTGGCGCAGCGGCGGAGTTTCGCGGCCAGGTCGGTCAGGGTGTCCGGGTCGGGCATGTCGGCCGGGTAGCAGCCGCCCTGCTCCTCGGCGCACGCGTCGACGAGCGCGCCGACCGGCCCGGCGAGGTTGGCGAGGGCATAGCTCAGGTCGAGTAGCACCTCGCGCCGCGCGCTGGTGTTGCGGAGGTCGTCGGCTTCGGCGAGAAGTGCGGCCGTGGCGCGGAGAGTGCGTGCTTCGTCTGCACCCGGGGGGTGGGTCTTCACGGGGATACTCCTTGCCGGGGTGGGGCGGGCGGTGCGTCGGTAGTAGAGGTGTGTTTCACGGGGGCCGTGTGACAGTGCGGAGCCGTTTTTCTGCGGCGGTGCGATCGTGTCTGCGGATGCCGCTGTGCTTCAGCGGGTCAGCAGCTCGGCGAGTACGCCGTCGATGTCCATCGCGGTGGGCTCGCTGCCTGCGGGGACGGCCAGGAAGGTCTTCGCGAGCCAGGCCTGGATGGGTGCGGCGGGTCCTTCAATGAGCGCGCATCCGTCGGAGGATTCCAGGTGGAACCTGAGGTACCGGTCTTGGAGGGGGCCGATCGGGGTGATCTTCACGTCGCCCATTCCGGCGGAGCCGCTCAGCCCCTGGTTGAGGAGGTCGCGGGCGAAAGTCCACTGGACGACGTCGTGAGGGGTGATGTCGAAGAAGACGTCGACGGCGTAGGGGTCGGTGCTTGTGTAGCGGAACCTCGCGGGGACGGGGATGCGGGTGTCCGGGGTGACAGCAAGTGTCATCTGGACCTTCAGTTCCAGGCGGGCAGTGCCCATGAGGGAGTCCTGTTCGTCGGCGTAGAGCACGCGTTCAGCGAGATGGGGCGGCAGCGAGATGGCAACGCCCTGCGATGCTCAAACCATACCGTTCAATTTACCGTTACGCAATACCCCTTCTTGTGTCCGGTCTGCTTCTCGTCGACGGGTGCCCACGGAAGCGGCTGCAGCGCTCATGGGGGTGTGCAGGCCGGGGTGCCGCACCTGAACGGCGGGAACGGTTCCCGCAGGTCACCACCGGTTCTTGATAGGCGAGAGGACTGGCTTTGATCGACGGCTGGAAGCCGATCAAAGCCAGTCGGCCGCCAGTGGTGGCCGATCAGCCGGCTGTTCACCGCAGGCCCTCAATCGCCGCGTCCAAGGCGGACAGGTAGATGCCGCGTGGGGCGCCGTCCAGCTCTCTGATCCGCTCGGACGACAGCTCGATCTGCGCGGAATCCAGTTCGCGGCGCAGCGCCTTGCCGAGTTCGCGGAGTCGGTCCTTGTCGTCCTTGTCGTCCCAGCGTCCCCAGCGGTCGGCGTCGTCCTTGCGCAGGTATGGATGGAGCTGGTCGTAGGTCAGGTAGGCAGGGTCCTGCTCGAGCGTGAACGCCTCCCGCAGAAGGCCGACGATGCCGGGAAGCGCGGTGGGCCTGCCGCGTCCCCCGGCGGGGGTCTCATCGGCGAGCACGTCCAGGAGCTCGTGCCATGCCTCGTCGAGACCGGCCTCGGTCAGCGTGAAGGTGAGGTCGGGAAGACCTGCCGTGGCGCGCTCGGAGCCGAGGCGAGCCGCGTACTCGGAGGTGACTTCCCGGACCTTGTAGCGGACCGGGCGGTCGGGAACGCCGGGCAGGCCCTGCGCGTAGATCTGCCCGGCATCGTTGATCTCGGTGTGGGTGGCTGCGCGCAGCAGGTCGGGGCGGTATCCCTCGGTCAGTGCGCCTCCGCCGAGGAGTTCGGTGACGTCGACGCGGCGGCAGGAGCCCAGGACCTTGCTGGAGAGCTTGGGGCCGAT
The DNA here is from genome assembly GCF_006088715.1 of Streptomyces sp. YIM 121038. NCBI lineage: Bacteria > Bacillati > Actinomycetota > Actinomycetes > Kitasatosporales > Streptomycetaceae > Streptomyces > Streptomyces sp. YIM 121038. The sequence continues at coordinate 48,859 of NZ_CP030772.1, forward strand.
CGCCTCCCCGAGCCACTCCTTGGTCCCGAACTGGCTGCCGCCGATCACCCAGATCGCTTCCTTGCGGCCGACCAGGAGCAGTTTGATGAGCAGCTTCTTCGCCAGGGCGGGGAGCTGGGCCCATTCGTCGACGAACACCACGATGGCGGGATGCTGTTCTGAGACGCGCCACTTGTTGCCCCAGCCGTAGCGGGCGCGCTGGCGGGCGCGGGCCGAGCACAGGTCGAGGAGGAACTGCAGCGTGGCGACGATCTTCTCGTCGTCCATGCAGGCTTCGAGGGTGATGGCCTCGCCGAGGTCGCCGACGCCGGTTCCGACCGGGTCGAGGTTGAAGGCGACGGCGTCGCGGCAGGCTGTGACGACTTCGGCCATCGCCAGCATGACGCCGGACTTGCCGGCGCCGGAGTCGGCGACCATCAGCAGCATCAGGCCTGCGAGGGCGAAGAAGAGCGGCTTGGCGTCCATCGAGACGCCGTAGTCGGCGGGCTCGGTGATCGACATGGACAGCGGGGCCCGGTACGTGACGTCGCCGACGAGTTCCGCGTTGAAGGGGGAACGCAGCATCATGCGGACGGTGCAGGCTTCTCCCGCGTCCGGATCGCCCTCGATGAGAAGTCCCGTGCGGCGCAGGCGCAGGAGGGTGATCAGTCCCTTGTAGGTGTCGTCCTTGTTGAGAGCGTCGGGGGTGCCGGTGCGGAAGGTGACACGGGCTGACCATCCCCACGGCTCCTGGACGACGTCGGTGACCTGGTCGACGTCCTGGCCTTCGTGCAGCAGGGCCCGGCGCAGGGCCTCGCCTGCTTCCTCTGGGGTGGTGGCCTGGGCGATCGGGAACGGGGTGAGGTCCTCCTCCTGGGTGTCGCTGGCGTGGGCCTTGGTGTCTTCCTCGGTGGGCGGGGCCAGTTCGGGGAGCAGCAGGTCCTTCGGAATGGGGCGCTCGGTGAGTTCCAGGGGGTGGTGGGTCAGCCACCATCCGCCCGTGGCCAGGAGGGGAGCGGCGCCGAGGAGAGTGGCGGGGAAGTGGGTGATCACTGCCCCGGCGGTGCCCAGGACGGGCACGAGGGCGCTGAAGCGTCCGAGCGCCATGAGGGAGCGGGCCCTGCGGATCTGTTCCCTGGTGGGCTGCTCCGCGGTGAAGGGGACCGCCCGCACTGCGGCAAGTCCGTTGCGGCGGCGGCGCAGTTCCTGGTTCAGGTGGACGACGGCCTGCTTCTCGGCGGGCTCGAGGCCGTACGCGGCGGCGTCGTTCGCCTTGCGGCGGAGTTTGTTCTCGAGCCGGAGGACTGCGGTGCGGGCTTCCTCGCGGCGTGCCAGGTCGGCTTCGAGCGGCTTGTTGATGATCCGGCGGCGGATCTCGTCGTCGGACATGTAGCCGGCGCGCAGCCAGTGCCGGACCGCGGCCAGGGCGTGGCGCAGGCCCGGCAGGAGGTGCTGGGCGATGGCGTCTGCGGCGGTGCGGGCGCAGTGCGCGACGTGCCGCGCGGTGGCCCGCCACCGCGGCCGCTTCTGGGCGGCCGCGGCGGGCGGTTCCTGGGCGTCCTGCCGGGGCCCGGGGTCGTCATCGTCGACGAGCTCGGCGAACACGATCTCGCCGCGGGGGTCCAGCTCGGCGCTGTCGGACGGCTCGTGGGGGTGGTGCATGGGGCAGGACTCCCTTGGTGGCGCTGGCGGAGGGCGGTGCGGGGGTTGCTTCAGCCGCCGAAGAGCCACAGGCCCAGGTTGTTGCCGGTCAGAGTGGTGGCGCTGACGATGACGCCCATGAAGCCGAGCGTGGTGCCGTAGCAGATGGCCACGACGGTGCCGCCGACCATCTCCTTCCAGTCGGCGGGCTTCCAGTCGGCCGCGTACAGGCGGACGCAGTACCAGACCACGCCGCACAGTCCGATCGCCGCGCCGCCTGCCGATACGGGCGTGATCTCGCTGCGGGGCGGATCCGTGCGGGGGGTGGCGCCCGCGGTCTGCTCAACTGCGGACTCACCGGCGGTGTTCATGGCGTTCCGCAGCGCTCCGGCGATCTCACCGAGGAATCCGGCGGAGTTCACGGTGACGAGCAGGACGGAGAAGAAGACCAGGATGAAGGTCTTCTTCTTGCGCAGGACCTTGTACTTGAATCCGGCGATGACGGCCGAGGTGGCCATGGCGCCGAACAGCAGGGCCCCGAAGGATGCGTTGGCGGTCGTGCTGTCGAAGAGGTCCATGATCAGGCTCCGGCCAGGATGTGTACGAGGAAGCGCCAGGTGACGATGACCAGGCCTGAGACGGCGGCCCAGATGACCGGGCGCGTGATGATCCAGCCGAGGCGTGAGCGCAGGAAGCGCCAGATCAGGCGGCATAGGGACGTGAGTCCGTTCAGGGCGGCGGTGCACAGCAGGCCGACCAGTCCGCCGGCGAGGGAGGCGAGGCAGACTGCGCCGGCGACCGCGAGAACGGCGCCTGCGGGGACCAGCGGCGCTGTGAGGCCGTAGGTGGTGAAGGCGTCGGCAGCCCACCGGGAAGCGGGGGCGCCCTGGATGGGCACGAGGTTGGCGACCGCCGCGCACAGGATGTTGCGCGGCAGCTGCAGCCGGTCCCAGTTGACCGGGTTGCCGTCGGCGTCCGTGCTGTTGCTACGTGTGATGACGGCGGCGAGCAGGTCGGTCCAGCCCAGGCCGAATGCCGCGCCGACGGCCTTCTCGACTCCGCGGCTGACCACTTCGGTGATGTCGAGGCCCGCGGCCGCAGGTGCGGTAGGGGCGTCGTCGGGTGGTTCGGGCGGGGGCGCTGCTCCGGTGACGGCGCAGCGGGTGAGCGTGGTGGAGGCCAGGTGGCAGGTCCCGCTGATCGGGCAGTTGGGGCAGCAGCCGGAAGGGGCCGGTTCGGCGGGCCCTTTGGTCAGGTCGGGGTTGGAGGGGGACATCAGCGGCGCCCGGCCTTCGCGGTCGGCGTGGCGGGCTGGCCTGTGCGACGGCGGCGTACGGCGGCCTGCGGTGCCGGTGCGGTGCCCGCGATCACGTACAGGGCGGGTCTGCGGGTGTCGTGAGGCTGGTCGGCGGACTCGGCCGGTTCAGCCTGGGCGAGCGCGCTGCACTGCTGTTGCGGACCGTGGAGGTCGGCGGGGGTGAATCCCGGCGGAAGGGCGGGCAGCGAGCGCTCGTGCGGCACGGCGGGGGTGCTGTCGCTGCTGGCCGCGGGAATCGCTTCGGCGGGCCGGGACGCGGGGGCAGCGGCCGGGAGCATGCGGCTGGTCGAGGGCGTGTACAGGGAGTCCTCCCACTGCTGGCCGCGGCGCGCGGCGCGGCGCACCTGCCGCTGGCGGCGCACGAGGGCCGCGGTCTGCTCGCGGCGCCTGGCGCGCGCGGTGGCCGACTCCCGGGTGCCGTATCGCGTGCGGGCGAGGCGGTGGTCGTCTCCGGCGACCAGCCATCGCAGGCCATCCGGCAGCAGGAGCCGGCCGCCGGACTGCCGCCGTCGGGTGGGGTGGTGGGTCATGATGTGCGGACTCCCGTTTCGTGGAGGTAGAGGGGGAGACCCGGCCGGGCCCTGGAAAGCGGGCCGGGTCTCCCGGTCTTGGTGCTCCGGACCGTGGTCCGGAGCGGATGTCACACGCGTGCGAAGCGCTGGCCGGGCTGGCTCTTCGCCAGGGCGTTGAAGTAGTTGGCGATCTCCAGGGCCCGGTCGTCGGCGATCCCTTCTCCTGCGGACCGGACCTCGCTCGAGATGGTCCGCTTGCTCAGCTGCTCTCCCTTCGCGAGCAGGCGTTCCACCGCGGCGCGTTCCTTGTCGTTGAGCACCACCTCGTTCTCCGGACGTTCCGCACCACTGGTGCGCGCGCCGTTCCGGGCGCCGGATCCGCTCCGGCCGGAGTCCTCCGGTGCGCTACTGAGGGCGCGCCGCTCCGGCGCTGCTGGCGTTCCGCCTCGTTCCGGGGCGCGAGCCGCGGGTGCTGTAGCGGACGGTGACTGTGTTCCGGTGCGCTCCGGTGCGCCGGAGCGGAACGTGGTGCGGTTGGAAACGCCCTGCTCAGTGGCGGAGCGTCCGGGTGGAGCGAGAGATTCGTGCCGTTCCGCTCCAGCGGCGGACTTTTCGCGCGCCAGCCACTGGGCCCGCCCCGTTCCGTTCCAGTACTCCCCCGCGCCGCTCCGCGCGGTATGCGGTGCGTTCCAGGTGAGGTGGAACGCGGGGACGGTTCCCGGGCTGGAGCGGTGGTGCGGACCGGCGGCCGGAACGCGGGGGATCACGATGCGGTGCAGTGCCAGACCGGAGCGGGCTGCGTTCCGGTCCGCGAGCTCGGCGCCGGCGGCGTTCCACGCGCGTTCCAGGGTGGACAGCGACGCGTTCTCGATCGTCAGCGACCAGGCGGTCCAGGACCTGACCGGGAAGCGGATCCAGCGGATCATGCCGATCTTCGGCCGGGCCCGGGACACCAGCCCCTGTTCGCGCAGGTACTGGCGGTGCACCAGGGAGGCGTACAGCTCCCACAGCACCATGCCGACGATACTCATGGTCCCGAAGGCGACGGCGGCCTGCGTCGGTTCTCCGGCGGGCCCGCAGTGGTGGGCGTAGTTCATCGCGGCTGCTCCGGACGCGAAGATCCACGTCATGATGCGGTAGACGGTTCCTGCGTCGCCCTGCTGCCGGGCCTGGTGGTACATCCAGCCGGTGAAGGCTGTCGTCAGCTCCCAGGCGGCGGCGAAGCCGATCGCGAAGATCGTCTTCCAGCCGAAGGCCTGCTGGGCGTAGTCGGTCTGCGACCACCAGGCCACGGCCATCGGGGCGAGGATCGGGCCCGCGACGAGTACCCGGCGGGCCTGGTTGCGCACCAGGTCCCGCGCCCACTGGCGTCCCTGGGCCAGGCGGTGGGTGAGGGTCGGCCGGTCCTTGGCCCGCCGGTGCTCGCGCCGGGCTTCTGCCCGGCGGTGTCGGCCCTGCTGACGCAGGTCCCTGCGCTCCTGCCGGCGCGCGGTGCGGGAGGTCGCTCGCTCCCAGGCATCTTGCGCCTGGTTGAGCAGTTGGTCGGCCTCCTCCTCCGTCTGCTGTGCCGCTGCTTCACGGCGGGCGGCCTTCTCGGTGATCGAGGAGGCCTGCTCCTTGGCCGACGCGATGACCGCGGCGGCGGAGGTGCGCAGTGCACCCGCGTCGCGGCTGGCCCTCTCCTGGTCCGCTGCGATGTCCGCGGCTGCCTGCTGTCGCAGACGGTCAGCGGCGCTGGATGCCTCCTCGCGGATCCGTTGGGCTTCACGCTCGGCGGCGCGCAGTTGGGAGGTGGCTTCCTCGGAGTTGCGGCGCGCCGAGCGGCTGAGCCCTTCGGCCTCGCGCCTGCCGCGGGCGATCTCAGCGGCGGCCTTGTCCTGCGCTGTCTCCAGTGCCTTCTGCCCCTGCGCGGTGGCCTCTTCGACCAAGCGCAGCCCGGCGGCCTCAGCCGCGGTGTGGATCTCGGCTGCCTCGCGGCCGGCTTCCTCTCGGATGAGCTCGGCCTGGGCCGCGGCGGCGGCCTCGACTGCCGCACCGGCCTGCCTGGCGCCCTCGTGCAGTTCCTGTGCTCGGCGTTCCGCCTCGTCGCGTACCTGGGCGGCCTGCGCCTCGGCGGCCTCCACGAGGGACTTGGCAGTTGCCTCAGCCTGCTGCGTAGAGGCCTGGGTTGCCTCCGTCGTCAGGTCGACGAGGTCGGCGCAGCGATCGCGTGCGTCGGCGTGGAGGGCCAGGATCTCGAAGGTGTCGACGGCTTCCAGGGCATCGTGAGGGCGAGAGGTGGGCTGCGGGATGGCCTGGCGACGTCGACGACGGGACTTCTTGCTCACCGTCGTGCTCCTTGTTCGTGTGGTCGCATGTGCCCGCGCCGGAGCGGGTGGGCACTGCGTGGGGGCGGTCGTGAGCCTCACGCGTGGTGGAGGTGGCTTCCGGCCTCAGCGGGCTGGCCTCCTCGGTGAAGCGCGGGCTACTGCGTGTCGTGGGGGTCCTGCCGGTCTTCGGCTTCGGCCAGTTCGAAGAGCACGCGGTCCAGGTCGTCCTCGTTGGCCAGCGGGCCGTCCAGCGGCGGGGATGGTGCCTCGCTCCTGACGCGGTTCGCCCGGCGTCCCAGCGAGTAGAGGCGGGCACACATGCCGTCCTGGTGGGCGGCGTGCTGGTCCGGGTAGCCGTGTTCGGCCAGCAGTTCCGCGGCGATGGCCAGTTGGCAGGTGGCCGGGCGGCGGAGCCGACCGCTGTGGAATCCGCGTTTGCGCAGGTAGCTGGTGGTGTTGTCGGTCGAGGGCATGGCGTCTCCTCGCAGACGTGCCGGATCGGTGAAGGGGGCCTTCGTACGAGGGCGCGGGGATGTGGCGGCGGCTCGTTCCGGAGGACTGATCTGGGCGGTGGGTGCAGGCGCTGGTCACGCGCGCTGGCGCGCGGTGAGGCGTGGGCACTCAGCGAGGGCCGCCAGGATGGGGGCGGCTGTGCTCGGTGCCGCCGGTCAGGTCAGGGCTCGGGTGCCCGGGCTCCGGGCGGCTGTCGAGGTGGGCCCGCACCGCGTCGGAGGCCTGGCGGGTCACGGAGTCCGTGACGGGCGCGGGTGCCGGCTGGCGGAGCCATGCCCGGTAGGCCCCGGCCTCGGCGCGAGCCTGCCGCCACAGGACCAGGAGCAGAGGGACGAGCGCGTCCGGGGCGGGCTGGGGACCGTCCTGAAGGACGGGCAGGAGAACGATGGGGACCTGGGTCTTCTCCTGCAGGGCATTCAGCAGGCTGCGGTTGAGGGCACGGAGTGCGGCGAGTTCCGACGCGGAGTCTTCGACGGCCGGTGCGGTCTGGTCCGTCATGCGGCCCACCCCGTCGCGCGCCGGTGTTCGGCCGTCAGCTTCTTGAAGCGGTACGCGGCGGCCAGGGTGTCGGCGTGGTTCTGCTTCCGGTACTTGACCGGGACCGAGAAGCCGATGCGGGTTCGGGCCAGTGTCTGGACCTCCCGGGCCGCATCGAGTCGCCGGGCCCGCTGCTCATCCGGACCGCGGTCGCAGATGACCGCAGCGGCCAGCCGGTCGGCCTCTTCACGGCCGAGCGCGAGTTGCTCCTCCTCGGCAGCTCCTCCGCGCACTGCCAGGTCCTGCGGCTCCTCGGGGTAGCGCAGGGCGAGTTCGAGGCACGCAGCGGCGACCGGGCACGGTGTGCAGTACCGGGCGAGGGTCTGCTCCCGGCGCCCGTACCACTCGCTGGCTTCCTCGTCCTCGCGCCGGTAGAAGCTGTCGGTGTCGTTCGTGCCGCTGCAGCGTCCGAGCCGGAGGGCAGCACTCAGCTGGGGCTCGCGCATCTGCGCGGCGACGGCCCGTCCGTCGGCACCGGTGAGGTAGCCGTCGGCGGCGAGGTCGACCACCGGGTAGGAACAGGCGAGTTCGCGGGCAATCTCGTCGGCGGGGTGGTTCTGGCTGGCGGCGCCCGGCGTGGGGCAGCCAACTGGCATGCTGGTCATAGCGTCGTCTGTCCTTCGTGACGAAAAGAGGGGAAGAGGACGGCGTGCATCACCACGGCCTTCGAGGGCTCCAACCCCCTCGGAGGCCGTTTGCGTGGGCACGCCTGCGGGACGGGGCGTCACAACACCCCCAACTGGCCTATCTGGCTTAAGCCACGTGAACCAGTTGGGATGATGGTGCACCGCCTTCTGGATCAAGTCAAGGGCGGCAGCTGCGCCACGATCCCGCCCTGCGGCATCCCGGGGCCTGGCCATGCGGCAGGATGTCCCGCATGGCCAGGCCCTCTACCAGCAAGTACGAGCTCGCCGACCGTCTGCGCACCGAGATGCTCGACGGAGCTCCTGCGCGCCTCCCCGGCACCGTCATCTCGGTCCGCCGGCTCGCGATCGAGCTGGGGTGCGCGCGCAACACGCTGCTCGCCGCGATGAAGATCCTCGAGCAGGAGGGCCTCGTCCGCGCGCTGCCGCAGGCGGGATACGAACTGCTGCCCCCCGCGGCCCCCTTCGAGGCGCACCTCGACGAGCGCGGGCACGTCCGTCCCGCCCGGGAGCAGGCCGGGGACTCCGTCGAGCCGGTCATCGCGACCGCCCTCAAGGCCCCGGAAGCGGTGGCAACCGCCCTGGGCAGTCCGCCGGAGACGCGGGTCATGCTGTGGCGGAGCGTCCTGAGCCGGGCCGGTTCCCCCTGGGCCATCCGCGAGATGTACGTCCCGCTCGGCCTGGTCGACCTCCAGGCACAGCACCTGCTGGCAACGGACCTCGTCGACGCGTCCGAGGTCCTGGACAAGGCCGGCCTGCCGGAAACCGCGTACGCGCACAGCACTTCGGCGCGGCCGACCAGGGACGACGAGTCCGAACTCCTCAAGTCGCCGGTCGCTCTGACGCTTTCGGTCCGGCGGGTCAGCTACAGCGGGAAGCGGGCACGGAGCTGCGAGTATGTGATCATCCGTGCAGATAGAGTTACTTTGACCGGTTCATCCGGCGATGTTCCCAACTATGGTGAACCTGACGCGAAGTGATCCCTGATCAGCGCGACGCGCGAGGGAAACCGGTCCGTCAACAGGCTGTGCACATCGGTTGCCGTTGGGGATAGGGTGACCATCGATTGATCTACTGCTAGCCCTGACAACACGATGCCCCCAGACTTTCCGCAAAGTCCGGGGGCGTGTATCGCGTTCGAGAAACCGAGTAAGGCGGTGTTCTCGTGGTGGAGCGTACCCGCACCCACGCACAGATGCACAGTCAGCCCGGCCTCTGCGCTGCGTCCAAGACGCCGACAGGTCGGGGTATTTCGCTGTGCGGACACCGCCCGCTGCTCGTGGCACGCGTCGAGGGGGGCGGGATGTCGTAGAGACCCGGGCGGGCGCCCCCTAGCAGGGGAGCGCTCCTCGCCCTTCCGTGCCAGCGCCGGAGTATCCAGCTCCATTGCCAGCCTTCACCGCTCCTCCGGAGTATCCAGCTCCGTCGAGCGAAGAACCAGACCGCTAGGTCTGGAGATCACTGCCTCCCAGCAGCAACAGCCCCTAAGGGCTTCAGCCATCCCTGGCGCTAACCAGGGAGGACGGAGTACATCTTGCAGCACCGCCATGGCTTTTGTCAGCTCAGCAGCCCTCCGCAGACGCTCTTCTCGGCCATTCGCCTCTCGTTCGTCACCTCGGCATCACACGCCGTGACGGCAAATCATCCTGTTGGTGAATCAATGCCGCATTGGTCCGGTTCTGTCCTGGGCCTGAGGGCAGCGCGTCCGCGCGACCTGCTGACGGCCGTCCGTCCGCCGGGCCCGGCCAGCTGAATCCGCCCCTCCTCGGCCAGGAATCCGGACAAGGGGGTTCGCCCGCCTGTCCCGCAGTGGCCCAGGAACTGTTCGCGCTCTGCTGCACGCCGACTTTCAGCAGGCGGCCCTTGGCACATCACCGTGCCTGCGGCCGCCGGGGATGACGCCCCTCTGATCGCAGCCGAGCGCCTGGTCCTATCTGCAAGGCCGTTTCTCCCGCACACCGGCGAGAACGGCAACTCGAAGCGCACCGCGGACGGATGAGTCACATCGCCGACGGTGCGCGGGGGAAGCGTGTCCAGTTCTCTGCTCGCCACCGCGCCGCCCGGTCCGGCCCTGCCGCCGCCCGGTCCGGCCAGCGTGCCCGACGGCTCTGCCCGTGCCCGGCGCCAGCGCGTCAAAGTGCCCATGCGCCTGGTGGAGTCGGCGCACTACGCCGATGTGGCCCTGGCCGTGTACATGAAGATCAAAGCGCTCGCGCGGCGGGAGGAAGGCTGCACCGCGGGAGCCACGGTCCTCGCCTCCTATCTCGGGCTCTCGCGCTCCTCCGTCGAACGGGGCATCGCCCAGCTGCGCAGGCCCGGCCCGGATGGGGTCATCGAGCTCCCGGTCAACCAGAGGCGTTCTCTGCCCGGCGGGTCCGGGACCACGGCACGGCGCCGCGTACGTCCCATGCAGCGGGAGGAACGCTTCATCTGGCTGCCGGTCGCCGCCTGTGAGGACCTGACGCCGCGGCAGTTGAGGGCGTACGCCGTTCTCTGCTTCGCCCAGGTTCAGCGGATCCCGCTCTCCGAAGGCGAGCTCGCCGGCCACCTGCGTCACCACTCCGGGGCGCGTGCGGGAACGCCGCTGTCTGCGGCGGCCGCGGGGAAGGTCGTCGACGCCCTGGAGGCAGCCGGCTGGGTGAGCGTGCTCCGCAGGGCCGGGGCGCAGGGTCGCCATCAGTTCATCGCGCACGACATCCCCCCGTTCTCCCAGGGTCCGGAGTCCCGGCCGTCAGCCGGGGCGACGGCCCCCGTGGGTTCAGCACTTGATGAGGGATCGGGTGTGATTGCTGGTGAGGGGTCGCTCGCGACTAAGGAAGACCCGAGTACTGACCGACCTGATGACGAGCGCCGCCCTGCCTCACCCGCCGTAGGCGAGGTACAGGTGGAAGAGCAGGCTTCGCCTGTGGAAAACCCTGGTCCGGATCCTGCCCCTACCGATGGAGTGGCTGGTTTCGCGCTGCGCGCGGGCCAGCAACAGCCTCCTGCCTCATCCTCAGAGCGTCGTAAGCGCCAGGGCCGCTACAACGGGCCTGCGCTGACCTTGCATCCGCGCATCGTCGAGGTCCTCGAGCCGGTTCAGGTGCTCTACGAGCGGGCCAACACGTTCATGCAACGGCGCATCGCCCGTGAGGTCGGCCGTCAGCTCGATCTCGGGTGCGATGCGGAGCGGCTTCGCCAGCGCCTGACTGCCCGGTTCGCGACCGTGATGATGTCCGAGATCAAGGACCCCGCGCGGTGGCTGACGGGTGTCGCTCTGCCGCGGTGGGGCTGCGGCCACTTCGCCTGCGAGGCTGGCGTGCTGTGGCCGAGCGGAGAGCCGTGCGCGACCTGCGCCGAGGTCCTGGCCGCACGCCGGGAGCAGCGCCAGCGGGCCCGTCGGATCGAGCTGGGCCAGTGCCTGGAGCATGGTCTCGGCGGCCGCGACTCGCTGTGCCCGTTGTGCCCCTCTCCCCCCACGCTGAGCCCCGGCCGCGGGTGCCCCGACGCGCCTTCTCCTCTTCCGGACCGTTCGGACTGCCGCGCCTGCGGCTGCCGGATCAAGCTCGTGGGCCCGGCGGTCCGCGACGGCCTGTGCATGCCGTGCCGGAACCTGCGAGAACCGGGCACGGCGCAGCCGCAGAGACCAGCCGCTCCAGTCCGGTGCGCGGGATGGCGTGAGGAAGCGTGCGACCGGAATGCCTTGCCTGCCCGTGACGTCTGCGCTCGGCACCGGGCACAGGAGCTGCTTGCCGAGGCCGCCGGATGAGCAGGCCGCCGTGCGCGCACCGTGTACTGGGTGCGTATCCAGCGGATCCGGGACCGAACGGCTCTGGTGCGGGGGCAGCGCACGGTGCGCGCACCGCCGCGTGGGCGTCTGCGCGCACCGTGCGATCCGGCGAAGACATGTGCGCGTCCGACCGCGTGGTGCGGCTGCGGTGCGTGCGGCGGCGACCGCCACGCACGGCACACCTGTCGGCCTGCGCACCGGGGTGCACAGGAATCGGGCCACAAGACGGAGGGCTGATGCCCTGCCCGGTACGACTCGCCGGTCTGATCACGCACCGTCACAACTGAGAGGCCGCCGGGGCGAGGCAATCCGGGCCCACGGTCGCCGAGTTACCCCTTGTCCGGCTTCCGGATCCTGACGCAAGTACCCCTTGTCCTCCTCCCGGAAGTTTCCCTTCCGCCCCTTGTCCGGCTCTGCGGCCTGTTGTGTTTCTCCTAGACCGGGTTCGCTACCTCGCCGAATCGCCCGTGGCTGGCGGCACGTCAGGCGTGGCGGTCCCAGAGCCGCAGGCGATGACGCTGCCAGGGAGGTCGTTCAACCGCTGTCACGCTGTGTCAGGCGTGGCTGGGGTGCGCGCTCCGTCAGGTGGCGATGCGCGGCGTTGTCCTACGGCTCGCGCCTTCACGGCCTGCTGCCCGTGGGGGCGCCGTCGCGGCCGGATGGGCTGCGGCGGTGCGGCGTGCACCACGCGGCCGGTGCGCCATCAGTTCGCGCTCGGCCTGCGGGTGCGCGCACCCGGGCACCGTGCCACAGGACCTCGCTCCGCACGCGTGCGCCTGGTCCTCCGCGCACTGGGCGCACCGGTGCGCACCCCCTTGTCCGGCCCGCGCACTGGTGCGCGCACGTTCGCCCGCACCCCTTGTCCGGGTGCGCACGGGTGCGCACGGCCGGGTCCTGCGGGGTGCGTTCTGCCTTGACCGCTGTGGCCGGCGGGCGTGATCAGACCGCGGACAAGGGGGGTCAAAAGATCGTCAGCGGCATCCACCGGATGACGAAGGACGGTCTCGGATGTCGCACCGCACCCGCTCTCACAACACCCTCTCCGCCTCGGCCACCGACGAGGGCTCCCGCACTCTGCAGAGCCTCAACAGCGACTGGGCGGCCCTCGCCGACGATTCCCGCGCCTGCAACCAGGTGGCCGCCTGGGCCGCGGAGGACTCCCGGTTCGCTGGCGCCCGGTCACCGCAGGACGTAGTCGATGCGATCACCGGCCTCTTCCGCCGCGGCGCCTGGGAGGACCACGACCAGGCGATGCTCTTCTTGCTGCGGCACGCCCAGGGAACAGGGGCCGAGCGTGACCTGGCCTGGCGTACGGCAGCGCGCGTGATGTTGCCGAAGGCCGTGTCTATGGCGAAGACCCAGCAGCGCGACGGGGTCCTGTGGGACGACATCGTCTCGGCGGCGTTCGCCTCGCTCTTCGAGGTCGTGGGCACCTACCCCCTGGAGCGCCGGCCCCGCGGCGTCTTCGCGAACATCGCGATGGACACGCTCGTCCTGACGCAGAAGACGCTGGCGGCCGACTACGACAACCGCGACGCCCTGCGGGAGATAGGGGACGCGCTCCTGCCACTGGCCGGCGACCGCTCCGCCGCCCTGCTCCCGGCCGGCGACCCCGACCCGGTGACGCAGGCCCATCTGGCCGACTGCCTCGTGCGCGCCGTCGAGCTGGAGATCGTCAGCAGCGACGAGCCGGAGCTGTGCGCCGAGGACCCGCGGGCCGAGCTGCTCTCCCTGGTGATGTGGGCGGTCGACATCCAGGCGCTGAAGGTCAGTGACGCCCAGCGGATCGCGAGCTACTACCTCGACGTCCCTGCCACCCCCGGCCGCACCGCCCGCACCCGCCGGTCGATGGGCAGCGAGGGGGCGCGCCTGCGCCAGCGCGCCAGCCGCGCCGTGCGCCCGCTGCGCCAGGCCGTGCGCACGACGCTCCCGGCGGCCGCCTGAAGTTTCTCCGCCCCTGCTGTCACACGGCGGATCGAAAACACACCTCTACGGGCAATCCGCGTCGCCCTCCTCTCCAGCCTGACCACCGACTTCACGGGAGCACCTCCATGACTGCCACCAGCTCAACCGGCTCCGCCCCTGCCGGCTCGCTCGCCGACGAGGACGAGACTCGCGTGGCCTCGGCCCGCATCACCGCCACCCGCCTGGGCACCGCGCTGGTGCGCGACCCGCTCGACCGCACGGTGCACGAGCAGATGCGCCACTTCCTCGATCACGACTCGGAGCCCGCCCTTCGGTCCTGGGCCGCACTGAAGGCGCGTACCCCGGAGGAACTCAAGTCGCGTATCGCCGAGCTCCTGATGGCTCAGGCCGAGCGGAGCGTGTCGTGAAGCGCCTCCGCCGCAAGGCCCGTCGCCAGCAGCAGGACTGGCCCGAGGACGCCGTCGCCGACGCTGTGGAGACAGCTCCGGCAGCAACCGAGCAGGACGCCTCCGCAGCTGCGGAGGCCGGTGGCTGGAAGACCAGCACGGCGGGGCTCGCCGGTCTCGCGCGCCTGGCTCGTCTGGGTGCGTGGGTACTCGTCGCTTCCGGTCCGGTCATCGGGGTCCTGGCCCTGATGGGGTCGTCCGCGCCCGCCCAGAGCGCACCCAAGTCCGCGCCTGCGGTGAAGTCGAACGCCTCCACCGGGCCTGCGGGGTTCGCGCAGCTCTTTGTCGGCGCCTACCTGGAGGCCGGTGAAGGGTCCGAGGAGAAGCTGACCCCGTACTACTCGGGCAGCGTCGCGCTCACGCACCCGGCCGGGACCCGGAGCGCCCTGCGCACCCAGGCCATGGACGCCCGTGAGGTCTCCCCCGGCTACTGGTCCGTCACGGTCGCGGTCAACGTCGCGGCGAAGTCCAAGAAGGGCGGCGGATACAGCGACGCCGGGGTGCAGTACTTCCGCGTCGCCGTCCAGTCGACCAGCGAGGACAGGACGAGCGGCTACACAGCCGTCTCGCTGCCGGCGCAGGTAGCGGCGCCCGCGGCGCTCAAGCCGGGCGACCTCGGCTACCCCACCTCCCGCGGCAGCGGCGCCAACGACCCTGCGTCCGACACCGCGGCCAGCTTCCTCAAGGCCTACATCGCCGGCCAAGGCGAGCTCGACCGGTACACCTCGCCCGGCGTCCGCATCTCGCCCGTGGTGCCCACCCCCTACACCTCGATCAAGGTCACCGGCGTTCAGGACGACTCCGCCGACGGCACCTCCGCGAAGGTCCCCGGCGACGGCAAGCGCAGGCGGCTCCTGATCACCGTCGACGCCCAGGACAAAGCCGGCAACTCCTTCCCCCTCACCTATGCGCTCGGTCTGACCGCACGGTCAGGGCGCTGGGAGGTCGCCTCCCTCGACGACGCCCCGGCCACCGCCTCCGCCAGCACGCCCTCCGCTGCCCCGGACACGCAGGCCCCGTCGGCGCCGTCGGCTTCGGCCACCCCCGGCGGCTCCGCGTCGCCGCACAGCGGCTGACCTCCCCCACGAAAGAGGAAACGTTCATGCACTCTCTCGCCGCAGACCCGAACACCGTCGTTCTCGCCGGTGACCTGCTCGACTGGGCCACGCTCAAGACCAACCAGATCGGCACGCTGATCAAGGGCGTCGTGTTCGTGATGGTGCTGGCCGCGGTCGCGACGGCGTACTGGAAGACCAAGTCCTGGGTAGCCACCCTCGTCGCGTTCCTCCTGGGCGCGCTCGTGCTGTGGGGCATCGCCAACCTGCCCAGCCTGCAGAACAAGGTCGGCTCCGAGATCGAGGACCAGGGCCTGCACGCCCCGCGGGTGCCCGGCGCCGAAGACGTCCAGGCGTCGCTGTGAGTGCCTCCGAGGAAGACCTCGTCGGCCGCTCCTACACACGCGCCCGTCGCCACCCCCTGGTCATCGGGAAACTGCCCGGCGCCGGACGGCTGCCCGGCGGCCCGTACACGATCACCCAGATCGTCACCATGGTCGTCGCTTTCGGCGGCCTGGTCCTCACACAGTCCCTGTGGGCGCACTTCGGCCTCGCGAACATCCTGATCATGGTCGTGCTCCCGTGGGGGCTGGCCTGGGCGCTGCGCTACGCGCGCATCGACGGCCGGGACCCGGCGCGCGCTCTGCGCTCCCTGCTGGTCTACGCCTCGGCGCCGCCCGGCGGCCGGCTCGCCGGCCGCCCGCAGCGGCGGCCACGCCCCCAGTGGACGCAGACCACCTGCACCGTCCGCCCCACAGGGGACAGCTCCGCCGACCCGGCCGAGACGACTCCCGCGGTGCAGCCCACGCGGCAGGCCGTCCCGGCCCGCCCCGCCCGCCGGCAGGCCCCCGCGGCCGCTCCGACGGCAGCGGCGAGCGCGCCGGCCCCGGCGGCCTCCACTCCGCGCGCCGCGGGCCGCAGCCAGCTGCAGAGCCTCCTCGCCTCGCTCCAGGACCAGAACCCCCGCTCTTAGCGGCGCCGCCCTACGCGCCTCACCTGCAAAGGACTTCCCGCCATGCGTCTCCCCGTCCGGCACATCAGCGGCCACCTCATCTGGACGACCAACGCCGCCACGTGGGGCGTGTGGAAGGTCAGCACCGACAACTACACCCATGCCAGCAAGGCCACGAAGCGGGAGAGGCTCGACGCGCTCGAGGCGCTCTTCAAGGCGCTCCGCGGGGAGGCCCTGCTGCTGAGCCTGTGCCCGCAGGTCGACGCCGCCTCGGTCGTGCAGCGCATGACCGCCGGCATCGACTGGGACAAGAGCCCGGAGTACCTCGACCTGTCCTTGAAAGTCCTGGATCAGCTGGAAGGGCTCGAACTCACCAACCGTGTGGACTTCCTGGCGATACCGCTGCCGCACCTGGACCTGAAGCAGACCGCGAGGGCGGTCGCCTCCTCGGCCCAGGCCGAGCTCATGTCCGCGCTCGGCCTGCCGGTCCCGCCGGTCTCCGCGTCGGAGGAAGCCGCCCGCCTGCTGCAGGCGAACCGGATCGCCGCCGCCTGGCCCTCCGGCATCAGGCTCCAGGCCGCCACGGAAGCCGAGATCCTGTGGATCTACGGACACGCCGCGCGCCGCGGCCTGGACGAGCCCTTGTTCCCGGAGGAGGGCACACCCCGCGGCCTGCGCGGCCGCGGCCACACCGTCGCCGCCCACACCCAGGCCGTCCTGGACGAGGGCGGCCGCGGAGGCCAGAGCCGCAAGGGCCCCAACAACCCGTTCACCCGCCGCTTCGCCAAGGTCACCACCGAACACGGCTCGTCGTTCCAGGCGTTCAGCGTTTTGGCCGAGATGCCCGAAAGCTTCCGCTTTCCCGGCTCGGAATACCTGGCCGCGCTCGATGACTTCGGCTTCCCCGTCGACTGGGCGGTGCGGCTGAACATCGAGCCGGGCGCGAAGGCCGAGCCGAAGTCCCGCAGGCAGCAGCGGGAACTCGCCCACCAGCGAAGCGAGTACGACGGCGAGACCGCGGGCGTGCCCGCCAGCCTCGACAAGGCCTCCTTCTCCCTGGACGAATATCGCAGTCGGCTCACCGCCTCAGCCACCGAGGTCGAAATCCGCGCATCCGTCGTCACCTGCGTGTGGGGCACCAGCGCAGAAGAGGCCAACGAGCGGGCCGCCTCCCTGCAGCACCACTTCGGCGGCAACGACTACACCCTCACCCGCCCCGTCGGCGACCAGGTCCCCCTCTTCCACGCCATGCTCCCGGGCACCAAGACCCCCAAGCCGCTCCTGGACTTCACGCAGTACCTGCTGGCCCGCGACTTCTCGATGGCGATGCCCTTCAGCGGCGCCAGCCTCGGCGACGACACCGGCTCCCTGTACGGCCTGCAGCTCTCCGGCGGCGGTGTCCGCCCCGTCCTGATCGACTTCAGCCACGGCCCCCGCGTGAACGCCTCCGCCAGCGCGGCCTTCGTCGGTGAGCTCGGCTCGGGCAAGAGCGTCGCCCTCAAGACGGCGATGTACTCGATCCTGTCCACCGGACACCGGGCCGGGCACGCGCAGAGCCGTGGGCGCGCCCTGGTCATCGACCGCACGCCGCAGCAGGAGTGGACAAGATTCGCCCTGGCCTGCCCGGGCGAGACGCAGATCATCCGCGTCGACGAGACCGCGGGAGTCTCCCTCGACCCCCTGCGGATCTTCCGCGGGCCGAGGGCCTCGCGCTACTGCGAATCGTTTCTCACCCCGCTGCTGGACATCGCCAGCATGTCGATCGAAGGCGTCACGCTCTCCGAGGTCATCGAAGCCACCCGGACGGGCCCCAACCCGTCCATGACCGCCCTCATCGCCAACCTCGCTCTGCGAGCGAAAACCCCCGACCCGGACGAGCCGAACGACGCCGCCGTGCGCGCCGCCGCCTCCGAACTCGCGCGGAAGATGCGAGCCCTGGCCAAGAAAGACCTGGGCCGCACGATCTTCGACCCGAACCTGCCGGTCGTCCGGATCACCAACGCCGACTCGATCGTCTTTGTTGTCGACCGCCTGGGTCTGCCGAGCAAGGAGGAGCTCAGCGAGCACCGCCTGCGCAGCCTGGAGGTCGAAAAGAGGTACGGGTGGCGCCTGATGTACCTGATCACGGCGCTGTGCAGGGAGGTGGCCTTCGCCAACTCCAACGAGTTCACCGGGGTGTTCCTCGACGAGTGCTGGTGGCTCACCAGCAGCGCCGAAGGCTCCAACCTGCTGCTCGAGATGATCGCCGACGGCCGCAAGCACAACGCGGGGGCCTACGCAGGAAGCCACGACCCCTACGACATCGGGCCGAAGAACGAGATCGGCGACAAGATCCGCGCCCTGCTCAGCCACATCTTCGTCTTCCGCCACCGCAGCAAAGTCCTCGCCGCCCGCTGCCTGGAGTTCCTCGACCTGGACCCCAGCGACCCCGAGATGATCAAGCTGATCACGGAGAACCTGAGCCCGCTCAACGTCTCCGACACCGAGCGCAGCCTCCGCGCCGGCGAATGCCTCCACCGCGACCTGCGCAAGCGCATCGGCGGCATGAAAGTACTCATCCCCGCCGACGACGACGCCGCTGAAGCCATCCACACCACCCCGGGTGGACAGATGGGCGAAGACGAGCCGGCCGTCGACGTGCCGCGCGAAGGGGCCCTGGTATGAAATCCGCGCCTCGTGCCGCGCCACGCCGCGCGCTGCGGATCTGGCTCATCGCCATACCCGTGGCGTTGCTGCTCAGCCTGGCTGCCGCGGTCGCCTTCGCCGACACGGTCCCCAATCCGCACCCGAACCCCGCGCCTGTTGCCCCGGACGCCAAACCGACCACGAAGCCGAAGCCGGACAACAAGGACAAGCCCGGGTCCGGAGCAGGCAAGGACAAAGGAAAAGGCAAGCCGGACCCGTGCGACATGCTGCCCGACGGCAGCCCTCAGCAGAAGTACTGCAAGGAGGGAAGCGGATCCGGCGATGGCGCAGGTGGAGGCGACAAGCCCGCGGCGAAGCCGAAGCCGAAACCAGAGCCGGAGGACTCCTACAACCCCATGGAACCGCGGCCCGGGGTGACGCCTCCCGCCCCGCTGCCCGGGGACGAAGACCGGCCGATCAAGGACCTGACGAAGTCCCCCGCAGACGGCTCCGACGGCCTGCTGCAGCCGTTCAACGTCAAGGACAAAGACGGTGTGCCGATTTCCGCATACAGCGTCGACGCGGACACCGGCGACTGGAACGACATCGACCTCAAAATCTGGAATTTGCTTGCCCAGTTCTTTTTCGGGGTAGCGAAGTGGTTCGTCGGATTCTCGGGATGGCTGATCGACTGGGCGCTGAATTTTGGTCTCGCTAAAATTCTGGTCGAGCCCGCCGATGACATCGCCACAAGCCTGCGCGACCAGGTCATCAACCGCCTGGGCCTGCCCGGCCTGTTCCTGCTCTTCTCGTTCCTGTACGCCGCCTGGCAGATCCTGTTCAAGAACCGCAGCCGCGGCTTCGCCGAAGCGGGGGTGTCCCTGGTCGTCGCTGCTATCGCCACCACCGTGCTGCTCTCACCGGCGCAGGTCCTGCTCGGCACTCATGACCAGCCGTCGCCCGGCGGCTCAACGATGCTGCTCAGCGATGACGGCATGATCGGCAAGGCGAAGGACCTCTCGCTCGAGGTCAGTGCCGTCATCCTGTCGCAGGACCCCAAAAACGAGGCAAAGCCGGAAAACGTCTCCCGGCCGATTACTGACGCTCTTGTCGATGCTTTCATCGTCAAACCGACACAGCTGATGCTCTACGGCCATACTTTCACAGACCCGAAATGCTCGAAGGCTTTCGCTGAGGCCTCACTGGTCAAATACAACTTCGAACAGATGGGGATCGACTTCTTCGAGGCCAACCGGATCAACCCGACCGGCGAAGCCACCTATGCCGCCCAGCTCAAGAACGCGGGTGAGCATTTCACCAAGGTCTGCAAGGTCAAGAAGGGCGACGCGAAGAAAGCTTCGGCCGACATGACGTTCTCGGCCGCCTTCGTCGCCCTCGCCGCGATCATCGTCTCCGTCCTCATGGTGCTGGTCACCAGCACATTCCTGGTCTCTCAGGGCTGGCTGGCCGTCGAAGCTATCAAGGGGCACTGGGCCCTCGCCGCAGGCATCCTGCCCGGCGGCGGCCGCGGAGTGCTGTGGCGGTGGTGCTCGGCCATCGCCAAGGCGATCTTGGGCGTCATCCTCGCCATCATCTTCCTGGGCGTGTTCATCGTCGTGATGATCGCGCTGGTCGACGCTGATACCGGGGACGTCTTGGCCGTCAAGTTCATCTGCCTTGACCTGGCCGCGGTCGCCGGACTCGTCGGCCAGAAGAAGATCAAGGAGACAGCCAGGCAGGTCAGCGTCAACCTCAACCGCCGCCTGGCCAACGCCCGCATCGGCGGCAGCCGCCAGAGCGTGTTCAACCAGTTCGGCCGGTACGCGGAGACCGCCCCCGGCGTCAAGCAGCTGTTCGGCGAGGCCCGAGGCGAAGCCCGCAAGGTCACCAAACCGCTCGGCCAAGCCGGGCGCACCGCCAAGCAGATGTGGATGGGCAAGCCCCAAGGCGGCAAGGGCGGCGGGCGCCTGCGCTCCGCCGCGCGCCTGGCCACCAACGCCGCGGCCGCGGTCGGCACCGGCGGCGCCGCTACCGCGGCCCGGGCCGCCGCACAGGGCGCCGCGAAACAGGCCCTGCGCCGCCGGCTGGCCACGGCCACGGCGAACAAACTGTCGCAGTCCCGCGGCGGCCGCGGGGTTCTCATGGCCGGCAAGGGCGCGGCGGCGACCGCGCGCCTCGGCTGGAAGACGACCAAGGTTGCGACGCTCGCCACCGTCGGTGCTCCGGTCGGCATCCCCCGCGGTATCGCGGCCGCCAAGCGCGGCGGTGCGGCAGCCACGGCGCGCGCCAACGCGGTCAAGGGACAGCTGACCGCGGCGAAGGCCCGGGCGGGTGCGCAGGTCACCGCCAAGGTCGACGGCGCCCGCGCCTTCGGTGAGGAGTACCGCCGCAACCTGCAGACCGCAGGGCGGTTCGTCGGCCGCCACGCGGCCAACGCCCAGCTCGGGATGGCTCAGCCGATGGCCGCCCCGACCCGGCCGTCCAGCCCTCCCGGCACGCGGGCGGCCGCCGTTGCACCGCTCGTCCCCGGGCCCACGCCCGCTTCCGCCACGCCGCCTTCCGGCACGCCGTCGGGGCCGACGACCACAGCACCTGCGCCCTCGAACCCTGGTGGCGGGACCCCGCCCCCGAGTTCTTCCGGGCCCCGCCCCATCCGCAGGGCGACACGGCCAGCCGGCCCGCCCCGGCGCCGTCCCTGACGCCCGGCGGGGGTGAGCGGCACACCCGATCACCCCCGCCTCCGGCGCTCCCGCCTCACCGCTTCTGGCCGCACCCGCAGGAGGTGTCCGATGTCCGCGTCCCACAGCCCCAGCAACTGGAAGGTCTTCGCGCTTTTCGGCGCGGCCGTTCTCCTGGCGGTCACCGGAACTCTGCTCCTGGTCCTCGATCCCGGCCGCACAGCACCGCGCACCGACCCGCCCGCTTCCTCAGCCGAACAGCCGAAGCCCGCGGCGCCGCAGGATGTGCGGCCCCCCGCGCCAACTCCCCCCGCGCAGAGCCCCGCGGCAGCGGAACCAGAGCCAGCCACACCGGACCGTGTCCCGCCGAAGGCCGCCGAGACGGCCCGCCGGTTCGTCATCGTCTGGGGCTCCCACGACGCCCGCCGCGACTCGTCCTTCAGCGCCGCAGGCCGCCGCGCCGCGGTCTACGCGACCGACGAGCTCGCGCGCCAACTGAGCGATCCAGGCCAGCGGTCCGCGCGCCTGTGGCAGCAGTGGGTTACCGACCAGACCCGTGTCACCTGCGCAGTCGACCGCGTAGCGATCCCTGACGGAGCTCCCCCGCCAACCGTGACGCGGGCCTACGTACGGGTCCTCTTCACCTGCACGTCCCGGACGGCCGACCAGCAGCCCACCCGCTCACACGACCAGCTCGCGCTCGAGATGCACCGCCTGCCCGCAGGCATGTGGCGGGTCGGCGCGCTCATCGACGCTTGAGGAGACCGCGATGAAGAAATTCCTGAAGGTACTCATGGGCCTCGGTGTCGCCTGGCTGTGCGTCTGCGGGATCCTCATCGCCGCCGTGATGGCCGTCGTCACCAAACTCGGCAGCGACAACACCGGCAACGACATCCAGAACGCCGGTTTCGGCGGAGGGATCTCCAAGAAGGCAGGCGTCCCTGACTGGCTGCGCACACTGATCGACAAGGCCATCAACGACTACGGATGCCCCGAGGTCACCCCGGCCCTGCTCGCGGCCCAGCTGTACCAGGAGAGCGGATTCAACCCCAAGATCCAGTCGTTCCAGGAGATCGAGAAGGACGGAAAGATCGTCAAAGTGCCACTGGCCAGCGGCATCTCACAGTTCATCCCCGGCACCTGGGCAACGCACGGCAAGGACGGTGACGGCGACGGCGACAAGGACGTCTTCGACCCCGTCGACGCGGTGCCGGCCGCGGTCGACTACGACTGCTACCTCGCCAAGTACGTACGGAAGGTACCGGGGGACAAGTCCGACAACATGCTGGCCGCCTACAACGCCGGGCCGTACGCCGTGAAGAAGTACGGAGGGATTCCGCCCTATCCGGAGACCCGTAACTACGTGAAGATCATCCGCAGTCTCACTGAGAAGTGGACCGACGAGATGCAGGAAGGCGGCGGAGCGCTCTCCGCGCCGAGCGGGCGCGCCGGCCAGGTGGTGGCCGCCGCGCGCACGGCGCTGGGCACTGACTACCAGTGGGGAGGCACCTGCCGCAGGCCCTTCAGCCTCCAGGGAGGCAACGGGTGCGACTGCTCAAGCCTCATGAAGATGGCCTGGGCGAGCGTCGGTGTGAACCTTCCCCGGACAACGTACGACCAGGTCAGGAAGGGAAGCGTGGTGCGCTCCACCGCCGATCTCGAGCCGGGAGACCTGCTCTTCAGTCGTGGCAGCGCCTCCACGCCTGAGCATGTCGCGATGTACATCGGCAACGGAGAGGTCATCGACGCCCCCAAAACGGGGCTGCAGGTGCGGATCAAACCGCTCTCGTACTGGAAGTCCCAGATCCTGGTCATGAAGCGGGTCGGCTGACCAGCGCCTTCATAGGACCGATCCATTGTGTCGGTGTCCGACTTACCTGTCGTCACCGCAACGGCGAGAAGCAGGAAAACCGCAGGTCGACCATGCGCGGCTTCCACGGGAGAGCCCCGACGCGACGCGACGTGAGCCGGTCGTGCCGGGGCCCGGAGGGGCTGTCCGAAGAGGGCTACGCGGCCGGAGCGGCGCGCCGGACGCCTCCCAAGCGGCCCAGTCCGTGTGCGATCCGGTAGACGCCGGGCATGTCGAGCTGTCCGTTGGTTCGACGGTTCAGCACGCCCGCCTCGATCAGTTCCTCCAGCAGGAGCGGGTAGCTGGTCGGGTGGCTCGGTCCGGTCCTGACGCGGCCGACATCCGAAGTGCCCCGTGTGCTCAACTCCTGGATCCGGTCGGCCAGCTCGGCGTTCTCCCACAGGCCGAGGACCTTCTCCTCCCAGATCGGGAGTTGCTGTCCGGCCAACGGCTCCAGGGCCAGTCGGACCCACGGCATCGCCTGGTGGAGTTCGTCGGCCCGTGCGCCGCTGCACACACCGCGGCGGAGGTCGTCGTGGTGCAGCGGGCGGTCGTGCTCGGGGTGGTTGCGGCCGGTGCTCTTCAGCGCGGTGGCCAGGGCGGTGAGGAACGGGCGCGGAGTCACGGTGCCCTGGGCGTCCTGGAGCTGGCAGGACAGGTAGGTGTAGGTATAGCCCTTGCGGGCGTTGTCGCCCATGAACCGGCCGACCAGGGTGGAGAAGACGTCCTCCTGCGTCTTCGGGTCGCAGCCGAGTTCGGTGGGGGCGAGGAACCTGCCGTCCCCGGACTGGACCCAGGTGGGCCAGGCCGCGCGGAAGGCAGCCGCTTCGGTGCTGTCGTGGTTTCCCAGGAGGTGGAAGAACAGGCCGTACAGGGCGGTCCTGCTCGTACGGCCAAGGTAGTCGGTCCGGCCCCAGAAGAGGTCGGCGGCGCGTGCGGTCAGGAAGGCGCGTTCGGCGCGGGGGACGCCGGTCAGGGCTCCGTCCAGCATGTCCGGGCGGATGAAGATCTTCGTGCGGAGCCGGGTGGTGTGCCGGGACAGGGTGAGGGAGAGGTTGAGCATTCCGGAGGCGAGGTGTTCGGCCTGGGCGCGGTCGGGGTGGAGCTGGTCGAGGGCGTCGAACAGGACGAGCCGGACGGTGTCGGCGGCACGTGCGGCCCCTTCCAGCTCTGCCAGGGAGCGCTCGACGGCCCCGGGGTTGCGGACCAGCCAGTCGACGCGCTCGGTCCAGGTGGTCAGGGCGGCAAGGTCGGGGACGCCGAAGGCGGTCAGGGCGACGGCGCTCCACAAGGCGGTCGGCTGTACGCCCAATCCGGTCAGGGCGTGCAGTTCCCCGGCGGACGGTTGGAAGGTGTTGGGGTGGGCGCTGAAGCCGGTGACCGGTTCGGTTCGCTCCAGCCGGGGCATGCGGTACTCCCGGGCGGCGACCGCGCGCAGTTGCGGATCGGTCAGGGCCCGGGCCCAGAAGGTCTTGCCCTGGCCCGTCGATCCGCGCACTACGGTGCTGTCCGCGTACAGGGCCGCCCGGTGGGTGTTGGGGGTGTACATCATCGGGACGGAGAGCGAGGGCGTGTCTGCGGCGAGGGCTGCGGACAGAGCGTCGTGCAGCAGCGTCCGGTAGTCCGCGACGGAGAGGGTGTGGGACATGGTGTCCTTCCTGTTGCCGCTGCATCCGTCAACCAGGTCTGTCAGCAGCGGTGTTGAGGGGCCGGTCCGGCGGCCGTTACGTAAAACTACATCACTGAATTGCATTACGCAATACCCCTTCAAGGTGATCTGTCGTCCGTTCGGCTGCCCGGCGGGCACGGGAGAAAGACCCGGAACCGAAGAGGACGCCTGAAGGCGGCACCAGGACGCGGGGCTACCGCCGCGGTCGCCTCAGCGACGCCGCGATGAAGGCGTGCGCACCTGTCGCAGCGCAGGTCGCTGAGTCCTTGTCGCATCACCGAAGAGGCACTGGCACTGGCCAAAGGGGGGCCGGTAGGGCCGGGATTCAGAAAACTCTCCGACTGCATGTCACACGGATGGCTGGAATCACACCTCTATGGGCATCCGCGCTCCTCCCCCTCTCCGGAGTTTCGACATGCACCCTCTGCTCCCCCTTCCCGCCGTTCCGGTCATCGGAGCCGCCCGATGAATACGAACGACGTCATCGACCGGCTCATCGAGGTCGCGCAGGACCTGCCCGCCTACGGAGAGGCCAGCGTGGCGTGGGTGACCGGCCATGCGGGACTGCTGCTGCTCGTGCCCGTGGCTTTCGCCGGAGTCGCCCTGGCCCTTTCCGTGGCGCGTCGTCGCTTCGGCCGCGGGCCCCTGGGTAATCGGCAGGCCTTCGAAGTACTGCCGACCACGGGCTTCGACCCCGTGCTTGAGGATGTCCTGCGCTTCGCCAAGCAGTTGGCCCAGGCTCAGCGGAGCGTCTCACGCTGGGCCTTCACCCCCGTGCGAGGGACCGCGGTGCGCGTGCGGCTGCTGTCGAAGGGCGGGCTGCTGACCATGCGGGTCGAGGGCCCTGCCCGCGCCGCTGAGGTCTTCCGGCGCCAGGGCTACCGGCAGTGCGAGATGCGCGCGGTCGGCGCTGCGCACGCCGAGTCCGAGCGACCCGAGATCCGTCTGGGCGTCGGCCTTGACGCCGATGCGCCGACCGCCCTGGCGGCGTGACCCCCGAAGGAGGCTGTGATGCGTAAGAAGAAGTCCCCCGGGGGCCACGGGCGGGGCCCCCGCAGGCCCAGGCCCCGCAAGGACCAGCCCACGCAGTTCTTCGCCCGGGCCGAGCTGGCCCTCGCCCTGCCGGATCACCTCGCGCTGCGCGAGGTGCCGCTCAAGCCAGATCCGCTGGAGGCCGTCGCTGCGGCTGTCGCCGATGTACGCGAGGACCTCGGCGAGCGCGCAGACATCGTCTTGGACCTGGTGCCGATCTCACCGGCCAAGGTGGGGCGGCGGCGGAACCAGCTGCTGGCGCGTGCGCGCCGCGATCCGGGCAGCATGCCGGCGATACCGGGCATGCCTCAGCAGGGCACCCGCGGCAGCGGCTTCGCCCAGCTGGCGTCCCTGGGCAGCGAGATCGCCGCCGAGCTGCGGGGCCCGCAGGGCCGTGGTGGCCAGCGGCCGGTGCAGCGTCAGCGCATGCCGAGCATCTCCGACGTCAAGGCGGCCATGGGGAAGTTCGCTCCGGGGGCGGACCCCGTGTTCGCGCTGCAACTGCTCGTCCGGACCTGCTCCTCCGACCCTTCGCGGCCGCGGATGCTGCTGGAGCAGATCATGGCGACGCTCGAGGGCTGGGCAGGCGACAACTACTTGCGTCCGGTCGGTGTGAACCTCTTGGTGACCCGGTTGCGCGCGGACTCGCGGCTGTACCGGCGCAACTTCGACCGCCGGTTCACCACCGGCGAGTTCGCTCCGCGGCGCCGCAGCTGGGTGACGGGTGCGGAGATCGCCGGTCTGCTCAAGCCCGCCACGAAGCACAACCTGGCGGCGAACGTAGCGCGCTCCGGTGGCGTAGTGCCCCCGCCGCCGCCGAGTCTGCCGACCTGGAACGGCCAGGTTGACCTGCTGCCCCTGGGCTGGGTGGCCAAGCCGGGCGGCGGTGAGCGGCTGGCCGGACTCCCGCTGGCATACCTCCTCTTCGGGCTGTTTCTTGGTAAAGCGGGCTACGGCAAGACCGAGATGAGCCTGGTGCAGGCCATCGCGCTCGCCCACAACGGGCACGGGACCCTGTTCCTGGACCCGCACGGCGACGGCTGGCAGCGGGCGCGCCCCTACCTGGCTCACCCGCAGCTCGCGCCGCGGCTGTGGGAGATCGACCTGACCTCGCCCGACCTCGACGCGATG
Organism: Streptomyces sp. YIM 121038; assembly: GCF_006088715.1. Taxonomy (NCBI): domain Bacteria; kingdom Bacillati; phylum Actinomycetota; class Actinomycetes; order Kitasatosporales; family Streptomycetaceae; genus Streptomyces; species Streptomyces sp. YIM 121038. Next base: position 75,444 of record NZ_CP030772.1, read on the forward strand.
GTGGGCAGCTGGAACCCGTTGTCCATGGAGGACCGCGGGGAGTCGGAGATCCCCGACATCGTCAACGCGATCGTCACCGGATTCGCCAGCGCGCTGAACTGGTCCGACAGCGCTGGCCGAGCCAAGACGATCCTCACCCGGTCCGTGGAGACCCTGGCCCGCCTGTCGTGGATCCTCTCCCAGGCAGGCAGGCCCGACCTGGCACCGACGATCTTCCAGATCCGCACGCTGCTCAACGATGAGGTGTGGCGCGACGCGATCGTGCCGTACCTGCCCAAGACGCTGCGCGACTTCTGGGTGCACACCTACCCGAAGTACTCCAACGAGGCCACCCCGGTTGTCACCAACATCATTGAGCGGCTGGACAGTTCCAACAGCCTCAAGGGCTTCCTGGGGTCGTCGCTGAGCACGTACGACATCCGCCGCGCCATGGACACCGGGAAGATCGTTTTCGTGTGCCCGTCCGGCACCGGCGACACCGACCGCATCGTGAGCTGCTTGTTGATTTACGACCTGTTCCGGGCCGGCCTGGCGCGGCGCACCATGCCTGTGGCGGACCGCAGGGACTTCTACGTGTTCATCGACGAACTCACTGCGGTTGACGGCGCGGCCAAGGGCACGTTGGCCGCGATCGCCGAGCAGCTGAGGAAGTACAAGGTCAAGCTGCTGGCGATGACGCAGATGTCGCAGCGCCTGTCCCCGACGACACGGCAGGGCTTGCTTCAGAACTTGTCGATCTTGTCCACGACAGCCAGCGACATCGACGAGGCGCAGCTGGTCACGCGCAGGTGGGGCAAGCAGGTCGCCCCGGACACGGTCTCGCAGTTGCAGCGCTACCACTACGTCATGTCCGTCACCCTCGACGGCGGGCAGAGTGACCCCTTCCGGGTGCGCGGCGCGAGCGTCGAGGAGTTGTACGGCGACTACCTGCGCCAGGACGACGTCCATCGCTTGGACACCGCGGTCAATGCGAACCTGCGCCGGCGCCCGGTGCGGGACATCCTCGACGACCTCGGCCGCCTCGACACCCGTCTCCGGCTGTTCCTGGCGACACTGTCGCCCCCGCCTCCGGATGACGACGGCGATCCGGGCCCGGAGGAACCGCCGGTCGCCGAGGGCCCGGAACCGCCTGACGACGACCCGGGCCCGCCGACGGAGCAGGAACCGGAGCCGGCGCCCGACAACGTCACCTTCCTCATCAAGAACCAGGGATCACGAGTCGGATGAGCACACTGATCGAGCACGAGCCACTGGACCAGCCGGTACGGACTCTCAGTTTCCACTCCGTTGCCAAGGCGGCTCTGGAACTGCTCTACCAGCACCGCATCATGACCACGGCCCAGCTGCACCAGCTTCTCACTCCGGCTGCCCGCGGTTCCTCCTACCTGCGCCGACAGCTGGCGGCGCTCGAAGAGGGCGGCCTCGTCCAGCGACTGCGGGCTCAGGGGCAGGCCGGTGGCGGCCACTCCTTCAACCGGCCGTACGTGTGGTTTCTGACCGACGCGGGCGCCGACGCGGTGGAACAGGCGGCTGAGGTCCTGGCCCGCCGCTACCGGGTGACGCCCGAGTCGGCGGCCAGCACACGCCAGGCTCACACTCTGGCCGTCAACGAGGTGGGGATCGCGTTCGTCACGCACGCGCGGCGGCTCGGCCACGACTGCACCCCGCTCTCGTGGACGCCCGAGGTCGCCCACCGCATCCGCGACGGGCAGCAGCGCCGGTTCGAGGACGACCACGTCATCTCCGATGCCGTCCTGCACTACGTGCACGTCGGCCGCGGCGCGCGCACGATGCTCAACCTGTTCATCGAGCTCGACCGGGCCACCATGACCGCGGCCGAGCTCGCCCGGAAGGTGTCCGCGTACGGGCGCCTGTACGAGTTCGTGCCGCAGCACCCCAACCGTGCCCGGCGTTCCGCCGCCTCGACGCGGCCCGCGTGGCAGCACACCTATCCCGCCTTTCCGCGCCTGCTGATCGTCCTCGACGGCGCGCCCGGCCCCACCCTGGCCAAGCGGCTCGCCGACCGGACCGAGGACCTGTACACGCTGACGCGGGCCGACCCGCGTCTGGCCCGCCTCGCACGGCAGTTGTCCATCGGCGTCACGACGCTTCAACAGCTGCGTGTGCAGGGACCGTTCGGATCGATCTTCACGCCGCTGCTGCGCGGCACGCCCGAGGAACGGCATCCCCCGACCGACATGCTCCTGCGCCGTCCCGATGCCCCAGCACCCGCTCGGCATCCGCCAGCCCCGTCAGCGCCCCGCTGACCTGCTCCGCACCATCCCCCGTGCGGCCAGGCGCCCACCGTCTGACCGCTCCCTGAGAGGAGGCTCCGCCGATGACTGTCACCGTTGAGGAATCCCTGGCCCCCGGGCCTTCCACTCTGGCCCTGGCCGAGGCTCTGGAGAGCTCTGAGCAACTACGCCAGAGGCGCTTTGAGCTGCTGCCGATGCGCGGCTCGGTCTACACCGACGTGCAGGGACGCGGTCCGGGCCCGAGTACCAGCCCGGAGGGCCTCGCCGATCTGATCACATCGATCTCCACGGTCGGTGTTCTCCACCCCGTCCTGGTCGAGGAACTGCCCGGTCCCCAGGGTCAGGTTCAGCGGCGCCTGGTCATCGGTGAACGCCGCTACCGTGCCTGCCGCTGGGGCGCGGTCAACCAGCCGGACAACCCGCGCTTCGAGAAACTGCCCGCTGTCATCTGCCCCGGCCCGATCAGCGACGAAGACCGCCGTACCTGGCAGTTGGTGGAGAACCTCGCCCGCGAGGACCTCCAGCCCGGGGAACTCGCCAAGGCGCTGCTGCTGGAGCGCAGCGCGATCCTGCGCACCCAGCTCCACAACGCCGACATCGAGGTGAGCGAGGACGTCCAGCGCCTGGAGGACCCCGTCGCCCGGTTCGAGGCCCTGGAGAAGCTGCGCGGCAGCGACGCGAACCTCGCCGCACCCTGGAACCTCGTGCTGCGCCGCCTGGGGCTGCAGATCACCCCGCGGCGGGCCCGCGAGGTGGTGGCCGCCTTCCGGACTCTGCCGCGCGAGCTGTCGGCGGACATGGACCAGCACCAGGTCGCGCTGGCCGCCCGGACCAACCTGGCCCGCCTCAGCCGCGGCCGCCGCGAGGCCGCCGCCGAGCTGTGGCAGGCCGTCAAGCGGCTGGGGCGCACCGACCTGCTGTCGGCCGCCACCCGGGCCCAGGCCACCAACCCGGATATGCCGGCCGACGCCGCCGCCAACGCCGCGGTGACCGCTCACGAGCAGGCCAACGCCGAACGCGCCGCGACTCTCTCCCGGGCATCTGTCCCAGACGCCCAGGAGCCGGACGGCAGCCCGAACCGACTCGCACCCCACGCCGACGCCCCGGACACCCCGACCGGCTTCGGCGACAACGAAGTCCCGCTCTCGGACGCCTACACCGAGCAGCGCGAACCTCACATCCGCACGGATGAGTCCGGCCCGGGCGACCCTCCGCAGGAACCGGCGGACGAAGGCGAGCTGGATGAGATCCCCGAGCCCGTCGACCCGCCGGTCCTTGCCGCGGCCCTGGAGGGACTGCGTGCCCTGAACGCCCAGTTGGCCGAGGGCCGCTCCCTGCACCGGTTCGACGCCGGCTCGCTCCGCATGCTGCTGACCGACCTCCAGCGCCACACCAGCACCGAAAGGACCGTCTGATGCCCGTCTCCCTGCCCATGCCCGGAGTCGGCGGACCGGTGCCAGCCCCCGCATCCGGCTGCGACTGCAACAACTGCCCGTTCTTTATGGACAACCCGCAGGCCGTCGAACCCGTCTGCTCGGGCTGCACCTCCAGCTGCGAGTACTGCGGCTGCGCCCGAGCCGAGGACCCGGCCCCCGGCAGCGAGTCGGCCCTGGCCTGCACCCGCTGCCCCATCCGCTGCGGCACCCGGCCCGACCGGGAGGCGTGGATGCGGGACATCGGCGGCACGATGCACTTCACCGGACTGCGCGTGCCCGGCACCCTCCCCGACCTTCCCCTGTTCACCCCGCAGGTGGACGGGCACGACGTGCGCACGCTCGACGCCCAGCTCACCTGGCCCGCCTACGCACTCGGGCTGCGCCGCGTAATCAGTCCCAAGACGCACAAGATGTTCCCGCGCTGGGAAGGCAAAACCGCCCGTCAGTTCCTGGACCTGCACCCCGAGCAGAAGGCCGTCCTCAGCGGATACGCGGAGGACCCGCTGGTGGAGGCCTACTGGACTCGGCGCAGGGCCGACGGATTCGCCGACATGCTCGCCGCCCAGGAGTGGGACCTCGTGCTCACCCCGAACGCGTCGATGTATTTCAACCAGCCGCGCGCCGAGAACCTGATCAACATGCGGCGCAACCTCATGCTCGCCTCCGAGCTGTCCGCCGCCGGCGTTACCGCGGTTCCCAACATTTACTGGCTGCGCTTGGAAGACCTGGACCGCTACCTCGACTGGCTGGACGAATCCCCCAAGCTCCCGCCCGCCCTCGCCATGAACCTGCAGACCTTCCGCACCCAGGCCGACTGGGAGGAGATGGCGGTGCCCGGGCTGACCTACCTGGCCGCCACCCTCCCGTCCGACCTGCCCATGGTCCTCACCGGGGCAAGCCGCGCCGACCGGATCGCCACCCTCAAGGCGCTCTTCCCCGGACGGCTCCACCTGATCAGCCAGAACCCGCTGCAGTACGCCCGCCACGGCGCCGTCATGACGGAGGACGGGCGTGTCGACACCCACGCCCGCACCGAGGACCTGTTCACCGCCAACGTCCGCTTCTACGCGGGGCTCGCCGACGGCACGATCACCCCCCGGAACGAGGCCTAACCATGGGCTCGGGCACCAGGATCGATCACCAGCACCACCTCGTCGCCACCACCCAAGGGCTGACCATCGAAGCCCCCGCCGACGAGGTCGTCCTCATGCCCGAGGCCCAGCGAGAGATCATCGACCGGGCCCTGGAGATCCAGGCCCAGTGGGACGACAACCACGGGCAGGCAACCCTCGACGAGGCCATGGAGTACTCGGGGCTGCGTGACCGCCTGCGGCACGAGTACGACCTGTGGAACGGCCACGGCCTGATCCAGGAAGCCGAGCGCGAGGAAGCCGAGGCACAGCCCCCCGGCTTCCCTCCCCGAGCCAGCGAACCCCCCGTCAGCATCCCGGTGCAGAGGGCCGCGGCGCAGCAGGTCCTGGACGAGGTTCTCGAGGAGCACCAGGCAGCGGCCGCTCTGGCGGTGCAGGCCCGCGATCGGTGGCCCGACAACCCTGAAGTCAGCTTCGTGCAGGACTTCGAGGCCTTCCGTGAAATCCACGACGCCGCCTGGAACCGGGAGCTTGAGGGAGAGGAAGCGGTGCCGTACATGCTCGAGAACGCCACCGGCGGACTCGGCACCCGCGAGAGCGGGCGCGGCTTCGGCCTGGAGCTGGAGTTCGTCACCGACGGCGACTGGGACGACCAGGGTGAGGCCTTGCGCGCCATCGCACGCGACCTGCACGAGGCAGGTCTGGCCCAGGACAACTACATGTACGGCTACCACTCCCAGCGGAACGCCGGGTACACCGACGCCGCCAACGCGTGGCGTCTGGAGGAAGACTGCACTGTCGCAGGCGAGATCGTCTCGCCGATCCTCTACGACGAACCGCAGACCTGGCAGAACCTCGCCACCGTCTGCGAGATCATCCGGCGTCACGGGGGCGGTGCCGGAGAACAGACGGGTGGCCACGTCCACGTCGGGCTGCACGACTACGACCACGACGTCGCCAACCACCAGCGGCTGATGGACCTGTACGCAGACCACGAAGACGTCCTGTTCCGCCTCGCGGCCAACCGCAACGCACCTGACTCCGAACACCGCGGATTCGAATGGTGCGAGCCCAACTACGTGCAGGCAGAGGGCTACCGCGCCCTCGGCGATGTCCATGCCCGAGCACGGCACGGCATGGCCCTCAACCTCACGGCGGCGCGCGGCCAGCGCAGTGACCACGGTGAGTTCCGGCTGTGGGACGGATCGATCGATCCGGCGGTCATCCAGGCACAGGTCAATGTGTCCCTGGGCATGGCGGCCGCAGCTGTCCGAGAAGACCCGGCAACACCCCGTCACCGCCGCCGACTGGGGCACCACATCGACTACTGGGGCACCCAGCGGCCCCCCGACGCCCAGCTCGAAGTGAGCAGCCTGGCCTTCCGTGAGTTCGCCGACGAGATCCTTCGGGGCCGGCAGCAGATGGCGCAGGCGGCCTCGCTCTACGCCCTCACCCGCTGGCAAGAAAGCGGCTGGTAGCAGCACCCGACGTGCACATACGCGTCGCCGCCCTCACTCGGGCGGCGGCCCACGTACTGAAAGGGGGACACCGCGATGGGGTCCGGCAGCAGAATCGACCACCAGCACCACCTCGTCGCCACTACGGCGGCGGGTACCACCATTACCGCACCCGACGACGCCGTCAGCCTGTCACCAGACGACGAACACCGGCATCTGGCCAGTCAGGTGCTGAGCCTCGGCACGCTGGTGAGGGACGACGAGGCGACGCCTGAGCAAACCGAGGAGTTCTACCGCCTGCGCCAGCGCCTCCAGGACGAGTTCGGGCAGACGCAGCAAGCACTCGACGAGCAGATCGCCGACGATACCGGTGCAGCGGCGGGGGTTTCCATCCCGGCGCAGCGGGGCCTGCCGGACTTTCAGGCCCCGGAAGACCGCGCTGTCCAGCGCGCCGCGGCCCAACAGGTCCTCGACGAAGTCGCCGCTGAACACCAAGCGGCGGTCGCCCTCCAGGAGCAGGCACGACAACAGCAGCCAGCTGAGGAACCGGTCAGCTACACCGAGAACTTCGATGCCTTCCAGCGGGACTTCGAGGCCGCACGCGAACGGGCGGAGCGCGGGGAGCAGGTCATCCCGTACATGACGGAGAACGCCACCGGCGGGCTCGGTGCCCGGGACGGCGGCCGAGGCTTCGGCGTGGAGATCGAGTTCGACATCGAGCCCGGGGCCGACCGCCAGCAGGCGATCCGAAACATCGCCCGAGGCCTGCGGGACGCCGGACTGACCCGTACCGCCCAGCAGTACGGCTACCACTCCCAGCGGCGCGCGGGGTACACCGACGCTCCGGATGGCTGGCGCCTGGAATCGGACTGCACCGTGGCCGGAGAACTCGTCTCGCCGATCATGTACGACGAGCCACAGACCTGGCAGAACCTTGCCGCAGCCTGCGAGGTCATCCAGCGCAACGGCGGCCGCGCCTCCGTGCGGACGGGCGGCCACGTGCATGTGGGCATGCACGACTTCGACCACGACGTCGCCAACCACAACCGGCTCATGCACACCTTTGCCCGGCACGAGGACGTCCTGTACCGGCTCGCGCAGAACCCTGCCGCGGAGGGCCAACGCCACCGCGGAACACGGTGGTGCACGCCGAACCAGGTGCCCTCGGACGGGTACCAGTCGGTCAACTCGGTCCGGGCCTGGCACGGACACGCGGTCAACCTGGAGGGGGCCATACGTGGCGGACAGAGCGCGCACGGTGAGTTCCGGCTGTGGGACGGATCGCTCAATCCGGCCGTCATCCAGACGCAGATCAAGCTGTCCCTGGGGATGGCCGCCGCGGCCGTCCGTCAGGACACCGCTCCTTCCGGACCGCGCATGTCCCTGGGCAGCCACCGGGAGCAGCGCAGCCAGGCCGGGCTCGGACAGCGGCGGCGGCTGTCCGGTGACGACTGGCGCACGAACACCGCCGACTTCCGGCAGATGATCGACACCCTCTACCAGCGCCCGGAGGATATGGCGCAGGCAACAGCTCTGTACCAGCAGACTCGCTGGCAACGCCGCTAACTACGTGGAGACGTCATGACTTTCATCCGCACCCGCAACGCCACCGCCGCCGCTACGCCGCTGGCACCTCCCACCAAGGGCGACGGCAGCACCTACGTCTTCGAAATGATCTACGACGGCGGAAAGTGGCGCGGCTACGCCGACACCCCCACCGAGCTCCTCGTGGGGCTGATCCCGGAGTATCCCGAGCTGGAGAGCCCGAAGGAACGGGCGGCTGCACGCATCCGGCTCGCCCTGCGCCTGCAGGTCCAGCTGCAGGCGGTACTCGCCACGCCGGAGGACCTTGAGCAGTGCACCCCCGAGCAGCAGCAGGCGATCCTCGCACCGAGGGATACGCCTCCCGTGCTGAACCACTGGGACGCCCCCGTGCCGCTCGTGCTCGTGACGTCTTTCTACAAGCCGACGGGCCGTCTGCCCCGGCCCACGGGACCGGAAGGCGCGCTGCTCTGGATCGAGCCGGACGACGAGTGGGCTCTGTTGCGCTCGCTCGCCGAGATCGGCGTCATCCATCTTGGCGTTGACCAGGGCAAGCTGCCGCCGAATGTTCGAGGGGAATGACGTGGGGTCAGGTAGCCGAATAGACCACCAGCACCACGCCGTCGCGCCGACGCGCGGTTCGGATGCCCTCGTCGCCGAGGCCGCACCGATCACTATCGAAGAACGGCCCGAGCGCGGCACCGTACGCATCGCCGACCCGCCCGTGGAAGTCGCCGTCATGAATGGGTTCGTGTTCAATAGCGACGGCGACATGCTGTACCTCCCTGCTCATCCGCGCGACATCCGGGAGCAGGTGACCGACGAACAGGACGCGGTGTTCCACGCCGGTGGCAGTGTCACCGATGATGACGGGCGCTTCCTCATTGAAGGCGAGGCGCGGGCCAGCCGCGGGCCGGAGGGCCAGGTTCAGGTCAGCTCGGCGGACCTGCGGTGCGCCGGGGGCATCGGACATGATGATGAGGATGGTTCCTGCGCCCATCCCGAAGCATTGGCCAGTCGTATCCAGGAGCAACTTGGCGTAGGCAGCCAGGTGGCAGTCGACCGGGCCGCAGCCCAGGAAGTGCTCGACGAGGTCGCCGCTGAACACGCTGCGTCGATCGCGGCACAGGATCAGGCCCGTGCGGAGCGGGCGGCCCAGCCCGCCGTGCGCTCCTACGCGCAGGACATGGACGCCTTCCAGGAGGCCTACGACCAGGCCCGGGAGCGCCAGCGCTCCGGTCAGCCCCTGGTGCCGTACATGACGGAGAACGCCACCGGTGGCCTCGGCGCCCGGGACGGCGGCAGGGCCTTCGGTGTCGAGATCGAGTTCGACTACCCGTCCACCATGACGTACCAGGAGCAGCGGGCGGCCCATGAGCGGATCGCACGTGAGCTCCACGAGGCGGGCATCGCACCCAACGCCAATGTGAACGGCTATCACGCGTCGGAGAACGCTGGGTACACCGACGCTCCGAACGCATGGAGGCTGGAGCGCGACGCCACAGTGGCCGGGGAGATCGTGTCGCCGATCCTGTACGACGAGCCGCAGACCTGGCAGAACCTCGCCACCGTCTGCGAGATCGTACGGCGCAACGGCGGCATCGCTTCCGTGGGCACTGGAGGCCATGTTCACGTCGCTGTCCCCGACTACGACCACACGGTCGCCAACCACAACCAACTGATCAACACCGTGGCCGGCTACGAGGACGTGATCTACCGGCTCGCTCAGAACCCTGCGAATGACCGACACCGCGGCCTGGCCTGGTGCCACCCAAACGACCAGGTGTCGCGCCCCTACTCATCGGTCTCGCAAGTCCGGGACTACAACAACAGCCACCGCATCGGCCTGAACTTCCAGTCTGTACAGGGGCGGAACAGCGACCATGCCGAATTCCGCATGTGGGACGGCTCGCTGGACCCCGGCACAATCCAGGCGCAGGTCAACCTGTCGCTCGGCCTGACGAACGCGGCCCTGCGGGAAGCCGGGACGACCCCGCCCCCGCCCCCGCAGCGAGTCGGACATCACCGCGGGCTCCACCAGGCGAGGCGTGCGTCAGGACAGCGCGGCTCCCTCACCGGGGAGGCGTGGACCAGTAACACGCAGGCGTTCCGCTCTCTGATGGACCGGATCTACACCACCGCCGAGGCCCGCGCGCAGGCCACGGCGGTGTACGCGGGCACCCGCTGGCACGACGGCTGAGGCTGAACGACATACGGCAAGGGGCCGGGCACCGCGTAGTGCGGTGCCCGGCCCCTTGCCGTGATCACTTGCCGCTGGGCGAGAGCCACAGGGTCGGCGCGACGGACCGCGAGAGCTGGGGCTCGCGGAGCGTCCGGTGGTTGCACACCTCCTCGTCGGCCATCTGGTCCTCGACGCTGAAGCCCCGGTACGCGACGATCTCAGCGAGCCGGTCATCCCTTGCCCGCGCCGTCGCGGTGAAGCTGCGGTCGTCGACCATCACCGGCGTGCCCGTGGAGTAGTCCACCATGATCATCGTCCCTTCGGGCACCATCAGGATCTCCGTGAGGGTGACGTCCGCCGTCTTCGCGGCCTTGCGGAACCAGCCGGGGTTGGACGCCCAGTACAGGTTTCCGTCCGTGTCGACCGCGACGGACAGCGGGCTGACCGCCGTGCGAGCCAGCATGACCAACTGCGGCCACCGTCGGTCGGTCCACGCGAGCGCGGCCCGGCCCACAACGGTCTCCAGGACATCCAGGGTGGGCAGGATGACCCCGCCCGCCTGGTCCAAGGCCTGGAACAGGACCTCGGTGTCCGTGTCACCGGTTGCACGCGGGAGTCCGAACGTCTTCCGCAACGGCAGCGCGTCGACGTCGCCGTTGTGGGTGCCGATCAACTGACCCACCTGCAGCGGACTGGAGTTGGTCAGCTTCGCCGCGCCCTGAGTCATCCAGCGGGTGTGCCCGAGAACAGCCGGGGCCTCGTTGAGCGCGCCGATGTAGTCGCGCTTCCACACCTCTCGGAAGCGGCCCGGCCCCTTGATGATGCGCCAGCCGCCCGCCGTCACATCACGACGGTTGGTGACCGGACGCCGGGTGAGTTCCTGGGTTTCGGAGGTGGCGAAAGCCAGCCCCGCCGAGTCCTTTCCGCGCTCCTCGGCCAGGTGTCCGAGTGCAGCGCACATGATGGTCGCGCGAGTGGGGTTACAGGTCTGGTTGCGGATGACTCCGAAGAGACCGCACATGATGTTCCTTCTGCACCCCGGCACCCTCGTGTGGGCCGGGGCGTACTGCTCAAGCCGTCAGGCCGCGCCGCAGCGCGGCCTGACGGGTAGTTCATGACGTAGTGGTGCTGCCCGCCGCACCCCGTCAGGGGTGCGGCGGTGGCTGCTGAGGTCTAGCGCCTCTGTGCCTTGACGTAGTCCTCGTAACAGGGCTCGTCCCTGTGGGTGAACCACGTGCGGGTCATCTCGCCCGCGAGGTACACGTACGCCTCGATGGTGCTGCCGTCGGCAAGAGTGACAGTGCGGACCTTGCGGTCGTAGTGGTTGTCGCCCCCCTCGCCCCGGTAGCCTTCAAGCGCGTCCAGCCGACGGAGCACGACAGGCCACAGCTCGGCGTGGACATCCATCACCTCACCGACGACCCGGCTGCCCTTGCGAGCGAACGCGAAGGGGATGCCTCGGCCGAAGAGGGTGTGGTCCATCAGGTGCGCCGGGCGCTCCTGAACCGTGTTCCCTCGAAGAATGTGCTGGTAGTTGCCCTGCCCGGCACGGAGCGTGCCGTAGACGAAGACGGGCTTCTGCTCAGTGGTGAACTCGAACAAGTCGTTCGCCACCTTTCTGCTACTGCTCGCCGGTCACGTTCTCCGGCGTTGATGCTCTAACTATACACTCTTATTTCAAAGTACGCAACACCCCTCGCTTCATCGAGGCCCGCCACGCCCGCAAGTCACCCACGGAGTCCGACCAGGGGTCCGGCGCGCCAAGGCGCCCCGCCCCATCTGTAACGACGCAAGCATTGAGGGTATTGCGTACTGTGAATGTAGCGCGTATATTCGAGTCGACGGTCGGCGGGTTCTCCCCACCGCACTGAATCCATCCCGAAGGAGCCGCTCACGTGCGGCTCGGCGTCCACCACCCCCTCCCAGCGCGGTGGACGCTCCGGGCCCGGGCGCGCCCAAGGCTCGCCCGGGCCCGTCCAAGAGGGCGCAGAAGACCCGGAGTTGACCATCACGTTCATCATGAGCGCACGCTCCCTCACCCGGCTCGACCAAGCAGCGCTGCGAGCCGCACAACGACTGGAAAACGGCCACCCGGACTGCGCCACCGCAGGCACGACGCCCCCCACCGCATCCTTCGCCACCGCCGAGAGCGCCCGGCACATGCTGCGCCGCACACTCCGGCTCAAGCCGTGGGTTGCCATCGCCAGCCGAAGCGACGAGGCCCACCCCCTGGCCGACAACGCGACCGGCCGGGCATTCCGGCTACGGCTGTCCAACGGCGCCGCAGCGCGCGAGTTCCTTGCCGCGTACGACGGCAACCAGCGCCTCGCACTCAGCATCATCGGCGCATGCCCCCAGTGCGGTGCGCAGGTTCCCACGGTCTACATCAAGAGCCTCGCCGACTACGGCAACTGGCTGCGCCTCGGGCCCAGCCTCGGCGAATCCGCCCACTTCCGCACGTCACCCGCGCATCAAGACGGGTGCCCCATCCCTCACCAGCCGCTCAACACGCCGACATAACGACGCAGGGCCCCCGCCGGCAGGGCCGCGGCCCTGCCGCGGACCGGCCGCAGCGACAGACAAGCGAAGTACCCGATGCACCACAAGAGTTCCCCTTCCCACTCCACACCACCACCCTCACCGCAACACCCGCCGCGCGTGACCGTCGTATCGGTCCCGTCGCCGCGCCGACTGACCGAGAAGGAGCAGATCTTCCACGACGGGCTGACCGAGCATCTGCTGTGGGCGCTGCCGATCGCGATGCTCGAGCTCCTCTCCAGGCCCTCCTGCGCGCTCGAGCAGCAGCGGAAGGCGTCCGCCGCTGCCGTCGGCGGCCGCGGTGACGCCATCCAGTTCCACAGCAAGAAACGGACCGCCGAGGCCGGGCAGCAACTGGATCTCGGCCTGGCCTACCTGGCGATCTCGACGCCGGGCGGCATCACCAGGTTCGGAGTGCACGCCTGCGCCGCGCCTCACGACAACTGCCCGGCCGATGCCGGAAGTCCCAACCAGCTGGAAAGCACGACATGAGCACTCCCATACCGAGCGAAGGTCCCTTCGCGAACGCCCCGAAGAGGCGCTGGCTCCTGACTCAGAACCGGCAGCTGCGCGCGGAAGGTATCTTCAATTTTCCACTTCCGGCTTGGGCAGGTCGATTTCCTGATGGCACGACATATAACGCGTGCCCGGAGGCAGGCGCGTGTGCCAAACTCTGCTACGCAAGGGTGGGTACCTACCGGTGGCCTGTCGTGCTGGCCGCGCACGAGCGTAATCTCTGGATGACCATGTACGCACTGGCCGACTGGGAAGCGCAGATGGCCGAGGAAATCCGTCACAAGCGATATCTGGGAAAATGGATTCGGCTGCACGATTCTGGGGACTTCCATTCTGACGATTACCTTGCGGCCTGGCTTCGAATCATGCGTAATGCGCCGGAAGGAATTTGGTTCTACTGCTATACAAAATCTGTAAGCCGTTTCCGCCGTATGGTTGAACCGAATCCGCCGGAGAACTTCCTGTGGTGCTACAGCTTGGGAGGAATGGAGGACCATCTGCTCGACCTCGAGTCGGAACGTCACGCCGACGTGTTCCCCGGGGTCACTGAACTGGAGGCGGCAGGCTACAGCGATCAGACAGAGTCCGACCTCCTGTCCGTCCTGAGCGAGTCACACAAGGTCGGAATCCCAGCCAACCGAATCCCGATGCTGCTCAAACGCCAGGGTGACTTGCGCTTCAGCGAGCTGCAGCACGCCTTGGACAAGAAGCTCGCCGAGAAGCGGCGACGCGCCGCCGCGAACGGCCTGGACCTCGCGTCCTGACGGGCGCGTCACTCGAAGCACTACCGCCGCAGCCCCTGAGGGGCAGGCGAATCACGGGTGGGCCCGAGGAGCACAGCGCTCCTCGGGCCCGCCCGTATGCCATCGCACCGAAGCAGCCGACCGCGGCGCGCCGGGAATTGCGTAATTCTGAGTACCGCTGTACGTTCGTACCCTGGTCTCGCCCTGCGTCAGCCCTGCCCACCGGGCCCGGGAGACGCGGAGGGGGCCGCTGGCCACGGACGACAGCATCACCCCGCCGGCGCACCGATGTGCCTCGCAGGACACGATCAGGCCATGCAGGCCCTGGAGCAGACATGATTCCCGCAAACTCAAAAATCAAGATGACCACTCTCGAGCGGATCGCAGAGCGGTATCACGTGACGTACATGACCGTCGCCCGCCAGTGGGCGGAGGAGGAGACCTTCCCTCCCATCCTCGACCACGGGAGCAGGGCCTATGTGTACGACGAGGCGGTCGTCGATGAGTGGGTGCGGGAGTGCCGGCCGGAGGTCTGGATCGCGGCTCACCCCAACGAGACGGACAAGGTGTCCCTTCCTTCCGGAAATCCGAAGGACCTGCTGCGTCTCGAGGAAATCGGAGAGCTTGAGGGCCGGTTCCTCTCGCGCGACGCCACGCCGGTGACGACCCTGCGCACCTACATGTCCCCGTCCAAGGGCATCCTTGCCCCGCCCGACCGGCGCCCCGACGACGGCAAGAAGCCTGTCGTCGTTCATGACATGTGGTTCCGGGAGACGGCGTACGCCTACATCACCCGGCCCCGCCGTGTCCGGCGGAACGTCGCAGAGGCTGCGTCGGAGCCTCGGGAGCCGAGCGAATTCCTGCGGCGGTACTTCGAGGAGCACCCCGGTCTACTCAACCTCGAGAGGATCGCTCAGCTCGACGGCCTCGAACACAATCGTGCCCCGACCTCGATGAACACGCTCAAGACCCACCGGAAGCAAAAGAAGCTCGCGCCTCCGGACCGCAGGCCGAGGGATGGCCTGGAGCCTCCTGTCGAGGAACTGATGTGGGAGCCCGCAACCGTCCTGCCGTACTTGTGCCGGCCGGACGGTCGGCGTTTCGGTACGGCGAACCGCACCGACGACGGCGCGTAGCCTGCCGGCCAGTAGGTCCCGCCCCCAGACGTCCTGACACCGAGGATCCGCATGACACGCCACCGTATCGACCGAGCAGGGATCAAGGCGCGGTATGGGGTCAAAGATGCCTCCGCGTTCACCAGGCTCGTCAATTTCCCGGCCTCTGATGAGGACGGCCTGTGGGACGTGACTCAGGTTGATGCCTGGGTGCAGGCCATGCGGCCGCAGTTCTGGCCGCCGCGGCCGGAGGCGGCCGCGGCCAGTGCTACCGCAGCCCCAGTGGCGAAAGCCAAGCCGAAGAAGGCTGCCACAGCCAAGTCATCGGGAGCGAAGACGGCTTCGGGAACAGAGACGGCCAAGGAGATGGCCGGTCGGTTCCGCATGAGCATCAAGACCCCGCACACCTGGGCCAGGACAGAGGAACAGCGGGGCCCGGATGGAAGGATTCGGGTTGCTGCTTTTCCTCAGCCTGTGTCACCAGGCCGGTGGAATGTGCGGCAGGTGGACAACTGGGTACGCCTGTACCGGCCCCGGGTATGGGCGGCCTATTCTGGTGATGAGCCCCGGTACGTGGTCCCCCTTCCTGAAGGGCACCCCAAGGACCTGCTGGATATCGGCGAATACGGTGTGATCAGAGGAAACGCGCTCAGTGGGCAGCCTGCTCTGCGGGCCACCATGCAGTACTACCTGAGGAACGACCTGATCGCAGTTCCTGATCGCATTGCAGGAGACGGTGAGCAGCCAGAGGTCTTCGAGCCGATGTGGTATCGGGAAACGATCTACTCCGAGATCCGGAAAAGGCGCACACGGGAAGCAGTAGAGGTCGGCGAGAAGCCCGTGAGCCGGTTCCTGCGGCAGTACTTCGAGGAGCACCCCGGTCTGCTCAACCTCGAGAGGATCGCTCAGCTCGACGGCCTCGAACACAACCGCGCGCCGACCTCACTGACCACGCTCAAGGCGTACCAGTCCGAGGGGAAGCTGGCGCCCCCTGACCGCAGGCCCGGGGACGGCCAGGAGCCTCCTGTCGAGGAACTGATGTGGAAGCCGGAGAGTGTCTTGCCGTTCTTGTGCCGGCCTGATCTACGGCGTCGCGCGGTGGCGGGCGGCATCGACGGCGACGGGGAACCGGCCGATCAGTAGCTCGCGCCACCCCACCGTTGCATCCCGTGGGGGAATCGGCAGAGTCCGTCGACGAGCTCACTGCGGAGTGACTTACCCCTGATGTGGGTTCCGGCTGACCGGTAGCGGTCAGCCGGAACCCACATCAGGGGTATTGCTTATTGTGAATGACTCGCGTACATTTACATGAGAGCGAGTGGCGCGTGCCTGTCTCGCCCTGACCACCAACGAGGCCGAACCGGCCGATGGGGCGGCAGTGTGCCGCAAGATCCCGTCGCGCGGGGCCCGTCGTCCGAGGAGATCCGTGATGCAGCCGGGACCTCACCTGCCCGAAACCGACGAACCTGAGGCTCTGGAGTTTCTTCGACTTACTCAGTCCCTACCGTTCTCAACCCCGTACACGGGTGAGATCGTCGACTGGGTCACCAGAACCAGTTCAGCGCAGCCGCAACCGGAAGATGCCGGTCTGTCGCCGCCGGGCCGTGCTGTCGCCGCGTTGAGGCGTTACGGCTCTTCGGATGGCCTGGCAGCTGGAGAAGTCGCCGCCCGTATGCGCGATGTCGCGCACGCGATCGCTTTGGTGAGGAACGATCACTACTCGGCCGAAGCCGCCCACAGTGCTCCCCGCGACGCCCGGCAGATCGCTTCGCGGCACGAAGTGCGCAGGCTCTGCGTGACAGCCGGGACTGCTCGGAGCCTGGCGGGCCCCGGGCGGGCGGTCGTCATCGTGCAGCCCTCTGACGAGCACGACGTCTACTGGCCTCTCGGTGACGTGATACGAACCGGGCCTCGCCTCGGCGCCGAGGAACGACTCGGGCGCGAGGTGCTGGCGATTCTCGCGCCACACGTCCGCCTCGCCGACCGCCTCTCATGCGAAGGCAGCGGGGTACTGGTCCAGACGCGGCCTGAGGCCGTCGAAGTCGCCTGGTGGTCCCCCGAACCCGCCGCAGAATCCGGCGCGGACATCCCCGACCCCTGGGCCTTCGGCGGAGTGCGTTCCTTGTGCTCCACGCTGCTCCGCAGCGAGGGGATGACGATCTCTCAACGCACCGGTGCCCTCCTCGTCAGCCGATGACCGGACACCAGCCCCCGTTCCTGCCTGCCCTGTCCCATCACACGCCCCCACCCGCCAACCTCAAGGAGTACCCCGTGAGTACGTTCCATCGCTTCCTGCTCGGCCTGGCCCTGGGCGCAACGGTCACCGTCATCATCCGGACCGTCACCGGCAACACCCAACTCGCACTCGTTCTGGGCGTGGCCGTCCTGATCCTGGTGTGGCTGTCCCGCTTCGTCCTCGACGAGCTTCTCTGAGCCGTCCCTCCGTACGGCGTACAGCGAAAGAACCCCATGAGCACGCCCCTACCGACCGCCCGCACCCACGAGCGTCTGATCCAGCGCCTGGCCGACGACGTCGGCAGCACTGCTGCGGCCGTCTCGTGGGCCCACGCGGCCGCCCTGACGCACCACTGCACCCGGCACGGCATGGTCTATCCCTCCGAACCGCCCAACTCGCCCGATGCGGTGCGCACAGTGCTCGCCGAGCTGGCGTCCTCGCATCCCAGCCTGGCTGACCTCCTCGACCCGCGGGCAGTCCCGCTGTGGACCGCGCCCCTTTCCCAGTCCGCATGGCCGGCCCTGCGCGACTTCCTGGATTCCGGAGACCTCGCCGCCGACGGGCCACACCGAGTGGACGGCTACCGGCTCGGCGACGCGTACCAGGCACTGTCGGCAGATGCCCGTAAGTCGCGGGCCCTGTGCCAGACACCCCCGTGGATCGCCGAACTCCTCCTGGAGCTCTCGCTGGAACCGGCGACCGACGAGGTCGGCCCGCAAGCCGTGCGCATGATCGACCCTGCCTGCGGAACGGGCCATATTCTGCTCCAGGCCTTTCACTCCGCTCGCTGCTACCGGCGCCGTGGCCGCGCCCCGGCTCCGTACCTCAGCACCGCGGCATCCATCGAGCGTGCCCTGCAGACGGTGCACGGCGTCGACCTGGACAGGTACGCCGTGCTCCTCGCCCGCTACCGGCTGCTGGCCACCAGCGCTTCCATCCTCAAGGTGCGCATCGACAGCCTGCCGCGCTTCTGGCCTGTTCAAGTGGCCTGCGCGGACTCACTGCTGGATCGAGACGAGCCGCTACTCGAGCGCGGCCGCTACCACGCGGTGGTCGGCAACCCGCCTTACATCACGGTGGCCGACGCACGGCAGCGCGACCTGATCCGCAAGGCGTACTCGCGCGTCGCGGCAGGCAAGTATCCGTTGGGACTGCCCTTCTGTCAGCTGATGTTCGAGCTCGCGGTTCCTGGCGGTCATGTCGCCCAGTTGACCTCTAATGCGTTCATGAAACGAGAGTTCGGCCGCAGGTTCATCGAGCAGTTCCTGCCGGCGTACGACCTCCGGATGGTGCTCGACACCTCGGGGGTCTACATCCCCGGACACGGCACCCCAACGGTGATTCTGCTGCACCGGGTTCGAGCGCCGCAGGGCAACACCGTGTTCGCAGTCAGGGGAGTCCGGGGCGAGCCGTCGATTCCCGAGGACCCGGCGCGGGGCAAAGTGTGGTCCGCCCTCGCCGAAGCCGTCCGACGCCGCCTGGCCGAGGACCGGTTGCGAGAAGCACTCAACACAACAAGGGGCATTGCGTAATGAAATAATAGCCAGTACGGTGTAACGAGCTTGCCGAACGGCGCCCGCGAAACACCCGCTGTCAGCCCCGGCGGCACCACCTCACTTCCACCTCCCGGAGCGTTCCTCCATGCCGACGGCCCGTCCAGTCATCGCGCAGCCGACACAGCAAAGCGGCCCTCCTCGGTACTGTCCCCGCCCTCGGGGCCAGGGGCTCGCGGTAACAGCTGCCGCCAGCATCGGCGTCGGAATGACCGCGCAGGCCGTGACAGCCATACCTCCGGCGGCCGGTGACGCAGCATTCCTTATCGCAACACTGGCCCGCATAACGGCTTGCACGGCGTACGGCACCGGCGCCATCGCGCTCATGATGCTCACCGCCGTCATGACACAGAGGCAGTCGAAGCGCCTTTCGCACACATCCCGCAGCAGCAAGGAATTCCCGTGACCAGCTCGCCCGCCGCCCCGGAAACGACCGCAGGGTCAAGTCCCGGCCGGGGCTCCATACGTCAGGCTCTGGATGCCGGGCTCCATCCCGCGACCCGGCTCCCGCTCGCTACTTGCGGAGAGTGCATCCACCTTCAGCGCAAAGTCCTCGCCGACCAGTCCGCACGCTCGAAGTGCGGCCTCCTGGTCGGCGTCGGCCGCCGCAATGGCGGCCCCGATCTCCGGAGTTCCACCCCCGCATGCAGCGACTTCACGAGGAAGGCCACCGCACGCCGGACCGTCGCCTCGGCGCACGTTGAAGCAGCCAACTGACCGAGCGCTGCCCAGCATCCATCCAGCACCGCAGTTCCTGAAAGCCCGCTGTAGCCCGGCGTACCAACGGCCTTCGTGTTCCACCCGGCGAGGTAGTCCCTTGATTCCCCTGAACCCCCTGGTTCCAGGGCGTGCCCACAGGCAGGTCGCGCTCCCCTCCACCCTTCCCTCTTCGCCTGACCTCGCCTCCCCCTACCGGCCGTTGCTCACACATATGCCGCCGCCCCTGGGCCATCAGACAGCCCTCGGCACCGCCGAAGCGGAGCGGCCTCCCCCCTACGCCCGCGCCGACCTCCGTTCAGCATCCTCGCTGGCGGACCGGATCACGACATCACTTGAATCGGACCACCGGAACGAACTGCGTGCGGCGGGACTACTGGGCCTGGTCCCCCTGTCGCTCGGCGAGGACGCCGATACTTCCCAACTGCCCCCTCCGCGCGGAGAGCTTCACGCCAAGGTCATGCTCGGGCGAGCCGACATGGTGGCCGCGGTCCGGCAGTGGCGCAGGCTCAAAGTGGCCTACGACGTCGATTCCGACCTGTCAGAGAGCCTGGCCGACATGGAAGTCGACACGAACTTCCCCGGCGAAGTCCTGCGACAGCTACCTCACCCCGATCCGCTGTTCATGCTGAGGAAGCCGGTTGTGATCCCTGACGCGGACGGGGCTCCCAGCGAGGTGCTGGGCTTCCTCGTGGTCGGCCGCCCGGCGCTGAACGGTGTGTGCAGTACGACCGACATCGCCGACGAACTGCCTCTGTACATGATCAGCGTCCTGGTTCGGCCAGCTCACGGCCAGCTCGGTTCAGCGCTGCTGTTCGCCAGCGCGGCAGCTGGGACCACCACGGTCAAGGAGATGGTCGACGCCAGTGTTCACCTGACCGAGCAAGCCGCGGAAGGGCCACGGATGGCACGCAGCGCCACCCACGACTACGTACGGCGCCTGTCCGCCCTCGTCATCTCACACATGCTCTATCTCTGCAGTGACCGGCCAGATGTGAGACCGACAACGGCAGTGGGCGCGCCGAGGGCGCACGGCAGCAGGAACGGGCGCCGCACGAGGATCTACCAGATGGGGTGGAGGCTGGGCCCCGCCATCTCGGCATTCCACCGGAAGGTCGAGCGACTGCGCGAGAGCACGGTGTCCCTCGGCGGCACGGTTGTGCCGCACATTCGGCGCGGCCATCTGCACATGTACCTCCACGGACCCAAAAAGGCCTGGAAGAAGACCCGCTGGGTCGCGCCCACGCTGGTCAACGCCGCCCTCTTCGGCGACGAAGCACACGGGGTAGTCGTCCCGGTCTTCTGACCGCCGCGGCGCCTCAGCCCTCCTCGACGGTGACGCCGGGTGGGGGCACATCACGCTCCCACCTACCACCGCCCGACAAGGAGAGAACCACATGCCCTCCACACGTCAGAACCACCTCCAGTTGTCTGTAGCCGACGTGATGGCCCGGCGCCGCGACATGATCGGAAGGCTCACCGACGCAGGCCTGCCGGAAGACCAAGCCGCCGCGGAGGTGGACGCTTTGTGTGTTGCCGCACGCGAACGTTTCACGCAGGACCTGGCGCGGCAGATCATCGAGCGGAGCAAGCGCCGCGACGCCGCCCTGGACTGGATCACCCGCGACAGCCTCGGCCATCAGCTCCGCGCGCTGACGGGCGCGCTGGCCTGCGCGCTGGGCAACCCGCAGGACACCAAGACGGCCCATGGATACGTACGGCAGCTAGCTGACCGAGAACCCGGCAGGTGATTGCGCACTTTTAATCCCCTTCGCGCATTTACCCAGCCTGGATGTTCGGCCACCGCATGACGTTTGTCGGCCAGGAGAGTCAGCTCGCTGGATGGAGCAGGAAGGCGTGCCCCGTGAACCGTCCGGCGGTCTGCGTGAGCGCGACACCAACGTCGTTCCGTTCCAGCCCGTCACCGGCGCGCCCCTGAAGACCACGCGGCAGGACCGGCGGCGAGTCCCCCCGTACCGACTTCGGCTGGGAGTTAATCCCTCTGCCGCAGCCCGCATGGCTTCTTGAACACCCGCGCCCACTCGCTCAGTTGCACCCATGCCGAGCGCATCCCGCTCGGCGCCCCAAGGGCCCAAGGGGATGCCCGCTCGGCCCGCGGGGCCCGTGCATGTCCGGGACCCAACCCCAGGCGATGCCCCTACGGCATACAGCCCTGGCGGAGAGCTCGTCTCCCCGCCAGGGCTGCATACGTCACCCGCAGACGTCCTCGCACCAGCGCGGCGCCGGCAGGGCGCTCCATCCGCCACCGCACCTCCCCCTTCGACAGGAGAACCCTTCATGACACCGGCCACCGCTCCGGACGATGCCGAGGCCGCCCTGGTCCACGAAGTCACGGCAGCCATCACGGCAGACGGCACCCTCAGTCCCGGAACGTTCAGCGTCGTCGTCTCCCATCGACGACAGCGGCACGCACTGACCACCCTGCGGGACGGCCAACGGGTCGTGCGCATCCTTCCGACGTCGACGGCACCCGTCATCGTGCAGTTCATCCGGGAGAACGCCGCGCGGCTGGAATCGGACGCCCAGCGAATGGCCGAACGGAGCCCGCAGCACCCGGCCAAACACCTTGCGGACGGCTGCGAACTCTCCTGGCTCGGCGAACGCATCCAGCTGCACCTGGTCGACACCCCCATCCCTGTGCAGCTACGGCGGGGGGAGAACGGCACCGGCTTCCTGATCGCCCACCGCGGCGACATCGCCCGTAACGGAGCGCGGCCGATCATCGAGTGGTACTCACGAGCAGGGCTCGCGTGGCTTGAGGCCGCGGCACCGGCCTCCTGGTCCCGGCTTCGTTGCCGGCGTCCGCTGCCGGCGCTGGCGGTGCGCGACTTCGGCCGCAGGTACGGCGGCGACTACCGTGCGCGCACGCATGAAGTGGCGCTGCACTGGGCTGCCTTCCAGCTTCCGCCCTCGCTCCTGGAGTACGTCCTGGTGCACGAGCTGGTCCATGCGACCCGCCCCCGCGGCCAGTCGCATGGCAGCGAGTTCCGGACGCGGCTGCAGCGTGTGATGCCCGACGCCCGGGCGCAGCAGGACGCGTTCCGGGCTGCCTTCCGGTACCTCTGGCTCGGCACCGAAATGGGTATTGCGTAAATATAATCTGACGCGTAGTGTCTAACTCGTCGGCCGGGCTGGTCTCCGATACCGCCAGGGCCTCTTCTCCCATACCCGCCGCGTGCCGTCAGGCCGCGCGTTCATCCGTGCAGGACTCCCCAGCATGAATCCACAGCTCCCCAGGAGCCGCCACGAGTGGTTCCCCTCCTCGGTCACCCTCGAACACCGCGGCCCGTATCCCGCCGAGGTCCTCGGCCACCGGCGCGACGGAATGATCCTTCCGCGCTTCACCGCCGCTACCGCCCGGCAGATCGCCGACGACACCCCCGCGGAATCGCCCGGCGTCCCGGTGATTCGGTTCACCAGCAACGCCGTTGAAGTTCTCGGCCCCGGGCATCCCCCATCAGTACTCGAGCACTGCACACCGGATGCGGCAGGCCAGTACGCCTTCGGCCACGGCACCCTGCCCTGGCGCGAGCACACGACCACCGACCCCTCACGGTTCACCCGCGCCCTGGAGGAGGCGCAGGCCAGCGGATATCCGCCCGAGACTCTCGACGCGTGGACCATCGCGTTCGCCGACCACGGCCACCGCATGGCGGTTCTCGCCGTCTTCCGCACCCCCGATGAGGACGCAGCCGCCTACGACGCCCTCTACAACGCCCTCTACTCCAGCGGACTGTCCTCCTACGAGACCACGGCCGTCCAGGCGGACCACGCCGAGCTCGCAGCCCGGCGGCACTTCAGCAGGGAGCGCGCCCGCCTCGCGCCCGGCGACACGGTGTGGCCGACGGTCGCTCCGGCCACACGGATCACCGCCGACCCGCACTGATCCCGCAGCGCGCCACGCCGCCTCGGCACCTCGATCAGCACCACACGAAAGACAGCACCACAGCCATGCCCCAGTCCGATCTCGCCGCCCGCCTCACGGCCGCACTCCGCTCCACCCAGCCCCAGCAGCCCGATCCCGCTCCGCCCGCCGCCGACCACGGCAGCGGCAACTGCAGCAACCCGGGATGCATCAAGCACACAGGCGTCAGCAACCCGCCCCGGTTCCTCATCTCCCGGCGCAACGGCGCCGACTTCGGCGAATCGGTCGCTGACGCCTGGTACAGGGCATGCGGCAGCAGCCGCATGGACATCCCGGCAGGCGTGGTCGCGGCCCTGGCCCTGTGGCCGACCAAGACGCGAGGCGCGGCTGGCGCCCGGCACCTCTCCAGCTTCATCGCCGCGCAGCCTCCGCGCGTCCTGGTCCAGGGCTACGCCGAGGTGTACGCGTCGACCTGGATGCGGCGGCCCGAGCTCATGGACGTCGCGGCGCCGCTCTTCCGCTGGACCGAGGAGGACCTCGGCAGTCAGGAGCTGCGCGGTGTCGCGGCCGTCACGCAGGCCGCACTGCGGGCCGGCGTGCTCCTGTACACCGGCGACAGCGACCCCTATTTCCGTTCCGACATCGACCTGATGTCGTGGACGATTACCAACTTGCGTCACCGCAGTTCACGCAAGGGCCTCGGTGAGTACCACACGCCCCCGGATATTGCGGACTTGATGGCCCGCATGCTGCTGGACCCGGGCGCCGTCAGAGCGAGCGGCGAGTCGTTCAACGAGCCGACCGCGGGCACCGGCGGCATATTCCGCTCCATGGCCCAAACCCTTCGGGAACGCGATGTGGATCCGCACAAGCACACGTGGGTCATGCAGGAGCTCGACCCGATCGCCGCCGCCGGAGCGGCGGTCAACACCGTGGTCTGGGACCTGGGCCCCAGGGCCGTCGTCGTGGTGGGCGACAGCCTGGCCGAGGGTGACTTGAGCCGCCAGGCCTTCGCCCATCAGCGGGCGATGCAGGCCCACCGTGACTCGATCCGCAAGATCGCCGCCTTCACCGCGGCCACCAGCAGCGCCAACCGGCTGCTCCGTGCCGTCACCAGCGAGCGCGCCGCATGACCGGCACCACGAAGCACGTCGATGATCCGGACTCCCGTCCGGACCTGACGTGGCTGCCCTCAGCACGCGCCCGCCAGGCGTTCCTTCCCGAAGACCCGCAGGAGCACGCGCGGCGACTTATCAGCACGGTCGTCGCCCTGTGGCCCTCCGGCTCGGCACTGGAAGTCCCGCTGGGCACCACCGCGGCGCTCGCGCTGCTCCCGGCCGTCGACGCCGAAGCCCCGGAGCACGCTCACGACCTCGCCGCGCTCAGCCCTGATGATCTGGTGCGGGTGCTGCGGCAGATGTGGGCGCAGCTGTGGTTGGAGCAGCCCTACCTCGTCGAGCGGGCCCATGTGCTGTGGCGGTGGCTGGCCGATCCACCGAGGCAGACCGCCGCGAGTGTCACCGAGCTGACGCATCACCTGTTGCGTGCAGGCCTTCTGGAGTACGGCGCCGACCCCGAGCGGTACTTGGCCACCGACCTGCTGGGCCGGCTGATGCAGCAGCTGAGCAGCCGGGGTGAGAAGGGCTCGCGCGGCGCCTTCCATACACCCGACGTGGTCACGGACCATATGGTCGAGTACTTCGCTGATGACCTTCCGGCGGGCACGGTGTTCGGTGAGGCTGCCGCCGGGTCGGGGGCCATGTGGCGGGCGCAGGCCCGCCTGCTGCACCGCACGGGCCGGGACCCGGCCCAGTTTCGGTGGGTGGGCGCTGAGATCGATCCGCTCGCGGCCGCGGTCCTGGGTGCGAACAGTGTGCTGTGGCGGTTGGGTTCGGATGTGCTGATCGCCTGTTCGGATGCGCTCGCGGGTGACAGCGGCCTGGCGCAGGCTCAGCGCGAGCGTGCCGCGGCCACCGCTCACCGCGATGCGGCCATCACCCCCGACAGGTGATTGCGTAATGTAATTTTAAGATGTAGAGTTCTATTAGCGATTGAGTGCGCCGATCGGCAGCGCTCGCCGCTCCATCCCCGCCCGGTCCCGCGCATCCTCCACGGCCGGGCCCTCTCAACCTCTGCATCAAGGTACGAACTCAATGACCACGCACGCCCTCTCAGTTGCCATCGCCGCCACCTCCGCGGCGGTGCTGCTCACCCTGACCGTCAATGTCGCCGCCAGCAGACACCGCCGGGCGAAGACGAACCGCTGGCTGCTCGCCGCGTCCGGCCTCTTCGCCTGTGCTGGTGTCCTTACGGCCTTCACAGGACCCGGCCACGGGCCCGGCAGCGGTGTGTACACAATTCTGTCCAGCCTCTACTTCGTCGTGGCTCAGGACTTCGGACGCCGCCGCGCGCCCAGGAAGCAGTCCACCAAGGGCTCGGAGCACTGATATGAGCGCCCGCCACCTCCTCGTCTGCCTTCCGCCCCTCGACGACCCCCAGCAGTGGGCGGAAGAGATCGACGCAGCTCTCGCCCCGCACTCCGGCGACATCGCCAGCTGGAGCATCGAGCGGCGTTACGACACTCATCTCGCCCTCCGGCCGGAGGCCCAGCAGGGGTCCGGCCTGGTGGTCCAGAGCCAGCGGGCCCGGACGTCGTGCCGCTCTCGTTGCAGCGGCGCACGCCGGGGCCTCCTGGACTTCGGCGCGATGCGTACTGAACACGCCGAGCGGGCCGCGCGTCTGTACGGCGCGTGGGAGGCGGCCACCGCCGCCATGGCTCCCGCATCCCCCTTCAGCCTCTTCGGCCAGCGCCACCCTCAGAATCGCCACCGGGCCCGGGAAGAGTTCCTGGCCCAGCCGCAGTTGCAGGTCCTCCACGACATCGGTGTCCCCTTCGCGCGGCACCAGGACGCCGAGGCTGCCGCCCTCGTCGCGCTGGACCAGGAAGCGTTCGTCTGCCGCGCCCGGCAGCGGGCTGTGCCCGGCGACCTGCTGCTGACGGAGCACGGCGACCTCCACGTCAATCCGGCATTCCTCAACTCCGACGACGCCGACGAGACAGGAAGCGCCCGCTACCTGGCCCGGGCTAACCGGTATCTCGACGAACTCGGGTCCGATCACCTGGTGTTCAGCCTCCACGGCCGACCCGCCGAGTAGTCGGCGCAGGCATCCGAGGCCGGACAGGCGGCGTGCTCGCCGTGCACCACTTCTCACCCCGCAGGACCAAGGACCACCATGCACACCAGAAGGACCACCGCGACCCCCGCCGCTCTCGCCGCACGCACCGTCAGCAAGCCGTGCGCGCGCTTCGAGCATGACGGCACCCCGTGTGGTCGTCTCACCGACCGCCGCGACCAGTGGTGCGGAACGTGCGCGGGCTTCCACCGCGCCCAGCGGCCGAAGCCGAAGGCCGCGGCTCCCCGCAGATGCGGCAGGCAGTCGGTCGTCGATGCCCCCGAGCCGCTGCCGCTGGAAGCAGATGACGCGCACGACCCTCACCTGAACGTCACCCGCCACGCCATCGACCAGTACCGCCAGAAGCACGGCGGCGACGCCCAGGCGGCGGAGACCGAGATCCGCTCTCTGCTGGAGAACCTCATCACAACCGGCGAGCACCGGCATCTGGAGCGAGGCTCCTGGCATGCCTGGCTGCTGCAGGCCGACGAGGGGTTCACCCTGATGCTCTCGGCCGATGCTTCTTTCGTCATCGGCTACAGCACCGCCCACCGCGAGCGGACGTACGCACAGGTCAAGACAGGAGTGCCGAGCCGGAGTCGAACCAGGGAAAAGGCCTGGGTCCTCCAGCTCCAGGACGGTCTGCCCATCCGGTTTCCCAAGCTGGTCCTGCTCCGCTTCGCCAGGGATGTCCTCGGCATCAACTTCACCCGCTCGACGGGAGAGCGCGTCGTCGCGGAGATTTTCGCCCGCAGCCAGCAGGTACTGCCGGACCCGCCGCCGAGCAACGCGGGACGCCGCAGGGTGACGGACCAGGACGGCCTGAGGTGGCACTTCCACTACGAGCCCGGTTCGCACCCCACAGTCAGCCACCTTCTATGGGAACAGGGACACGGCCCCGAAGCCGCCAAGGCGCAGGCAGAGAAGAAGTGACGGCCGGAAACGGCGCGGCGGGCTGCCCGCCCGCCGCGCCGTTTCCTGCGCCGGTCCCCGAGCGCCACGGCCCCGGACGGCGGGTCCGGTCACTGAGCCCACGGGGCGCCCGCCCCGCCCGGCCCGTTCGTGCTCTGGAGCGGCCGGAGACAGTGACGTGCACGAATACCGGCCGCCCTCCGGGAGATGAGGGCTGATGAAGGTGGTCGTGCTGACCTGGTGGGATGTGTCGGCCGAGTCCTATGCGGACGACTTCGGATGTGAGGTGGGCGATGCCTACTGGCAGGTCGAGCAGTACGTGAGTGCAGCCGCGCAGGAGATCCCGGAACTGCTGGACGTCGACGGCTACGTATTCGGACTGCCCTCCCCGCCGCAGGGTCCGATGCAGTTGGACGGCCGGGTGCGCTTCGCGCTTCACCAGCGCGTGGAGGTCGACCGTGAGCGGTGGGCCGGGGCACGGCAGCTCGACTCGCGCGGCCCGGTCCGTGGTGATCTCGCCGAGTACGTGATCTGGTTCTGGTACCACCTGGGCGGCATCGCGGAGACGGACGCGGTGATGCGCGCCCAGTACCGGGACGGGCGCGGCGGGATCGTGGCCAAGACATTGCGGCCGAAAGACCGGCATCGGAGGTAGGAAGAGGGGAGCGGGGCGTCTGCGCCATCCCGCCTGGGCTGGCGGGTACGTCCTGCGGCACGCCCGCCGGCGGCCGGACTCCGCGGCCATCGGCATATCCCGGCCTTGGTGACGCTCGCACCCCCGACCCCACAAGGGGTATTGCGTAACTCAAATCTGCACCGTACGGTAATACCCGAGAGTGTGACTTCGCCGCTCTCGCCTCCTCAAAGGACTTCACTGTGCCCACACTTGACACCCTGTTCAGCCCTCAGGCGCTGTCAGCGGCAATCGGCGCCGGTCACGTCACCCGCACCCGCGATGCTGCCCTGGGCCTGTCGCTGTACGCCTACACCCGCTCGTGCCAGTACGACCACGCGTGGAACGAGGTCACCACCCGCTGTCGCGGACTGGTCGTCAGTGACGCCGACGGTACGGTCGTGGCCTGGCCGCTGCGGAAGTTCTTCAACACCACAGACCACACACGAGGGGTCGACTACGCCCCGCCGCTTCCGTCGGGCCCCTTCCACATCTACGACAAGGTCGACGGATCACTCGGCCTGATCTTCTTCTGGCGCGGGCAGTGGCGCGCCGCCACCACCGCCGCCTTCGGCTCACCCCAAGCCCGCTGGGCGCAGAGCTATCTCGCCGGGCGCGACACCTCCGCCCTGGTGCCGGGCAACACCTACATCGCTGAGATCGTGTACCCGGACAACCGCGTGGTCGTCGACTACGGAGACCGGCAGGACCTGGTGCTGCTCGCGGCACACGACGCGCACGGGGCGGAGCTGGACCTCGACCACGCCGCCGGTCACTGGAAGGCCGTCGGTTCGGTGGTGCGGCGATGGCCGACGATGCCGCTGGACCAACTGGTCCAGCTCACCGGCTCAGACATCCTCCCCGATGGGGGAACGGCGCGCGGCATTGACACCGAGGGCTTCGTGGTCCACTTCGTCAACGGTCCGCGCGTGAAGGTCAAGTACGGCACCTATAAGCAACTGCACCGGCTACGGAGCGGTGTGACCGCGCGGAGCATCTGGCAGCACCAGGGTGCGTCGCTGTACGCCGGACACGGTGTGACGGAGCTCGGCAAAGCGCTCGACCTCCCCCGCGCCGAGATCCGAAAACTGCTTGCCGACGGAGACCCGCTGCGGACGCTGCTGAACCGCGTTCCGGACGAGTACGACCCCTGGGTGCGCAGCACCCTGAACGACTTCGCTCAACGCGCGGCCACGCTCCGCCAGCAGATCGACGACACCTTCCGCGCCCACGCCTCTCTGCGGGATCGCGGAGCCTTCGCCCAGTCGCTACGTACCGCGCCCCCTGCCGTGCGTTCCGGTGCGTTCCGGCGTTTCGACGGCCTGAGTACCGACCTCGTGGTCTGGCGCGCGCTGAAGCCGCAGGCCACCCACTGACCGCCTCCGGGCCAACCGGCCCGAATCACCGCCAGCCCTCACGCGCCCGTATCTCGGAGAGCACGCAGAATTCCCGGACCGGACGCTCAACAGCTCGCTGCGGCAGGCCCATAACGCCGGATGCAAGATCCCCCACGGCTGTGTCGGCGTCCGCCGCCACCATGCCCCCCCGACTCACCCTTCGCTGACCACCCCTGTTCCCCGTAGGAGCTGAACATGGCACTCACAGAGCTGTCCGACACCGCCCTCGCCCATCTGCGGAAGGCCTCCGCCGACCCGGACGGGCACCTGCCCTCGAAGGTCGGCCCGAAGCTGCTGCGCCTCTTCCTCATGGAGAGGTACGCGTACCGGAACGACGCCGACGGCTACGTTCTGCCCGCGGAGGACGCCCTCAAGGATCTCGCGGCCCGCGACGGCCGGTCACGGCCGTCCGTCATCACCGTGAAGGGCCGCCGCGCGGTCCTCAACGAGGGGCAGTTCACGGCCCTGTCCCAGGAGGTGGACCAAGACGGCCGACTGAGCCCGACCGTGCCGTGGCCGACGGTAGACGCGCTGGTCCGCCTCCAGTTGGTCCAGCGGCGCGACGAGGCCGGCAGGCCCAAGCCTGACGGAGTGCCGTTCCGCACCGAGCTCGGGGACGACGTAGCGAACACCGCAAAAGGCATTGCGTAATGTAATTTCATTGAGTACAGTTTTAGCAACTCGGGGTACGTGGACAGGGCAGTGGCCGGGGCATGCCGAGTGCATCGAGTACGGCTTCTACACCCGCATCGGGCCCCACGGGTACGAACAGTGCGGTCCCGGCACTCCCGACGCGCTGCCCGATCTCAGCCGCCTGCGCGATGAGCGCCGGGGGCCGTACGCACCCAGCGCATGGTCCGCCCCGCCTGACCGCGGCGACCGCTCCCACCAGGAGCCTCGCTCAGTCGCAGGCCCCGACCGGCAGCTGAGCACGCACGCCCTCCCCCCCTGACTGGAACATCATGCTCTACCCGCCTTCCGCTCCCGACCCCGCCGCCGTTCCGCTCCCCCACCGTAGGGACTACCTGACCAACCTTCGTCGGACAGAACCGCACGGCTGCGCCTGGTGCGGAAAGCCCGTCGATCCGCCCGTCTTCACCGGCTCGTACTGCTCGGAGGGGTGCCTGCAGGCGGACATGGAAGGCATCGAGGACCAGCTGCCCGCCTTGCTCCTTCAGCCCGGAAACGGGCCCAGCTCGGCCTACGTCGCGCGCAAGTTCACCGCGTACAACCGCGCCTACGGCACCCGACGATCAGCGGCTGGCTTCCCCGACGGGCACCAGCCCCCGGGCCTGGACTGGACGATCCTGCGCGCCGCTGACTCAACCCCTTCTCCGTGCCCCGTCGCCGTCCGCGCGCTCCGCGAGGTCCCGGCCGGTTCCCGTCCTGCTTGCCACGGCCCGCGCCGGGCGCTCCTCGTCCACTCGCACTGCCAACACGGATAGGACTCACGCCCGCCCGGCGGCCCAACCAGCTCTCCCTTTCCAGACCGATGCGCCGCTTCCGCCCCCTCGCCGACTCCGAAAGTACCCACACCATGACCACCGACCGACCACGCATCGTCAACCTGTCTCCTGCCGATCCTGCCCGTCCTCAGCCCGGCCGAGCCAACGGCGCGGAGGCTGACCGCGCGGAGAACGCGGTCCTGACCGCCTACCTCGCCCACCTGACGGCCAAGGGACACCATGTCCTGCGACACCGCGTCGTCACGTATCCCGCCCTGGCCTCCACTGACCTCTTCGACAGGACTGCCGGGGAAGTGGTGATGGCAAGTCACCGCTCCGACTACCACGCGCTCATCAGCGCCCACGGGGTGCTCAGCGACTGCGCGCAGCACTTCCCGTCGGCCCGCCGCGCGCTGCTGCTCACAGCGGAGCCGGGCCCGGCCGCACGAGAGTTCCTGTCCCACCATCAGATCATCGCGATCTGGCCCGAGGGCGAGTCCTTCGTGCGCGCGCACCCGGCAGCCCGGGGCAGCTGAACGTGAGCCGCCAGAGCGTCGGCCCGCCGTCGACGAGAGCGCAGGAACGCGCGTGGCGCGCGGCGGGTCTCCTCGTCGATGTCGCCGGGCGTGTGCTGCCCGCCACCGCCCGGCCCTGCACCTTCTGCGACGGCCAGGACATCAACGACACCTGCCCGGCCTCCATGGCCTGCCCCACCTGCAGTGCCACACCCCGACAGCGATGCCGACGCCCGAGCGGCCACATCGCCGAGCAGTGGCACGCCGGGCGGGTCCGCGCCGCCGACCTGGAAGACCAGCGCCGCGAAGGCCACGGCGACACCACTCTGCCCGCCCGCTGGGCCAGCACCCAACTGGCCCCCCGCACGAGGAACACGATGATCATCGAGCACACGCAAAACAACTCCACAGGAACATCGCCTTCGTCCGATGTTCCGCGGCCCGGCGCCCCGGACCGGCCGCGTACGGCCAAAGCCTCCACGCCCCGCATTACCCCCGCCCAGCGCCGTGCCCTCCTCGCAGGGGCCAAGGACCCGCTCGGGCTACTGCCCAAGTTCGTGAACCTGCGGACCCTGAAGTCCCTCGCCGACATCGGCTACGTCGGCCTGGACCAGAGCCGAGAGATCCTCCGCGGACGGGAGGCGACGCGGGACGCGCTGGACGTCTGGGGTGGCGCCCTGACCGAAGCCGGCTGGCAGCGGGCCCGGGCCGAGGGCGCGGGCAGGTTCCGCATAGTGGAGTACGAGCGGGTTCGTCTGGAGCACTCACAGCCTGAGAATCCGCATCTCAGCAGGTCAATGACGGTGCCGGCCACCCCGAATCCGGCGCGTGGAATCTCAGCAGTAACTTGCATAATCTGCGAGTGATCGCAGTAATATGCGTTCTTGTGTCAGATTCTGAAAGTCACGTGCTGACTCTCGTGCGCCCGACTGCGGATCCGAAGGCTGGGATGGACCCGGCCGACGTATCGGTGGAGACCGGGCTCGCGGACGTGGTCACGCTCCAACGCCGACGCCAGGCGCGGATCTCGGTGCAGGACGAGGAGAGCTTCTTCCTCGACACGCTGTCCGAGTACCAGTGGGCGCGAGACGTTGCAGGACTGGCTCCAACGACGCTCGACGGGCTGATCAAGCCGGTCATCGAGGTCTGCGAGTTCTACGGCACCGTGCCGTGGCATCTGACGCCCCGCGAGGTCGACCGGTACTTCGCCGGGCCGGGAAAACGGGCCCAGTCGACCCACCGGAACAAGATCAAAAAGATCGACGCGTACTACGCGTTCCTGGAGCAGCGGTACGCCGGCGAGATCATGCGCCGCTTCGGGGCCGCCGTCGAGTCACCGATCGACCCGTTCAACCGGCCACGCCACCGCGGAGACTTCGGGCTGCGCATCCCGCCCTCCCAGGCGGCGATGAAGGACTTCTTCGGCCGGTGGCGCGAGGACCTGCCGAACGCCAGGAAGTATGCGGTCGCCTGCCGCGACTACGTGATGACGAAGATCGCCTACCTCTCCGGCGTCCGTGCAGCGGAGCTGTGCGGGGTGTGCCTGGGCGACATCCACTGGGAGCACGGCCAGTGGGGCCGCTTCGTCGTCCTGGGTAAAGGTGCCCACGGTTCCGGGCCTCGGCCGCGGGAGGCGTACCTCTTCCAGGAGGGGCGTGCCCTGTTGTGGTGGTACATCGAGGAGATCCGGGGCGAGTTCGGCGACGACGCAGAGCACCCGCGGGCGCCACTGTGGCCCTCGGAGCGAAAGTCGAAGGCGATCGCCGACCTGAACGTGCCGATCGCGCCGGCGATCGTGGCGTCGACGTTCCAGAAGGCGCTGCACGCCGCCGCAGCCAACTACCTGACGGGCCCGGTCAACGACCTCTTTCCGCACCTGCTGCGCCATGCCTGCGCGACCCACAACTATGAGCGTGGGATGACACTTTGGGAGATCCAGAAGGTCCTCGGACACGACTGGGCAACTACGACACTTCGGTACATGGCGACTGCGCACGCTGACCCGGAGCTCGCGAATCTGGCGGCGAGCTCCCGGGCCGCCGAGCGACTGGTGATGGACAAGGGGAACCTTCGGTGAAGTGGAATCTACGGATGGTGGCCGCCCAGCGGGATCTGTGGCGGCCGACCGAGGTGCTCGCCGCCTTTCAGCAAGTCGGGTTCAACCCGTCGCTGAGCAAGGTGGCCGCGCTGTGGAACGGCACGCCGGTCACGGTGCGCCTCGATGACCTGGACAAGATGTGCGCCGCGCTGAACTGCACGGTCGCCGAACTGATGCAGGCCGAGCCTCTCGCGGCGGGCCAGGCCACGTCGGAAGTCGGGCAGCGCGCGGTCGGCGCCGAGGAACAGCCGTCGGCAGGCCCGGTTCGGCCCGTGCCCCGGGGCCGTCGTGGTGCGGGTCCGCGTTCGCTTCCGCCGAGCTGAGGGGCTGGCCGGTGGCGGTGAATCGTGGCGAGGGCCTGGCGCGGAGCTGCCCGGTGTGCCTGGGGTGGCTGGTGGTGCACTGGTACCGCGTGTGCGGCGGGTGCCGGACCTGGGTGCGGAGGTACCCCGAGCGCGGGGTGTGCCCGCGGTGCCGGCACGAGGCGCACCTCAATACGGACGGCCTGTGCAAGCCGTGCCTCGTAGCGATCCGTCTCGAGGAGGACGCCGAGTGGGCTCTGGGACTGGAGGAGGCGCGGCCGCGGCCGGTCCAGCTCACGGTCGGCGGTACGTACGGCGACCTTTCGGTGTCGTCTCGACCCCTGCGCCGCCCCACCAAGAACGGCTTGAGCGTGGGCAAGGAATGGTGGACCAAGCTCCGCCAGCAACGTGCCGTCCCTGCCGGTCCGCTGGTGCTGGAGCCGCAGGTCCAGGGCCAGATCCCGCTCTTCACGGTGCCACGGGTGCTGAGCGACGCCACAGCCACAGCAATCGCCGATCGGACGGTCGCCGGGTGGGAGGATGCCCGGCCGGTGATCGAGGCGATGCAGGCTGAGCACCGGTTGACCGTGGCCTGGCGCTGCAAGATCGGCGAGATGGTCCGCCTGGCCCTGGCCGTGCGTGAGGCAGAGGGCGCCGAGGGCCTTCCCGAGGCGATGCTGCGGGACCTGCCGGGCAACGGGGACGCGGTCCGCCTGATCCTGCTGCGGACCGGTCTTCTGGACGAGGCGCCCGAGCCCCTGCGCTTCTCTAGGACGAACCAGCTGACGAACACCCCGTACATCACCGCTCCGCCGCCGCTGCCGCCCCCGGCGCCACGCCAGTGCTCGGACTGCGACGCCTGGATTCCCGCCGGCCGACGGGCAGGGTTCGTCTGCGATCCGTGCCGGCACTGGCGGGAGCGGAACCGGCGGGGGCGGTGCTGCCGCTGTGGCCGCGACGGCCTGGCGCTGCGCGACGATCGCTGCCGCAGCTGCCACCCCTACCGGCTCCTCGACGAAGCCCGCCCCGCCACCCGGCGGTTCACGCAGCTGGTGATCTCGCTCCCGACCGGCAAGGGCGGGCCGTTCGAGGCGTTCCCGGTCGGCGACCCCGAAGTGCCGGACTACGACGAGCGACGGCCAGCACTGCACATGAGCCGCGGTCAGCGGGCGCTGTTCACGATCCGGCGGGACTGGGCACCGGTGCTGCAGCGGCTGCGGAGCGCGCCTACCGGCGAGCCGCCGCTGACCGAAGCCGCCCGCCGCATGGTCGAGGAGTTCACCCAGGCACGGCCGGGGCAGCGGCCGGACTACAAGAAGAACACCCGCACGCTCACGATCCTTCTGTACTGGCTCGGCGCCGACGCGGTGATCCACGAGCGTGACGTGTACGACCTTGCGCGGATCGATGTCAACCTCGCGGCCAAGCCGGTCTGCCAGTTCCTGCGCGATCGAGATCTGCTGGTGGAGGATCCCGCCTTGCACCGGGACCCACATCAGGTGTGGATCGAGGACACCGTGGCCGCCCTGCCGGAACGCATGGCGAGCGAGGTCGCCACTTGGGTGACACTGCTACGTAGTCAGGGCCCCCGCGAAAACGAGCCACGCAGTTACGAGGGGATCCGCCGCTATCTCGGCGCCCTCCAGCCGGTCCTCACTGGGTGGGTCGCATCCGGCATGGTCACGCTGCGAGAAGTCACGTCGACCGACACGAAGTCGGCCGTGGAGAACTTGTCGGGCTATGCACGCCGAGGGCTTGCTATCGCCTTGCGCAGCCTGTTCCGGGCCCTGAAGCGGGAGCGGGTGATCTTCCTCAATCCCGCCCGCGATCTGCCGGTCGGCGACATTGAGGGCCTCCCGAGATCCGTGCCCTCCGACCTCCTGGCCGGCCTGCTCGATCAGGCCCCGACGCCGTTCGGGAAGTTCGTCATCGCGCTGGTCGCCGTCCATGCCCTGCCCGGATCCGACATCCGGGCCCTGCGGACGGAGGCCCTCGACCTGTCCCGCGGCACCCTCGAAGTACGCCGCGGTTTCCTGCGGCACACCCTGTACCTCGAGCAGTTCACGCACCAACTCGCCGCCGACTGGCTGACGTACCGGTACCAGCGGTGGCCGACGTCCACCAACCCCCACCTGCTGGTCAGCCAGAAGACCGCGGTCGATCCCGACCACCCGGCCGTGCATCCGGGCATGCTCCGTCTGGTCCTCCCGAAGGGGGTGACGCCGGAGGGCCTGCGTCAGGACCGCATCCTCAACGAGGCTCTGGAGACCGCCGATCCCCTCAAGCTGATGCGTCTGTTCGGAATCACCGAGCGGACGGCGATGCGCTACGTCAAGGCCGCACACCCCGAGCGGACAGCGAAGCTGCCGCGGTGAGCTCGAGGCACTGGGCCGGTAGTCGCCGGTGTATCCGCGCTCGCTCGAACGCCTCCGGGCACCAGCCTGTTGACGGGCGCGGCCGGTCAGGAGGCCGTGGAAGTGAGACGGTCGAGGACTGCGGCGACAGGGCGGGCAGCGCGGTGGGGTTGGAGTTCGTCGGCCAGATCGGTGAGCAGGCTGGTGCAGCGGCCGGACTCGACGAGCTCGGCGATGTCCATCGCCTTGACGGCGGTCGTGGCGGCCGCGTCAAGGTCGTGGCGGCGTGCCTGGGCGGTCGCGATCCAGGTCAGATACAGGACGCGGTCACGCTGGGCGCCGGGCTCCAGGGCGGTGAGTCCGTCCGTCAGGAGGCTCTCGGCCGTGGCCGGGCCGCCGAGGTCGAGGAACGCCCGGCCGGTCTCCGCCATGTGGGTTGGGCGGCACATCCAGTACGCCCAGTCCGGGTTCTCGTCGCCGGTACGGGCCCGTTCGTACTCCGTCTCGGCCTGGACCAGGAGGCGGGCGGCCTGCTTGGCGTCGCCGGTGGAGGCCGTGGCCCGCACCCGCCAGGTGTCGATCATCGCGGCGACCAGCGGCGTGGTGCGCGTGCCGGCGATGTCGCGGGCGGAGGTGAGTAAGTCGGCGCCGATCGTGGACTGTTCGTCGTAGACACATGCCAGGGCAAGGTTGGCCAGCAGATATGCGCTGTGTGCGGGATCGGCGGCCTCGGCGGAGGCGCGCAGGGCCGCGTGCCAGGCCCGTTGTGCCTTGGCGGTGTTGCCCGCGTCGAACTCGGCCCAACCTAGGAAGCGGGCGTACTCGGCGGCGAGGAAGTGGAGATCGGTGGTGAGCTGCCCGGTGTGGCGGGCGTGCCGCAGCAGCTTGGTAACCATCTTCAGGTCGGTGCGGGCGCTGGTGGTGCACGCGGTGCCGCCGAGCGAGTCGTCCAGATGCCACAGGGCGGTGAGGCGGGCGTGGATCGCGGAGGAGACCTCGACGCCGACGTAGCCGCCCTGAATGCCGCGGGCGATGGAATCCTGGACGTGCTCGGTCCACGTGGTGGTGAGGGCCTGGAGGACCGGCTCGGGCAGGAGCGGGATGTCGGCGCCGTTCGCGAGGGCGGGGTCGGCGGCCAGGTCATCGAGGGCGGACAGGGCGACCTCCGGGGTGAACGGGGCCAGGACGTCGGGTCCGGGCAAGGCAAGCAGAAGCCAGTTGGGCCATCCTCGCGCCCGCACCTGGTCCGGGTCGACCCCGTGTAAGTCGGCCATCGCGAACTGCGCGGGCTTCTCCGGCTCGACCCCGGCCTCCCACCGGGCGACCTTCTCGCGCCGGTACGCCATGCGTCCGTGGCCGAGCGCGGCGGCGCGTTCGGCAACGGCCTCGGCGTACGTTCTCAGGCTGTAGCCGGAGGCGACCCGCACCACGGCGAGCGGGTGTTTCGGCTGCTTGATGATCACGGGCATGTGGCTGTTGCACCCCCGGGTGGGATGGAGCCGAGCACGATCGATGCATTGAACGTAGCTGATCCGCCACGGAGTTGGAGCCCCGCCGACCTGCGAGGCGCGAGAGAGGCAACACCGAGGCAGCACTAACCCTTCTTCCCCGTATGGCTGTTCGGCCGTTTCCTGGAACCAGAGCCACCGGAACCGCGGCCCGGAGGCCCGAACCTCCCCGCTCAGAGGCCGCACGGGAGCCTGCACCGCCCCGTGCGGCCGAGGGGAGCTCCCCCGATCGACCGACTCGTGGAGGAACGTCATGGACACCAGCACCGAGTTCGAGGCCGTCGCCTACACCGCGCCCCTCCTGAGCACCCTGGGCACGGTCACCGGCGCCACCCTCGGCAGCGCCAGCGCCAACAACGCGGACGACACCGAGTACTGGCAGTAACACCACCGCGCTCCTGACCAGGGCGTACGTCTGAACGCGAGTGCCCGGGACACCTTCGGCCGACCGCCGGGAGTTCCGGGCACTCGCCCGTGAACGGCAATCCCCTCAACGACAGGCAAACGAAGGAGCCGACGTGGGCACCCTGCGGTTCATCGCCGGAACGTTCGCCACACACCCTGGCCGCGACCCCCTGGCCAGCTGGCGGCCGCGCGGGGCACATACCGCGTATGCAGCCAGTGCGATGCGGATCTGGACGACCGCGTACGCGCCCGACGAGATCCGCGCCTGCGGGACCGTCGACGGGCCAGGCGAAGTCCTCACGCTCGGCAGCTGTCTGGCCACCGAGCAGGAACTGACCGCCGCCCGGCAGGCGGCCGAACGCAGCGAGTGGGCGGCCACCACACGGCTGCCCGGCTGCTACCTGAGCGTCGTACGGACCGGGCAGACGCTGCGGATCGCCGGCACCCGTGCCGGGACCATCACCGTGTACTGGCTGCCGGTCGAGGGCGGCGTGCTGTGGGCGAGTGCCGCCGCGCCGCTCGCTGCCTATCGCGGCGCCGAGGCCGATCCGGCCGTCCTGCTCTCCGCGTTCACCCTCCGCGGTCTCGACACCATCCAGGCGAGCCACTTCCGTACGGTGCGCCGCGTCCCGCCGTATCACGCTCTCGTCCTGGAGGCGGAAGCCGGTCCACGCGTCGAATCTGTGCCGTCTTCGGCCCGCCCCCGCTCCTTCGCCACCGGGGCTCCGCTCGTACGCGACGCGGTGAGCACGGCGGTCACCCGGCGCGCGACGAGCAACGCCCTGCTCTCCGCCGACCTGTCCGGCGGCATCGACAGCACGACCGTCACCTGCCTTGCCGTCGCGCACAGCCCGCTGCTCGCCGTCACCTACACCGACGCACGCATGGGCGAACAGGACGACGTCCGGTACGCGGAGCGAATCGCAGCCGGCTCCGACGGCATCCGCCACGCCTGGGTGTACGGGACCCGCGACGGCGTCCAGCACTTCGACGCCCTCGACGACCCCGCCGTACTTCCGCTCACCGACACCCCGGCGCTTACCCTCGGACTGCTCGCCATCAAGGCGGCCCAGCTCACCCCGGCCACCGCCCACGGCTCGCGCCTGCACCTGACGGGGCGCGGCGGCGACAACGTCCTGGACGCCCTGCCGACAGCGGTGATCGACCAGTACCGCGCCGGACACCGCCTCGGCGCCTTCCGTAACATCGTCCGCAGTGCCCGTGCCCAGCACACCGCGCTGTGGCCGCTGCTGCGCGAGGCGATACGTACGCAACGAATCGC
This sequence comes from Streptomyces sp. YIM 121038, assembly GCF_006088715.1. Taxonomy (NCBI): domain Bacteria; kingdom Bacillati; phylum Actinomycetota; class Actinomycetes; order Kitasatosporales; family Streptomycetaceae; genus Streptomyces; species Streptomyces sp. YIM 121038. The sequence continues at coordinate 114,776 of NZ_CP030772.1, forward strand.
TTATCCGCAGGCGTTGGACACCCTGGCCTCGCTGCTCGACCGACCTGGTGCTCTCCACAGACCCGGCTGGGCGCCACCGTCGGAGGCCCTGAGCTGGTGCGGCATCACCGCGGCTGCGGCCTGGCTCACCCCGACCGGCCGCAGACTCGTGGCCGAGCTCGTCGGCGCCACCGCGGCGAGCGCCGACCCGCGCACCGCTCCCGGAGCACTGCACGAGCGGCTCGCCCTGGAGTACATGGGCGCCGGGCACGCGAGCTACGACCAAATTGCCCGCCAGCAGTGGAGCCTGCCCATCCACGCGCCGCTCCTGGATACACCCGTGGTCGACGCCTGCCTCGCGATCCCCGGCTACGAACGGTCCCGGCCGGGCGACTACAAGCCGCTGGCCCGCGCCGCCTTCACCGGCCAGGTCCCCGACCTCCTTCTCCAGCGGCGCACCAAGACCGCGTTCACCGGCAGCCTCTACGCCGGTCTGCGGACCAACGCGCCGGTCCTGCGCCGCCTGCTCACCGGCTCCGCCCTCGCTCAGGGCGGGCTCCTCGACGCCAAGCGGGCGGTCGCGGCGCTGGACGGCGCGGCACGGGGTGAGCCTGCACCGCTCGCTGCCCTGCACACGCTGATCGTCACCGAGCTGTGGCTGGCCACCCTGCCCACCGCACGCGGCATCTGGTGGGAGAACACCCTCGCCGACGAACACCAGGAGGCCACCCGATGAGCAGCACGAGCGGCATCTACGCGGCCACCAGCGCCGAGGGCATCGCGCTGATGGACATCCGAACAGGCCGGGGACAGTGGCGGTTCCTGGACCCGATCGGCGCGCAGCTGTGGCAGACGATCACCGACGGCACCACTCCGGCCGAAGCGATCGAGAAGCACACCGCACAGTGGGCAGGCCGCGGCGCCGACCCGAGCCAGGTCCGCGTCGATCTCACCGCGCTCGCCGACGACCTCGAACGCGCCGACCTGCTGCGCCGAACGCCGCAGGTCCACCGGCACGATCACCCCGAGGTCCAGTTCGCCGCCCCCGTCCCCGTCAGCCTGGCCGGATACCTGGCGGGGCACGTCGGGCTGCTCCTGGCGCTCGTCCTGCTTCGGCTGCTGCCGATCCGGGCCGCCGTCGCCGGCGCCCGCATCGTCACCCGCCTGCCCAGCCGCTCTGCCACCCCGACGGAGGCGACGGCCGCGTTCGCTGCCGTCCGCCGCGCCGCCCGATGGTGGCCGGGCCGGGCCGCGTGCCTGGAAGAGTCCCTCGCCACCTTCTTCGCGGCCGCCTTCACCGGCCGCCGCGTGCGGTGGGTGATCGGCGCCAGGTTCGTCCCGCAGGGGGCGCACGCCTGGATCGAGGCAGGCCACACCATCGTCGGCCAGCTCGAAGACGACCGCGTCTGGCCGTACCGTGCTGCACTCCAGATAGAGCGAACCTGACCGTGCGCCCCTGCCCGAGCCCGATACTGGGGCGGTGACCGGACACCCGAAGCTGATGACCGCGCAGGAGATCACGGCGCTCACCACTGCGGCGCTCGCGGATCCCGCTGTCGACCTCGCCATTCCCCTCGGGCTCACGCTCGCGCTTCGCGAGGGCCTGCCCAGCACGGTCCTGGCGTCCCTGATCCGGGGCGACTACCACCCTGCCGCCGGCGACGCCCCCGGCGCTCTCACCTACCGGGACGGCGACGAGATCCGCGTGGCCAGTCTCTCCCCGGAATCCGAACTCCTGCTGTCCGCGTATCTCGAACGCCGTGCACACAAACCGGAGTGAATCGGTGTTTTCTGGTTGTTTATTCTCGTCCTTTCGGGAGTGAAGGCTCGTACTGAAATTCGCCACCCTTCGCCACCATGACCACCCGTATGGGTGACGCGTTGCTCAGGATGTGACTGACATCCGAGCCCGCAGCGGTTCCCGCGAGACTCCCGTACGCCAGGCCCCCGGGCGGCTCCTTCACCTGCCGTGGCCCCGTCGGCGACGGGCCGACGTCGGGGAAGCCCTGCCGCAGTACACGGTGAGCGCCGAGCGGCACGACAACGCGCTGGCCGACGACTTCACGACGATCGCGCGGCGCCTGCCCGCCCTGACGGTGACCGCGCTCCGGCTGGCCTGGGACGCCGACCGGCGTGCCGTCCTGCTCGCTGCCGTCCTGCAGTTGGCGACCGGCGCCATCACCGCGATCGGCCTGTACGCCACCCGCGGTGCCCTCACCCCGCTGTTCGCGCCCGGACCGACGGCCGAGCGCATCCACACGGCGCTGCCCTCGCTCGCCCTGATCACCGTCGCCGCCGTCGGACGCTCCCTGATCGCCGCCACCACACTGGCCGTCACCGCACGGATCGGCCCCCGAGTGGACGCGATCGCCGAACTGCGCTACCTCAACGCCGCCACCCGCGTCCCGCTCGCCGCCTACGACGACGCGGCCTGGTGCGACCACAGCGAGGCCGCCAACCGGGCCTCCAAGGACGCCCACTTGATGATCGACGCGCTCACCGCGCTCACCGCAGCCCTGCTCGGGCTACTCGCCGCCGCCGGCATCCTCACCGCGCTCCACCCCGCGCTGCTGCCGCTCCTGTTGCTCGCCGTGATCCCGCGCGGCGCCGCCGCCGTCCGCGCCGCGCGCGCCGCTCACCTGGCCGAGCGGCACACGCTCTCCGACCGACGGCTTCGCCACAACCTCATCTACTGCACCGCCGGCCGCGCCACCGCCCTCGACGTCCGGGCCAACACCATGCGCCCGTGGCTGCTGCAGCAGTTCACCACCGTCACCGACCGGCTCACCGAGCACGCCGCCCGCGTCGGCCGATCCACCGCCCGCTACCAGCTCCTCGGCGACACCATGGCCGGAGGCGCCGCGCTCCTCGTCTACGGGGCGCTGCTCTGGCTCGTGCTCAGCGGCCACATCCCGGCGGCCGCGGCGGGCACCGCATTCATCGCCGTCCAGACCTGCCGCCTACTGCTCACTCAGCTGATCACCGGCATCAACTCGACTTACAAGACCGGCCTGTACCTCGGGGACTGGTCCACCTTCCTCACCGACGCGCAACAGCGCGCCCAGCTCCCCGCCGCCCCCGTCCCGGTGCCCGCCCGCCCGGCCGTCATCGCCGCGCACAACATCAGCTTCCGCTACCCCGGCAGCGAACTGCCCGTCCTCGAGAACATCAGCGTCACCGTGCGCCGCGGCGAAGTCCTGGCGATCGTGGGCGCGAACGGCGCGGGCAAGTCGACCCTCGCGAAACTCCTCGCCGGCCTCTACACCCCCACCACGGGCAAGGTCACCTGGGACGAGGTGGACCTGACCACGGCCGACCCAGACGAGGTGTGGGCGCGGCTCGCGCTGCTGCCCCAGGACATCGCCCGCTGGCAGGTCTCGGCCCGCGAGAACATCACCCTCGGCCAGGGCGACGGAAGCGACGAGACCGTCATGGACGCGGCCCGCGCCTCGGGCGCGGACGACGTCATCGCCCGCCTGCCCGAGGGCCTCGACACCAGCCTCGCCCCCTCTCAGTGGGGCGGCCGCGACCTGTCCGGCGGCCAGTGGCAGCGCCTGGCCGGCGCGCGGGCCTTCCACCGCAAGGACGCACCCTTGCTGATCTGCGACGAACCGACATCAGCCCTCGACCCCCGCGCCGAGGAAGCCGTCTACGACCGTATCCGCGCCCTCAGTGAAGGCCGCACCGTCATCCTGATCACCCATCGCCTCGGCTCCACCCGCGCAGCCGACCGCATCATCGTCCTGGACGGCGGACGCCTCCTCGAAGAGGGCACGCACGAGTCACTCCTGGCCGATGACGGCGAGTACGCCGCCCTGTGGCGTACTCAGGCACGGAGCTACGCCGACCAGCCCCAAAGGTGAGCCCACGGTGGCACCGCCTCGACCGTGGACGGCGGTGGGCGGTTCACAGGCCGGCGGCGTCCAGCAGGCGCTGCAGGACCTTCTTGGTGTGGTGCTGGCCGCGCAGTGCGCGGGAACGCTCCGCGAAGGCCTCACTGGTGCCTTCGCGGTCGGCGAGCGCGGAGAGGTCCCCCAATAGCTGCACAGCGGCGGGGTAGTTGCGGCCCTTCTGGTACGCGATCATCTCGTGGACGCGGCCCCACGCGGCCTCGGGGTCATCCTGGATGGCGGCCAGGCGGCGCTGCTGGGCAGCATGCGCCTTTTGACGTTCGGCTTCCTCGCGCTCGGTTTCCTCCTGCGCTTCGCGGGCGAGGCGCTCGGCGGTAGCTGCGGGGACGGCGGCTCGAAGTTGGGCAACGGTGCGTCCGCCCTCGCAAGGGGGAGTGCCCGGGTGGGCCAGGCGGAACCGTCGGCGCAGGTCAGCGCCGGCATGGGGATCGTCGTCGTGGAGGAGGCGCACCAAGGTGGCGTCCTTGTCTGTCTGAGGCAGCGTGCTGATCCAGGACTCGTACATGGCGCGCGTGGGCTCAGGGTCAGCGTGTGGGCGAGGTAGGGCCGCCGCGGTGATCAGGTCGGGGTCGATGCGCAGGAAGGTGGCCATATCGGTGAGGGAATCTGGTAGGTCGGCGAGGCCGGCGGGAAGCGCGGGCTCAACATCGTCGTCGTCCAGTTCGTTGTTGCCCAGGCAGTGCAGCCAGGCCAGGTAGAGCAGGCGCATGTCCCCGGCCGCGACGTCGAGACGTGCTTCGGCGATCGAGGGGAGCCATTCCTCTTCGCGGTCGGTGTCTCCGTACTCGTCGAAGTCGAAGAGGTCGTTGAAGTCCTCGAACTCCCCGTCCTCGTCGTCCGAGACCAGCGTGATGAGGACGTGTCCGCCGTGCTGGCGGGCCTCGGCTGATTCGCCGGTGCAGTACTGCTCGGCGATGTGCAGCGGAAGCTGATCAGCGGGCCATCTCAGGATGACCTTGCGGTAGCCCCAGTTCGCGAAGTACAGGTGGGCGTCGTAGAACTCCTCCATGAGCTGGTCACAGCTGCCCTTGAAGTCGCCCCACTGATAAGTGTTCACAAACGTGGTGCGGGTGAGAGCAGCACGGGAGGTCAACTGGCGGATCTCAGCGACCTGTTCGTCAGTCAAGGGCCGGTCGACGGCAAGAAACTGATAGTGCTGATATTCGGACATCGCGGCATCCAGCTGTGCTTCCGCTCCGGGTTCGATGCATCACCGTCGGGCGTCTACGTTCAGTTCGGAGTGCCGTGCCCGCCCAGCGCCGCCTTGGCGGCTTCCGACCGGGCGTCGGCCAAGGAGTCGTCGATCGTGAGGCGGAACCGGCAGCCCTCGAACGAGGACAGCGCTTCGCCCAGCTCTGCCCACGACAGGGTGCGTCCGTCGACCACGACGCGGAACGGCGAACCGTCGGGGTTCCAGACCAGCCGGCCTGCGACCTCCTCGTCCGCCAGCCGCCATCCCGTCCCCCGTGGGTCCGGTTCCAGGTAGCAGTGGCTGATCTCCGCTTCGGCCTTCGCCCGTACCCGGGCCAGCAGCTGGTTCACATCGGCATCGTGGTCGCCGAGCACGCCGAACTCGAACCCTTCGTCCGTGGCCCGGCACTCCTCGACCAGCCGCACCGAGATCCCGGTGGGCGCCCGCCACAGCCGGTAGCGCAGCACATGCCGACGCCCGTCCCCGCCCTCGACTTCTATCGGGGGTGGGGCGAGCGGGAGTTTGGGCATGCCCGTCGCTGTCGAGATCCGCCCGTCTAGGCACGGGTCGCACAGCGGGCCGTCGCCGTCGAGCCACTGATCTGCCGGGCGTCGGCCGCACTCCAGGCACCCGGTCTCAGCCTTCAGTTCGTCCATAGATGCGCCACCTTATGCCCGCTATATTCTACTGCTCGAGCCTGCGCAGGATGTGCACGATGTCGCGGCGCAGGAACGGGGCGCCCTCGGGCCCCTTGACGAAGTCCAGGATGGTGATGTCTTCGTGCGTGCAGCCGCCGTCGGCGTGCTCACGCGGGTTCATGCAGTGGGACCGGCTGTGTTCCTGCACGGTCCACCGGTGTTTGTACTGGATGGACGAGCGTTGAGCAGGCACGGCAGCTGAGGCGCCGTCCGCATCGCTGGGCGGCTGTGGGGCCCGGCGGCGGACGGTGACGAGGCGGACCACACCGTCGTCTTCAATCCCGCGCCTGCGGTCGGCGCGGGTCTTGGTGGGCTTGCGCTTCAGGAGCGTGGTGTCAGTGATCGGCTTGCCGATCTGCTCCTGGGTGATCAGATCCCAGCAGGCGATCAGGACGCGGACCCCGTGCTGGGTAGAGAGGACGTCGGAGGGAGGTGCGAAGACCTGGCCGGCCGACACGATATGCGTGTCGGTGAGGTCCAGGGGCGGAGTGTCACGCTCGTCATCGATCACTGCGTCCTGGACGTGGTACAGGGTGATCCACCAGTGGGGGCCGTCCTCGCACGTGACGGGTTCATAGGCGTCGGCGTTGTTCAGCCGCAGCCAGCCATCGGGTTGGGAGTGCGGGTCCCACAGCCCCCATGAGGCGGCAACGACATCGGAACTGCCAGGAGTTGTGAAGGAGACCGGCTCGGAGAAGAACAGCATGCCGTTCGGCGAGGGCACCCGGTGGGGTGCAATCGGGGTGGTCCGTGGACGGGCAGATTTGCGCACGGCGACGGAGCACATGTCGGCGTCGACGAAGTAGAGCCGGGCTTTGGAGAGGCGCTCCAGTTCCTGGTCGGCCAGGATGTCGCCGGTGGCCGGGTTTCCGCGCGGACCGGGGGCCATGGTCAGGCCGACGATGTCAAGGAACCCGGTCGCCTCCGCCCGGCTGGCGGGGTGATCGACGAACTTCATCGTCTTGCGACGGATCTCCGGCAGGGTGCGGGGATCGGGCGGCCATGGCAGCGGATCCCAGCCGGGCGGCTCGCAGCCCGTCAACCACGCAAGCGTGTTCGTCTCGACCATGTCGGACGGGTCGAAGCGTCGCAGCCACGCTGACGTTCCATCACCGTGCAGGCACGTGATGGCTGCGAGGAGCCGCGACCAGGCGGTGATGCGCTCGACACGCTGCCGGTCCCCGATGACGGTGTCCACTGGGCCCTGGGGGTGGCCAAGAGCCCAGGCGTGCGCCTCGCACTCCCGGGCTGCGCCAGGGCCGACCACGCGGCGAACCCAAGCAACGGCCTCCTGGGCGATGCTGCCGGAGACGCTCTCGTTGACCCCGGCGAGCCAGTTCAGCAGCAGCCATTGCTGCTGCCGCATACAGACGATCTCGGTGCTCCGGTCCGCCTCCGCGTCTACCTCGGGCAGTTGCGCCAGGACCGTGCCGAACACTTGCTCAAGGGGAAACTGCGGGTGGTCGATCACGGTATCGATGAGCATCGTCGCCACGCTGGCGATCGTGTCCACGGCGGCGATCTCGTGCGTCTCCTGCGTCCTCAACCGAGATCTCCCCAGACCGTGAGCCGTGCGATTCCGGAATTCCGCGTTCGAGCGGATCCACGTGCTTCTCCGCATGCTGCCACCCCGCCGCGCTCGCAGAGGACGTCAGTGCGGTTCTCCACTCGAACGGGATCTCGTGTGGTAGCGCCTTGTCCGGAGTCTCTCGTGCGCAGGGCCCTTCTCGGGTTGACGGGTCGGTTCACGAACTGCCGCTTGACCGAGGCCTTCCTTCGGGTGCCCGGGACGGGACCTGGGGCACTCCGGGCATGCCAGGACGTGGCATCTTGGGGGTGTGGAGGCCTCTATGCTCGGGCGTCATGGGCAAGGCGAGCCGCGGGAAGCGGGACCGCAAGAAGCAGATGGGCAAGGGTCGGCCGGCTGCAGGCACGGACTCGTCGGTACTTTTCACCCGCGGGTACCCTGCGTGGTCTCCGAGCGGTGAGCTGGCGGCGCTCCGTGAAGTGAAGGTGATGCAGCTCAAGGGCGATCCGCACCCCATGGCCGTGATGGTGGTGGATCCGCCAGAGGACCGCGGCGAGTGGCTGCCGGCCGAGGCCGGGCCGACCGATGCCCGGGTGCGCTGGGACTTCCGAGGGTCGGACGAGGGCGGGTATCTCGTCGCGGTCTTGTCCCTGCCGAGCGGCCGGGAACTCGTGTCGGTGGCCTTCGACCCCTGACGGGATGAGGATCTGCTCGACTGCATGGCCGAGGGCGCGCTGCTGCTGGTCACCGATGCGGACAACGTGGACGCGATCCGCAGCCGCGAGGCCGCCCGCGGCGTTCTGGCCCCCTCTTCGGCGTCCGAACTGGACGCCGCGCGCGGCGCGCTGATCGCGGACTGGCCCGCCTCCGATCCCGAATCCACCGCGGCGCCGGAATGGGGCCGTGATGAGGCGGCGGAGCACGGACCAGCGGAGCCCATGGGCGAACCGCGCCTGGTTGAGGGCCTGTTCGATGAGGATCACCACATCTGGGCGAAGGCCTTCGTTCTCCAAGGATGGAGCGCGGTCTTGCCGCGCGCCGCATCCTGGTTGCTCGCCTGCATTGCCGAGCTTGAACTCGAGGGGATGCGGGGCGACCCACGGGTACTGGGGAACTCGGTCGGTGCCATCGCCCAGTTCGTCTCGCGCTACGGCGGCTGGGACGCCTCGGTGTGGGTCATGGAGGAGACGGCGGCACTGGCGCCGCCGAAGGACACCGAGCTGCGCCGCGCCTGGCTTCCCACGGTCCTCGAATCCGGCGAACCGACAACACTCCGCCGCCTGCTGGGCACCCTGGTCACGGCCGGTCTCATCGAGGTCGGCTCCGACGGGCAGTGGAAGTTGAACCCGCTGCCGCCGACGGTTCCTGCTCCGCCGGCCGAGCTGCTGGGAGCGGTTCAGGGGACGGCGGTTCAAGGCTGCTTGCTGGAACGCTCCTACGACCTGGGGTCCGCGGTGATCACCGTGACCTGGGAAGAGCTCGCCGCCGACCTCAAGCTGCCGTGGGAGCAGGTGCGCGAGCAGGCCATCGGGCACGTGCAGGCGCCACATTGCCCGTTGATCCCGCTCGACGGCACGCCGCTCGCCAAGACGGGGGAGACGGAGCCGGTGCGGTGGCGCATCGACTGGGTGGCGGCCCGGCTCGACGGCCTGGTCAACGTGCACGACCACCTTCAGCTCGTCCACGACGGCCAGCCGATCACCTGGCACGGTGACGCGCTGCCGGTCCTCGGTCCGCGCGACACCCCGTCGCTCAGCCACATCATGGGCTCCTGGATGGAGTTCAACCGCGCCGAGGACCGAGCGGACGAACACGGTGCCGGTGAAAGCCTGTTGGAGTTCTGCGGGTCACCGGTCGGCATGGCCAAGGCTCTCAAGACCTACGATGCCGCCACCCTGCGGCGCCTGGCGGTGGGCACCCCCACCCCCGAGTACACGGCACGGGCCGAGCAGATCTACGGCCCGGTGATCTGGCGCCAGCTGTCCGACCTGGTGGACGCGGACCTGTCCAGCGCCACCGACGAGGGTGCACTCATCGTGGGAAAGCCGGCCCCGCCCGCGCGCACCCCCTTCGGCCTCCCGGAAACCTTCGGCACCCAGATCGCCCTGACCACCAGCGTCGCCACCCGCATCAACCAGGACTTCGCGGATCCCGGCGTGGCCGACGACCGCCTGGACGCTGCGATGCGCCCCGTCTTCGAACACGACATGCGCGTCCTCACGGTCGGCGGGCGGTGGGGCGACCCCCAGCAGCGCACCGAACCGGCAGCACCGGGCGACGCCATCGCCCTGCGCGCCCTCACCCTGGGCGCGGTGATCGGCCAGAACGCGCTGGCCGACTCCGCCAACGGGCTCCGCGGCGAGGGCATCGCCCTGGACAGCCGCGCGTACGCCAGCACGGGCCTGGGCGCCGCCTGCGCCAGCATCGGACATGCCCTCGCCGACGCCGTGCCCTTCTACATCCCCACCGCCACCTGCGCCGGCGTCGCCGACAGCACCCCGCCCCAGGGCGAGGCCCTCGACGACATCCGCCTGCCCTTCCGCTCCTGCCTGCTCGCCCTCGGCGCCCCGCTGCATCTGAAGTCGCGCAGCGGCCTGTGGCACCCCCGCCTCGCCCACCTCCTCGAGACCGCTCCCAGCGGCCTGCCCGTAGACAACGCGGTGGCGGCTGCCGAGACGCGCGGCCAAGGCCTCGCCATCAACCTGGCCTCGCCGCCGCCCCCGGTGCCGGTCGTGAACGCTGTCTACGCCCGCGGCGCGTTCATCGACGGACTGGTCCTGCTCGCCGACGAAGACGGGCAGCTCGCCGACGAGATGATCTGGCTGCTGCGCATCCCCGGCACCAGCCGCACCACCCTCACCCGCGCCGCACTGCCCGGATGGCGCTCCCTGTCCACCCTGGCGGACACCGTCACCAACCTGGCTGCCGCCCTGGCCTGGGCCTCGTGGAACACCCCCGAGCCCACCGAACTCCCCACCCGCCGCCCGACCGCAGCCACCGCCCGGCAAGAACGCCAAGGACTCCTCGGCGGCGTACGGGTCCTGTCCCTAACCCGCGGCTCCCGCAGCGACGACGCTCCGCGGGAGGACGGCGTCGGTACCGAGACGGGCCGCCGTCTGGCGCCTCACCTTCGGCGAGGGCACTGGCGCCGCTCCCGCATCGGGCCCCGCACCGACTGGGACGGCACCTACCGCAACGCCTGGATCCCGCCCACCGTCGTCAACGCCGCCCTCGGCTCCATCCAGGGACAACGCGTGTACCGCATCCCCGAACCCCGCACGTAGCACGTCCGCGTCCACACCTCGAAAGCGGAATTGCGATGAGCGTAATCCATTGTGCTCATCGCAATTCTGGCGCATGCTGTTCGGCATGAGCGTATTCACCGACATCGCCGCGATCTGCCACCCGATGCCTGCTCCTGGGGACGTGCCCGACGACGTCTTCAACGACGTCTGTCACTCCGTCCAGGCCGAGCGGGACGAGATGATCCGCAACCTCGAAGCCGCCGCGGATGCGGACTGGGAGGAGCACGAGCCGCTGCTCTCGGCGATCGGCATGGCCCGCTACCGCAAGTCGCAGGCCGAGGACGAGATCCGCCGGCTGGTCGCCTACGGGCGGGAGTTCGCCCGCCCCCGCCCCTACAAACTCGCCGACCTCGCTGCCGCCTCCGGCATGTCCATCTCCGGAATCCGCACCGCCTACGGTCATGGCGAAGTCGCGGCCGTGGAGCACGCCCTCGGCCGCACCACCCGGGAGGACTGGAGGGCGACCTCGCCGGACGACCCGGCCGACGAGGAGGGCGCATCGTGACCCAGCGCCACTCGGCCACCAGGACGACGCGGATAAAGAAGGGCCGCGCGTGGGCAACGCGGGCGACCTCATCCGGCGGCGCAGCGGAGTTCCGCGCTCGCCTCCACGAGCAGTCGGCCCGGGGCGTGACGCCGGCCGACGCGATCCGCCTCAAGGCATCACTGACCGGATGGTTCGACTCCGAACAGTGGATTCGCTACCTGGCCGCCGACGGGCTTCCGGAGTACGGGCCGGGCGTGTGGCCCGACCAGTGGCCGTCCGCCTCGCTCGAGGAACGCATGGCGCTCTTCACCGCGGACGAGCTGATCCCTCTGGAGGCGTGGCAGAACGCCGACACCGTCTACGCGGATGCGGCCATGTGCGACCTGGTGACGGCCGCCGCCCAGACCTTCCCCCAACAGTGCGTGCGGCGTGACGAGTTCCTCGCCCCCATCGGCTTCCTGTTCTTCGCCAAGCCCGTCCCGTCAGCCGCCTTCGCGCCTTTGTCCCCCGACCAGCCGTCGATCACCGCCATCACCTGGGCGTGCGTGGACGACGGCGTCAACGCCTTCACCTGGGTCCGCTACCCGCCCGGGGCGTACGACGTCAACGGCGTCACAGTGCAGGTCACCGCGCTCTTTCCGCAGCTCGCCTACTTCGTGCCGTGGGACAGGCCCGCGCACGCGGGCACCCACAGCGTCTCCATACTCAGAGCCCTGTCCGCGCTCGCCAAACAGCCCCTGACTTGCGAGGACTCCCCAAAGATCCACCAATCGGTGCGCGCCATCGCACGCAACGCGAAGATCCGCCCCGAGAGCTTCCGCCGCATCGCCCTGCGCCGCCCCGAGACGGCCGCCCACGAGCTCTCCGCAGCACGCGCCGCCGCCGAAGGCCGCACGCCCGCCGGCCACTGGGTCCGCGGTCACTGGCGCAACCAGTACTACGCCAGTATCGACGAGCACCGGCCCATCTGGATCGAAGGCTTCCCCCGGGCGACTTCACCCAGCCCGCACCCGTCGGCGAGCGGCTCCTGGTGGCCCACGCGAACCGCGCGGAAACCGGCCCCGCCCATGCGCCTCTGTCCGAGCTACACAGGGCCGGTTAACCTCCTCAACGTGATCACGCCCCGTGTCCCCGCCGTCCCGGAGTTCCGACGAGTCGCCGCCGTCCTCCGCAACCGGATCCGCGAGCGGTTCTACACCGCCGGTCAGCGCCTCCCCGCGGCTCCGGCCTTGGCAGAAGAACTGGACAGCAACCGCAGCGCCGTCGAGCGGGCCGTGCGGATGCTGTCGGCCGAGGGACTACTGACCACCAGGCAGGGATCCGGCGCCTACGCCCCGCACATCGTGGACAAGCTGCTCTGGGAGGGGACCACCAGGTACCGTCCAGCCGGCGCGGACGGCACGTGGGCGCAGGACTCCTTCGGCGCGCAGTTGCGCGCGCGGGGGCTGGCTCCGAGAGAGATCACCAACGACCGTGGCGAGATACCGCCCGGCGACGTCGCCGCGATCCTCATGTTCGATCCAACGATCCACGGGTGGCGGGCATGGGCGGAGAACGTCGACCGCCGGGTGGAGTGGGACTGCGACGGCTCCCCGAAACTCTTCCCCCTCTGACAACTCCGGGGGCGGCACGCACACGGGTTCATGCAATCGCGCCCCAGGACACGCCGCGCTCCCTGATCATGTCGCTATGACGGGCAGTGACGCGACCAATCACCGACTCCCCGGAGCGCGCCCAGGCCGCAGCGGCGAGGCACCACAGCGCCCCGCTCCGGCCGTACGCGTACCCCCGCGACGTCGCCGGGAGGTCGGGCCGTGGCTATTTCATCCCGTCGCACCGGGCACGTTCAACGATGAGTACCGGCCGGAGAACCGCCTACTCGCTGCGGAATTGGCTCGTCAGCTTGTCCCTCTGGTTGAGGAGCGATCGGTACAGCCGGGACAAGTGATCTACGACATCCAGGGCATTGTCTTCCGGATCATCGGCGTCCACGATGACGACGCGTTGCGTAAGAAGATCCAGAGTTGCTGTCAGCCTGCCATGATCTTTCAACTCGTCGTCCTGCGCTACAACCTTGTGCGGCACCGTCCCGTGCGTGCCAGCGACCCGGAGCCGCCCGCGCACCCCGGCGGTCGCACTCGTTCCTGGGAGATCAGCCCGGCGGCGCAATTACTCGCGCCGGTGGTCGCCGAGGAACTCGTCACCGAACACCTACGACTCTGACCTGTTGCGCGTGCGCGCCACCGGCACTGAGCGAGAGACCGTGACCCCGTAAGCGACGCTGCACGGATGCTGATCACGTTCACGGAGGGCGGCAAGAGCTGCGGTCGCCGCAGACCATCGAACTCGGCCACAATCACGGCCAAACTCCAGAGTCGCGTGCGGGTTCCGGTCGTTCGAGCTCCGAGAATCCGCGAACCGGCGCACTTTCGACCGGGCGGTGCAGAAGATCCGCCGCCAGGAGCAGGGGCATGAGTATGCCCAAGCGCGGCTCATCGCGCTTGGCGCACCTCTGCCGCGTGCGGGGTGCGACCCCGCTTGCTGGCTCCGGGAGGCCTTGGCGGCCGTCGAGGCCCGAAACGTCCGGCACCGCGGGGCGCACCGGTTCGTGTTCCGCCTCGGCAGCCGACGCGAGCGAGAACAGATCAAACTCGGCTTCTCCCCCCTGCAGCCCTACCCCAAGCAGGTCGATCCCGAGCCGATCCGGGTGTGAGTGCTGAGCTCCTGCCCCGTCCGAGTTTTCCCGCCTGCTCTTGTCAGGCGGCCCCGCCGCTGCTGTCGCGTGCGCTCAGCCGACGCAGCTGACTCAAGGGATACCCCATGCCTATACCCCCCGCCACTGTCCCACTTCGCGCGCCGGACCTGACGACCTACGATCTTCTCGCTCCCCAGCTCTCCGGAGGTAAGGACAGCGCGGTGATGATGGCCGTGTTCATGGACGCCGCCCGGGTCGCGGGCGTATCGGAGCGGGTAATCTCGTACCACTCCAGTCTCGGGGTTCTGGAATGGGGGCCGGTCGTGTTCGAGGGCGTCCGTTATCCGGGCGTCTCCGAGCTGGCGTCCCTGCAGAGCGCTGCCTTCGGTGTTCCTCCTGAGCGGCATACCGAGGTCACCCGCACGGTGCCCGGCCCCTGCGGCACCCGCATGCCGCGCAGCCTGCTGACCGAGATCGCAGCATATGGCCGGTTCCCTCGTCTGGGCAGCCCGTTCTGCCGCACGTACGCCAAGGAGGGCGTGGTCTCCATGGCCTGGACGCCGATCGTCCGCCGCCTGCGAGACGAACTCAGCCGCCCTGTGCGGATCCTGAAGGTCATGGGCCTGCGCAGCGACGAGAGCCGCGGCCGCCGAGAACGCCCGGTGCTTCAGCGGGTTCTGGCCAACTCGGCGCGGATCGTGGATGAGTGGCTGCCGGTCAAGGACTGGCCGACTGACGCGGTCAAGGAGTGGCACGCGGACGCTCCGGTGCCGTATTCCTGGACGTATGACTCGAGGCCCGGTGCCGGTGACTGGGCGGGGACGTCCCGCTGCTCCTGTTCCCTGTGCATGTTCGCCGCGAAGGGCGACGTGCTGCTCGCTCTGGGGCGGCGGCCGCGGCTGGCCGCCCTGTACGCCGAGGTCGAGCAGGTGCGCGGCGACAGTTTCTGCGCGGGCTGGCGCATCACTGACCTGCTCCGTCACGCCGAGCTCTGCGGGGCCCCCGACCCTGGCGTCGTCTGCCAGGACGACGGCCCGGAGTTCACCGCCCTGGAGGCCCAGGTGCGGGCCGCCCTCAGGCAGGAGCCCCGCAGGGATCCCCTGCTGGCCCGCAGCGGCGGCCGCGCGATCTGCGACGGCTGCGCCTGATGGCCCGCCCGAGCGCCGGCCCCGTGCTGGAGAGATGGTTGACCTTGATGACTACTGAGCGCCTTCTCGATCTCGCCGCAGTTGCGCCTGACTGCCACGACGAAGACTTGCTATTGCTCTTGCGCGAGGCGCACGGGCTGTACCAGGAGGGGCTGCAGACTCTGCACCGGAGCGTGGCGGAGCGCCTGGGCGGGCTGTCCGAGGCGGCGCTGGTGCGCGCCGCTGACGCCGCTGGGGTGCCCCGTGGTGCCGGGCGGGACCGTGCCGAGGTCATCCTTCTGCTGGCCCTGGCGGAGTGGGAAGGGACGCCGGCGGCTCTGGCGTACACGCAGATGGCGGAGGACGCGGCGCGCCGCGGTGTCTGCATGATTCCCGAGGAGTGAGCTTCGGGGCCGTCGTCCTGGGAACTTTCCTGGCGCCGCGGCTGGACCCACCCCCGGAAGTCCTGCCATTATTTGTGGAGCGAGCCGGGCAGGCCGGCTCCCACCGACAGGACGGACGGTTCCGCCATGGCCTCGCGCCGCGAGCCACGCCTGGCCGACGCCGCCGAGATCGCGGCTGAACACGGCCTGACACCCGCGCGGATCTCCGCCCTCTACACCACGCGCGAAAGGAACGCGCAGAACGAGCCCTTCCCCGAGATTGTGCGCATGCGCCGCAACGCCCGCCTGTGGGATCACGCCGAGGTCACCCGGTGGTTCGCCCACCGCGCCCCGGCCCGGCTACGCGTGCACAAGCCCCCCTCCCGGAACCCCGAGGACCTGCTGAACGCCGCGGAGGCCT
This sequence comes from Streptomyces sp. YIM 121038, assembly GCF_006088715.1. Classification (NCBI taxonomy): domain Bacteria; kingdom Bacillati; phylum Actinomycetota; class Actinomycetes; order Kitasatosporales; family Streptomycetaceae; genus Streptomyces; species Streptomyces sp. YIM 121038. Next base: position 130,502 of record NZ_CP030772.1, read on the forward strand.
CACGGTTCCTCGGCTACAAGAACCCCAATCAGGTCACCACGTTCGTGCGTGACCACCCGGGCTACTTCCCTGAGCCTGACGTCGTCGAAGAACTCGGCACTGAGGAGAACTCCTACGTGCGGCGGCTGTGGCGGGTCCGGACGCTGCAGGTGTGGATGGGCACGCGCCCCGGCAGCGGCAGACGCGCCGGCGCCAGCCGCAACCCGCAACTGCCCGCCGTTCCCGCCGACGGTGATCCCGACGAGCTGCTGGGGGCGACGCAGGCAGCCGCACTCCTGGGGTACAAGAGCATCCAGTCCTTCTCCAGCAGTCTGTCTCAGGGCAATCTGCCGCTGCTGCAGGAAACCGACGGCGTCGCCGAGAACGCTGGGCGCCAGAACGGGCGCCGACGGTGGACACGCCGGCGCATCCTCGAGCAAGCCGCCCAGCGCAAGCCCAGGAACACGAAGTAGAACCCCGCGCTGGCACAGCTCACCGCCCCCGGCAGCGGCCGAGCCCGACATCCCCTTCTTGGAGGGCACGGGCTGCCGGGTGGGCCAGGTGAGGTGGCTCACTACCACGCGGTTCCTCCGGCGAGGCCGACCGTCGGAAGTGCCCCTGCCCCGCATCCGCTAGGGCGTAGGGTGTGCGGCTGTGCGTGTTCTGATCGTTGGTGGTACCGGATTTCTGGGTCGGGCCCTGTTGCAGGTCGCCGCCGCGCGAGGGTGCGAGATGGTGGCTACCTATCATTCCGCGCAGCCCCCGGGCCGGGGGCAGGCAGACTGGCTGCCGATAGAGTTGCGCGATGCCCCTGACGTGGCGGCCGTCATCCGCAAGGCGAAGTGCGACGCGGTCATCAACGCCGCTCATGGCAAGGCTGATTGGGCGGTGACGGCCCAGGGAGCAGTCCACGTGGCCGCCGCCGCGCGCACGGCCGGGGCTCATCTGGTCCACGTCTCCAGTGACGCTGTCTTCTCTGGCGAGGCGGTCTCCTACGCCGAGACGTGTTGGCCGGACCCGGTGACGGTGTATGGGGCGGCGAAGGCCGCGGCCGAAACCGGAGTTCGGGCGCTGGCACCGTGGGCGGCGCTGGTGCGAACGTCGCTGCTCATCGGAGATGGGCCGGGCAGTGCGGCGGGGATGTCCGGACATGAACGGCTGGTGCACGACCTGGTGAGCGGCGCACGGCCGGGCCAGCTGTTCGTCGACGATGTGCGCTGCCCGGTGCATGTGGCAGATCTGGCGGGCGCGTTGCTGGATGTGGCCGAAGCCCGCCTGGGCGGAATGCTTCACTGCGCCGGGGCCGATGCGGTCAGCCGCTTCGAGCTCGGGCAGTTGGTCGCCGCCCGGGATGGGCTGGATGCCGGTCGGCTGGTGGCAGCGGAGCGCCGCGTCAGCGGCCCGCCGGGCCCCCTTGATGTGCGTCTGGTGGGGCTGGAGACCCGGCGGGTTGTGGCGACGCGGCTGCGTGGGGTGCGGGAGTTCCTCGCGAGGCCGTGACGGTCAGGTGCTGCTGTTGTGAGGTGAGGCAGCCTGGTTCTCCGCGCGGGCGCGGTCGGCTCCGTGGGCGAGGTAGCGCTGCCAGTGGACACGGGCGTCGGGGGCGAGGCAGTCCAGGGCGACCATGGCGGCCATGATGGCGGCGCACACCTCGTCGCAGACCTCCTCGCAGGTGGCGGTGACGGTGCCGTTGGTGCCCCAGCCGCGCATGCGGCGGTAGAGCTCTAGGGCTTCATTGGCCTCCTCAGAGACCTTCGCGAGCAGCAGCTCGCGCGCGGGCTCGGGGGCGTGGCTGCGCCGTTCGTCTCGTCGGCGCAGGTGGTGGATGTCGTCCCACAGGGTGCTCATCGGCTTGTTCCTCGGTGAGGGGATCAGGGGGTGATGTTCAGCAGGTCGCACAGGCGCCGTAGGCCGTGGGTGGCCGGGGCGCGGACGATGACGTCGCCCTCGCGGGCGCCTTCGATCGGGTAGTCGCGGAAGACGCCGTTCTCGGTGAGGCCTTCGGTGTCGAGGTAGAAGATCTTCTTTCCGGCTGTGCGGGCGCGCGCCTGGACGGCGCGGCGGTCGGCGTGCAGGCCGATCACGAGCAGTGCGCGGGTTTCGGGCAGAAGCGGTACCTGCGGGATGCGCTGGTCGTAGCGGCGCACGAAGCACTCCGGCAAGCCTGCGCGGGCGGCGAGGAGGTCGAAGTTGTGGGTGATGACCGGGCCCGCCATGGCCCCGCATTCGTGCAGAGCGCGCAGCGCCTGGTGGGCGCGGGTGGGGGCGGCCTCGAAGCAGGAGCGAAACATCCGCACCAGGTCCTCGGCCTTGGTCTCGGGGTCGGTGAGTACCTCGCGGATCAGAGGGTCGGTGTGGGGGGCCAGGGTGAAGGGGTGGGTCTGGGTCAGGGCGTTGTCGCGGCGGGCGGTGACCCGGTAGACCTCGTGCAGGTAGTGCAGGGGCGGGATCCCGGCCTCGATGGAGGGGCCGCAGCCCAGTTCGACCTGGAAGGGCAGGTAGTCGCGCAGCTCGCGCAGGTCTTCGGCGTAGCGGGGGGTGCCGCGCTGGTCCTTGATGCGGAGGCCTCCGGCCAGCACGTCCCACGGCAGGTTCCGGGCCGGGCGCGAGAGGCGGCAGCCCTGGGAGCGTACGGTGACGTCCACGGTGCGGTACTCCGGCGGAGTGGCTCGGCCAGCGCGTTCGTCCTGCGGGTGCACGGTGGTGTCGGTCACGCTGAAGCGCAGGTCGCCGCGCCGGTGCCCGCTGGTGGAAGCGGTCCAGCCGCCGGTGTGCAGCCAGGCGTCGATGTCCTTGCGCCAGGTGTCCATCTCCTCCGCCGGGCCGGTCAGGGAGTGGTAGAGGTACAGCTGTCCCAGTACCAGGCGCGGTACCGGCTGGGTGTGGTCGAGGGCATAGCGGTGGCGGTAGTGGACGATCCGGCGGCGGCCGTTGTCGTCCGTGCTCCAGCCGGACTGAGTGGCGTTCGCCGGGTCCTGGGTGCGGCGCCAGATTCCTTCCTCGACGGTGCGGGCCCGCTCGTGACGGGTGCCGGCGAAGTGGTCGTGCCACAGCCGCACCTGCTGGGGGGTGAGTTGGTCGATGACGGGATACGGCAGCAGCATGACGCCTCCGGGGGCCGGTGAGGGATCGGCCGCCTGCGGAGTCGCGGCGGCCTGTTCGACTGATTTCGACGATGCCGCCGGGACAGGGGCTGCGTCTGTATGCGCGCTGTAGGCGCGGTCTGACGGCCCCCTTGCCGCTGCCGCGGCCGCGGCGCGAGGGTGGAAGACGTGACTCGGCCGCGGGGAAGGGGACGAGCGTGGATGAGCATCGGACGGCACGGCATCCGCTCTCGTACGTCCGCGCCGAGCGGGGCTGGAGCCTGGAGCGGCTGGCGCGCCTGCTCGCCCTGGCCGCCGAGCGGCGCGGCCTGCGCTACACACCGGGCCGGGACCGTGTCTGGGCCTGGGAGCAAGGGCAGACTCCCAGCTGCGACTACCAGCTCCTCCTGGCCGATGTCCTCAGTCTCGACCCGCGGCTGCCCGATCAGATGCCATGGCCCGCGTGGCTGCCCGCCTTCGAGGCTCCGCGCCCCTTCACTCCCGCGGACAGCCGCGCCGTACTGGAAGAGGCCCTCATGCCCGACACCCCGGACCGGCGCGCGTTCCTCGCCTACACCTCTTCGGCGCTGCTGGCGGTGGCCGCCTCCTGGCCCGGTGCCGCGCCGCTGCCGCTGACCTCCCGCGGCACAGCCGACCGCGTGGACGGGGAGCTGGTGGACTGGCTGGAGCAGCGTGCTGGCGACCTCGCCGAGCTCACCCCGCGGTTGCCCGCCGCCAACCGGCTGGTCGACGCGCACCTGCGCACCTGCCTCCAGGTGATCACCGACGGCTCCTACAGCCCGCAGTGCGGGCGCCGTCTGCACGCGATCGCCGCCCGGCTGGCACAGACATCCGGATGGCGGGCCTTCGACCAGGGCCGGCACGCCGCCGCGCAGCTGGCACCTGGCCCTGCACGCCGCGCAGCACACCACCGACACCGACCTGGGCGCGGGGGTGCTGGCGGACCAGGCCTATCAGTACACCTGGATGCGTCAGGTACCCACTGCGACCGCGCTGCTGGGCTATGCCCTCGACGGAGCCCGCTCGCCTGCCATGCGGTGCCTGCTGCAACTGCGCACCGCCCGCGCCGCCGCCACCACCGGTGACGACCGCGCCGCCAAGGCTGCGCTCACGGCGAGCGAACGGGCCTGGGACCGCGTCCGCCCAGAGCAGACACCAGCCGCGATCAGCTGGCTCTCCGTCGCCGACCTGCGCGTGGATGCCGGGCGCTGCTGGCTGGACCTAGGCAACCTTCCCCAGGCCGATGCCGCCTTCACAGAGGGCCTGGCCGCTCTCGCGCCGCACCGGCAGCGCACCCGCGCCGTCTTCCAGACCTCGCAGGCCGAATCCGCCCTCACCGCGGGAGACATCGACCGCGCCGTACACCACATCCAGAGCGCAGCCGCAACGGCACGCGCGTCCGGCTCCTCCCGCTGCGCATCGGCCGTGGACAGTCAGCGTCGACGGATCATCCGAGCCGCACCTCAGCATCGGGCTGTCACCGCTCTTGGCTGACACCCGCTGGCCGCGCCACGGTTACCGGTTCGTAGCCGTGGTCGGGGGTCCGTGGTCGGGGGTCATGTCGAGGTCGGGAGGTTTCATCGGCGCAACCCAGTCTCCCGGCCGCTCAGGTCGCGGGGTCAGCCCCTTGGCAAAGGAGCGTGCATGGCTCACCGCAGGCAGAGTGCCTCGGGCACAGGCCGGGCACCAAGCCCGGTCGACTCACTGCACCATCAGGTGCTGGCTGCGCTTGCGCAGCATCGCATCACCACGGCCAGCCAGGTGCGTCAGATGCTGCGGCCCCGCGGCTCGAAGCAGTTGCTGTCCCGTGTGCTGAACCGGCTCCGCTCCGAAGGCCTCGTCGACTACACGGTGCTGCCCGAGGTGCGCCGCTCACCCCGCACACATGCGTGGTACCTCACGCCTGCGGGCGCCCGGATGACCCGGGATCTTCCTGTGCTGCGGGGGCGGCCTCCATACCCGGTGACGTCGAGGACGGCAGCGTCACTGAAGACACCGCACACGCTCACCGTGGTGCGAGCCCACCTTGCCTTCGCTGCCGAGGCTCATCGTCTGGGGCACGAGCACGGCCCATGGGACTGGACGCCGGAGGTGTCCCATTCCATCGGTGAGGGGGAGCGTCTCGTGGCTGACGCCGTCATGCGCTACACCGAGGTCGCAGGCCAACAGCGGCGCAAGCTGAGGGCGTTCGTGGAAGTGGATCGCGCCACGATGAGCAGCGAACGTCTCGCGGTGAAGCTCATCGAGTACGCGCGGCTGTTCCGCTATGAGCCCCCGCCGCTTCGTCAGCGTGTGAAGTCGTCGGCCGGCCCGACCTGGCTGCGCTGGTACCCGCTCTTTCCTCGCGTCCTGTTCATTCTGACCGGAGCCTCCCCAGCCAGGTTGCATAGCAGGATCGGCGACCTGCAGGCGATGGCGGCCCAGCATCCACTCGTTGCGTCCCTGTCCCGGGAAGTCCCCTTGGGCGCCGCCGTGCTGGAAGACCTCGAGGAGCACGGAGCCGCCGCGAACGTGTGGACCCCTCTGCTCGGCGGCGCGCCCCGCTCGTGGAGCGGCCTGTAGCGCCGCAGCGATCACCATCCCCGCAGGGTGGTCGGACCCGACCACCCTGCGGTCACCACCGAGGCCCCGTCGTGACGTTGGGTTGCCCTAGGTCGTTTCTGATGGCTCTTGCTGGACTGGGTGGATCAGTTCTGGGGCTGGGCAGGTGCCTCGTATGGTGCGGCGTCACGAACTGACTGATGCACAGTGGCGGAAGATCGAGCCCTTGTTGCCGGTGAACGGCGACCCGGGTGGGCAGTGGGCGGATCACCGCAAGGTGATCAACGCAGTGCTGTACCGGGCCCGTACGGGGGTGCCGTGGCCGGACCTGCCGGAACGCTACGGGCCGTGGCAGACCGCATACGAGCGGCATCGCCGCTGGTCGGCGGACGGAACGTGGCAACGGCTCCTGGCCGAGCTGCAGCTCGAGGCCGACGCGACCAACCCGGACCAGGCCCTGGCCCGCTCGGCGGACCAGGAGGCGGAGTGGGCGGTGAATATCGACTCCACCTCCTGCCGGGCGCATCAACACGCGGCCGGGGCCCGGCACCAGCCGCCACGCGACTTCCCGCAAAAGGGGGCGGGGCGCGTGTGGAGACCGGTGGACGAGAGGCGTTGGGGCGCTCGCGGGGCGGGGTGACCTGCAAGATCCACCTGCTGGCCGACGACCGGGCCCGTCCGCTGGTCTGGCTGACCTCGCCCGGTCAGCGGGGCGACAACCCCATGCTCATCCCCGTGCTGGAGGAGCTGCGGATCCAGCGAGGTGGTCCGGGCCGCCCACGCACCCGCCCGGACCGGCTGCGTGGCGATAAGGCGTACTCCAGCCGTGATACCCGCGCCTACCTGCGGCGGCGGCACATCAAGGCGACCATTGCCCAGCCCGACGACCAGCGTGAACACCGGCGCAGTAAGGGCCGCTTGGGAGGGCGGCCTCCGGCCTTCGACAGAACCCAGTACCGTCGCCGTAGTGCCGCCGAGCGGTGCGTGAGCAAGTGGAAGCAGTTTCGCGCGGTCGCCAGCAGGTATGACAAGCGCGACTACGTCTTCAACGGCACCCTGGCCGTCGCCGCGATCGTCATCTGGCTCCGCGACACCGTCCAAGAGCCATCAGAAACGACCTAGGTGGCCGGGTCTCCAGCCGGGCAGCCGCCGGTTGGCGCGGGTCCCGGGCGAAGGCGCGGCGTCTCGGATCGTCCCTCAGCCAGCAGAAAGGGCAGCGCGACGTGGACATGACATCACCGCAAGGGACCGGTCAGGAGGCGCCCATGCTCAGCGTCCTGGACGTCGTCGTCGCTCTCCTGGGGTGGCTGACCATGTTCTGGTACCTGCCCGTCCTGGCCGCAGTTGCCGTGTGGGCAGGTGGCTCCCAGGTGATCCATCTGCTGGCGGTGCGCGCGTCCTCTCAGCGGATGGCGCTCGAGCTCGTGCCCTCGCGGCATTTCGACCCGGGCCTGGAGGAGATCTTCCGCCGGGGTGTGCAGCTGGCGCGCGCCTCGACGAGCATGCCCTGGTGGGCGCCACGCAGAACCAGAGCAGTGCAGATTCGGCTGCGTGCGGACGGCTCCCGCCCGTTGGCCTACCGGATCGAGGGGCCGGCCGGGGCGCAACGGCTGCTATCGATCACGCCATTCGGTCCCCACGTCACCGTCAGCAAGGCGCCTCCGATCAGCGACAAGCAACGTCGGCATACCGTGCGGGCGGAGTTCGCGCTACGGGGGAGCCCGATCTCACCGCTGCGTGACGTGCCGCTGGATCCTGATCCGCTGCAGCCACTGGTGGACGCGGTGGCCGACCTGCGGGCCGAGCTCGGCGACCTTGCCGAGCTGCGCCTGGATATCCAGCGTGCACCGAAATGGGTGCTGCGAGCCCGCCGCGTGCAGCTGATGAGGGCGGCACGGCGCGTGGAGCAGCGGGAGACCCAACGGGCGGCGAGCTGGGTACGCCGGGACGCCGCTGGTGTCGAGGACTCGATCGGCTGGCAGCTGCAGCAGTTGCTCAGCGGCAAGCATTCCTCCGGCGGAAACCGGCGGTTGGTCATGCCGCCGGTGCCGCGGCGCGTGGACCGTGAGGAAGCGCTGGGCAAACTCGCCCAGGGCGACCACCTGGTGCGCGTTCAGCTGCTCGTGCAGTGTGCCTCCGACATAGCCGGCCGCGCCGAGGCCCGGCTGGCGCAACTGCAGGCCGCCCTGGACGTTTTCGGAGGGCGCGCCCGGTGGGTGATGCGCGGGTGGCAGGTCGGGCCATGGCGCATCGGCGCAGACCGGTGGCCCGGCCGGGCCCACTTCGACCGGCGCTGGGATCTGGGACACTGCCATCCCCCGCGCTCGAACTGGGTGCGGCTGGAAGAGCTCACCGGGCTGCTCAAACCGCCCACCGTGCACTGCCGACTGCCGCTACTCGTCAGCGATCTGCCGACCTTCCGGTTCGGCGACCCCCAGCTGCTGCTCCAGGGGTACTACCAGGGCCCGGACAGCCGCAGGCGCCTGGTGGCCACTCACGCCGCAGAGACGCTGTTCGAGGTCGGGGTGGGCAAGGCAGGCGGCGGCAAGACCGAGCGTGCCCTGGCTCAGGCGATCGGCTGGGGACATGCGGGCGGCGGACTGATCTTCATCGATCCGCATCGCGACTCCTGGCCGCGCGCCCTGCCGTTCCTGGCACACGACGCTCTGATACAGCGCATCGCCCTGTTTGACCTCACCACAAAGGGCCCTGCTCCTCAACTGGGCACGTGGAACCCCCTGGGCATGGACCGGGGCCAGGTCGCACACGAAGTCGTCGAGGCCGTCACCGACTCCTACGCCACGGCTCTGGGCTGGGACAACGCCAACGCCCCGCGGGCTATCACCATCCTCACCGCCTCCCTAGCCGTACTGGTGTGCATCAACCGAAGCGCATGCCAGGAGGACAGGCCCGAGGACCAGGCAACGCTCTTCCAGGTCCGGCCGATGCTGACCAGCCCCGCCTTCCGCGCCGCAGCGCTGAACACAGTGGAGGGCCTGCTGGACGAGGAGACGATGGACTGGTGGCGAACCACGTTCCCAACGCTCCCGTCCGATGCCTTCGCTGTGGTCCTCAACGGCATCAACCGGCTGGCCACCAACCCCGTGACCCGAGCCTTCCTCGGCCAGCCGATCGGCCGATACAACATCCGGGCAACGATGGACAGCCGGATGATCGTGTGGGTGTGCACGGCCGGCACCGGCCCCACCGACCGGCTGGTCACTGCCCTTCTGGCCCACGACCTGCTGCGCGCCGGACGTTCGCGTGTCGATACCCCAGAAGCCCGGCGCGTCCCGTTCCGCGGCTACTTCGACGAACTGATCACCCTGACCGGCGCCGCACCCGAGACCATCGCGTCCATGTTCGAAGACTTCCGGAAGTACAAGATCCAAGTGCACGGGATGACGCAGCTCCTGGGACGGCTCCCCGGCCCCGTACGGCAGTCCCTGGTCCAGAACGCTTCGACGCTGGCCAGCGCCGCCGGGTCAGCCAGCGCCATCGCCCCGATCACCGCTGAATGGGGTGACACCCCCAGCGCGGCCGAAGTTGCCTCGCTGGACCGTTTCGACCACTACGCCTCTCTGACTGTCGAAGGCCGCCGAGTGGGGCCCGTGCTGCTGCACGGGCCCCACCTCGACGAGGTCTTCGCCGACCTGGCCCGCCCTCACCAGGCCCCTGCCCTCGAACGTGCTGCGCTTGCCACCGCGGGAGCTCTGCCTCTGGACCAGCTCACCGCGCGTGCCACGGAACACCGCGAACGCGTCAGCATCTTCCTGAATCAAGCCGTACAAACCAGCACCGGGCCCACGGCCCAGGGCTACGAGTGAGATCTGGGCAGCGGCGCAGACGGAGACTGGCCATCCTCCAGAGGCGCGCACACGGGACAGATCCAGCGGCCGAAGACACGGACGGGCTCAGCCTGGGGTGCACCCGGCACTTCAGGTCCGGGAGTTCCTGCTCCGGCACCTTGAGCAGCAAGGGGATGAACCAGCGCTGCCCATCAGGAGTTCGCTCCACCGTCCCCGTCTCCCTGCTCTTCCTCAGGCGGCTCCTCCGGAGCAGGATCGGGCTCCGTCGCCGTCACGTTTCCCTCGGCACCCAAGTCGTACCCGTTCACCTGATCCGTGCCCAAAGGGGTCTCCTCTTTGTGTGTACTGCCGAAGCAGTGCTCTGCCATCCCCGCCGCCGGAACCTCCTCCTTCCATCCCATCCAGGGCATGTCGGTCGGCCCGAGCCCGGCATGGCGCATCGCTTCCCGCCGCTTCACCTCCGAGGAGAGGCGGGAGCTCTCGCGCGGCACATTGGTGGCTGTTGATGGCGCTCTTCGATTTTGGCCGCAGGTGCTCGGTGATTTGGTGATACCTGCTCTGTGGATCTCCCCGCTTTTCGGGTGACGGTGTTCGGTCTCTTCGCGGGATCTTGTCCGGCGTGTCGTCGTGAGGCTGGCGCACTGTGGACAGCCTGTGTGCGCTTGCGGGCCTGTATGGCGGCTCGGGTGTTCACGCCAAAGCGAGAGGTGGCACTGACCGTAAACAGCCTGTCTCAGACGGTGATGTCCGTGGGAAGGTCAGTCCGCGCTGACCCCGAGTCCCCTTTCCACTCGATGGGATCGTCTATGTCGCCTGAGCTGTCGGTTTCCCGGGACGAGCGTCTGAAGCGGCTGCGTGAGCGGCTGCAGAGCGGTGCGCCTGCCGCTGCCTTTGAGGGGCGTACGGAAGTTTCGAGGGGCGCGCGCCTGCTGTACGGGGTGATGCTGCACGGCGCCGCCCGCCTCCAGTCCGGCCTGGAACCCACCGACCTCGAAGCCCGGCTGATACGGCCGGTGGCGCAGCTGTTGTCGGAGGAAGAGGTGTGCGACTTCGGCCGGGTGTACCAGGAGGAGGCCGCCACCCGTTCCCGGCTGCTCCCGGACACTCTCGCGGCACGCCCGGTCTCCGAGGGGTACTCCATCGAGGACCTCATCCGGGATCTGCCCGCGGTACGCGAGGAGATCGCGGCGCAGGCGAACGTGAACATGGTCGACCTCGACTCCCTCCCTCCTGTTGGAGAGGACAGCGCCCCTGCCGCGCCGGACTCCGAGGAGTTCCAGCAGGGGATGGCCGCCTACGGGTACGGCGCAACGCTGGTGACCGCCGCCGGGCACCAGTCGGTCGCGCAGGACAAGCCGCCGCTGCAGGTCGACATGACACTGCCCCGGTTCTACTGCCGTACCGAATCCCATGAGCTCAGCGGATCGAACGAGATCTACTGGGCCCTGGCCGCCGGTGCCGACGAGGGTGTCAAGCAGGAAAGCATCACCCGCACCTACGGTGATGTGGACCATGGCGAGACCCACAACATGGACGCGAACACCGTCCTGTTCCGTGGGCAGGTCAGCAAGGTCCTCCTCGTCCACATCGAGTGCTGGGAGGCGGACGAGAAGGTCGACCCCGCGCTGGCGAGGACGATCCGGGAGATCGCTACCGGGCTCCAGGACACTGCCGAGATCATGGGTGTCCTGCCGGGGGGCACAGCGTGGGAGCTGGTGGCCGACTTCATCGCGATGCTCGGCACGATCGGCCACCTGATCGGGGAGATCATCGGCTGGCTCGCAGACGACCTGCTCAGCCACCGCACCATCGCCTTCGACCGCGCAGCCATGAACGCCCTGGCCGACCCGATATGGCCAAACCCCGACACCACTTGGTGGTTCATCGGCCCGACCGCGAAAGAGGGGGAATTCTCCCTCGATATCCGCGGCAGGTACTACCAGCCCAGCAGCAACAATGTCACTCTCCTCACCCACAGTGCCGGCTGGGGCGCCCCGTCGATTCCATGGCCTGGTGCAAAGACACCCGACGCCCCCGCGCTGGCCATGCACAACGGCAACCTGTACTGCGCGGTCCGCGGCATGGGCAACCAGGTCTTCGTCAGTCGGCGAGAGACCGACGGACGGTGGAGCGGCTTCGGCCAGGTTCCCGGCGTCAGCACCCTGTACCCCCCGGCTCTGGCCTCCTTCAACGGCCAGCTCTATCTGGCCGTCAAACGCTCCGCCGGCGACACAACCAACAACAGGGCATGGGTCCTGTCCTCCGTCCGGGGCGACAGCTGGACCGCCTTGACCTCCTTCATCGGCTGGTGCCAGACCGGCCCAGCCCTGGCCGTCCACAACAACCGGCTGTGGCTCGCCACATTCCACGGCAAGAACTACCGCAGCCTCATGGTCGGCAGCATGGGCACCGGCGGCAGCTGGCAGACGGCAGCCGAATGGCCCGCCCACCAGTCCACCAGCGCCCCGGCCCTGGCCGTCTTCAACGGCAAACTCCACCTGGCCTACCGCAACACCGACGACAAGATCTGCGTCACGGCACGCGACGACCGGTTCAACGCCGACAACCGATGGCCCGCCCCCACCCTGCTGTCGGGATCGACGCCCAACGCGCCCGCCCTCTCCGTCCGCGGTACCGCCCTGCACTGCGCGGTGCGCGGCGGAGACGACCACATCCACCTCTGCCACACCACGGACAACGGCTGGAACACCTTCGTGCGGGTGACCGCAGCCGGAAAGAGCCTATCCAACCCCGCCATGGCCACCTCCGGCAACGACCTGAACATCGTCTACCGAGCCCTGCTCTAGGCACTGTTTCTCGGATCACGTGCGAAGCCAGATGGCGAGGGCTGCGAGGGTGATGGTGCCGAGGTAGATGTAGCCGCGTTTCTCGTAGCGGGTTGCGACGGCGCGGAAGCCCTTGAGGCGGTTGATGGCCCGTTCAACGGTGTTGCGCTTCTTGTAACGCTCGCTGTCGAATCCGGTGGGCCGACCGCCGCGGGAACCTCGGTTTCGCCGGTGTCTTTGCTGGTCGAGGCGTTCGGGGATGGTGTGCCGGATTCCGCGTCGTCGCAGGTAACGGCGGTTCTTCCGGGACGTGTAGGCCTTGTCGGCCAGCACGTGATCGGGGCGGCTCCGTGGCCGCCCAACTCCGCTGCGGGGCACGGAAATCTGGCTCAGCACCCGCTCGAACTGAGGCCCGTCACCGTAGTGTCCGGGTGTCAGGACAAAGGTGAGGGGTCTGCATCGTCCGTCGGCAGCGAGGTGGATTTTGGTGGTGAACCCGCCGCGGGAACGTCCCAGGCATTCGCCGAGCGGACCACCTCCTCCAGCCGGACGACCAGTTTCCGCACCACCGGATCGACCTGGTTCGTACCCCGCCCCGCCCCCTTTTGAGGGGGCGGGGCCGAGGGGGCTTTCCTCGCGCCGGCAGCATGCTGGTGCGCCCGCACCGTGGTGGAGTCCACCGAGATGTCCCAGTCGATCCGGCCCTCTGCGTCCTCGGCCGCCTGGGCGCGAGACAGCAGCATCGCCCACGTTCCGTCCGCCGACCAGCGGCGATGACGTTTGTAGACCGTCTCCCACGGTCCGAACCGCTCCGGCAGGTCCCGCCACTGCACACCCGTCCGCACCCGATACAACACCCCGTTGATCACCCGCCGATGGTCACTCCACCGGCCTCCACGCGCACCACCACGAGGCAGGAGCGACTCCAGGCGATCCCACTCCGCATTCGTCAAATCCCCACGACCCATACACCCAGCCTGACCCCAACACCCATGTCACGTCAGGAGATCCGAGAAACAGTGCCTAGCCCACCCGCGCTGCCTGGCACGGGAGTTGAGTGCCCACCAGATTGCCGAACGCGGACACCATCTGACCGGTACAGATCTCCAGGGGCCGCCGACCTACCGGGATGCCGTTGGCGAATTCGGGGTCCTGCTACTTCGCCCCGTCGATCGTTTGGTCGGCGGGGCGAAGTCGTGCGAAGTGGCTGGTGCGGGTCCGGGCCAGGGGTGTTCCGGTGAGGTGGGCGTCGAGGCGGGCAAGGTTGATCGCGGTTGCGGTGAGCTGGTGCTGGAGGCGGGTTCTGGCGAGTCCGCGGTAGCGGCACCGGCGCAGACCGGCGGTGTGAACAGCGTGGGAGAGGGTGCCCTCGATGCCGTTGCGGGCCGCGTAGCGTTCCCGCCACTCGGGAGTGCCCTGGGCTGCACGGGCCTGTTGGATCGCCTCGTGTTCGGCCCGGGGCCGCAGGGTGATTTCCCTTCTCGCGGCTCGGGGTGAGCTCACGCACTCGGGGCGCGCGGGGCAAGTGCGGCAGTCAGCGGGTGAGAACCGGACGATGATGATGGGGGCGCCACGATCGGAGATCTTGTCCCGCCATTGGGTGGCGTTCTTGCCGTTCGGGCAGGTCACGGTCTGGCTCTGCCAGTCGATGGCGAAGGCGCTCTGGCTGTAGGGGCCGCTGGCCTGGGCAGTGGTGTTGCCGCGGATGGGGCCGGTCAGGGTGATGCCGTACTGACGATCGGCGGTGACGATGCGGGGTCCGTCGATGTAGCCAGCGTCCAGTAGATGCTCGCCGGGCAGAAGGTCCCTGGCGGCGAGGGCGTCGTGGACCAGGTTGGTGGCCGTGCTGTCCTGGACGGTAGCGTCCTGCGTCAGCACGTTCGTGATCAGGTGAGACGTGTCCGCATCGCAGGTCTCGGTCAAATGGACCTTGAAACCGTCCCACTTGATATCCCGCTTCACACTCGCGCGAGCGTCGGTGTCATAGGGGCTGACCAGGCGAAGAGCACCCGGCGGGCACTCTTTTGGGTCCCGCCATCGCACCTCGCCCTCCGTATCGAACACGTACTGCTGAACCCAGGCCCGGCGCAGGATCTGGACGGCGGGCAGCTCGCGCAGCCACACGGGCGCCCCGGCGGCGTGCACGTCGGCCAGCAGGCGCATGCCGTCCCGGCCGGTCTGCTCGGCCAACTCGGTCCGCTTGGCCTTGCCGGAGGGCAGCCAGTAGTCCTCCGGCCGGGTGGCATACCGGTCGAACCAGGCCGGATCAGCGTGGGCGGACAGCCAGTTGGGGGCCGCAGCGGCGAGTGCGTTGAGCGCAGCGCGCAGGGTCTCGATGACGAACTCCAGCCGGTTCAGCGACCGGATCGCGGCCAGTACGTGGGTGGAGTCGGTGCGGGCCCTGCCTGGCGCCTTCAGCATTCCCGCCTTCCGGGCGGACTCCAGGACGTGGTCGAAGACCTGCTGCCCCGCTTCCGCCTCGACCAGCCGGGTGCGGAACTCGCTGAGTACGGAGTAGTCGAAGCCCGGGTCGGTAAGCTCCAGGCCCAGGGCGTATTTCCAGTCGATCCGGGCCCGCACCGCCAGGGCCGCCTGCCGATCGGGCAGCCCCTCGGCGAACTGGAGTACCGACACCAGCGCGAGCCGGCCCGGGGACCAGGCCGGCTTGCCCCGGGACGGGAACAGATCCGCGAACTGCTCGTCCCGGAACAGCACCCCCAGCTCATCCCGCAACCGGATCGCCAGACTGCCCTTCGGGAACGCCGCCTGGGCCACCCGCACCGTCTCCGCGGGGATCTCCCCATCTCCGATCGGACGCATCGACATCGACACCCACCCCATACGACAACGTCGGCCTTCAAGACCACAACCAGGTCTTGAAGGCCGACGTCACGCAGAGCCCCGAATTCGCCAACGGCATCCCGCGCGGGGTGCGGCCCCTCACACGTGCTCTTACTCCCCACCCTCCCCACTCGTTTGAGAACTGGATCAAGCGGGGTCCAGGCGAGCACCTCCGACCGAATTCAGGGAGCCTCATCACTGTCCCGCCATCACCAGCAGCACGGCGCCGACGCCAGGGCGGTCGCTGGTGCCGCTCACGTCGGCCCCACCCATCAGGCAGCAGTTGCACGCTGCGAACTGCGGGCACAGCGCTTGCCCTGCAGCCGTGGGGCGGGGGCCGGTCGAGCGAGGAGGCGGGCACCGGCTCTTATGCGGTGCCTGCCGCCGAGGCAAGCGGGCCCGCCTGATCGTGCTGTCCGCCCGCACGGTCGTTGTCTGGCAAGGCCGTGGCCGTGCTCACGGCCAGGTGCCTGCTGCTGTGACGAGTTGGGTGAGGTGGTGGGGGTTGCTGGTGCCGGGGATAGGGGCGATGTGGGGGCCGAGTCGGAGCAGCCAGTCCAGGGCGGCCTCCAGGCCCGGCCCGTGGGTGAGGTAGCCGGCGTCCAGAGGGCGGTAGGCGACGTAGGGAATGGCGTGGTCGCGGCACACTTCGAGGAGGGGGTCGTGCCGGTCGTTGATGTTGAGCGCGTTCTGGACGGCCGCGACAGGGATCTCCTTGGCGGCCAGGCGGGCCATTTCCGGGGTGATTTTGGACAGGCCGATGTGGGCGATCTTCCCTTCCTGCTGGAGAGCCTGCAGGGTGCCGAGTTGGTCGGCGAGGGGCACTTCGGGGTCGATGCGGTGCAGGTAGCACAGGTCGAGCTGGTCGACGCTGAGGCGGCGGAGGCTGGCTTCGACGGCCGCGCGCAGGTAGGTGGGGTGGCCGTGGGGCGCCCACACGCTGGGGGCGGGGCGGAGCATGCCGACCTTGGTGGCGATCAGCAGGTCCTGGGGGTAGGGGTAGAGGGCGTCGCGGATGAGGTGTTCGACAGTGTGGGGGCCGTAGGCGTCGGCGGTGTCGAGGTGGGTGATGCCGTAGGTGTGGACGGCCTGGCGCAGCACGCTCAGGGCGGTGTCTCGGTCGGGAGGGTCGCCCCAGGTGCCGGGGCCGGTCAGGCGCATGGTGCCCAGGCCGAGGCGGGAGACGGTTTTCCCGGCGAGGGTGAGGGTGCCCGCGGGCGGCGCGGCGCTCATACGAGCTGCTCCTTGTGGCAGAGCTGGAGGGCGAGTTCGACGGCGCGGCCCTGGCCGGCGGAGTCGCTGGTGACGCGCTGGTGGGCGATGGCGTCCTCGGCCAGCAGGTCGTGCACGTGGCGGTCGACGAGCCTGCGGTAGCGGGGGTCGTAGTCGTGGCCGGTGTCGACGGGCATGTCCGGGTCGAGCACGGTGGCCAGGAGCAGGTCGTACTTGGGGGTCTGGGTGGCGGCCAGGAGCCGTAAGCGCTCCAGTTCCAGGCCGTGCAGGAGCTCGCCGCGGTGCTGGGCGGCCGCGCGCAGGTAGGCCAGGGCGTCGAAGACGGCGCGGTCGGCCAGGACCACGTCGTTGCCTCGGGCGAGGGCGGCCAGTTCGTCGGCGATGCCCTGAGCGATGATCCACTCGGTGGAGGTGATGGTGTGGTGCTGCATTTTCGGCAGGCCCATCTTGGCCGCGCGTCGGGCGAGCTGGCCGGTGCGGTCCACGGTCAGGCCGCGGTCGGCCAGTGCGGTCTGGATGCGCTTGAGGAGCGTGGTCTTGCCGGTGGAGTGGGTGCCGAGCACCCCGATACGGACGGGCTTGCAGGTCACCACAGGGTGTTCTCCTCTTCGGGTGCGGGGGCGCCGGGCAGGGTGGGCGGTACGGCCGCGGCGATGAGCTGGTCGAAGGTGTTGTAGCGCTGGGCGAGGGTGAGCAGGATCTGTGCGGTGGCGTAGGCGTCGAAGGTGGCGCGGTGGCGCTGGGCGGGGGCCTGGCTCAGGTCGGGCTGGAGGTGCTTGATCAGGGCGTCCAGGCCGTAGCCGGGCAGGCCGGGCAGCGCGGCGCGGGACAGGCGCAGGGTGTCCAGGACTCCGGCGGGCTTCCAGGTGGGCAGGTGGGCGGACAGGGCCCGGTAGTCGACGTGGGCGTTGTGGGCGCAGATCCAGGCCGTGCCGAGGAAGCCGTGGACGGTCTCGGCGATCTCGGCCCAGGCGGGCTTGTCCGCGAGAGCGGTGTTGGTCAGCCCGTGGACCTTGGTGGCGAAGGGGGTGATGGGGCGGCGGGGGCGGGTGAGCCAGGCCCCGGCGGTGCTCGTGTCGGGGCGGCCGTCGCGGATGGGCAGGGCGGCAATCTCGACGAGGTCGGGCGGATTCATGCCGTTGCCCTCGACGTCGACGACGAACAGCGGCGGCCAGTCGGTGAAGTTCATGGTGCAGGGGTTCCGTTCGGTGCCGGCCAGCCGATCGCTGCGCGGCCGTGCTGGCGGTGGAGGTGAGGCTTGGCTCGGTCGTGGCACTGGTAGCCGAAGCCGTGCTGGAGGTAGTAGCGCGGGGGTTCGTCCAGTCCCTCCACGACGATGGCACGATCGGTGACCTCGACCGCGCCACTCGCGCCGAGCGCACGGGCCACGCGGGTGACCTTCGCCAGGTCGGGCTTGACCAAAGCCTTCTGGCACCGGTGGATCTGCTCGGGCGGGCAGATGTCGCACAGCTCGCGGATACCGAAGTGCCCGTTGTAGTCGGCCTCCCCGTGGGCGAAGGCCACACCGCAGGAGGTCTTGCGGAACAGCGGGCCCCAGCCGCCGACCTCGCCGCTTGCGACGGCGCCCAGGATCCGCTGCTCCAGCGTCTCGGGCAGGATCTTGCGGCGCGCGGTGTGCTCGTAGGGCATCGGTAAGCCGTGGTCCTGGTAGTAGGCCTGGATCTGTTCGCGGAAGAACAGGCCGGTGAACACGGTGGCGTGCGCGGTGCGCGACAGCTCGCGGGCGCGCTGCAGATGCAAGGTGCTGTCGTTGAGGCCGGGCACGATGGGCCGCCAGTACAAGATCGTGCGGTAGCGCTCGGCGTGCCGGTAGAGGGTGCGCAGGCTGACGGCGGCGATGGCGGAGTCCACCGGCTCGATGGCGCGGTCCTCGATCCCGGAGTGCGTCACGAGCACGGTCAGGCGCAGGTGGCGGAAGGAGTTGAGGACGGCGCAGTCCTCGGGGGTGACGCGCCAGCGGGTGATGATCAGGACGTGGTTGGTCAGGTGCTGCTCGTCCAGCAGCCGCAGCACGGTGAACAGGTGCGGTTTGACGGCGGGCAGCATGGGGTCGGTGGCGCGGTTCAGGAGCTGGATCGGGGTGCGGTGGGGCTGGAAGTAGGGGTGGCCGGTGAGCCGGGCGACAGCCTGGGCGTCGTTCATCAGGCGCCGCGGCGTCTTCATCTTGAAGTTGTCGAACAGATGCCGCACGCAGTAGCCGCACTCCAGGGGGCAGCCGATGATCCAGTTCAGCGACAGGCCCGACTTGCGGTATTCGATTACGTCGGCGAGCTCCGGCTTGAGCACGCCGACCTGCTCCGTGGTCAGGATGGGCAGCGCGCGCCGTGCGCCGGTATGGGATGTGCTGGTCATCAGGATTCTCCCGTCAAAGGGTGGGTGGTCGTCGCGGGCTGGCGGGGCGGGCAGCACGGGGGTGTGAGGAGCTGGCGGAGGCGGGCGCCGTACCAGGTGCCGAAGTCCCGGCGGGCCGCGTCGGCGTCGTCGGAGGTGTGGACGAGGTTGCGGACCAGCCGCTGCTCGGCGAGCGCGGCGGTGAGGCTGTCGTGGCCGAGGTCGCCGCGGATCGTGCCGGGCGCGGCCCGGGTCGGGTCGAAGTGCCCGAGCAGGTGGCGCAGGCGGGCGTGCAGACCCCGCTCACCGTGGGCCAGCGCGACACTCACGCGCCGGTCGGCGAACTCCGCATCCAGGCAGGCCGGGATGTCCCGGTCGGGGAAGTGGTCGGCGTCGACCAGCAGGTCCCAGTAGTGGACGTGGGCCTGCCAGGGCTGCGCGGTCACATCCAGGCGGTCGCTGACGGTGATGTTGTCGGCGGCGGCGATCCGGGCCAGCACCGTTTCCACCAGGCCGCGCTCGACGGCGTCGGGCTTGCACAGGATGACCGCGCACCGCTCGAAGTCCGGCTCGCCATGCCCCCAATTCCCGTACCAGGTGCCGACGTCCCGGCGGGCGGCCGCAGGGTCGTCGGAGGTGTGGACGAGGTTGCGGATAAGGCGCTGTTCGGCGCGGGCCACGGCCAGGCTGTCGTGGCCGAGGTCGCCGCGGAGCGTGCCGGGCACCGCCATGGTGGGGTCGGTGTGCCCGACGAGCTGCCGTAGCCGGGCGTGCAGGTCCCGCTCGCCGTGGGCGAGCGCCACCGTGACCCGGCGGTGCGCGAACGCCGTGTCCAGCAGTGCGGGAAGATCCTCCGGGGCCCGCTTGGCGTCGGTGAGCAGGTCGCGGTAGACGACGTGCGCCTGCCAGGGCTCGGCCACCATGTCCCTCCGCTCCGACACGGTGATCCCGGCATCGCTGATCCGGGCCAGCACCGTCTCGACCAGGCTCCGTTCGACCGCGTCCGGCTTGCACAGGATGACCGCCCACCGGGCGAAGTCGGTCCCCTCGACGACCGCGCCGCCGCGCGGACCGGCGCTCACCGCGGGCTCCCGGCCGCCGCGCAGGCCTCCCAGCGGTGGGCGGCCAGCCACCGCAGCGCCGGATCCAGTGCACCGAGGATGTCCGGGCTGACGGCTACGGTGTGCTCGTGCCGGATCTGCCGGTACAGCTCGAACAGCAGCAAAACCTGCCGCCAGTACGGCTCAAAGTCCAGGTCGCCGATGTAGGCCGCGTTGTAGCGGACCTGGTTGGTCCGCAGCAGCTCCTCGTGCTCCAGCACCCGGCGTATGGTCGCCGCGGTGGTGCTGGCCGGCATCGGGGGGAACTCGTAGCGCACCGGGGCCGGGCGGGTGTCGGCCTCGTGCAGGGCCCGTTTGACGCGGTCGGCGTTGGCGTCGTTGACGTGGGCCGAGCCGATCGTGTGGGTGTAGGAGCCCAGGTGCAGGCCCAGTTGGATCGCCGCGAACTCCTGGATCATCGTGAAGCTGAAGACATCGCTGAGGAGGCCGCAGTCGAGGTCGTTGGCCCGCATGTGGCAGACCATGTGCAGCCGCCCGCCGCGCGCCAGCAGATGCAGGCCCGCCAGGCACGCCACGTCCGGGTTGCCGGGGTCGGCGAGTTCCTGCTGCCGGAAGACGGGCAGGTAGGCGCGCTTGGTGTCCTGCTCGCGGTGCAGCAGCCCCAGCACCTGCTCGAACGGCGAGACCTCCTCGCCGGGTGCCGGGGTGAGCAGGGTGTGCCCGTAGGCCGAGCCGCCCAGGCTCACGCCGTCGGCGGAGCTGGCACGCATGGACGGGGCGTAGTAGCCGATCATCTCCAGGTCCCGGCGCCCGGCCAGGTACCACAGGGCCTCGGCGTACTGGAACACCGGATTCGCCCGGCGCGTGGCCAGGTAGGGCAGGCGCTGGCGGGGGTCGGGCAGGCGGAAGGCGACACCGATCACCTCGCGCGCGGGATTCCCGCGTGCGTCGATGCGGTGCTCGTGCTGGGTGGTGGCGAGTCTGAGCAGCGCCAGGTAGGCGTCCTCGACGCTGCGGAAGACCGGCGTATGCATGAGGTGACTCCGAAGACAGGCCCGGCCGCGCCGTACGGCCGGGGCAGGCTGGGGCGGTGCGGTCAGGACAGCGCGCACCGGACACGCGTGGAGATCGACTTGCAGACGGTGCACACGAGGTGCGCCAGGTGCATGGGGCCTTGACCGCCGCGGTGTCTCGGGCAGGCCCTGCGGTGGCGCCGTCCACCACCGAAGGGTGGGGCGCAACGCCTTGACGGTGGCGTGCTGCGAGGGGTGGTGCCCTCTCCACCGGCTTGTCTGGTTCCCCCGCCGGTGGAGAGGGCGCGGCCGGCCGCCGTGTCCCCATGTCTGGGCGGCCGGGGCGCCCTGGTGTCGCGTCCCAAGCGACGGGCGCCGCTTCCTCCGCTGCGCCTCGGCGTGCCCGCTCGGGGTGCGGCGCTGCCAGAGGACGGGGGAGCGGGGAGGAAGCCCGCTGGTGGGCCGCTCGGCGCCATTGGGTCCGTCACCTCCACGGCACCGAGCGGCGGTTGAAGGGCCGCCGCCTGCGGTCAGAGAGCGGGCGAGGCGCGCTCGTCGGGCAGCGACTTGAGGAGGTCGGCCAGCTCGTCGGCATCGTGCGCGCTGAAGGTCTGGTAGAGCGCGAGCGCTGCCGTGTAGTAGTCGCGGGCGGCCTCCAGGTCGTCTTCCCGTGCTGCGAAGTTCCCGCGGACCCGCAGGAGCCGGGCCTGCCCGGACAGGGTGCCGGTGGTGTGGAAGTCGGCCTCGGCCAGGTCGAGCAGATCCCGCACCCGGGCCGAGGAGGGGCCATACGGCGGTGCGTAGGTCTCCGCGAGGAGCAGCGCAGCGCGACCTGCGTTGATCAGGTCACCCTCGGCGCGGAGGTCGACGTGGGCGGGGCCCGTGTGGTCGGAGGCCTCGGTCACGCGTCCGTTCTCCAGCTCGATCTGCCCCAGAACGATGCGGGTCAGCGCCGCTGCCCGGCGGTCTCCGATTTCCTGGCAGATCTCCAAGGCCTCGCGCAGCAGGGCCACGGCGGTGACCTGGTCTCCCTGCCCTTTGGCACACAGGGCCATCTCATGGGTGGCCTGCCCCTCACTGCGCCGGTCGCCGTCCTCACGGGCCAGGGCGTAGGCGCGTGTAGCCCACGTGAAGCCGTCGCCGAAACGGCGCAGCCCCCGCAGCGCGATGACGCCGGTGGTCAGCATCTCCCGCTGTGCCATCCGGTCCCCGCACGCCTCCGCCGCCGTCACGCCCAGGCGGTGCAGTTCGCAGGAGAGGTCGTGCAGACGCAGGATGTGGACGCCGGGCCAGGCGGCGTGCACGAGCTGCCAGACCATGGGGTGCCACTGCCGCCGCGCGGCCTCACGCACCATCTGCGCCAGGTCGTCCATGTGCGCCTCGACCCACGCGCGTGCGCCGCGTTCCTCGTCACCGTCGCCCTGGCTGAAGTCCACGGGCGGGACGGGGCGTGTCAGGGTGCGGTCCAGGGTGCGGTGGTGGGGAGTCAGGATCCGTTCGGCGCGCGTGAACGTGGCCAGCAGCCATTCCCCCGTGCCGCGCACAGCGTCTTGGACCGCCTTGTTGCCGTCCACCTGCGTGGCTTGCTGCTGGGCGTGGGGGCGGACCTCGTCGTGGAACCGGTAGGACGTGCCGTCGCGGCCGGGCCGATGGCCGAGGGGTTCCAGGAGGCGGGCGCCGAAGAGGTGGTGCAGGGCGGCGGCCGCCTGGTCGGGGGTGAGGTCGCAGGCGCGGGCGGCGGTATCGATGTCGAACTCCGTCAGCGGCACCATGCTCAGCAGCCGGTAGACCCGGCGGGCGGTGCTGTCGGGTAAGCCGTCGCAGGCCTGATCCAGTACGGACGTCACGGTCCGGGGTCCTTCCGAGCGAAGGGGCGAAGCGCTGGTATGGGACAGGGCGTGAGCGAGCGTGGAGAGCCCTCCGGCGGAGCAGGCAGAGGCGCTGGTGGCGGCCACGACCAGGGGCAGGGGCAGATACGCGCAGCGCGCCGCGATCGCCCCGAGAGCAGCTCGCTGTCCGCGGGCCCGGTCTCTGCCGGCGATCCGGGCCATGAGCCGTTCGGCTGCCGCGGGGTCGAGGGGCTCCAGGTCGTAGGGGAAGGCCCCGTGGGCGTTCAGGGCGTCCAGCGGCTCGCGCGAGGTGACCACGACCAAGTGCCCCGGACCGCCGGGAAGCAGCGCAAGGACCTGGTCGGCGCGGGCGTTGTCCAGCAGGACGCCCAGGCGGCGGCCGTAGCTGGCCGAGCGCCACCAGGCAGCCAGCTCGTGCACATCGTCGGCGTCCGGGCGGTGGCCCAGCGCGCGCAGGAAGTGCCGCAGCACCCGCCGCACGACGGCCGCCGCGGGCTCCCCGGGCGGGCTGCTCAGCTCGGCGTACACCTGTCCGTCCGGGCAGTCACCACAGCGGTCGGTCAGCCACTTGGTGGCCAGCCCGGTCTTGCCCACCCCTCCCGGGCCGCTGATGACCACAAGGGCCGAGGCGTAGTCCGGGCAGGCCTTGGCCGCGTCGCTCAACTCGCGCAGCGCCGACTTCCGGTCCGTCCAGGTCGCGGGAACCGGCAGGAGCTGCCGGGGCGGCGGAGGCACCACGGGCGCCAGAGCGTGCAGATGGACGGCCCCGATCTCCCCGGCCTGCACCACCGGGGCACTGACGGAGGACTGCTGCAGATGGTTGCGCGTCGTACCCGCGTGGCCGCCGCTCATGCCGCCACCTTGTGGGTGTCGGTGGGCCGGTGCGGAGCGACGACCTCTCCATTGGGCAGCAGCTCACCGGTGTCCTCGAAGACCAGGACCCCGTTGCACAGCAGGCTCCAGCCCTGCTCCGGGTGGTGCGCCACCAGGAGCGCGGCTTCCCGGTCGGTGGCCTCCGCGGTGGGGCACGGCGGCTGGTGCTCGCACATCGTCTCACGGCCCTTCTGCTCATCGGGGAAGCGGCGGCACAGGCGGAGGGCGGCCGCGTACCGGCCGGAACAGTGCGCGCTGCTAGCCATGAGGGCCCTGCAGCACAACCGCGGCCACGTTCCGGTCGCGCAGGCAGTTGTGCCGGGCCCACTGGACGTTGCCGAGCAGGCTGTCGAGCTGCGTCTGTGACAGCGCCCGGCGGTAGGGGTCTTCGTCCACGGCCCCCTCGGCGCCGGCCTGCTCGTCGGCGACCGGAGTGAGGACGTACAGGGCTCCGTCGCGCGTCAGCCAGCGGGCGACATCGGTGAGGAACCGCGCGACGTCGAAGTACGCCAGGGAGAAGCGGCAGGTGACCAGGTCCAGGCTCCCGGGCGACAAGCTCGTCGGAAAGCTCGTCGGAATCGAGTCGCCGTTGACGTCGTAGGACTTGTACGTCACCGCGGGATGCTCCTGGAGCCGGGCCTGGCGCAGCGCCTCGGGAGAGTAGTCGTACCCGGTGACACGCGCGGCACCCCACAGGGCGAGCTGGCGAGTCCACTTACCCGTGCCACACCCGAGGTCGGCCACCCGCAGGCCGCGCGGGCTGGGTGCCATCAGCAGGAACCGCTCCAGCTCCTTCTGGCTCGGCAGCACATCCCCACGACCGGTCGTGTATCGGTAATCCCAGGCCGCTGAGGTGATGTGCGTGCGATAGAGCATCTTCACGCCCCCACCGAAGCAGCGATGGGGCACGGCAGTGCCGCCTGCACGGACTTCGTGCCCGCCTCCGCGTCCACGACGTAGGCGAGCCGGGCCCTCAGACCGCGGCGAGCCCGGAGGACCAGGCTGGGCACCGGGCCAGCAAATCCCTGCGGCGGCGTCCAGTCGGCGATCGAGGCGAAGTAGGGGAAGCACACGCTCATGTCCCGCACGGGCGCGTTCAGCACGACAGGCACGGTCAGGTCCGACGCTGTGGCTGGAAGAGTAGAGGACGGGACCAGACGGGGCGGGGAGGACGAAGTCGACATCAGGGCCTCATGAGGGAGTCGGAAGTACCAACAGCAGGTGCGGACGAAGGTCCGACTGAGGGAGGGGGAGCGCCACGCAGCGGAGCGTCACGACGGGCCGATAGGCGCAGTTACATGGCGTGCATGGCCCTTGCCGGGTGGGGAGGTGGAAAGGGGCGGTGCCGCTCCAGTGCCTGGTGCAACATCACCGGCCCGACGAGGTGCGTCTGCCGCGCCCCGGCGAAGGGCCGCATCCAGTACCGGCCGGGTGGTGCCTGCCGATCCGGGGGCGGGATGCGTAGAGTCCCGCCCCCGAAGCACTGAGCATCACGGCAGACCCAGCGCCTGGCGGTGCGAGGCGGCACCAGGGCGATGAACCGGTCCTCACGGATCGCCTTGCCCATCGAGGCGATGACGGGCCCGCAGCCAGGGTGTTGCATCGCGTCCAGCTCGTGGATGACCGCGAGACCGCGGCGCCCTGCGGAGAAGACCACGACGTCGAACAGGACCCCCACCGATACCACCCTCTCGGCGTCAGCGGTCAAGGTGAGGATCGCCCGCACAGCATCGTCATTCGCATTCCGCAGGCAGCGGACTGCGTCTGCCAGCTCGGTCATGTCGCCCGCGACGGGGCGGAGGACTTGGGGAAGAGGACGCCGTGCACCGGGCATCGCCCCCTGAGGTGCGTCTGCCATCGTGTCCCGCCCCCGCTCTGACCTGGTCTGAGAGATCCGAGTGAGCAAGGTTCCTCGCAGCCACTGGCAGCAACAACCGTGAACCGAGCGGGAGTCACGGTCGGCGTCTCCGGATTCACGGTTTCGCTCCACCCGACCGTGAAGAAGTCACGGCTTCTCGACGCAGAGTTGCAAACCGATCACTACGCTCGTGCCATGTGACGCGGAGGGAGTCCGGCTCATGGAACAGCACTCGCAACCGCACAGTCCCTCTTGTGCCAAGCGCATCCGCAAGAGCGGGAACGAGGCGGGGCACAGCGTTGCGGAGATCGTGCTGGAGATCCATCGGTGCTGCCACGTCAGCGTGCTGCGAGCTCATCGCCTTGCCCGGGGGTGGACCCAGACAGAAGCCGTGGGCCATCTTCGTGACTTGGCGAAGTCGCTGGGGCTGACCACGCCGCGTACCGATGCTGACCAGCTGCGGCTCTGGGAACTCGGCGATCACCAGCCGCGGCGGAAAGCGATCGACCTGCTGTGCCGCCTGTACGACTGCACGGCGCACGACATCGGCCTCGCGGCCCCCTCGACGTCACCGGGTACCCACCCGCAGCAGGCAATGGCCTCCAGCGCAAGCGGCCTCCCCGCCCCGGATCCGCTCACCGACCGAATCGATGCTGCCCGGCGCTCCGTCGACCGCACCCTCGCGCTCTCCAGCGTCAGCGCCGCGCAAATGGACCTGCTCGACGAACGTCTCCTGGACGTACGGCGGCAGTACCTCTACACCGCCCCGACGGACATGCTGAACGTCCTCCTGCACGAGATGGAGGAAGTCAAAGGCCTGTCTGCCGACCGGCAGCCCGCCGCAGTCCAGGTCCGGCTGTCGGAGATGACCGCGGTGCTCGCCACTCTGATCGCCGACGCACTGATGAAACTGGGCCGGCTCACCCCATCCCGAGCCTGGTACGACACCGCCCAGACAGCGGCGGACGACAGCGGCAACCTGGAACTTCGGGCCCGTGTCCGCGCGCAGCGCGCCATGCTGCCGTACTACTACGGCCCGCTGGAAGGCGCGGTCGTCCTGGGGCGAGAGGCCCGGCTGCTCTCCCGCGGACGCCAGACTCCGACGGCGGCCTTCGCAGCTGCGGCAGAAGCCCGCGCCCTCGCCCGCCAAGGCAACGCGGCCGCTGCGGAAGCCGCCATCGCCGCCGCCCAGCGCATGTACGAACACTGCCATCACGGAGACCAAGACGATGCGTTCGCCTTCCCTGAGCGGCGCCTCCACCTGTACCTGAGCGGCGCCTACACAGCCCTGGGGCGCAGCAGCCAGGCCCGCAGAGCGCAGGAGCAGGCACTCGCCCTGTACCCGGCCCGGACGGGGATCGACCCTGCCCTGCTCCAGCTGGAGGCCGCGATCTGCCTGGCACAGGACCGCAGCCCTGCCGAGGCATGCCAACTCGCTGGGACCACCTTCCTTCAGGTACCTGCCAGCCACCGAACCCACATCCTGGAGGAACGGGCCCGTCATGTTCTCGGGGTGCTGCCACCGGGGATACGAAGCGGACGAGCGGCACGGGAACTCACGGAGATCCTCGCGTTGCCGAAGGGCCGAACGTGACAGCGCCGGGACTCGTCAGCGAGCCTGAACCCCATGACAGCTCCAGCGCCGGCCCCCGGCGGGTTCGAAGAACCCGAACTGCATCAGATCCTGAACCATGCATGCCAGGCAGCACAGCTCGACCCGTCGAACGCCCGCCTGCTGCGCGGCCACACCAACGCCGTGGTGCTGCTGCCCGACGCTCACGTGGTCGTGAAGATCGCCCGCCGTGGGACCCCCTTCGCGACCGTCCAGCGCACCACCGCGTTCGTGCGGTGGCTGATGGACCGCGGCTTCCCCACCGGCCCCCTGTACCCCGGACTGGAGCAACCTCTCCTCGTAGACGGGCACCCGGTCACCATCTGGGCCTACCTCCCCCAGCCGGACCGGCCCGTCAGCGCCGCGCAGATCGCCAAGCCCCTGCTCACCCTCCACAACCTGCCCGCTCCGCCCATGGACCTCCCGCAGCACGACAACATCCGAGCCATCCGAAGGTCCATCGACGCGATCTCCTCGCTGCCTCCGGCCTCCCTCCGACTTCTGAGCGACCGAGTCGATCGACTCGAAGCCGAACTCGACGCAGTGCAATTCGCTCTGCCCACCGGCGTTCTACAAGGCGACCCCCAGCACCGCAACGCACTGCACTACGGGGATGAGGCTGTCCTGATCGACTGGGACACCGTGGCCTACGGCCACCCAGAGTGGGACCTGGTCACCATCGAGGTGCACTGCCGTCGGTTCGGCCATGGCCTCGACCACTACAAGGGCTTCGCCGCAGCCTACGGATTCGACGTCACCGCGCTGCCCGGCTACCCGACCCTCCGCGACCTCCGAGAACTGCGCATGATCACGACGAACGCGCGCAAGACACACCACACACCCGAGAGTGTCCACGAAGTACAGCGGCGCGTAGAGGGCCTCTATCAGGAGGACCACGACTTGCGCTGGCACATCCTGTGATCGTTTACGCATCCTGCACACGGACGCGGACGCCTACGCGCGGTGGGCTGGGAAGACGCTGCCCACTGCCTCCCGGTGGGAGAAGGCGGCGCGGGGCGACAAGGGCCGCATGTACCCGTGGGGCAGCGCCGCCACCGCAACGAACTGCAACGTTCAAGAATCCGGCATAGAAAGGTTGATGCCCGTCGGTACCGCAGCGGCGTGAGCCCGTACGGCGCGCACAACCTGTGCGGCAACATTTGGGAATGGTGCTCGACGCCGACCGCCGCGATCAATTACAGCACCGCGCGGCCGCCACCATGAGCGACGACGACAAGGGATTCCGCGGCGTTCTGGGAGCATGAACGTGTGCCGCTCTCAAACAAGCGCGAGCGGCACACAGCAAGACGACTCCTTCGTGATCCGAGGGCTGTTCGAACGCGTTGCTGCCCCAGCTCGTTGGGTGAGGCGGGCCCGGCCCGGCTCGGCCGGGCGAATCTCCCGGCTGGACGGGATCAGCAGCTGCCCGTGAGCGTGTGTACTCGGTGGCCGATGACCAGTTCATGAGCGTCGGCTACGGGGCGCGACGGCAGTCCGGCGGCCGCCTTGTCTGAGGATGATCGGTTCACGCTTCGTGGCCTCCCTCCGGAGCCCGGTCGGCGACGTTCGTCATTGACTACCGTGACCGGGCAGTGCCTGCAGCACGCGCAACGCTGTGGTGGTAGAAGTCGACCACTGGCGGCTTGAACAGGCCCGACCACGCTGGTCAGAGCTCTGGCATGTCACCGTGGCGGACGGGTTCGGCTGAGGCCTTGCGCGTGCTCCGGTGATCATCGGGACGGCCGGCGGCGTTCCCCCAGAGCCCCTCACGGCCTGAGCGGTTCGCACGCGAGCAGCCAGCGAACACGGGTCGCGCCCGCCGATGGCGGGAACGTCCGCGCGCGGTGCCGGTCACCGTTCGCAGACCGCGGGTCGCGGTGGTGGTCGCCGTTGTCAGATCCCCGACCGCCATCCTCGTGACCGTTTCGTCGCCGTGGTCGGGGTGCGCTGGTCGACGGGCCGGTCGGTGCTCCCGGGTTGCCTCTCGGTTTCACCCCCTTCTGCTCTGACCGGGAGGACGCGCATGCTTGATTCCCCTCCGTCACCGGGCTCGGCGGCACCGCCGACCGCTGCCGGTGCGGCCCTGTGCCAGATGAACCGCCGGGTGCAGTTGGGCCGCCTCATGGTGTTAGCAGCGCTCACTGCCGGGCCGCTCGCCCTGCTCGTGTCCGCCTGGCCGTCGCCCAGCACCAGCAGCGCCGCCCCCGCCTCGAAGCCGCAGCGCACCAGCGAAGTCGCTGCGCATGCGGACCCGGCCGGATATGCCGCGGAATTCGTAGATGCCTGGCTGCGCACGACGGATGACCCGACGTCGCCCGCTGCCGAGCGGGCGCGATCCTTGGCCCCGGAGGTCGCTCTGCCCTCGCGCAAGGACGGTGCGCCGATGCCGCGCCGGGTGACGCCGGTGCGCAGCATCGCGCGCGGCGGCGGTGCTTGGTCGGTAACTGTGGCCGTGCAGTTCGAGGGGGCGGTTCGCTATTTCGCTGTGCCGACGCGGGTGTCCGCCGACGGAGGCTCGGCCGTGATGACCGGTGCCCCGGCGCTGGTGCCCGCGCCAGGGCGTCTGGCGGTGCCCGATTCGCCGTACGGAGTGAGCGTCGAGAGCGGGCCGCTGACCGCGACCGTGCGTGGGTTCTTGGCGGCGTACCTGGCAGGGCAGGGCGAGGTCACCCGCTACCTCGCGCCGGGTGCGAGGGCGTCGGCGGTCTCCCCGGCCGCCACGTCAGTGGCGGTGCGGGAGGTGAGCGCGCGCGAGGATGCGGCGGCCGACGGTCTCGTGCCGCGGCCGGGAGCGCGCGTGCATGTGCTGGCCCAGGTCGAGGCGCGCGATGGCTGGGGCCGGTGGCCGCTGGCGTATGAGCTGACGTTGTCGGCGCGCGGGGACCGGTGGGAGATCTCCGCGATCGCTGCGGGCGGTGGGCGGTGATGGCAGTGGTTCAGGGCCACCGGGTCCAGGTCGCGGGGAAGTTGGCGGATCTGGGGGATTCCTGGATCGAGACGGCGAAGGACTGGGGGACGGCGGGGCTGAAAGCGGCCCTGATCGTGATCGTCGTGGTGGTGATGGTCCAGCGCCTCAGTCTCAAGGCGGGGATCGGCGCGCTGATTTTGATGGTGATCGCGCTGGGCATCTACAGCGCGCGTGATGATTTGGCCGGCCTGTTCAAGGACGAGGTGGAGAACCCCTCCAACGGCGCGCCCGCTTTCGACCACGGCGATCCGCTGCGGGCTGCGTCGTTCAGGGTGGGCCTGTGAACGCGGCCGTGGGTCCGCGGCCAGCGCGCTGCTACACCGCTGCGCGCCGTCATCCGTGGGTGCTGGGACGGTGGGCGGACTGGCGGATCCCGTTCGGCCCCTACAACGCGGCGCAGATCGCGCTGGCCGTCGTCGGCGGCTTCGTTCTGGTCAAGCTGCTGCCGGTGTGGTCTGCGCTCGGCCCGGCAGGCGGTGGGCTCGTGCTTGCTGTCTGGGTCTGGGGGATCTGGGTGCTGCGCCGACCCCGGATCGGCGGGCGCAGCCCGTTGGCCGCCGCGCTGGGACTTTGCGCGCTGGCCGGACAGCCCGCGGGCGGCCGCATCGGCCGGCGAGCGGCCCGGGACCGCCGACCACGCCGCCTGGGTGGCGGCTTCGTCCTGGAGTCTCTGCCGCTGTCCGCCCGCCCCGCGGCCAGGGCGCGCCGCGCGCGCCGGACGGTCTTCTGCGTGGGGATGTCAGGGAGTTCAGGCGGCCGCCGCGGGGGCCCGGCGGGCCCCGGTGGTGCGGACGCGGCTCCGGTGTCGTCGGTGCAGGCGCTGCTCGCGAGGGCCCGATCCGGTCAAGGAGTGCGGTGATGAGGGTTCCTGTACGGCATATCGCCGGGCATCTGGTGTGGTCCGTCCATGGTCATACCTGGGCTGTCTACCGGATCCACCCCGGCCCCGAGGCGCGGGGCCAGGAGAGCGTGCCGGGCACCTACAACCCGGCGACGGTGCGCGGTGAGCTGCTGGAACGGGTGACCACGCTGGTGCGCTCGCTGTCCGGCGCAGCGCCGCGGCTGTTCGGGCTGTGCGCCCAGGTCGATGCCGCCGAGGTGGTGTGGCGGATGACCGAGGGACTGCAGCAGGACGACGGCAGTCTGCAGCCGGGTGCTCGGGGGTGGGTGGAGCAGCTGGAGGCGGCGCTCGATCTGCTGGAGGGGCAGGAGATGCATCAGCGCACGTGGTGGCTGGCGGTGCCGCTGGCCAGTGAGAACCAGGGGCTGAAGGCAGTTGGGGCGCTGTGGGCGGATGTCGCCGATGCCGTCGGTCTGCGCGCGGGGCCCGTGCCGCGCGCGGAGGTCCTGGCCTGCCGGGACAAGGCCGCTCAGGTGGAGGCGCAGCTGTCGGGCGGTCTTCCCTACCGGCCTGCTCGGCCCGCGGAGATCGTGTGGATGATCCAGCACGCTCTGCACCGCGGGCTCGCCGAGCCGCTGCTGAGCGAGGCCGTGGACAGCCCGGCGTACGGCGGGAGCGTCACCGGCGGGGTGCTGCGCTCGCCGAGCTACGCCGATCTGGGCCAGGCCCGGCTGCAAGAGGGCGGTATCGAAGCCCCGAGCGGCCGCGGCGCGGCGCAGGTGCCGTCTTCGCCGTCACGACGCCCTTGGCCCGGGTCCCGGAAGTGGTGGCAGAGCGGGGAGGGCGGATCACCGCTGCGGCGCCGGTGGCTGCAGGTGGAGACCGGCCAGGGCACCGGCTACCAGGCGCATCTGGCGTTGGCGGAGTGCCCGCGGGCTGTCGCGGCGGAGGCGGCGGATCTCTTTGCCCAGTTGGAGGTCCTGGACTTTCCCGTCGACTTCACCATCGACTTGACGCTGGTGGGCGCCGAGAAGGCCCG
Source organism: Streptomyces sp. YIM 121038 (assembly GCF_006088715.1). Classification (NCBI taxonomy): domain Bacteria; kingdom Bacillati; phylum Actinomycetota; class Actinomycetes; order Kitasatosporales; family Streptomycetaceae; genus Streptomyces; species Streptomyces sp. YIM 121038. The sequence goes on from NZ_CP030772.1 coordinate 162,262, forward strand.
CCAGCAGGTGCAGCGCAAGAAGAACGAGCTCGTCGATCAGGCCGACCAGTACGGGGCACGGCCTGCGGGGATGCCTGCGTCGCTGCCGGATGCCGCCGGGGACCTCGGCGAGCTGGACGGGCGGCTGTCGCGGACCTCGGTCGAGGTGGAGGTGCAGTCCGTCACCGCGCTGCATGTGTGGGCCCCGACCGCGTCGTTGTGTGACGCGCGGGCCCGCGCCCTGGAGAAGCTGCTGGCGGGTGCGGACTACCGGGCGGTGCGCCCGGCCGGACTGCAGACGGAGCTGTTCCTGCTGGGGCTGCCCGGAGCGGTGCGTGCGCAGCGGCTGCGGGAGTTCGCGCAGTACCAGCTGAGCGAGGACTGGGCGATGTCCGGCGCCTTCACCCACAGCGAGGTCGGGGATCCGAACGGCATCTTGATCGGCCTGGATCTGGACTGCGGCACCACCCGCCCCATCATGATCAACATTGCGGATGCGCCGAAGCAGGACGCCTCCGCCTCCTTCGGGGTGGTGGGCGACCTCGGCGCTGGCAAGAGCGTCCTGGAAAAGCTGGTGGGCTCCAGCGTGGTGGACCGGGGCGGACGCGCGATCTGCATCGACCGCACTCCGGTGCGCGAGTGGGCCCGCTTCGCCCAGGCCGCCGCCCCCGGCCGCTGCCAGATCATCGACGCCGCCCGGGCCGCCCTGTCCATCGACCCGCTGCGGCTGTTTCCCGGCCCGCAGGGGCGCCACTACGCGCTGAGCTATCTCACTCTGCAGCTGGGCATCGGCCCGATGACCACCCACGGTGAGGTCCTGCACCATGCCGTCGAGCAGGCCGCGGCCGGACCGCAGCCGTCCATGCACCGGGTCCTGGAGGTGCTCGACACCGTGGCCGCTGGCGAGAGCGGCAAGCGCCAGGACGCCGCCGCCACCCTGGCCGGGCTACTGCGGGTGGTGGCCGGTAACCCCCTGGCGGCGATGGTGTTCGACCCCGCCCTTGCCCCGGTGCGCCTGGACGGCGCCGATGCCAGCGACATCATCGTCATCACCACCTCAGGGCTGACCCTGCCGCCCAAACAGGTCTTCGCCCATCCCGAGATGCTCCACCAGCAGCCCCTGGAAGCACTCATCGGCCGCGCGGTGCTGTATCTGATCGCGGCGATCGCCCGGCAGGCGGCCTTCCGTGACCTGGGCCGGTTCTGCGCCATCGTCACCGACGAGCTGTACTGGCTCACCAACTCCGCCGAGGGCACCGCGCTGGTCCACGAGGTGCTCCACGACGGCCGCAAGCACGACGCCGGTCTCATCGCGGGCGCCCATGCCGCCGAGGAACTCGGGCCCGACCGCGGTCTGATGGCCTACCGGGCCCTGGGGCGCACCACGGATCGCGAACGTGCCCGCTCAGGACTGGAGTTCGTCGGCCTGGATCCCGACGATGCCGACCTGGTGCGGCTGGTCACCGGTCTCTCCCCAGTCGGCCGCACCGAGCGCGCTGGCGAGTTCCTGCTGACCGCGCCCCGGCAGAACACCGGCCGCATCAAGGTCGTCATCCCCTCCGTGCAGCGCATCGCCTCCCGCATCACCACCACACCCGGCCGCTCCGTGGGTGGCGCCCTGCCGGACGGGCGCTCCGAGGATGCGGTGGCGCGCGTGTCCATCCGGAAGGGAGACCTGCGATGAGGGCCTCCCGTCCGGCCGGGGCGCGCCGCCGCTGGGGTCCCATGGTCGGTGCGCTCCTGTGCCTGGCGGTGGCCTACTGCATCGCCTTGACCGCGGCGCCCCCGCGCGGGCCCGCCGTGACACCCGCCCAGGCGGGCGGCATGGCCCTGGCCGTGTCCCGGGACCGCCAGCAGGCGTGCGCGTGGGTCGTGGGCCCGGGCCGGCAGCACTGCCCGCCCACCCCTCGCGCCCGCACGACGGGTCCACGGGGGCGAGAGGGAAGCAGCTGGCTGCTGGTGCCGCCGCTCGCGGCGGCCGTCGCCTTGGTGATCCTGGGCCGCCGGGGGAGGCGCTGACGGATATGCGCGCGTGGCGGATAGAGCGCGGACGATGGCGTGCGGCGGCAACGGTAGGGCTGCTCGCCGTGGTGTTCCTGCTGGTCAACGCCCAGGTGGTGTACGCTGCTGACGGCGGTGCGGACTTGATGAGCCCGCTGAACGTCGATTCCTCCGAAGGCGTGCCCATCGATGGCTATGAGCTGTCGGCGCAGAGCCAAGGCATCTTCTCCTTCAAGTCCAATGCCTACGGCTGGATCATGGGCGGGCTGTTCACACTCACCCGCCTGGCGGTCGGGCTGGCCTGCTGGGCCATCGAGTTCGCGCTGCGGTTCCCGCTGATCAGCATGCTGGCCGATCCGGCTCAAAAGCTGTCGGACACCTACACCGGCATCGCCGTGGACACCCTGGGGCTCAAGGGGCTCCTGCTGGGCTGGGCCTTCGTGTTCGGGCTGATTCTGTTCGTGCGCGGCAAGGCCGCACGCGGTCTGGGCGAGATCGCCCTGACTCTGCTGATCGCGGCCTTCGCCGCCTCGGCGTTCGTGCGCCCTGACTACCTGCTCGGCGCCAACGGGCCTCTGGTCCAGACCCAGCAGGCGGCCGCCGAGACTGCGCAGGCCACCGTCGCCGCCTACGACTGGGGTGGCAAGATCGCCAGCGGGGATGCAGGGCCGTGCGGGGCGGGTCTGTCCGGCCGGGCGCTGGAGAAGTGCTACGAGATCGAGAAGGGCCGTCCGTACCGGGCATCCGAGGTCGCCCGGCCCCTGCAGGACTCGCTCACCAACGTGCTGGTGGTCAAGGGCTACATGCTCACCCAGTACGGGCGGATCCTCGATCCGGGCAAAAAGTCCGACCGCCAGGCCTACGCTCTGCACCTCAAATGGGTCTCGGGCGGCTACAGGTCCCCCGCCAAAGAGGGCACGAAGTCCTCCAGCCGGTGCAGCCTGATCCGCGGGCCAACCCGCAAGTACTGCGAACGAGGCGAAAAGGGCGTCAGCCCCAAGGATATGGCTGAACTGCCAAAACTCACCCCGGGTGGATCACTGCTCGATGCCGCGGCCCCGATCCTGAGCGATCAGGACGCGCAGTTCGCAGCGTTTCTTGAGGACTTGAAGAAGGCCGGGCCTGTAGGCAAGGCGTGCGCCACCTACGCCAAGGACCCCACCGGCTGGCGGGCCGCCGGTGCCCTGCTGCTGTTCCTTTCGTCCCTGCTGATCTGCGCGATTCCGGTGTCGGGCGCCTTCGTGCTGCTGGGCCTGCAGGCCGCCGACGCCGCGGCCGCCGCGGTCGGCGCGGTGACGCTGATCTGGGCCATGCTGCCCGGCCCCTCGCGTCAGGCGGTGTGGAAGTGGCTCGGTCTGATGGCCGTCTCTGTCGCGGGCATGTTCGTGGTCTGTATGTTCCTGCCCTCCTACCTCATCGGCGTCGACTCCGTGCTGACCAACGGCCCCGATCTGCCCGCCGAACGTCTCCTCGCGCTCAACGGCTTGGGCGTGGTGGGCTTGTTCTTCCACCGCCGCCTGCTGCGCGGCGTCTCCACGGCCGGGCAACGGTTCGCCATGCGGATGCGCTACGTCAAGGTCGGCGGCACCCATCTGCCCGGTGACTCCTCCGAGATCGGCGCGGCCCTGGCCATGCACGGCACCGGCATCAGCGGCGCCTTGGGCGGGCTTGGTCTGCGCGGTGCCGGCGGCGGGCAGGGACTGCTGGGCACCCGTCAGCGGCTGATGCACTCGCTGTCGGCGATGGCCGACGGCACCGGTATGCCCTTCGACCCGCGCAGTGTGGTGTCCGGCGCCACCGCCGAGGCCTCCCGCGGTCTGGCCCCCCTGGCACTGGCGGTCACCGGCGCCCGGCTGAGCGCGCGCGGAGGCTGGGCGGTGCTGGTCGGCCGGCGCCCGGGTGACCGGCAGCTGGAGCGGATGCGCAAACCGACCGCGGAGGGCGACCCGCCCGGCTCCGGCCCCGACGACAGCCCGCCGGGTGCCGGAGCCGGGGGGCGCGGGCAGCACCGCTATGGGCCAGCCGACCGCCACCGCGGCCAGGACGGGCTGATCACCAACCCGAATACCGGTGAGGTACTGCACGACCAGGCACGTGACCGCACGCTGCTGTCGACCCGTGCGCACAACCGACTGGTGCGGCTGCGCGGTTACCGCATTCTGCACCGCGGCGCCCGCATCGGCTACGGAGCCACCTGGGCGCTTCCCACGACCACCCGGCGGGCTCGCACCGCCGCCTCGCGGCACTCCCACGAGGTCCGCCAGCAGCTGCGGGTTTGGGGCAACACCCTCACCGAGGACGGCCGGGCGTGGAGGCGGACACGGCCGACACCCAGAAGCCCGGGTCCTGCAGGACCCGGCAGCCCTGGTTCTGCAGGCCCCGGCAGCCTGCCTCCGGGGCCCGGCGGCACCGGGGACGGACCACCGCCACCGTCGTCACGCGTGCTGCCTACCCCACCCCGGCCCCCCGTGCCTCCCCCACCGGTCAGCCCGCCGCGCCCGGCCGGCACAGACCTGGGCCCGGCAGGACCCATGAGCAGCCTCCCGGGAGCAGACTCCGAGCCCTATGGGACCCGGCCATCAGGCAGCCGGGATACCAGTGCCGAGGCGCGCCGCCGCGTCATTGACCGGATGGGCGGGGCCTCCGAAGAGGAGCGCCGCCAGGCCCGCGAGGAGCTCCGGCGCCGCTATGGCGATGGCCCGGACTCCGGCGGTGATCACGCATGAGGAGCCGCCGCCCCGCACAGCCAGGCCGCAGGCGACACGCGAAGTGGGGGTGCCTGGTCGCGCTGCTCGCCGTCATCGCGGGCTGCACCGCACCTCTGGCGGGCATCGTGTCGGCCGGCTCTCTGCTCACCAACGCCGACGACGGAGGGGAGTCGGACGACGGCTGGGCGGAGAGCGGCAGCGCCGCTGATATCCCCGCGGCCATGCTGGCGGCCTACAAGAAGGCCTCCCGGCTCGTCGGCCGGCACGTGCCCGCGTGCCGGGGCATGTCCTGGCCCGTCCTCGCCGGAATCGCGAAGGTCGAGTCTGACCACGCCTCCGGACGCACTATCGCCAGCAACGGCGATATCCGCCCCCGCATCCTGGGCGTGCTCCTGGACGGCTCCGGCGCGGGCGGCAACACCACGGTCTTCCCCGACACGGACAACGGACGCTGGGAGGGCACCGCGCGGGGCGAACGCGCCGTCGGCCCGTTCCAGTTCCTGCCCTCGACCTGGGCGAGCACGGGCCGGGACGGCAACGGCGACAACAAGCGCGACCCGCACAACGCCTTCGACGCCGCCCTGGGCGCCGCGGTGTATCTGTGCGGGCGCGGCCGCGATCTGACCAAGCCCTCCCAACTGCGGGCAGCGATCTTCCAGTACAACCGCTCCAGCACCTACGTGGCCAACGTCAGCGGCTGGATCTCTCAGTACCGGGCCGCCGCGCGCAGTGCCCCGGGCAGCACAGGCCTGCCGACGGTCTCCGGGCGGGTTCGCAAGGTGCTGGCGGCCGCGCTCTCCCAGCGCGGCGCTCCCTACTCGTGGGGCGGCGGCGGGACGAGCGGCCGCAGTTACGGTCACTGCTGCTCCCCCACCGGGAAGTCCGGCACGCGCATCTGGGGCTACGACTGCTCGGGCCTGACGATGTACGCGTTCGCGCGCGTCGGCATCAAGCTGCCGCGGACCGCGGCCGCCCAGGCGCGTCGGGGCGTGCGCATCCCGGCCAGCCGTGGCCCCGGCGCGCTGCGCCCGGGGGACTTGGTGTTCTTCGGCTACACCCCAGGCCGCGATGCCACGATCTATCACGTCGGGATCTACGCCGGGACGGGCCAGATGATCAACGCGGCGCGTCCGGGGACGGTGGTCCGTCTGGACCCCGTGAACGCCATGCCCGGCTTCGCGGGAGGGGCGAGGCTCCTGTGACGTCATCGCCTGGCACATCGCGGCCGCGCGTCTGGAGACTGCTCGCTGCCACCGTGCTGCTCGCGGTCACCGGGGCGGGCCTGCTCATGCCGCAATCGTCCCGCCCCGGCTCCGCCACCGTCCCAGACCATTCAGTTCCGGCCGATTCTCCCGCCGGATCCGGCCAGAAGCATGCCCGCATGCCACCGCCGTCCTCGACGGGGCCGGGCAGAGAGGGAGTATCCGTGCCACCTGATGAAGCGTCAGCGGCCGTTGTCGAGCTGCCGCCGCGGGGTGAGGGCCCGCAGGCTGACCGTCCCATCCAGCGACACCTGGAGCAGGACTGGCCCCGGGACCTCCCCGCAGCCCAGGAGCAGCAGTTGCGCGCCTGGGGGGCGCGGCTGCTGCGCGCGGATGCCACCGGAGCTGGACGCGAGCGCTTCCCCCAGGTGTTCGGTCGGCGGCCGCCTCGCCTGGTGGCGCCCGCCTTCAGCCGGGTGCGCATCCAGGCCGCCATCGCGCGTCGGGCCCCGGGTGGCGGTGCGCATCGGGCGGTGGTGCACCTGGTGTGGGCCGGAACCGATCGCGGCGGCACGACCCTCGACGCACGCGTCACCGACCTGTACTTCCAGCAACCGAAAGGAACGGACCGATGGACTGCCCTGCCGCTGCCCCCGTGAGGTCTCCCCCAGCCCGCATCACCCGCGCGCCGTGTGTTCCAGAACGCGTTTGGCCCAGGCGGAGGCTTCCGTCACGTCCTGCCCTGCGCGCCATTGGGTCTGCAACGGGCCGCATGCGCTCCCGTGCGGCGCCTGCCCGCGGCCGTCTCATGGGCATGGCACCGGGGATGAGGAAAGTATGTGCTGTGCACGTCATGCGCCGCAGTACGAACGGCATTCAACTTGTGTCACCACAGCTCGAAACGTCCGTATGCTCCCCCGGCACCGCGCACCCCACGTCAGAGGACTACCCCACCGCATCAGCCACACGGGAGGCCCAGTGAGCCGAGCACAGAGCCAGCAGGCACATCCCAGTGTTCGCACACAGAAATGGAGGCGGTCGTGCCCCACGATCCTCGCGGCCTGCGCCGCGGCCGTCCTGACCGCGTGCAGCGACAGCAGCGACGACAACCGAGTGGACCACAAGTCCTCCCCGCCCGCGCCGTCCTCGGCGGCCAGCGAACCCGCGGCGAGCACCGACCCGCTCGCCAAGGACAAGAAGGCCGTCCTGCAGGTCTACGCACGGATGTGGCAGGAGCAGGCCGAGGCTTACGCGCAGACCGACATCAAGGGCACGCAGCTGAAGCGGTATGCCACCAAGGAGGCGCTTGGTCGCACGATGGGCGACCTCCTGGCTATGAAGAGGGAGGGCACGGCCACCAAGGGCGCTCCCTCGCACACCACGAGGGTGCTCTCCCTCAGCCCCGCCCGGAAGGTCCCCCGAGCGCGCTTGGAGGACTGCCTGGACATCAGCTCGTGGAAGACGGTCAAGAAGAAGAGCGGCGAGCCCCAGCCGTACCCGTCCAATCAGCCCCTGCGGTACAAGACCACGATCGATGCCGAGAAGTGGGGGAAACGGTGGATGATCACCAAGATCACGACGCACGGCAACCGCACCTGCTGAGTCGCCACTTGACCGTCCTGCTCACCGCGGCTGCGCTGGCCATGACACTGCCCGAAGCCTCCTGGGCAGGGATCGGGGTGCCGGTTCAGGGCAGCGGCCTGTGTCCAGGCAAGCCCTCCTACGTCACCGTCTGCGCGGAGAAGCCGGGGCGGGGCGGCGGGGGCACCGAGCGCGGCGGTAAACCCGCCGGAGGAGGCAGGGGAGCGGACACGAGCAGGGCACGGCCCAAGCTGTGCGCGCTGGAGCGGCTGGACCCACAGCCCCCGGCTAGCGATCCGCTGTGGAAGGGGCACAGGCCAGGTGACGGCGCGATCTACACGCGGGTCTGCCTGGACGACGCGCTGGGCATGGCGCCGGGCACCATCGCGGGCGGCGCACCGCAGGTCTTCTGGGCCGCTGGCCCACCGGTGGTAGACGTCGACCCGGAGCAGCTGGCCCGGCGAGCCGTGGACAGCATGCTCCTGACCGGGCCGGATATCGCCAGCCCGCGCGCGGGGGGCATCTACACGGTCGGGGTGCCGCTGTGGATGTGGGTGACTCCCTCCGCTACCACCTTCGGGCCCAACACCGCCGAGGCCTCACTGGCCGGGGTGACGGTGTCCGCGACCGCGAAGGTCTCCGTCATCCGCTGGTCGATGGGGGACGGCACCACCGTGACCTGCACCGGGCCGGGCACGAAGTACCGGAGGGCCTACGGCATGGCCGCGTCGCCGACCTGCGGCCACCGCTACCAGACCTCCTCTCAGGGCCGGCCCGGCGGCCGGTTCACGGGCCGCGCGGTGGCGACGTGGACGGTCCAGTGGCATGTCACCGGCGGTGGTGAATCAGGGGAGTTCACCGCGGTGCGCGAGAGCGGTCTGGCGGTGTCCGTGGGCGAGATGAGAGTGCTCGACTAGAGAAGGCGGGATGGCAAGGACGTGGTGTTGAAGAACCTGGCCAGGAACAAGTCCCCGGTGCCCGCACCACCCGGCCCTGAGGTGATGCGCCCGGACATCGGCATCGTCGACCCGCAGCCGCCGCGCCGCCGGCGCCGCTCTTTCATGATCCTTGGCGCCGTCATGGTGCTGGCCGGGGCGCTCGGCTTCGCGGGACTGATGCACGCCAGCGCCGAGCGGTCGGACGTGTTGGCACTGGCACGCGATGTGCCTGCGGGGCAGAAGCTCACGTCCGGTGACCTGCGGGTGGTCGCCCTGTCCGATGCTCCGGGCCTGAAGCCCGTGCCTGCCCAGCAGAAGAACCAGGTGCTCGGGCGTCGTGCGGCCGCCGCTCTGTCGCAGGGTTCCTTGCTGACGGATGGGCAACTGACCGAGCACGGCGGCCTACGGCCCGGTGAGGCGCTGGTCGCCGTCGAGGTCAAGCGGTCGATGGCGCCGGTGGATGCGCTGCGGCCGGGCGATGCCGTGCAGTTGGTGACGCGGCCCCAGGACGGGCAGACGCCGGACAAGCAGCGCGGCCTGGTCGAGGTGGCCGGCCGCGTCGTCAAGGTGGGCACGCCTTCCAGCAGCGGCGATGTCGTCATCCAGGCGGCGGTTCCCGACGGCGACAGTGCGGCGGTGGCCTCCGACGCCAGTGCGGGCCGGGTCGCGATCGTGCTGAAGAGCAAGGGCTGATCATGCCGGTGATGCTGCTCACTTCCGGGTACGGCTGCGGGGTCACGGTGTCGTCCCTTGCCCTGGCTCTGTCCGGCCCCCGCCCGTCGCTGCTGGTAGAGGCCTCAGCCCGGCAGGCGTCGATCCGCACCGGCTACCGGCAGGGGGCCTGGGGCGGAGAGGTGGGCCTGTTCCACCTGGCGCAGGCCCACCTGCAAAACCAGCTCGCCGAAGCCTTCGAGGCGCACCTGCGCCGCCTCGATGAGGAAGGCAACCGGCTGGTGCTGCCGGGACTGACCGATCCCACACAGGCCGGCGCGCTCGCGGGCACCTGGGGGCCGCTGTCGCTGCTGCTGCGGGCGATGGACCAGCAGGCCGGATTCGATGTGGTCGTGGATGCCGGTCACATCGCCGTCGAAGGAGGCGGGTTGCACCGCACCCTGTATCCGGCGCCGCTGGCGCACCGGGCCGATCTGGTGGTGCTGGTGCTGCGCAACACCCTGACGTCCGTGGCCCAGACCCTGCCGGTGGCACGGGTGCTGCACAGCGAGCTGGAGAGCCACGGCAGTGGCTCGGACGCGCTGCGCCTGCTGGTGGTGCGGGAGCTGTCCCCGGCCGCCGGAGGGCTGCGCTCGGACGCGATCGCGCGCCGGTTCAAGACCCCGGTGGTGGATCTGCTGCCCTGGGATGAGGCCGCCGCGCGGCTGTTCACCCACGGCGCGCAGCGACCGCCCCGGCTGGCGAAGCTGCCGTTGGTCAAGCAGGCCCGCAAGAGCGTGCAGGCCATCAGCGTGGCGGTGCACACCCGGCGCCGCGCGCTGGACATGCCCGTTGCGCCGGTGATGTCACCGGCCGAGACCGGGGTGCTGCAGCGCCTGGCGGCGAGCCGCCTCCCGGCCCCGGTGCGGGATCCGCGGCAGGTGGTGTCCCGTGGCTGAGCAGCAGGCAGACCGCACTTCACCGCTGCAGGACGTCCTGCGGGCCTCCCTCGCACAGCCCGTGCCCGCACCAGAGGGTGCCGTCCCTGCCGGCCCCGGCCGCCGTGGACCGGTGGCACTCACATCGCCCGCCTCACTGGAGGTCACCGACCGGTCGGGGGCGCTGCCAGCGACGCCGCAGGACATCGCGTGGCTCCGCGATGAGATCAGCGACGACATCGTCGCCGCGGACGACCAAGAGCCGCTGTCCAACGAGAGCGCCCGCCGGGAGCGGGCCCGCGCTCTGGTCGCTCAGCGGGTCTCGCAGTGGGCCGTGAAACGGGCCCGGCAGGGCACGGCGCTGGCCCAGGCGCAGGTCGACACGCTGTGCCAGGCGGTGTACGACGCGGTGTTTCACGCCGGGCCTCTGCAGAAGTACCTGGACGACCCGCTGGTGGAGAACATCGTCGTCCTGGGCGACGAGGTGCAGGTCGACTACGTCAACAAGGCCACGCAGAAGGCCCCCAGGGTCGCCGAGAGCGATGAGGAGCTCGTGGCTCTGATCAACCGTCTGGCGTCGAACTCCGGGCACCGGGAGCGGAGGCTGTCGAGCTCCACCCCCATGGTGTCGTTCAGGCTGCCCGACGGGTCCCGTGCCGAGGCCACCATCTTGAGCCCGCGGCCGTTTCTGGGCGTGCGCCGCCACGGCGTGGTGGACTCCAGCCTCGAACAGCTCCAGGAATGGGGCACCCTGTCCCCGGCACTGGCTGCGTTCCTGCACGCGCTGGTCCTGGCCCGCAAGAACGTCCTGTTCAGCGGAGATGTGGGCACAGGAAAGACATCCCTGCTGCGAGCGCTGGCCAAGAAGATCCCCCCGGAGGAGCGGGTGGTGGTCCTGGAATCCGACCGCGAACTGCACCTGAGCGGCTACCGGGAAGGCGCGCAGTTCATCGAGCTGGAGGCCCGGGACTCCAACGGCGAGCTCGTCGACGGCCGGCCCGTGGGCCAGGTGACGGTGGAGGACATGTTCCCGCACGCGCTGCGGATGCTGTCCACACGGGTGCTGGTCGGCGAGGTCCGCGACCGCGAGGCCATCGCGATGCTGCAGGCCATGAGTGCCGGCGGCGCGGGCTCCATGTGCACGCTCCACGCTGCCTACCCCAGCCTCGTGCTGCCCCGGCTGGTCACCTTGTGCCGGGGCATGCACCGTGACGACGTCCACGAACTCGTGGGCACCGCCATCAACTTCGTCGTCTACCTCAAGCAGATCAACCAGACACGCCAGGGCGGGCGCCGGCACCGGTTCGTGCACCAGGTCGTGGAAGTCCAGCCCGGCGAACACGGGCGTCCTGCCCTTCAGGAGATCTTCGGCCCGGCTGGATCCGACCCACGGGCGGTGCCCAAACTGGTGCCGTCGTGCATCGGCGAGCTGGAGGAGCAGGCCGGATTCGACCGGCGCTGGCTGGCCGTGCCGCAGTACGGTGCCTGGCCCGCCCCGCTGGATCTGATCGTGAAGGCGGCGGGCGCGGCATGAGCAGTGATCAGTGGAGTCTGCTGGCGGCCCTGTGCGGAGCGCTGGTGACGGGCGGCCTGCTGGCGGCAGCGCGCGGATACTGGCCCCCGCAGCTGCCGGCCGGACGGCCTCCGTCACGGTGGGCCGTGCGCGTGCAGCAGGCCAGGGCCTCGCTGCCGCAGGCGTGGGCGCGCCGCTGGCGCCTGATTGTCCTCGCCTCTGGTGCTGCCTCCATCGGCGGCTGGTGGTACTGGCAGCGCCCGGTGCATGGACTGCTGGCCGGGATCGCGGTCCTGGGGGTGCCATGGATCTGGCATCCGGCCGGTACCAGTGAGCGGCAGATCATGCGCCTGGAGGCGCTGGCCCAGTGGATGCAGCAGCTGGCCGGGGTGCACGAGTCCGGCGGCACCCTGGAAAGTGCCATTACCACCTCCGCGCCCCGGGCACCGGCAGTGATCCGCCCGCCGGTGCGGCTGCTGGCGGCCCGGCTGCGGGTGGGCGCCACCCCGGCGGTCGCCTACCGGCAGTTCGCCGATCACTTCGGCGATGGCGCGGTCGACAACGCGGTGATGCTTTTCCTCACCCACGCCCAGCAGCACGGGCCCGGGCTGAGCCGGGCCCTGCAGTCGATGGCGTCCCTGACCGAGCAGGAAGCCATCCAGTTGCGCTCGGTGGACGCCAAGCGCAGCCAGGTCCGTACCGGCACCCGCTGGATCTCGGTGATCACTTTGCTGATCGCGGCCTATATCTTCACCAACCCGTCCTGGGGCGAGATCTACCGCACCCCCACCGGCCAGGCGGTGATGTTCACCCTTGGGGCGGCGTTCGCCGCGGCCCTGGTGTGGCTGCGCGCGCTGGCCCAGTCCTCTCCCCCGCCCCGGCTGCTGGACGAGCTGTCCGCGTCGGGCCCTCCCGGCAGCCCGGGCCCGCGCGGGCCGGGATACGTGAACAGGAAGCGGAAGGGGGCCTGGCTGTGATGTCACCGGAAGCACTCGCGTGCGGAGCTCTGTGCGGCGCAGGCCTGTTCCTGGTGGTGCGGGAGTTTGTGCCTGCGCGACCGGATGTGAACGCGGTTCTGGACCGGCTGGAGAACTTCGAGCCGGGGCCCGGCCGCGCCCAGGGGGGTGCCCGCGGCGGCGGGTCGGCGCGGTCGTTGTGGGAACGCGCCGGGGAGCAGATCCTGGCCGCGCATGGCCACCGGCTGAGCCTTCCGCGCAGCGATCTGGACCTGCTGGGCCTGTCCCCCGCCGCGCACATCGGCTCCAAAGTCGTGGGCGCAGTCCTGGCGCTCGTGATGGTGCAGCTCGCCGGAGTGGCGGCGGTCCTGGCCGGCTTCGGGCTGTCCTTGGCGCTGCCGGTGCTGGGCTCCCTGGCGTTCGCCGCCTATATCTGGATCGACGCGGACAGGCAGGTGCGGCGCAAGGCGCGCCGAGCCCGCCTCGAGGCCCGCTACGCCATCGCCTCGTTCCTGGAGCGCGCCCAGTTGGAGCGCGGCGCGAACATCGGGCCGGAGGCCGCGGTGCAGCGCACGGCCGAGGTCGGGGACCACTGGGTGCTGGCCCGGATCAGCGCGGCCCTCAAGCGCGCCGAGCTCGCCGGGGTCCCCCAGTGGGAGGCGCTCACGCAGCTCGGGGAGCAGCTGGGGATCCCCGAGCTCGCGGCCCCTGCGGAGTCCTTCTCCCTGGCCGGGGAGGGGGCTTCGATCAGCAAAGCGCTCGCGACCCAGGCCTTGCTGCTGCGCCAGCGGCTGCTCACTGACCGGGAGGCGGAGGCACATGCCGCCTCTGAGCGCATGGTGGTGCCCGGCACCGTGCTGTTCACCGTCGTGCTGGCGATGTTCGCCTACCCCGCTTTCAGCGCACTGACCTCCATCTGACGACCCACGACGGCACTGCCAAGCCGAGGAAAGGGGAATATGCCATGACGTTCGGCCGGATCGACAAGGCAGTCACACACGTGCATGCCGTGTGGCTGGTGCATAAGGAGCGGATGACCGGTCCGCGCCGCGACGCGGGGATGGAGACGCTGGAGAAGCTGATCCTGGGGGCAGTGGTGCTGGGGGTAGCGGTCAGTTTCGGCACGGTGTTCAAGTCCACCTCGACGTCGCTCATGGAGCGCTTCACCGCCGCTGTCGGGCTGTGAGCACGCGCATGCCCCGGTGGTGGCGGCGTCGTGTGCGGGCGGCCTGCGGTCGGAGCGGTGATGCGGGCATCTCTACGCTGGAGTTCCTCCTCATCGCGCCCGCGCTCCTGATCATTTCGTTGATCGTGCTGCAGTTGGGGGTGTTCTTCCTGGCCAGTACCGCGGCCCACACGGCGGCCCGCAAGGGGGCCCAGGCGGGAGCCGCCTACCAAGCCCGGCCCGGTGAGGGCGCCGCACGGGCGAAGCAGTGGCTGAGCGCGGTGGATGTGGTGCGCGGCGCCCGCGTGAGTACGGCGGGCTCCAGCGGGGGGCGTGTGCGGGTCACCGTGACCGGGCATGTCATGAGCTTTCTGCCCTGGGATCTGCGCATCCAGCGCAGCGCCGAGGACACCGTGGAGGTCAACCGATGACCCCCACGACACCGGCCCGCCGCCGTCGCCGCGCAGTCGCGGCCGCGCCGTGGCTGCGCGGCCGTAAGGAGCGCGCCGGGCGGCCGCTGCAAGACCAGGGCTCCTACTCCCTGGAGGCCCTGCTCTGCCTGGTGGTGCTGGTGCCGTTCCTCGCAATCCTGGCCGCCTACGGGCTGGCCGGGCTCGGCGACAGCACTGCGGCGAACGCCGCGGCTGCGGCGGCCCGCGCGGCCAGCGAGTCCGCGGACGCCGCCACCGCGCAGTCCCGCGCCCGCCAGGCCGCGCTGGCCTCCCTGGGGCAGGCACAGCGCACCTGCACCAGTTCCGACATTCACGTCGATACCAGCCGCTTCCCTACCGGGCCCGGGCAGCCCGGAAGCGTCTCCGTGCGTGTGAACTGCACCATCTCACTCGCGCAGTTGGCCGTGCCGGGCCTTCCCGGCTCCAAGACGCTCACCGCCACGCGGCACAGCCCGGTTGACCGCTACGTCGCGCGCGCACGAGGCCGCTGATGAGGGCGGCCTCAGCGCAGGGGCTGCTCGGCCGGGCGCAGGGACGGCCAGGGTTCGCCTGCCGACGCGCCCGCGATGGCGGCTCGGTGACGTTGTACTTCATCGGCTTCGCCCTCGTGATGCTGCTGCTCCTGGCGGTGCTCGTGGACGGCGGGCGGCTGATGATGGCCGACGCTGATGCCGAAGACATCGCCGCCGAAGCGGCCCGCGCCGCCGGACAGGAGATCAACGGGCCCGACGCCATCACCGGTGTAGGCACCCGCGCCGACCCGCAGAAGGCGGCTGCCGCCGCCAGGGCCTTCCTCACGGCCGCTGGCGCCACCGGCTCGGTGCGGGTGGCCGAGGACGGACAGAGCCTCACCATCACCGTTTTCGCCACCTACCGGCCCCTGCTCCTGGGCGGATTCGGCTACTCCAGCATGCAGGTCACCGCGCGTGCCGACGTCACCCTCGAACGCACCGACCCCGGAGCTTGACGATGTCCCGCCCTCTCCCCCACCGCACCGTCGCTCTGGCGCTGCGCCTCCTGGGTGCTGCGGCCAGCCTCACCGCCCTGCTCGCGCTGCTGGGCGGCATCCCCTGGGTCCTGGTCAGCGCAGGCACCCTGCCCCACGGGGTTCCCAGCGGCGCTGACATCGCCGACACCCTGACCTCAAGCGAGGGCGGCGGCCAGGTGCTCTTCACCCTGCTCACCCTGCTGGCCTGGTGCGGGTGGTCCTGGTTCATGCTGGGACTGCTCGCAGAAATCCCCCGGCACCTGCGCCGACGCCCCACGCGGCGCCACCGGCGTCTGGGGGCGCCACAGCGCCTGGCCGGTTTTCTCCTGGGCGGCCTGCTGCTCCTCCCCGCCGGCACCGCGGTCGCGGCTCCGGCCTCCACCGTGGCGGCCACCGCCCCGCAGCAGCCCGCCCCCGACCACAGCCCGCCCGCGCCGGCCCTCGCGTCTGCCGGCAGCGCCGTCTCCACCAGCCCGCCGGCCGCGGCCAAGGGACCGGTGCATATCGTGGGCGCCACGGGCGAAACTGTGTGGGACCTGGCCGAGAAGTACCTCGGATCAGGGCCACGGGCGCAGGAGATCCGCAGGCTCAACCCCGGCCTACCGCAGAGTCCTTTGCTGCCTCCCGGGCTCGAGATCCAGCTGCCCGCCGATGCCCACACCCCGGCCTCTCCCCCGCCTGCTGCCCACCAGCAAGATCACAACGCCATCCAGCTCACCGCCGAGGAAAGACCGCTGAGCAGGCCTTCCCAGCCACGACGGGCGAGCGGCACGCAACGAACGCATACCGTCAGGCCAGGCGAGACGCTGTCCAGCATCGCCGGGCAAGAGACCGGCGACGCATCCACCTGGCCACGCCTGTACGAGGCAAACCGTGATCACCCCCAGCCCGATGGTGCTCCCCGGCTGAAAGACCCTGACCTCATCTATCCCGGGCAGAAGATCCTCATCCCAGCCAGGTCCGATACGCTCCCCGGCGCTGCGCCGGAGGACGACACGAACGAGCAGCCCGGGCAGGCAGACAAGCACAGCGACAAGGGGGAGGCCCACGACGACACGGGCAAACCCTCCGCACGGCCCGGGCAACGCGAGCAGCAGCCCTCCTCCCCGGCCACCCCTGATCAGGATCCGGCGGCGCCGACGCCCACGCCTTCCGCACCGGCCCCTGCTCCTGAGCACGAGCCAGGCTCATCCTCTCCGCTCATCACCCCCGCCCGCACCGCAGGCGTGCTGGCGTCCCTGGCCGCCGCGGTCACCCTGGCGCTGACGATCCGCCGGATCCTCCAGCGCCGCCGCGCCAATCCAGGTCAGCGCATCGCCATGCCACCTGAACCCTCCCCCACCGAGGCCCAACTGGCCCAGGCGGCCCAAGCACCCCAAGCCCACGGCATCCACCGCTTGGACCTCGCGCTGCGCGCCCTCGCTGCCCAGGCATCCCATGACGAGACCGCGGTGCCCGACATCCGCGGCGCACGCATTACCAGCAGTGCTGTGCAGATCCTGCCCGCCGACCCCACAGCCGAGCCGGTGACGCCGTTTACGCAAGGCCCCAGCCCCTGGTGGACCTTGGATCACGACACCGACTTGCCCGCCGACGCCGCACAGAACGACGCCCCGCACCCAGGGCTGGCCACCATCGGCAGTGACGCGGCGGGGAACCTGATGCTGCTGAACCTGCCCCACAGCGGGGTCGTCCTGCTTGACGGTGAGCGCGGTCCGCGCGAGGAGATCCTCACCTCCCTCGCCCTGGAGCTGGCCATGAGCCCATGGGCCAGCGGCGTCGAAGTCGTAGTGGCCGGTTTCGGCGACGGCCTCAACACCCTGCTGCCCACGGCACGCATCGCGCATATGGCGACCGGTGCCCAGGCCGCGCGCGACTTCGCCGAACGGCTCCTGGAAGCACACCAGGAACACGAGACCGGCCTACGGCGGACCCCCTATCTGATCCTGTGCGCCGCCGAGCTCGACGCCGACAGCGCCTGGTCCATCGCGGAGACCCTCAGCCACACCACGGACTTGATGAAGGTCGCAGTCATCGCACCCACACCGCACACCACACTGCTGTTCGACGAGAGTGAGCGCCTCAGCGCCAACGACCGTCAGCCCCAGCACATCTACGCCCTGGAAACCGACGTCACCCTGCAGCGGTTGACCCGCCAGGCGTACCAGGACATCACCACCGCCCTGGCCACCTCCGGTGAGGAGCCCCATCCCGCCGAAGGCCCCTGGCGGCACGTGCCCACCGAACCCCATGCCCGCGCCGCCGCACCCGCGCCTGCCCCAGGCCCAGGCCCAGGCCCAGATGCGGATCGCGCCGCCGCTGGCAGCAGGACAGTGCAGCGCAACGATCCGGACGGATCCCCTCCCCCGGCGCCGCTGGTCAAGCGCTCCTTCACACCTCCGGAAGCATCAGATCCGGATACGGGCGGCCTGGGAGTCTTCCCCGCTCTGCTCGCTGCCTCGGCCGACCCGGCCGCCGTCCCGCAGCCTTTCTCACCCGCCGGCCCCCGCACGACACCCACCGCGGAGCACAAGAACATGGGGAAGGGCCAAGCGCACAGGGCCGAAGCTGTACAGCACGAGCCGTCCGCGGTCCCGTCGCGGGCAACGCACCACGGCGCCGCCACAGAGGCCTCCTCGCCCACAGCCCTCTCTACAGCAGCCGCCCCATCTACACCGCGTATCCAGGTCCTTGGCCCTGTCACCATCTCCGGCGTCGCCGCCTCCAAACACGGAACCCGCGAAGCCCAGCTCGCGGCACTCCTCCACCTGCGTCCCGGCCGTGACGCAGACGCCCTGTGCGCCGACATGGACCCCTCCAGCCCCTGGTCACCCGAGACCCTCAACGCAAGGCTGGGCGGTCTGCGGCGAAGCCTCGGCAACGACCCCGACGGCAATCCCTACGTGCCCCGCCGCGCCGTCAAGTCCGACCCCTTCCGGCTCTCCGACAAGATCTGCTGCGACTGGCATGCCTTCCACAAGACCGCCGAGCAGGAACTCCCCCGCGGCGCTCCGGGACTTCCGCTGCTCGAAGAAGCTCTCGACCAGGTACGGGGCCGCCCCTTCGGCGCCCAAACGCTGCCTTGGAGCGAACCCTTGCAACAGGAGATGGCCATGCGGATCGTCGCCGTCGCGCACACCGTCGCCACCCACCGCCTCCACAAGGGTCCGCACCACGACCTCACACTCGCTCGACGCGCCATCAGCAC
This sequence comes from Streptomyces sp. YIM 121038, assembly GCF_006088715.1. NCBI lineage: Bacteria > Bacillati > Actinomycetota > Actinomycetes > Kitasatosporales > Streptomycetaceae > Streptomyces > Streptomyces sp. YIM 121038. The sequence continues at coordinate 180,542 of NZ_CP030772.1, forward strand.
GGGGCTCGAAGCCGACGAATACTCAGAGCTGCTGTTCCGGGACTGGTTCCGCATCGAATACGCCGCCGGAAACCGCGCGGGTCTCAACACCGCGATCGCCCGACTCGAACAGGTCAACCGGTTCCTGGGCCTGCCCACGGAGCTCGAGACAGAGGAACTGCTCCGTGACCTGCTCACCCACCCGAGCGCCACCAAGCTGCTGTAGGTTCCGCGGTTTCGCGAGCATTTCCACGTGATCACGGGCAGCGGTAACGGTCAGTAGCGGACTACCGACGGCCTACCGGCGAGGGTACGAGGGTAGCCGCACCGGCCCACCATCCGTCCCGCGTTCGCGTGGCCCGTCGCGCCCTGAAGCACAAGGGCGGCATCAGGCGGCGAGGGCGTCAGCGTAGACCGGCAACTGCCAGCCGCCGCGGTCCTCCTTGGAGAACCGTGCAGTGAACGTCGGGGTACCCCCACGCGGACACCCCGATGCGGTCAGCTGCGGGCGGCAGTGCCTCGATGGCGGTGTGCCACGGGTACGCGTCGGGGCCGCCCTGGTGATCAGCGCTGGGGGAGGGTGAGCAGCATGGGGTGCATGAGGGGCGCGTTCGTCACTCGGGGGCGCAGGTCTCCGAGGGTGCGCCATCCCCAGGACTCGTACAGGGCGTGGACCTTGGGGTGGGCCTGGTCGACGAGGAGGGTGGCGCGTTCCTCGGGGCGGTGGGCGAGCAGCGCGTCGTGCAGCTGGCGGGCGGTGCCGGTTCCCCGCCACGGGGCGCGGACCATCAGCTCGGACAGGGGCTTCGAACCTCCGAAGGCGCTCGATTTTGTGATGCACCTCACACTTAAAGTCGTGTAATGCACGCTTGATTTTTCTCTCCCTATTCCCGACAGAGGTGATCGGGCTAACCGCCCGGCCACCTCCTTTTTTATGCACGATGCCGCCTCGCGGGTGGCGCTGCATGGTTCGGGAGGGCCACATGAACGGTGACATGGATCTGCGGACTGCGTTGTTGCTCGTGGTGGGTGGCGGCACGACCTACGTCGCCTTCGAGCATCCGTCCTTGGGCGCTGCGTTGCTGGTCGGAGTGGCTGTGGTGACGCTGCTGCATTACCTGCTGAAGGACCGGTGAGTAGCGCGCAGGGCGCGGAGCCCTCTCAATGCGGGCAGGCAGGATCGGTCAACGGTGCCGCCCGGCGTACCCGGCTGGTCGTAGTGCCGGCGATGCCGGTCACGGGCGGGGCTCCTCGCGGGGTGAGGCGACGGGGTGTCTCCGGTGGGAGACACCCCGGTGCGGTCAGCGGACGGCGGGGAGTGCCTCGATGGCGGTGTGCCACGGGTAGGCATCGAGGTCACCATGGCGGGGCCGGTGCGGAATGAACCCGCTCTCCCCGAGAAGGACCTCCACCCCGGCCTCGCGCAGTTGCTGGACGCTGCGGCCGACCGCGGGGTGGCGTCCCTGGGCGTCGTTCCAGTGCGGGAGGGCCACCAGCGGCGTGCCCATCCCGATGGCTTCGGTGATCAGTCCGAGGGCGAGGGTGTCGGAGATCCCGCCCGCCCATTTGTTCAGCGTGTTGCTCGTCAGTGGCGCGACGAGCATCGCGTCGGGGGGCGGCAGCACATCCGCCTGGCTCGGGAGCTTGTACTGCCATCGCACGGGGTGTCCGGTCAGTTGTTCCAGGGCCTCGATCTCGCCTTCGGAGTCCTCGCTCGCCCACCGGTAGGCGGACGGTGTGAGGATCACGCAGACGTCCCAACCGGCCTTCTGCGCGGCGCGGATCGGGATCTGTATGCGGCGGGCGGGCGGGGCGGCGCAGGCGATGAGGTACAGGGTGTGGGTCTGGGTCACCCGGGCAGTCCACAACGATCAGCAAGCGCCCGCAAGCGGCCTTCCGCGCTGCCGGTGCCGAGCAGCCGCAGGTCCTCGACCGCGGCCCGGGTGCGGGGCCGGCACTGGACTTCCTCCGGAGCCAGGCGCTCGGCCTCGAGCAGCGTGTCGACGGCCCTCTCGCACAGTCCTGCCTGGATCTCGCCAAGCGCGCGGTCGGCGAGCAGATGGGCCCGGCGCTCCGGGGGCAGTCCTGCGAACGCGGGGGCGGGGATGCCGTGGGCGACCGCGACGGCGTCGGCTCCCTCGGAGAGCTGGACGTGCGCGGCGACCTTGTAGAGCTGCACGTTGGTCGGGCCGAAGCTGCTCCATAGCCGGTTGTCGTCGTGTCCGAGGTGCTCGGCGTGCTCGGCGGCCTCGGCGAGGTGGTCGGGCACCTTGCGGGCCAGGGCGGCGGAGTTGCGGTCGTCGGCCTCGGCCGTGGCGGCCTGGGCCATGGCGGCTTTCAAGAACAGCATTCCCAGCACCGACAGCCCGTCCGGGCCGCGCTGGAGCAACTCGCCCTGGAGCCGGTGGGCGGCTGCGGTGACGAAGGCGACCGCCGCAGAGGCCTGGCCGTGGTTGGTCATCGCGTCCGCGAGGTGCCGGGCGGCCGACGCCATGATGACGGGATCCTGCGAGCGCTCGGCGGCGGCGACCGCGCGGTGCCCGGCGAGCACGGCGGTCTCGGTGTCGCCCCATTTGATCAGCGCGGCCTCGGTGAGTTCCAGGGACAGCGACAGCAGCCGGAACGCTTCCATCTGCTCGTCGCCGCGATGGTGGTGGGCGGCCTGGGAGGCGTCGACCAGCAGCGTGGGGATGGCGGCGCCGAGCTGAGCGAAGTGCCCGCGCTGGAAGCCGCTGCGGGCATGGACGAGGGCCCGGTGCAGCAGGTCAACGGAGACCGGCTCGTCGTCGGCGTCGCCGCGGGCCCCGGTGATGACGTCGTGGCGGTGCAGGGCGGCACGGACCGCGTCGAGCTCGCTCTGCCCGGCGCACGCCACGGCCTCGTCGCTGAGGAGCCGCTCCAGGGTGATGCCGAGTTTGGAGGCGGCGAGCAGCATCACCGACAGCTGCGGATCGCGCTGGACCCGCCCGGCCTCCACGTCCTCGACCCAGCGCAGAGATTTGCCCATCAGTGAGGCGAACGTCGCCTGGGTCATCCGGCGCCGGCCGCGCCAGTAGGCGACGCGGCGGCCGAACTGCATGCTCAGAGAGGTGCTCATCGGAAATCTCCGGACCGGAACGCGAACCCACAGGATTCCTGTGGCCTTCCTTCGGTCTACCGCACTTACGGTCCGTTCATGGCCAAGTCCCAGAAGCCCACCCCGACGTGGGGCGCCCTGCTCGAACCTGATGCCCGCACGTACGAACGGCTGCGCAGGGCGTCCCGTGCGGCCACCCGGCTCGTACGGTGCGGCGGCGGCCGGGACGCGGTGGTCATCGCTCCTCTGCGGCGCGGCCTCGCCGCCCTTGACGCGATGAACCTTCCGGTCCTGGACGGGTACTCGGTGCTCGCCGACCATCTGCGTCAAGAACTGATCGTGCTGGTGGCCAGCGGCCAGGCGAACTGGGCTGGCGTTCCGGGAGTGCGGGTGCTCTCCTGCGGCTCCTGGCTTCTGGTGCCCGCCTGCGGCACCGACGGCTCCCTCGCCTCGGCCTGGCTGAGCCCGCCCAAGAGCCGCGCCCCCTGGCAGGGCTGCGACGGGCAGCCCTGTCTGGGCAGGGTGGCGGTCGCGGTCGACGTCGCCGGTCTGCGTGACGCGCTGGCCGCGGTCGACCGGCCGGTCCTCTCCTCGGCCGGGTCATGAACACGGCGCGCGCCGGGGTGGACGGCCCCCCGGGCCTGCTCGGCGCGGAGCCGCCCCTGGGCCGCAAGACCTGCGAGGGGCTCCTCAAGGCAGTGCTGGCATGGTCTGACCCCGGCGCGCTTCGGCCCGGCGACTACCACCAGGTCGGGCTGCTGCTGGCCGGGGCTGGGCAGGCGGTCGCTGCCGATGTACGCGCGTACGCGGCCCGGCTGCCTGATGACGACAGCAGGCGCCCGCTCGCCGAGATCGTCCTGGGCGAGGCCGACCGCCGTCTCTGGCTGGCCGCCCGGAGCCTGCACGACGTGCGGAACAAGGCCCGCATGGTCCGTGCCCTGTACGAACGGCTTGACCGGCTGGCCGAAGCAGCACCGGCCGCCGTCTCTCCCTGATCCGCCCGCCGCCCTTCCCCCGTTATCTTCTTCGCGGTCCTGCAAGAGGGCCGCTGGCCTTCGGGTCCGGCATGGCTGTTCCCCCCTGTCGAACGAATGACCTGGGGGGTGGTGCCACCGGGCCCGAGAGGCGCCGCTGGAGACGCTGATGAGAGGTCCGACACCGCCCCGCCGAGCGCAATGCCCGGCACCTGGTGGGCGGCAGGTCTGCATAACGTGGATGCGCGCACGACGCCAACGCCCCGGCCAGCACCGTACGAACCCGTTCGGGAGGACGGCTTGATGGAGTACGACGAGATAGGCGTCTTCCTGGGCCTGGATGTCGGCAAGAGCCACCACCACGGCCACGGCCTCACCCCGGCGGGCAAGAAAGTCTTCGACAAGCAACTCCCCAACACCGAACCGAAGCTGAGGGACGTCTTCGAGAAGCTGAAGACCAAGTTCGGCACCATCCTGGTGATCGTGGACCAGCCCGCCTCGATCGGAGCCCTCCCGCTCACCGTCGCCCGGGACACCGGCTGCAAGGTCGCCTACCTGCCCGGCCTGTCGATGCGGCGGATCGCCGACCTCTACCCCGGCGAGGCCAAGACCGACGCCCGCGACGCGGCCGTGATCGCGGACGCCGCCCGCACCATGCCGCATACCCTGCGCTCGCTGGAACTCACCGACGAGATCACCGCCGAGCTGACCGTCCTCGCCGGGTTCGACCAGGACCTCGCGGCCGAGGCCACCCGCACCAGCAACCGGATCCGCGGCCTGCTCACCCAGTTCCACCCCAGCCTGGAACGCGTCCTTGGACCACGACTCGACCACCAGGCCGTCACCTGGCTCCTGGAACGCTACGGATCACCGTCCGCGCTGCGGAAGGCCGGACGCCGCAGGCTCGTCGAAGTGATCCGGCCCAAGGCCCCGCGCATGGCGGTCCGGCTGATCGACGATGTCTTCGACGCGCTCGACGAACAGACCGTGGTGGTTCCCGGCACCGGCACCCTCGACCTCGTGATCCCGTCGCTGGCCCGCTCGCTCGGCGCCGTCCACGAACAACGCCGGGCGGCAGAAACACAGATCAGCGCCCTGCTGGAGGCGCACCCTCTTTCCCAGGTCCTGACGTCGCTGCCCGGCGTCGGCGTCAGGACCGCCGCCACCTTGCTGGTCACCGTCGGCGACGGGAGCGGCTTCGCCACCTCCGCCCACCTGGCCTCCTACGCCGGCCTCGCCCCGGCCACCAAGTCGTCGGGCACCTCGATCCACGGCGAACACGCACCCCAAGGCGGCAACCGCGTCCTGAAACGCGCGATGTTCCTCTCCGCGTTCGCCGCCCTGCACGACCCCGCCTCCCGCACCTACTACGACAAGTGCCGGGCCAGAGGAAAGACCCATACCCAGGCGCTTCTCCGCCTGGCCCGACAACGGATCAACGTGCTCTTCGCGATGCTCCGCGACGGCACCATCTACGAACCGAGAACCCCACGCCTCGCTTGACGAAAGACATAGAGGCCCCCCGCGCTGACCGGCATGACCCGCACCGCACTGACTGCGCTGACCGAGACCCTGACCGCCGACTGGCAGGCGCTGCAGAAACAGGACCCCGCCACCCGACGCGACGGCGGCGAACGACGCCGAGCCCCGGGAGGCGGCCGCAAAGCCAAACTCGACCTGGCCGACCGGGTCCTGGCCACCGCACTGCAACAAAACCTCGCCCTGCCGCCCACCGTGCTGGCCCGCCTCCTCGCCGTCAGCAAGGACACCATCCGCCACACCACCAGCGAGACCCGGCGCCTGATGAACCAGCACGCACACACACTCCGGCCCCCAGCGGCACACCTCAACACCCTGGCAGGACTCCTCGTCCACGCCACCACACACGGCGCGACCCTCACAACAGAGATCAAACCAACGCGTTGATTCTTTACGGGCCCTTACTTCCCACCTGGCACTGCTTTCCCTGGGCTCACATGTCCCTGTGTCCAGGCATCCAAGCAACAGGTGGAACTTCATCCGCACCCAGGCCGAGTTCCTGCGCTACGACCAGGCCCTTGAGGCCAGGTGGCCCATCGCGACCGGGATCATCGAAGGCGCGGCCCGCCATCTTGTCGCCGACCGTCTCGATATTGGTGGTGCCCGCTGGGGCCTCGACGGCGCCGAGGCCGTCCTGAAACTCCGGACCGTCGCCGCTATCGGCAATCTTGGGGCCTACTGGAAGCACCACCCCGCAGCCGAACATCAACGGCTCTACCCAGTCTATGATCAGGCCAGATACGCCCTCAGCAGTCAGAAGGGGGAGCTGAGAAGCAGGCATCGCGCTGATACGACCCGCACCTGCCGTCACGGGTTCAGCCCCGATCAGCCATGCCCACTGCCTGCAGGGACGTGCCGAAGCATTGAGTATGCGTGACAACACCAAGGATCATACCGCCCAGGACAGCTCACTGCCTGATGCCGACCTCACTCAGAACGAGCCGCACCCGTCCACGAAGGGCTTCACCTACGGCGAGATGTCGGCCCACCTCGCTGAGGTGTACGGTGCCGAGGTTTCCAAGTCCACCATTTCCACGATTACCGACGCAGGTCTCACTGCCAGTCGGGTCCTCGGCAGTGAGCTGAGGCCACTGCAGACGCAATCGGCGCAGGTTGAGTGTGTCAGCCCGGATCGTTGAAACGCGGCTGGCGAGCTACTCAGAAGCCGTCCCGCTTCCTCTCTTGATCGTTACTTGGCGTGATTGGTGGGCGGCTGGCTCGTTGATGAAGTCATGAGCGATGTGGGGTTGCGGGAAGCCAGGCTGCCGTGTCAGTCGGACTGTGCATGTTCATGCCTGCCCGATCCGGCCGATATCGGTGAGAAGCACGTCTGTGGGTGCTGGTGTCCGTCGAGAGAGGAAGGCTGTGCCTGCGACGACGCGGAGTTTCTCCAGTACGGATGCCGTTGCTGAGACGTCGTAGTCCCGCGTGGTCCGCGCGGTCTAGCAGATCGGTGACGCGGGGGCGAGACGGACGGTCCAAGGGCGCAGTCTGATCCGCCGCGATCCGGCCGGTGATGGTGGTGGGGGTTTGGGCTCGCGCCAGTCACCCACAGGTTTCGTCAGCCGACGCGTCATCAGGGCCATAACGCTCCAGGCCAGGTGGGCCTCAGAGTGCCGGGGAAGCTTCTCGTAGTCACGGCAGTTTCTCCGGGATCTCATCAGCCACGAAATGCTCCGCTCCACCACCCACCTCTTCGGTAACAACACGAAGCCCTTCGTCCGTGGCCGGTTGACGGTCTTGAGGGTGAGGCGGAGGCGGTCCTTGGCCCAGGTGACGAGTTCGCCGCCGTAGGCCGAGTCGGCCCAGACCAGGGTGACCTCGGGGTGGGCCAGGCGGAGGCGGAAGAGGAAGTCGCGGGCGGCGTGGGCGTCGTGGACGCTGGCTGGGGTGACCATCATCATCACCGGCAGCCCTCGTGTGTCGACGGCCAGGTGGCGTTTGCGGCCCGTCGTCTTCTTCCCGGCGTCGTAGCCGGTCGTCGATCTGGGGACGGTGGCGTCGGCCTTGATGGTCTGGGAGTCGACCACCACGGTCACCGACCGCGGGTTCTTGCCCTCCCGCAACCGCACCTGTTCGTGCAGGACGGCGCAGATCCGGGAGGTGACCCCGGCCGCGTGCCACTTGCTGAACCAGCGGAACACGGTCCGCCAGGGCGGGAAGTCGGCGGGGACCGCGCGCCACTGGCAGCCGGTCCGGTTGACGTAGCGGATGCCGTCCACGACGTCGCGGCGGTCGTAGACCTCGGGATGGCCGCCGGTCGGCAGGCTCGCGGCCGGTGGCGGCAACAGCGGCGCGATCAACTCCCACTCGGCGTCGGTGGTGTCGGAGGGGTAGCGGCGTTCACGCACGCCAGTGCCCTGTTCCTAGCGTTCCATACGGGTGAGGACCTCGAAGGTGGCCTTGGCCCCGCCGAGCTGTTCCAGGGCCAGGCGCACCCACTCGTCCGAGGGCTGGCGGCGCGCGTGCGGAGCGAGAACCTGTTCGATCACGTTGGCGATCCGGTGCAACTGGGTGGCAAAGATCGCCCGCTCGTAGGCGACCCAGATATCCGGGTCCTCCGAGAGCTGGAAGCCCTCAGCTTTCGAGTAGGTCACCGGCGGCAGTCCCTCCTTCGCCGCGACCTTCCGCAGGAACTTGATCCCCGCCCAGACCTGGCACGGGGTCCGTCCCGTCGAACCGCACAGCTGGACCAGGCTGGCCCCGGTCGGCCGTGCCTCCCTCAGCGCCTTGCGCACCGCCTCGCCGTGGACATGGGCGGGGTGCCCCTGCGCGGCCACTACTCGCCCCGCAGCAACGCCGCGAGGGCCTCGTCGAGGTCGGTCTGTCCCGTCGCAACGGCCGTCTCGATCCAGTCGGCCGTTGCCCGTAACTTCTCCAGGACTGACCCGACCTGCCCGTGCTGGCGCTCGGTGAACTCCTGCCCCCTCAGCTTCGGCACCAGCCGCGTCGCGCCCGCGATGAAGCCCTGGCAGACCGCTATCAGGTCCACGAACTCCATCTGGCGGTGCCAGTGGCGCACGACGGTCGCCGGATCGTCGAACCGCTCCTGCCCCTCCCCGCCACCGAGCTCGTCGGCCGCCAGGACGTCCTGGAACTCCTCGTCGAACTCGTCGTCCGCCTCGGCCTGCTCGAACTGCGCCTCGTTCACCATGTAGCGGGCATCGCCGTCCCGCATGGCCACGAACACGACCTCACGGCGTTTGAGGAGATCGACCGCGACCCGGCAGGCGACCGCCTCGTCCTGTACCAGTTCCGTGACCGCCTCGACCTTCTCCTCCACCGTGACCGGCGTCGACGTCTTCCAGCCGACCGCCCGCTTCGCTGCGTCCCCGTCCCACGAGTAGCGCCCCGTCCGCTCGTTCAACGGCGGGTGCGCGATCACCTCGAACGGCTCGTCGGCGGAGGCGAGGATCTTGTGGACCTCCCAGGACACCCCGGCCACCCGATGCTCGGCCGGCCACTTCGCCGCCACCCACCGGTACGTCCGCACAGTCGCCGCCGACAACCCCACGTCCTCCGCGAAGTACTTCAGCGAGTCCTCGACCCGCTGCCCGCCCTCGCCTATCCGCAGGTGACCGCCCCACTCCCGGATCGGCTCGATCTCCAAAGCCGCGTCCCCGAGCGCCCACTGCGCAGCGGACTCGACTTCGACCTGACGGAGCGAGGAGGCCACCAACTCGTGGTAGCGGCTCGCGGCGACGTTCCCGATCACAGCCACGCCGGATCACCACCCCCGGCAGGACAAGGACACGGCCCCACGCCGTCGATACGGAACCCCGTCCCGCCTCTCCCAGCACCGTCCACGCCCACCCGCACAGATCACTAGCAATGACCACAAAAGGCCGATGCGAACACATGATCCGTCAACCGCCTACGGATTCTCACCCACTTCAGACCCCTTGACGACCGGACCGGACAACACCCTCCACCTCGTCACTCCCCGTAGATGCTGGACGGCTTCTGAGCTTGACTCTGTCGGGGATCTTGAAGATGCGGGGGTCAGGTTCCCAGGGTTCGCCAGGACTTGGGCCGGGGTATCGCGTGCTGGTCGAGGTAGTGCTGGAAGGCGGTCGGTCGGCGGGGTGGGGAGGCTTCCTCGGCCGGTGGCAGTTGGCTGAGGCGCTCGATGTTGACGGCGATGGCCGTCAGGATGTGCTGGATGTGGGCCTTTCCCTGTCCTCGGTAGCGGCAGCGCCGCATGCCGTGGCCGTGGGCGAACTCGTTGACCGTGCCCTCCACTCCGGAGCGGACCGCGTAGCGGGTCTTCCACTCGGGCTTCTGCTGTTCGGCGCGGACGCGGAGTTGCAGGTCGCGGAGTTCTCGTGGGGGAAAGCCCACGGTGCGGTGGCTTTCGCGGGCGGTGGTGCACTGGGTGCGGGCCGGGCAGGGCTGGCACTGGGTCTTGGTGAATCTGGCCACGATCAGCGGGGCCGCGGTCGGCGAGGAGGTCGGGTAGGGGCCGTGCCAGCCCGCGCTGACCTGTCCCTGGGGGCAGGTGACCTGCTGACGGTCGTAGTCGATGTGGAAGTCGTCCCGGGCGAAGCCCTCGCCTCGGCGGTGCTGGTGGGTGGGGTTGCTCTTCAGCGGCCCGGAGACGGTGACCTGGTGTTCACGGGTGGCCTGTTCCAGGTGGGGCAGGGAGGTGTAGCCAGTGTCGACCAGGTGCTCGGCGGGCAGCAGTCCGCGACGCGCCAGGCGGGTGTGGATGCCGGGCAGGACCTGGCTGTCGTGGGTGGTAGCCGCAGTGGTCGCGACATCCGTGATCACGTTGGGGCCGTCGGGAGCACAGGTCTCCGTCAGATGAGCGGCGAACCCCTTCCAGCTGATGATGTGCCCGTGCCTCGCGTAGCGGGCCGAGGTGTCGTAGGGCGAGACGATCGCCCGGGACGAGGACGGCAGTCCAGGCCCGCCTTCCTTCTCGGCGGTGCGCCAGCGCAGCCGACCTGCCTGATCACGGTGGTAGTTCTGCACCATGATCTGGCGCAGGGCCTGGACACGGGAGCCGGGCGTGCGGTCTGCTCCGTGCCGGTAGAGGTGTTCCAGGAGCCGGGCGGCGTCGTTTCCGGTGGCGAGGATCCTGGTCATGGGCTTGGTGGGGTTCTTGCCCAGACGGACCGGCCGGCCGTAGCGGAGCCCCCAGTCCTCGTCGACCAGGCCGTCGAGCAGGTGCGGGGAAGAACCAGCGACTTCTTCGAGTGCGGCGCGGACTGCCTCGGTGATCAGCTCCAGGCGGGTCAGGTCGCGCACCGCGGCCAGGACGTGGGTGGAGTCGGTGCGCTGCGTGGTGCGCTCGCGCACCAGTCTGGCCTCCTTGAGGCGGGCCAGCGCGAGGTCGAGGAGGCGGTCGGCGCGGTCGCCTTCGGCGAGACGGTCGCGGAAGTCGGCCAGCACACTGTGGTGGAACCCGGGATCGTCCAGCTCCATCGCCAGGGCGTACTTGAAGTCGATGCGGCAGCGGACCGCCTCGGCGGCCTGCCGGTCCGACAGGCCGAGCAGGAACTGCAGCACACAGACCGTGGCCAGTTGAGCAGGCGAGAGCCCCGGCCGCCCGTCCCGCGGGTACCAGTCGGCGAAGTCCTCATCGCACCACAGCCCATCGAGGCGGTCGCGTACCCATATCGCCGTCGTCCCGCCCGGGTTGCTCGCCCGCGCGACTTGCGCGGTCAGAGACGGGACCTGCTCACCGGAACGAGGGCGGAGCGACAAGGGGCACCTCGACAGCTGCGTCGGTCGGCGGAACTACCCGAGCATGCCTGTCGATCATGCTGTCGCACCGAGGAACTCCAAGATCCCCGACAGAGTCAAGCTGAGGTACTCAGCCCAGGGCTGCGGCTTACTGCGGCCGCGCCGCGGCGAGGTCAGGACCTCCTCGACGGTGCATGCATGGGCGTACTTTGCGGACCGTCTTGCGGTCCATCCGCAGCGTCTCGGCGATCACCTGGATCGCGACTCCCTTGTCGTACATCTCGTGCACCGCCGCGAAGTGGCGCCGGGTATTCACCGCCCGCTTGCCCTCGATCACCGGCGCTCCGACAGCAGACTCCACGACTTCGTCGAGTTCCTCGCCCCCGGCCGGGGTGAGGCAGCGGCGATGGGTGACGACGGACTTCTCCACCGTCCTGCACAGGTTGAGCCAAAGATGGAACCTGTCTGCGATCTGGACCGCCTCTGGGGCAGCAGCGCGGACCGCCTCCGCATACGCGCTCGCTCTGTCCCGGCACACGATCTCCGCTCCGGGATGCTGCTGGAGCCAGGCGGTGAAGGTCTCGGCGGTACGGTCGGGCAGGACGTCCACGACACGGCCGGTTTCGATGTCGATGAGCACGGTGCCGTAGACGTGGCCGCGCTTGAGGGCGAAGTCGTCCACGCCCAGCACGCGCGGGCTCCTCTCCGGCGGTTCGGCGGGCAGGGACCGCACGCGGCTGAGCAGGGTGTTCGGGCTGGCTGTGCAGTGCAGCATCGCTGCGAGGCGGGCTCCGGCCCTTCCGGCCAGGAAGCAGCCGATCTTCACCAGCATCCGCTGCTGGAGCTGGCTGCGACGGCCATAGCGGAAGGTCAGGCCCTCGACCTGTTCCACGAAGATCCGACGCGCGCACGAGGGCACGTCGCAAGAAATCGGCGGCAGCCGAGGCGGTTATCTGCACGCCCGCACCAACCACCCGGATGTCCTCTATCGCGACGCCCGCCAGGTGTGGCAGCAGCACTTCAAGTATGTGATCACTCAACGCGCCTGAACAACACAGGACTTGACGGCTAGTCACGCGCGGTCACCCCGAAATGTTGATCAGAGCCGTAAGGTTTCCCCGCGTACGGCCACGTTTCCTCCCCGCTCGCCCCGAGTAGTCCCGCTCGGCGACGCTGGAGCGGGTGAAGAACAGCAGGGAGATCATGGAGATCCTTGAGGCTTACGACCTCACAGGCAGATACCGTGCCGCGGCCGAGCTGGCCGGGTGCGACCACCACACAGTGGCCCGATATGTGAAGATGCGGGCCGTCGGCCAGCACCCCGATCAGCGCCACCATCGGGCCCGGGCGATCAACGACTATCTGCCGAAGATCGAGGAACTGGTGGTCCGCTCGCAGGGCAAGGTCCGCGCGGACGTGGTCCACAAGAGGATCGCCGCGATGGGCTTCACCGGCGGGGAACGCACCACCCGCCGCACCGTCACTGAGGCGAAAGCCCAGTTCAGGGCCGGTCGGCGCCGGGTCTATCGGCCGTGGGTGACCGAGCCTGGGCTCTGGATTCAGTACGACTTCGGCGACGGGCCGGTGATCAAGGGCCGCAAGACCACACTCTTCTGCGTATGGGTGGCCTGGTCCCGTTTTCGCGTCGTCATCCCGATCTGGGACAAGACCCTGCCGACGGTCACCGCATGTCTGGACGCCACGTTCCGCAGGATCGGCGGGGTCCCGGCCTATCTCCTCACCGACAACGAGAAGACGGTCACGATCGACCACGTCGCCGGGATCGCGGTCCGCAATCCGGAGATCGTCGAGGTCGCCCGGCACTACCCGTTGACCGAACTACTGAGGGTATCTTAGCAGGTCAGCGACCCTTTGGCGGGATCGTCGTTGGGTTGGCCGTGGAGTCATCAAGAGACCTGTCGGTCCTGTCCGTGCCCTTGATCGTCGAACTGGTGGCCACGGATGATCCGTGGGAGCCCTACCGACTCGTCGGTGCGGAGGGGACGCCGGTTGAGGGAGTCGCTGCCTTCCTGCGGGATCTGCAGGCGGCCGGACGACCAGCGACAACCGCTCGTTCCTACGGGATGGATCTGCTGCGCTGGTTCCGCTTCCTTTGGGCTGTCGACGTGCCGTGGGACCGCGCAGAGCGCATCGAGGCCAGGAACTTCTCCCGCTGGCTGCAGATCGCTGGGCAACCGTCCCGTCGGCACTGGCGGCGCCCGGATCAAGATGGTCGGTGGGCTGTCGGCGGGAAGCCGTACGCGACATCGGTCCGTACACACAGCGAGACGGTGCTGCGAACCTTCTACGACTTCCATCGCGATGCCGGCACTGGGCCGATCCTCAATCCGTTTCCGTTGGACCGCTCGAGCCGGGGACGGCGAGCACATGCTCACCGCAACCCGATGGATTCGCCGCGCAACGAGCGCGTCGGCCTCTACCGGCCGAGGCTCCCACAGCGGATTCCTCGCAGCGTTCCGGACGCGGAGTTCAACGAGATTTTCGCCCGGCTGCCCTCTCATCGCGACCGAGCCCTGGTCGCCTTCTACGTCTCCACCGGCGCCCGGGCCAGCGAGTTGCTGTCCGCGTGGCAGGGCGGGGTCGACCCGGGCCGCCAGCTGATCAGCGTGGTCCGCAAGGGCACCGGAGAGATCCAGGAGCTTCCGGCCTCGACGGATGCGTTCGTCTGGCTACGGCTCTACCAGCTGGAACTGGAGGACGCGATCCCGAAGGGGCGACGGGTCCCGCTGTGGTGGACGTTGCGCAACCCGTCACGGCCGCTGACCTACCACGCGGCACACCGGATGTTCGAGAGGGCCAACGACAAGGCCGGCACCACGGCGACGCTGCACGCCCTACGGCACACCGCCGCCTACCGGATGGCAGAGGACCCCAATCTCCCCCTCACTGATGTCCAATTTGCCCTAGGACATTCGCAGTTGACCACCACCCAGATCTATCTCACGCCCCGCAAGGAGGAGGTCATCCGGCGGCTGCTGGCCCATCACGCCGAGCAGACGAGACAGGCCGCCGCTCGCACCGCACCCGCCGCTGCCCCTGGCTACTCGGCCGAGTCGCTGGACGTGCTCTTCGGGACGGCCCGCTGATGACCATGACGCTGGAGACCGCGCAGGCCGCGGCGGCTTCGCCGCCGCGGCCGGTCACGGGGTTGCTCTGAGCGCGGCCGCGTGAGGATGCGTGGCCCGCGACCAGGCAGAGCCGCGAGGAGGTCTGGGGTCGGCTGGCTGCCGAGCCCTTCGCTCCGGCCTGCGACAACAACGGCCGCAAGTTCGGGCTCGGTCTGCTGCTGGACTGGCTGACCGACCAGCCCGGCGCCACCTGGCAGGAACGTTGGCTGGCCAGCGGCGCCGACGATGACGGCTCCAACTGGCGGGAGATCCCGTTGCGTTGGATTCGTGAGCGCGGGCACGAGGTCCCCTGGCGCCAGGAGTCCTTCTTCCGGGCGATGCACCCCGCTCTTTGCGCCGACCTCATCCGGCCCTCACTGCCCTGGTTGATCACTTCGTCGCTTCGCAGCAGCGCGCTCGTCGGCATGCTCGCCAAGCACCGCGACCCGACCGGCTTCGCCCGCCTGCGAGAACGCTGCGCTACGGATCCGAGCGTCAGCACGGCCGCGGCAACCCGCACCGTCTACCGCGCTGCCCAGATCCTCGTCGCCAAGGGCGGCGTCATCGCCGACATCGTCCCGGGCGACGTCCTGGAGCTGCTGGACATCGAGGCCGAACCACGCGGCACGAACATCGGTGCGACCAACCTGTTCTATCGGGTCCTGCACGACCTGGACGTCTTCGGCGATCAGGCTCCGGCGACACTGCGCGAACTGCGGACGGGCGGACAGCGCACGCCCGAGGAACTGATCGACCGCTACGGCATCGTCTGCCGCCCCGTCCGCGACCTACTCGTCGACTACCTGCGGGAACGCCAACCCGCACTGGACTACAACAGCCTGGACGCGCTGTCCTACTACCTGGCCAAGCTGTTCTGGTCCGACTTGGAACGACACCACCCGGGCATCGACAGTCTCCACCTGCAGGCCAACGTCGCCGACGCCTGGAAGCAGCGGCTCCGCACCACCACGAAGATTATCCGCACCCCGGACGGCTGCCGGGTCACCACCGAGGCACCTCGGATCAACTACCGCGAGTGCCTCACGCCGGTACGTGCCTTCTACCTGGACCTGGCGCACTGGGCCGTCGAAGATCCCGCCCGCTGGGCCAGCTGGGTCGCCCCCTGCCCGATCGGCAGCGAGGAGATCAACCGCAAGAAGGACAAGCGGCGCCGCAAATCACGGATGGACGCCCGCACCCGCGAGCGGCTGCCAGTGCTGCCCATCCTGGTCCGCAGTGTCGACCAGCGTCGCAAGGACGCCGCCCTCGTGCTGGCGGCCGCCCGCGACACCGCCCCCGGCGAGACGTTCACCGCCGCGGGGCAGACACTGGTACGCGTCGCCCCGCGCCGGTCGGCGACCGCCAAAGTGCTGGCCGAGGACCCCGTCACCGGACAGCGACGCGATCTCGGACGCGAGGAGGACCACGCCTTCTGGGCCTTCGCCATCGTCGAGGTCTTGCGAGCCACCGGCACCCGGGTCGAGGAACTCACCGAACTCTCCCACCACAGCCTGATCCCATACCGGTTGCCCACCACCGGCGAACTCATCCCGCTCCTGCAGATCGTTCCGTCGAAGACCGACACGGAACGGCTCCTGGTCGTCAGCCCCGAGCTCGCCGAGGTCCTCTCCACGATCATCCGCCGGGTCCGCGACAACATCGGCCGAGTCCCCCTCGTCCCCGCTTACGACCACTACGAGCGCACCTGGCTGCCGCCTGCACCACTGCTGTTCCAGAGACACTGCGGTTACGAGAACCGGGCGATCAGCTCGGGCGCGGTCCGGAAGATCCTCACCACTGCGCTCGCGCACACCGGGCTGACGGACTCTGTCACTGGCGGCCCGCTGCACTTCACGCCGCATGACTTCCGCAGGCTGTTCATCACCGACGCCGTCCTCGGCAGCCTGCCACCGCACATCGCCCAGGTCATCGCCGGACACCAGGACATCAACGTCACCCTCGGCTACAAGGCGGTCTATCCCGACGAGGCCGTCCAAGCTCACTTGGCCTTCCTGGCCCGTCGACGAGCCATTGTCCGCGTACGCCCTCATCTCCATAGCGGCGTACAACCTCACGTCCAGAGCTCTCGGCGCGTCGTAGAGACGTTCGAGGAAAGGAGTGATCACCCTTCGGTTCGTCAGCGGCCAAGCAGACGAGTCCGAAGGGTGACCGCTTCTTATGATCCTGGATCCGGAGGAATGGATGGACCTGCGTAGGTTCCGCGTGCTGCATGAGGCAGGCGTGAGTATCAACGCGATAGCCCGGGAGACCGGGCATGACTGGCGGACGGTGAAGAAGTACCTGTCCGCCGAGGGTGCGGTCGTGCCCAAGGCGCCGCCCCGCAAGGGCACCCAGCCCCGCAAGATAGCCAAGCTGGCGCCGGTGGTGGACGCCTGGCTGCGGGGCGACATCGAGTTGAAGGCCGCGGTCATCCACGAGCGCCTCGTCGACCAGTACGGCTTCGACGGCCACTACCAGCGCGTGAAGATGTACGTCGCCGAGGTCAGACCCCGCATCCGGGCCGAACTCGGCCTGGACGACGACAAGTTGTTCGGACTGCACCGCCGGTTCGAGGTGGTGCCCGGAGGGCAGGCCCAGGTCGACTGGGGGGATGAGGGCGGCATCCTCGCGCACGTGGGCATCGCCAAGGTGTACTCGTTCCACATGGTCCTGCCCTATGCGCGGGACCCGTTCTGCTGCTTCACCATCTCCCAGGACCTGGCGACGTTCTTCGACTGCCACCGCCGCGCGTTCGAGCACTTCGGGGGCGCCTCCGCCACCGTGGTCTACGACCGGACAAAGACCGTGGTCAAACGGCATGTCGGGCCGGGCAAGGCGGTGCCGTTGCGTCCCGAGGCGGTCGCGTTCGCCTCGTCCTACGGCTTTGACATCGACGTCCTGGCCGCCTACCGGCCCCAGGGGAAGGGACGCGTCGAAAGGCAAGTGGACATAGTTCGTGATCATGTTCTGGCGGGCCGGCCCTTCGGCTCCGTCACGCAGATGGACACGGCATTTCAGGGCTGGGTGCCCATCCGCCGCCGGCAAGTCCACCGCACCCACGGCGAGGTGATCGGCGAGCGGGCCGCGAAGGACCGGGCCGCCCTGATCCCGCTGCCCGAGCATCCCTACCGGGTGGTCGAGCGGCACCTGCGCAGGGCCGGCAAGGACTGCCTGGTCTCCTTCGAGGGCAGCCTCTACTCCGTCCCCGCCCGCCATATCCGCCCTGGCCAGCAGGTCGAAGTCCGGGTCGCGCAGGGCGAGATCGCCATCCACCACCTCGATGAGGCCACCGGCGGCGACAGCCTCCTCGCACGCTACCAGCGGGCAGACGTGCGAGGCAGCTGGGTGGTCGATGAGGCCCACTGGGACGGCCTCGCGGACGGACACACCCGCAGCGTCACCACCGCCGACGAGCCCGATCACCTCGGACGCCCGGATGCCGTTGAGGTTCAACCAGGTTCTCTGGACGTCCTGTTGGCCCGCACCGCGGTCGCCCGCATCCCCGTCTCCCGCCGCCCACTGGCCGACTACGACCTCGCCGCTGGCCTCCCGATGCCCGGAGTGAACTGATGAGTGACCTGATCACCGCACGGATCCGCAAGCACGCCGACAAGCTGAACCTGCCGCACCTCTCGGCCAGCCTCGAGCAGCTGGCGGCCCGCGCCGACCGGGACAAGATGGGCTACCTCGACTTCCTCGACCTCGTCCTGGAAGAGGAGACCGGTGTCCGCGACGGACGGCGTTTCCGCACCGCCCTGAGACTCTCGAAGCTCCCGCACCACAAGCCCCTGGACGACTTCGACTTCGCCTTCCAGCCCGACCTCGACATCCGCAAGGTCAAG
This sequence comes from Streptomyces sp. YIM 121038, assembly GCF_006088715.1. NCBI lineage: Bacteria > Bacillati > Actinomycetota > Actinomycetes > Kitasatosporales > Streptomycetaceae > Streptomyces > Streptomyces sp. YIM 121038. Next base: position 198,768 of record NZ_CP030772.1, read on the forward strand.
GACCTCGCTGCCCTCTCCTTCGTCGAGGCCAAGGCCAACGCGGCCTTTATGGGTCCGCCGTTAGGAACAGTTCGCATGTCTCAGTCCCCTTCCTGTCTCACGAGTCGCCTCGGTGGGCACCGGTTTGATCGACTACAGCCTGAGCAGACGAATGTCTCAGCGACGACTTCGATTCGTTATTCGTTCGTTATCGTCACGCTTGTCGGAGCTTCCACGATCAGGCCCTCTGTCCGCTGCTGCTGGAACCAGTAGCCCCGCAGTGGCTCTTGGGTCCGGATGCCCGTGCCAGGTCCGCAAGCCAAACCCGTCTGTACAGACCTCGGGGCTACTCGGCTTCTGGTGATGGAGCGTGCTGATCCACCTTGCCCTCTTGGCGAAAGGGTTCCGGGCGATATGCGTGCCATGTAAAGATCAGTGAGGCATGCGCCAAGGTGGTCAGGCTGGGGGGAAGATGGCGGGTACGACAGCTCCGTTCGAAGCATCGGCGTCTGCGGTTGGGTACGTGTACCAGCTCCGCAAGGCCCTTCATTCCTGTGTCGACCAGCACGGCCGCGGGCTTGACTGGTGCATTGCCATCGAAGCGGGCGACGACGTAGAAGAAGTCGTCGAAGGCGGCCGGGTCCTCTACCAGCTCAAGCATCGGGCCGCTGGCGTCACAATGTCGGATTACAGCACGGACCTGTGGAAAACCCTACGGATCTGGGCTCATAGTGCCACCAACAAGCTGCTTGATCTGGACGAGACGGACCTCTTCCTCCTGACCACCGCAGACCTGACTCCCGATTCGGCTGGCTACCTACTACAGCCCGTCGCCTCGGGGGTCAGGGACGAGAGCCGCGCGCTCAAAGCGCTGGAGGCTGCTCGGAAAGCTTCCACCAGCAAGGACAACAAGAAGGCGTACGAAGCCTTCGATAAACTCTCGGCGGATGAGCGACAGGCCATGCTCGCCCGAATACAGGTCATCGGCAATGCCCCAGATGTCGATGAGGTGGAAAGGCTGCTGCTGGAGCGAGTGGTCTCCGCCGTCGGACATACGTATGCCAGGCCCTTCCTGCAACGCCTGGAAGGCTGGTTCTATCAGCGCACGATCCGGCAGCTGCGCACGGACGAGATGGACGCGATCACGGGGGACGAGTTCGACCATGTGTTCACCGACCTGCGTAATCAGTTCCGGCCGGAGAATCTGCCCATCGACGAGGACATCGCCGTCCTCCAACCGGATCCGTCGGACTACGCAAGCATGGTCTTCGTCCGCCAGATGGACCTGATCGACATCGGCAAGACCAGGGTCGGGATCGCCGTGCGCGACTACATCCGCGCCTTCACCCAGCGTTCCCGGTGGTCGGACGACAACTTGCTGTTGCCCGGCGAGATCAGCAAGTACGAGCGCCGGCTCGTCGAGGAATGGCAGGACCTCTTCGCCGAGATGGAAGACAACCTCGGCGCAGCGTCGACGGAAGCGGAGAAGTTGGCGGCCGCCAAGGAGATCTATCGATGGGCCACGCGCGAGGCACGTCCGCGTATTCGCGTCGGATGCGACGAACCGTTCGTCTCCAAGGGCTCCTTCCACATCCTGGCTGACGACCTGCAGGTGGGCTGGCACATTGACTTCATGACACGGCTCATGGCCGTACTGGAGCCGGCAGGAGCGACGAAGGCGTGAACACTCTCACTCAATTCAGCCGGGAAGAACGCGCCCTGTACAACCCGCCGTTTACCGCGCTCGTCACCTGCCGCGCCGTCCAGGGCCATGCGTTCCAGTACAGCCAGCCGTGCCCGATCGCGGTAGCCGTCTTGTCCGCCGTGATGGCCCTGCAACCGGCTGTGCGCCGCACACTGCCGAAATCCCTCAACAGCGGGCTGACTCGATGGCTGGAGGAGAACAAGGCTGTCAAAGTGACCATGTCACAGAACGCCACCGCCTTGGCCGCAGTGGTGCGCCCAGGGCTTCTCCTGGCACTGCAGAGCGACGCCGTACACGTCGATGAGGCAGGCAAGCTCACCGTGGCGCCGGGTCGGCTCACGAAAACAATCAACGGTGCCACGGACGAGATCCAGGCCATCCAGAAGGCGGCATACCTTTTGGGGCGCTGGCTCCCAAGCACGGGCAGCCTCAGCACCGTCATGACATTGCTAGGAGTCCGGCCGTGACGTTCCAGATCAGCGCCATCTCCATCTACAACGAAGACGGCCGCATCCGCACAGTCCCCTTCAAGACCGGCAAGCTCAACATCATCACTGGTGACTCGCGGCGCGGGAAGAGCGCTCTGCTCAACATCGTCGACTACTGCCTGGCCAGCAAGGACTACGTCATCAAGGGCGCTGCGCTGCGCAACTTCGTGCAGGTCTTTGCCGTCACCCTGGTGAAGGATCAGCAGCAATTGTTCGTCGCGCGGCCGGCCCCGGCCGGCAAGGCGGCAACGGCGACCACGATGTGCGTCGTCTCTCAAGCACTTGGCGCACCGCCGCCGCAGCGGGCAGAGCTGAACTTCTCCACCCCTCTCGACATTGCTAAGGACGTCCTGTCGGAGTTCGCCGACATCGACCGGACGGTGCGGATCCCGGCCGTGCGCAGCGCTACCCCGATCCCGCCGTCGGTGCGTCATGCGCTCTTCTTCTGTCTGCAGAAGCAGAACGAGGTCGCCAACCCGGACCTGCTGTTCCACTCGCAAGGCGAGGAGTTCTTGCCAGCGACGATCCGGGCGATGATTCCCTACTTCCTTGGTGCCGTCGATCCCGAGCAGGCGTTGCTGGAAAACCGGCTCCGTCTGCTGCGCCAGGAACTCGCCCAGTTGGAGGCTGCGGTGGCTGCCGCCCGCAGCCTGTCACCAGCCTCCGGGCAGGCACTGGCTCTGGTCACCGAAGCCGTCGAGGCAGGCTTGCTGCAACCGCCCCGGGAGGGGATGACAGCAGAGAGGGCGTTGGAGCATCTCCGCCTAGCCATCGCCGAGAGCGCCCCCACGCAGATGCCTGATGCCGGAGATGATCCCGTCTCCGCCCTCGTAGAGCAGCGTCGAGGCCTGCGTGAACGGCACGGACGGGCTCGCGCACGCATCGCCAACCTGAAGCGTGCCGCTCAGGAGAACAATGAATTCCTGGACCAGGCGGCGGAGCAGCATGCCCGTCTGGCCACACTCAACCTCTTTGCACCAGCCAACACGGCAGACCAGGAGCCGCGTTGCCCGGTGTGTGACAGTCACCAGCCGCAGTTGAGCCAGATCGCGGAGGTCATCAACCGGGACCTCGGCCGCCTCGATGCCGACATGACCGTCATCGGCAGTGACACCCCTGAAATCAACGCCCTCATCGCAGCGGAAGAAGACACCCTCCAGGAGATCCACAGTGCTCTGGGCCGCAATCAGGAGCAGCTCGATACGCTGACCGCCGGCCAGCGCGCTGCGCAAGGCCAGGCGGACGCCTCGCGACGGGCCGTGCTTGTCCAAGGCCGCATCAGCCTCTTCCTGGAGACAGCCGGACGCCATGTCCAAGGTCCTCAGGTCGTGGACCGGCGCGAAGAAATCAGAGCGAAGATCGCAGAACTCGAGGAGGCGATCGGAGCCGGAGCACGAGACGACCGACTCAACAGCTTCGTCTCCCGGATCAATACGAAGATCAAGGACAAGGCTGTCGCCTTGGACCTTGAACACAAGGAGTCACCTATCCGTCTCGACCCGCGGGGGTTGACCGTCGTCGCAGATACCGCCCGCGGTCCGGTCCGCCTGGCCGACATGGGAGGCGGCGAGAACTGGCTCGGCTACCACGTCGCCACCCTCCTGAGCATGCACGAGTGGTTCTCCGAGCAGCGCAGTCCCGTGCCTCGCTTCCTCATCCTCGACCAGCCGTCCCAGGTCTATTTCCCCGAAGATGCTCCGGACAGTACCGCCTTGGCCGGACCCGACAGAACCGCTCTGCTCAACCTCTACAAGACCATCCAGAGCACGCTTGAAGCCCTTGAGGGTGACTTCCAGGTGATCGTGATGGAGCACGCGGACCTGGACGACGAACCCTTCCGTAGCTCCGTCGAGGTACGTTGGAGGCGCAGCAACGGCCGGGCTCTCGTGCCTCAGGATTGGATCACCGAAGACATCGCTGATGACTAACAGACCCCCGTCCGCGTCTCGGCTTCGATGCCTACGGAGTTACTCCAGCCAGGGACCCGAAGCAGGCAGGGCGGCGATCCGGCGCTGTCCCTGCGCAGACGTCTTCTTCTTCAGCTCGAGGTTCTCGTAGTAGAGGTTCGCGGTCACCGTGGCGAGTGCGTCGAGCTTGCCCTGCAGTTCAGTCACCCGGCTGTTGGCCTCGCGCAGCCTACTTCGCAAGTCGGTGATCGCCTCATCGCGCTGCACTTCTCCCGGCGTACGGAGCACAGGGCGGGCAATTTTGGCATCCCACTCGGCCAAGACACCCTCAGCGCGGTGGACCGTGGCGTGGCTGACCTTCGCCTCGCGTGCCAGGTTCTCCTTGGTCAGCGCGCCGTCGGTGTGTAGCGGCTCGCCGGCCAACAGGCGGGCCATGGCCTCGCGGAGCTTGCTCTCCGTGGCGGCGGACACCGGCATCAGGCGTTCTCCCTCATCTTGTCGAACTGCACGGTTGCCGAGCGAACCTCAGCGAGTCGGGTCAGGGCCTGCTCGCGCAGCGGCTTGGACAGCCTCTTCTTCAGCAGCGACACGAGGTCGGCCTCCTCCATCCGCCAGATCCGCTCGTGGGCGAGGGTCAGCACCGAGTTGCGGCATCGGGCGGGCTGGCAGGCCCCCAGAAGCGGGGTCTGGCCGCGCTGATCGGGCGGGAGTTGGTTCTGACACTCGGCTGTGGGGGCGTTCCACAGACAGTGGTTGACCGTGCCCAGGTGCAGATCGGCGAACTCGTCCCGCAGCAGGGTGATTTCCAGACGCTCGTCGGCGAGCTGGGCACGAAGGACGGTGCTCTGCTCGATGACGTCGTTGACCTTGTCGAGCCCGGCGTGGAAACGGGCGGCGCCGGGACCAACCGCGATGACCTTCCCGGCCCGGCGGGCCTGCAGAAGGGAGACCAGCTTCTTGGCCGCGGCAACCTGCAGCTGGTTGTCGAACTCCTTGGCCCACCGCGCGTCGGGCTTGCCGTAGGCAAGCGTGGTGCGGTTCGCCAGGGCCCGCCGGGCAGCGTGCTTGAGTTGCAGCCCGAGCGCGATCTCGCCGTCGGGCTCCTGCGCCGCAATGATCGACATGGTGTGCCGGAACATGTGGGGCCGCACCAGCGCTTCGGGAATCTCTTCCAGGCCGGTGTACTCGCGGTTGACGTTGACGGCGGTGATGAAGTCGTCGATGTCGCGAGCGGCATCGAAGCCGCCGTGGCCGCCCCCGGCCAGTGCGGTGACGGCGGTGAAGACTCTGGTGTCGTGCCAGGTGAGCTGTTCGGCAACCGCGATGGCCTGCGCGACGGGCGCGGTGATCCACCAGTAGCCGCGGGGCCGGGAGTCGTCGCCCTTCACTTTCCGGGAGGCGAGCGCAGGGGCGCCGTAGTACTGGGAGAGTGCCCCGCGCTCGATCTCGTGGATCTCGCTGTCGCGCATGGCGGTCAGCGCGGCGACGAAGACATAGCAAGCAGCCCGCAGCATCCGGGGGTTGAGCCCGTGATCAGTCGCGATGGTGCGGTTCGGATCGCAGGCCACCTCACACACCCACTGACGGCGGAGCTTGGCCTTGTCCCTGCTGCTGAGCCCGAAGACATTGCTGCGCTGGCCATAGACCGTTCGGGCGAGTTCCGTCCAGTTCGGTTCGCCGGCCCACGCGACCTGATCGGCTGCCCGGTGGACGGGAATCAAGTTGTCCGGGTTGTCCAACCACTCAAGCAGGACTCGGTCGCGGTGGGTGAGCCGTTTCTCGGCAGGCGGGGGGAAGGACGGTTCACGTACGAGGCCGGTGTAACTGCGACCGGTCTCAGCGAGCCATTCGAGCAAGCGCTGACGTCGCTTGAGGCCGTGGGGTCTCTCGGCGGCGAACAGCACGATGGTGCGGCCGTTGGTGGCGAGCTGGCTGGCCCGCCGCCAGTTCACCTCACCGCGCCGGGCCCGGCCGCGGTTACGGGGGTTGAGCGGGATGCGTGTGCCGGGATCCGCCAGCCACGCCTCCAGCTCGCGGTCACTCTCCATCTGCGGTGGCGGTCCGCTAGCTGGTTCGGCCTGGCGCCGGTCGCGTTCGGCCAGGATATCTGGGGCGAAGCGGTCGATGTACGCCCAGGCCGCCCGCAGCAGCGGCCACCAGACCTCGGGCGGGATCGCCGGGGTGGACAGCTCGTCGGTCCACACCGATTCGGCGACCTGGGCGCTTGACTTCCCCGGCCAGGGATCCTCCAACGTGGGGACGCCAGTGAGAACCGGCGAGAAGGTGATCAGGTGCCGCAATGAGGAGACCACCTTACGTACGGACGAGGGCTCGGTGATGCGTGAACGCGAATCGATGAACGCCTGCCAGTCCGCCGGATCCCACAGGCCGAAATCGTCCGGCATGTCCTCCTCCTGAGCCCAGGTCCGCAATCTCGCGAGGTCAAAGCAGCTCTGCGCGGTCCTACGCAGTCCCCACTTTCCAGGGGGCAAGAAGATCCCGGCCTCCTGCAGCGCGGCATGTGTGGGGTGGAGCATGCAGAAGGCCACCTCCCGTATGAGCAGGTTCCCTGTCGGATCGCCGGGGAAGTCGCACCGCCACGCGGCCTTGACGGTGTTGGCGGGTCGACGGACGTTGTCCCCCGGCCACATGTCGGGACGGCCGAACGTCGGGCCGGTCACGCCAGGGATTTGGCCGGGAAGATCGGAATAGACCGATTCGTGGTCGGCGAAGGTCGCGGACTTGAGCGCGAGTGGGAGGGCGGGTGTGTTCATCGGTCGTACTCCGTTCGCATCCCCAGGGGCAGGTTCAGGGTGAGGGACTGCTTCTCGATGGTCTTGCGCGCGTCCTCAATGTGGTCGGCGCACTCCTCGAAGACCTGCTTCAGCGCGGTTTCTTGCCGTCCCCAGACGCTGTGCCAGGTCTTCGGCGGCAGTACGTCGCGCATGTGCTGGATGTGGTCGAAGAGCAGCAGTTGCTGGGGCAATTGGGAGACAAAGACGACGGCGTTGTCGCAGATCATGCACATCGCCGGGGCGACGTGGCAGAGCTTGCCCGGCACCGAGTGCGGCGAGTTGTGCGGGTCCTTGCAGTTCGACACGCCCATGTCGAGCTCACCGTCGCGCAGCTCGGCGCCTTGCTCCGGAGTGACGCCGAGCGCGGTGGCGACCTCGGGTTCGCCCAGGCGCGTTTCGTCCTCGTACCGCACCAAGGTCGCTCGTCCCGTGACCGTGGCGAAGACTTTCGACTGGGCGCGGTTCATCGCGGCGCCCGCCAGCACGTGTGCGGTGGTGCCGTGGGCGTAGTGCTGCTGGAACACACGGACGCTGTGGTCGTCGCCAGCAAGGTCGGTCAGGGTGCCGCCGAGTGCGACCACCCGGGTCGTCTTCGCGGTCTTCCGTAGCCGCCGGACGTCGTGGGGCTGCGAGACTCCTTTCGGGAATGGCCGGTCCGGACCGCTGTGGCCACCGAGCCAGTGGGTGAAACGCCGACCCGGGTCGGCGAAGGCGGCCAGCGCGGCTTCCATGCGCACGCTCCTCCGGGACTCCACCGCGGTGAACAACCAAGGTTCGCTGTCGAACGCCTTGCGCGTCAGCGCGTTGGCCTCCAGGAGGCGCCGCAGCAGGCCCGGCACGTCCCATGCGCCACGGCCCGGATACTCCTTGTCTCTGGTCTCCTCGGGCGTGCCGTCGGAGGCATCGGTCAGGTGGAAGTCTGCTCGGATGCGTTCGGCGCGCTCTTTGGACTGGACGATGCGCACGCCCTCGGCACTGAACTCCAGATCAGGCACCTGCAGGGCGTGGAGTTCCTCCGAGGTGCAGTCGGTCATCGCGAGCAGAAGCAGGACGCGGAACGGGAGGTCGATCTCCCGGGGAAACAGCATGTGGTGCAGGCAGCCCATCAAGCCGATGCCGGGCCAGATGCCGCTGCTTTGGGCGAACTCCCGGATCTCCGAAGGCCAGTTGCGGCTCAGCGGAAGGTTCTCGCCCAGCGTCTGGCTGTCCACCAGCCTGTTTCGGGTGGCCCAGATCAGGTTCGGCAGTTCCAGCCACCCGTGTTCACGCGGATCCTGCCCGGCCTCCAGGAGCTCGCGTCCGCGGGCAAGCCGCTTCTCGAGCGAGCGGACATCATCCTGAGCAGCCTTGCGCATGGCCACCCGTTCGGCGTTGCTGAACTCATCCAGGACCTGCCCGGTGGCCTTGCGCACGCCAGGAGGGGCGGCGGCGCGGCGCCGTACTCGCTCGGGAATGCTCAGATCGCGTTCGGCCCCGTGACTGAGCAGGGCGAGCAAGGCACGCTCCAAGCCCCAGGGGCGGCGGGAATACTCGGGGTACTTCTGGAGGAGGTCCTGCCCCCAGGCATGGAGCAAGGCCGGCAGATCAAGTCGCTCGTCCTCCAACCGGGCCTGTGCCGGATCGATGCCCTGCGCCGACAGACGCTTGTCGAGGAACTTCGCGAAGGCGCGGATGGCGGACGGGTAGCCGTGAACGGTCTTGAGCGCGTTCTTGCGGTGGTAATCGACCCACAGATCCGCGAGCTGCCCGGCCAAGGTGGAGCAGGCGAACTCGGATGGGTCAAGTCGCGCATGGACTGGGCGATCTCGTTGACGGAAGACGATCTCCCGTATCCCGATCCGGTCCGGCTGGGGCTCGGCGGCCCGGGGCCGACGGGTACCGGAGGTGCCGCGGCGTTCTCCTCGGCGCGGCATCAGCCGTTCCCCCGCCCACCGTGCCGTGAGGCCAACTCCGCGTATGTGGCGTCCTGTTCGTTCCACTCTCTGATGGCCTGCGCGACCAGGAGGTTCGACTTCTTCTTGTACGTCAGGTACCGCATCGTCGACTCTGGGCGGCGGTGCCCGAGGAGCCTCATCACGGTCAGGAAGGGGTTCCGCGACTGGTGGTCGGCCGCATAGGCCGGTACGCGGCCTGAGCGCGCATACTCCTCCGCGTCCTGCTTGCGCAGCAGTTCGGTCAGCAGTTCCAGCATGTAGATCGCGAACGTGTGCCGTAGGTCGTGGATCCGGACCTGATTCGGCATCTCCAGTTCCAGGCCGTACTCCTCGATGATCCGCAGCGTGCGCGCATGCGCGTCGAGGAATATCTGCTCCCACCGCTGGTTGGAGATCATCCGCCCGTGGCGGCCAACGAACAGGGCCATCGGCTCCAGCCCGTACTCTCCCTCGATCATGGTCCGCGCTCGCAGGTCCGCGTCCATCGCCTTGACGCTCCGGGTCCGGCGCCTGCCGTGCTCGACACCGCGCAGTTTCATCTGGCGCGTGTTGACGTCATCGACGACAAAGAAGTCCTCGCGGCGCCGCCACAGATTCTTCGACGCCCTGCGCACCGTGGCGGCACGCTCGGTCCGGCGGTACCAGTCGACCTCTCGAAGTGTCGCGTCCTGAATCTCCACGGTCCGCGGCAGGCCGAACTTCGCGATGGCCTGGAGCTCCACTTCCTTCGCCGTGCCATCGCGGCGTGGTGGGCCGACCTCTATGTCGAGCAGGGCACGGAACTCACGCAGCCGCAGACCGGTAGTGATCGACAGATTGCCGCCAGCGCTGTCGCGCAGCGTGTGCGCGGAGCGGAACGACGGGTCGGCCGTGCCGTCCGGAAGGAGCCCGCGAAGGCCGACGCGGTCCAGGAACCACCACTGCTCGTACGTGAGGTGCCGTACGTCGAGTGCCGCGGTGGCGCCCCAGCTCAGAACGTCCCGCCCGTTGGGGCGCCGGTAATAGGGGCGCCTGTCCAGCAACTTGACTTCGTCAACTGCCCAGTCGTAGAAGCTGCGGATCGTCACGCGGCGGCGCTTCCAGGTGGCCGGCGACATGGGCTCGTCCCGATGCTCGGTGCAGTGCTCCCGGTACGCGAGCAGGTCGTCCTCCACCGCGGACAGCACATCACTCGGCGGATCGAGGCTCTCCAGGAAGTCGCTGAAGTCCAGGAAGTCGTAGGTGTAGTCCTGCAACGACTTCGCCTTGAGCGTCTTGGCCAGATCCAGGAAGAAGGAGCAGTGCGGTTCCAAGGGCCGCATGTCCGAGCCGAAGAAGAACGGGGTGCCGTCCTTGAGCGCCCGCTCCCGGGTCACGTACCGCAGGCCGTCAAGGTCGGTGCCGTCGGGCGCCGCACCGTAGCGGCGAACCTTGTCACGGGACGTAAAGAAGTAGTCCACAGGGCTCCTTGAGACAGGTGGGAAGCCCCGAACCTAACCATCTGCCAGACACAAAGAAACCCTCCGCGAAGGGAGGGTGAGACAGTCTCAAATGTTTGGCCTAACCGCCCGGAGTAAGCAAGACACACCTCGCGGTGGGGCTCGCGATCGCGGCCTGCAAGGCCGGCTTCTCTGTCTACTTCACCTCGCTGGACGACATGGTCCGCCAGCTCAAGGAAGCCGAGGCCCAGGGGCGTCCCGCGACCAAGATGCGCATCTACCTCAAGCCCCACGTCCTGGTGGTCGATGAGGTCGGGTATCTGCCCCTGGACCGGGCCGAGGCGAACCTCGTGTTCCAGCTGGTCTCGAAGAGGTATGAGACCGGTTCGATCTTGCTGACCTCGAACAAATCGTTCAGCGAATGGGGCCAGGTGTTCGGTGACGAGGTCCTCGCAGCCGCCATCCTCGACCGCCTCCTACATCACTGTGAGGTCATTTCGATCAACGGCCCGAGCTTCAGGCTCAAGAACCGATTCACCACTATCGAAGGAGACGACACCGTGGCATAATGCCGATGCCGATCTCTGGACGTGAGGTCGTACGCGCTTCTGGACTTGAGGTCGTACGCGGACAAGAGAGCCACACCCAGGTGATGCTCAGGCCCGCGGAGACCGGCAGACGGACCAGCAGCCTGATGTGCGCCCCGGGCTTGCTGGCGTGGAGGATGCCCGCGCCCCTCGCCGGGGCTGTCTCCTCCAGCGCCGCATTCACCAGATCTGCCGCATGCGCCTTCACCGCCGCCGCACCATCACGTCCTGCGCCACCGTATGCAGCCGCTGTGGATCCCGTACCGACTCCAGACGCTCCCGCACCAGCGCACGGTGACGCTCCCCGGCCCGGCCCGCCGCATCCGGCACCACATGTTCCCCCGGCCCGATGAGAACGGATGTGGTCAACCAGCAGACCCCGGAAATGAGTGAGGTCCCGTTGGTGACGGGACCTCACGCGGGTCGAGGTCAGATGGCGGGGCGGCTGACGGTGAAGTCGCCGATGGTGTGGTTGGTGATGGTCGGGTCGGTCATCTTGCCGGTGATCTTGGTGACCCGGGAGCGGTTGACCAGGCCGGTGCAGGACACGTCGGTGCTGCGGCCGGAGCCGGTCGGCGACTGGAACCTGATGCTGCCCTTGCCCAGGTTGTTGACGTCGAGGATGAAACTGGAGGTGGTGGACACCTCTTCGCCCGAAGGCAGGAGCGCGTTGACATTGACCGTGTTGCCGTTGGCTGCCGTGGGGGTGATGGTGAGCGTGTACTTGAAGGTGACGTTGTCGATGACCACGGTGAGGTCCCCCTTGAACGGGGCATCCGGCAGCACGCTGCCCGTGAACTCCGAGTTGAGACCGCCACAGGTGTTCGGCGTCACCACGGACGGACCGGCCAGACGGGCTGCCTCCGCGGACGCCGACGGGGCCGCGGCAGTGACGGCCGCGGCCACGGAAACAGCCACCCCGACAGCTATACGCGCACGACGAGACATAGAAACTCCTCTTGTTCGGTGATACCGCGAACACGGCACCACAATCACGGAACAACAGAACACCGGACCAGCCCGCACCGCCCCACGAAGAGAGCCACAGGAGTGAACCGCCGCGGCTGGGGGCGGTTACCCCCCGGGACGGCGTGCGGCCCCGAGGCTGCCACTCGGCCGCGCACCGGCCCCCTTCTCCCCCGGCAGACGGGAGACCGGCCGCCGGGGCGCCGCAGGGAATGTTCCAGGAGATGACGCAAGCGGTTGTCGGCGGCGGCTGAGCCTGAACCCGCGTTGCCGTCGGCGACAGGAGTGCGTGTCCTTGGGTGGTCTGGTTCGTTGATGGAGGTAAGTGCGTCTGCACCCCTCTCAGCAGCGGCTCCCGGGTCTCGCCACCCGGGGGGCCGTTGTTGTGCTGTGGGTGTCCGCCGGGCTCGGGCCGGGGTGTTTCACGGCCGGTCCCCGCAGTCACCCGGGATCCACCGGGCCGGCGCATCGATGAGGAACACGGCACGCACGCCGGGCCGGGCGGGTCAGCGGCGTTGCACCGTGTGCGAGGTCGAGCCCGATGTGTGCCGGCAGGTCATCGGGTTCGGCTGCGAGGAGCAGGGCAGGGCCAAGGCCGAGAAAAGCGCCGTGCCGGTGCACCATCAGGACCGCCCCGTTCTTCGTTGACGTGCTCTCCGGGTGCCGCCGCGTGATCATCCGGTGATCAGCTGCGGGACGTTTGCACCTCAGGTCCCGTCACACTGCAAAGTCGTCCTGCCTGGCCACCTGCGGAGTTACCAGTGGCGCCAGGAGGCCGGAGCAGGAGAGGTCACTCACCCGTTGTGGTGGTTTCCCCGGACTGCCAGGCCACGTCGCCCGCTCGCCGTCGTCCTCTTGCCATGCTGCTCCCGCCGTACCTGATCAAGGACGAGCTCATCAGACAGCCGAGGAGCTGACCATGACGCTGAGGACGCTGAGCCGCCTTGCGGTCGCCGGGGCCTGCGCATTGGCCGCCGTCGCGGGGACCGCCTCCGTCGCCCATGCCCGGGAGGGATGCCGCTACTACTACACGAGCTGGTTCACGGGGCCGAACGGCGAAACGACTGGCTACGGTGACTACCAGGTGGGTGATCTGGACCCGGAAGGCCGAGTATGCCTGGACAGCGGCTGGTGGAAGGAGCACGACGAACCCGACCCGTTTTCCCCCTCGGAGTTTCCGTCGGGGTGAGGGCGGTCACCAAGGTGCCCATGACGTAGATGCCCGAGCCTGACGGACACGGACCCACGTCGCACGTCGCCGGGCTGGCCGGGGGGCCTTGGAGGGTCTTGGGGTCGGTTGCCGCGGGAGGGGCCCGCGGGTGTCGACGGCCTACGGATTCATGATCTGGCCAGGAGGCGAGTTCGGTATCGAGGCCGAACGCCGGACACCCCTGCACACCGACATCGAGGGGCGGGGGGAATCGCTTCATCACGGCACGCACCCACAAGTACGGCACCGGCAAGCTCCCCATCGAGCTGGCCGATGGGCGGACCTTCACCCTCGACCTGGACGAGCTGCCCCGGCCCGAGCCGGAGAACAGCTGACGCAGACGCTCCGCGGGAGTGCGCCACAGCAATGTGCTGCAAACTGCATCTTGCGCCGCCCCGATGGGTCCTTGAGCAGGGCACTTAGCGACTTCGGTTTGTTGAATGCAAACGCCAGTCCGGGTGTGCCCACGCGTGGGCACACGTCCCGGACGGAGCCGGACCGAGGGAGATCGAGCCGGATGGAAACGGGGTTGTTTGTCCCGGTTCTCCGGCAAAACAGCAGGTGAGAAGGGTCTCAGTTCCGGGTTAGACTCCCCTAGTAGGGCTTGGTCGGGTTGGTGCGGGGTCGGGGATGTCGCGGTGACAGGTGGGGCAGGCGCCGGTCCAGAGTGCGAGGAGTAGCTGCACTTCGCGGACGACTCGGTAGAGGCTCAGGCTGGCGCCGTCTCTTTTGGGGAGCGGGTCAGCCGCTGCAGGGTGCAGAAGGCGTGGGCGACCGAGACGAGGGTGACGTGTGGTGGTGCCAGCCGGGCCAGGTGCGGCCTTCGAAGTGGGCCAGGCCCAGGGCCTGTTTCATCTCGCGGTAGTCGTTTTCGATGCGCCAGCGGAGTTTCGCGGTGCGGACCAGGACGGGCAGCGGGGTGTGCTCGGGCAGGCTGGAGAGCCAGAACTGCACCGGTTCGTCCTGGTCGGCGGGCCATTCGGCCAGCAGCCAGCGCACCGGCAGCTCGGTGCCGGCCGTGGCTTTGCGGACTTCACGTCCGGCGGGGCGGATCCACAGGGCCACGAAGCGCGAGTACATGCGCTTGTCTCCGCTGCGGCCGCTGCCCGGCCGGGAGCCCTCGCGCCACTGCACCGGACGGGCTACGCGTTTCCCGGCCGCGATGACCAGTTCTTTCACCCTCAGGGCCGCCTCCGGGTAGGCGGGCACCGGCGGGCGGCCCTGGCCGGTGCAGGGCGGGGTGCACGGCCGGGCGTCCTCGGGCTGGGCGGTGGTCGTGGTGGAGATGCCCACCACGTAGTCGAGGCCGCGCTCTTCCAGGCCGAGCCGGAAGGCGGCGGTGTCCCCGTAGCCGCCGTCGGCGAGGACCTGGGGCACCTCGATGCCCCAGGACCACGTCTCGTCGATCATGCCGAGGGCCAGCTGCCACTTCTCAACGTGCCCCGCCCCGGCGGGGATGGCGCACTTCGCACGTCGTTTCACCTTCACTGCATCGGCCTTCGCCGAGGCGGGATCCCAGCTCTCGGGCAGGAACAGACGCCAGTTCACCGCCGCCGAGGCCCCGTTGGAAGCCAGATGCAGCAAGACCCCGGCCCGGCAGTGGGTGACCTTGCCCGCAGTGCCGGTGTACTGCCTGCTCACGCACGCGGACACGCCCCCGTCCTTGAGGAACCCGGTGTCACCGATGATCAGCGCAGTGGGCTTGATGACCGGCTGCACGCGCCAGGCCAGACGGGCCCGCACATGTGCCGCATCCCACGGGCTCGAGGTGACGAAGTGGGCCAGGGCCTGCCAGTTGCCGTCCTCGCCCAGACGCGCGGCCATCGGCTCCACCGACTTGCGCCCGCCGTCCAACAGCAGGCCCCGCAGATAGACCCCGCCCCACCGACGCTGATCCGACCGCGCGAACGGATCGAACATCTCCGCCGCGAAGTCCTCCAGATCACACCGGACCGCGGCCAACTCCCCACCCAGCACACCCGATCAACGACACGAGCGATCAAGAAGACACGCCACCGCCCGACCAACCTGACCAAGACCTACTAGGACCACCAATCGCCGCTTGACACGCTTGACATCATGTGTCACCCTTTCTTTCCAAGGTAGTTTTACGCGCCTCGGGAGCGTCCACTGGTTCACATCTGTCACATCTCCGCAGTGAGCCCATTTTCAGGTTCCTGCCCCGCAACCACAACGGGACGCACCCCCCGTCAGCTGTTGTAGGTAGTGCGGGGCACGTTTCAGGGGCTGGCAGAGCAAAGCGGTGCTGCAGCTGTCGGGGTAGTCCTCGGTGGCCTTATCTGCGTTGATGAGCTGGCACAGCTCGCCTATTTCACGATCTTCTTGGTGAAGAGGGCCGCACATCCATACCCTTCTCGCATCGTAAGATGGGCCTAGGCAACGTACGCGATCTTCGATGATCAAGGTTGCAAAAGCCTTTGGTCGCAGACAGGGGTCGTTTCCGTGTGCCATCGTCCCTGACCGGTATCCTTCAGCGCCTCCGCGAGGGCGTCGGCTTGTCTCGCTCGCCCGCCGGAGTGTCCGGCCTGAGGGCTTGGCGATCAGCGGTGTGCGAGGACCACTGCTATCGGCTGGGAGCTGTTGCCTGCTCTATGGCTGCTCGCGGTCCTCGACCGGGCCACCGCGCGGGTCGGCATCGCGCGGTGCGCCGCCGACTCCCCCTGAGGGCCGCGAACGGACCGGGCTGGACCGTCTTCCCCGTGCCACCGCCTTGGGCCGTCTGTTGTCCCGCACCGGTGGCGACGCCCCTGACGACGCCGTGGGCCCTTGGCCCGCCCGGCACACGTCTGCCCCCCCCTGCCTCCACCGATCCGCCTGCGGTGACGGGCCTTCCTGTGGACGGCAGAGCCATACGCGGCAGCCGCAGCACGGGCGTGGAACGCCGTCCGCCTGCCCACCACCGTCCCGCATGAGAATCCGGACGGTGATCTCACAGCGGCGGATCGCCGAAGAGCAACGAAATCCCCGTCCTCACCCCGCTCCCGCGGCGGCTGGACTCACCACGAAGGTTGTTCAGGATTAGTTGATCACGGTGTGGACCAGGTGCGGAGGAGTTCGCGCTGGACGACGGTCTCGAGGGTCTGGGCGACGCGGGTAGGAGGGCCGCGGTAGTCCTCGGAGAGGATCTTCCAGTTCTCCAGGTGGCCGATGCAGCGTTCGACCGCAGAGCAGAGGCTGAAGTGAGCGCGGTTGCGGCCCTTCTCCGCCTCGGTCAGCGGGCGGTGCAGGGGCTTGTTGCACGGAGTGAACAAGCCCCTGCCCTGGTAGGCCTTGTCGCCGAGGCCGGAACGCCTGCCGGCGACGGCCGTCGCTCGCGAAGCGGTGTACGCGTAGGCGTCATGGAGGGCACCGGGAACGGGTCCGCCCACCGCGCGGAGCCGGCCCCGCAGGCCCGAGACCATCTGGATGTGGTGTCCTGTCTACCGGTGTTTCGCGGAGAACAGCCGCTCAGTGACCTTCCCGCCCCGGCACAGGGCGGGGAACCCCGTCAACGAGGACCGGTTCGCCCCGGGACAGCCGCTTGATCCCGAAACCCGATCCGTTTGAGGCTCTCGCGCACCACCGGGCGCAGCAGGGTGGCGTACCGCGATACCGTCGGCGGACGGATGCCGAATGCCCGCTATCTCCTGGAGCGCATCGTGCCGCAGAAGGCAACGCACCAAGACCACCGCCCTTCCACAACGGCAGCACTCAAGGCCGTCCCCTGGCCCGGTCCCAGTCCGGCAGGCGGCACTCCACCCTTCCGGTGAACAAGGACAGTCGATACGGGCTCAGACCGACAGTACGCTGGAACCGCATCCCCCCCCCGAACGAGCATGGTAGACGGGGCTTCGACCAAGAAGACCTGTCAGACCAGGCGTTTCGCATGCTTGTCTACCCATGCGGGCTGGACTTGTCCAGCAGTTCGTTGCGTTCCCCTGCCGCCCGTTTTCGTGAACACCGTTACCGGACCGGGAGCCGTTGGCGTCGGCTGAACGTAGGACGCCAGGCCCTGCTGACCCTGGCGCATCTACGGAACGGCACAACGCACGCGCAGCTGGCAGAGGGTTTTCGTGTCGGGACGAGCACCGTCTACCGCTACACAGGTGAGGCAGTCGAGCTCCTGGCGGCCCTCCCACCGACCCGCGTCGCGGCTGTGCACGCCGCGTCAAAGGCGTACGTCCTGCTGGACAGCACGCTCCTGCCGATCGACCGCACTACGGCCGACCGCCCCTTCTCCTCTGACAAACACACCAGGCACGCGATAAGCGTACAGATCCTGGCCGACCCCTTCAGCCGACTGCTGCGGGTCTCGCCCACGCTGCCCGGCGCCATCCACGACATCCGACCGGCCCGCGAACACGGCATCGTCGACGCGCTCACCCAGGGCAGCACCGCTGCCGAGCGGACAAAGGCTGCCAAGGCGCCCGCAGAACGGCCAGGACGCCCTTCCGCGGCCGAGGGCAGAAGGAAGAGACATTGTCGAGGAAGTCCCGGAAGTATTCCCCCGAGCTGCGGGCCGAAGTGGTGAAGGCGGTCCTGGAGACCGGGAACAGTCCGGCGAAGGTGGCACACGATTTCGGCCTGCTCGCGGAAACTGTCCGCACCTGGGTGAGGCGAGAGGGAGAAATCCCGGGAAACACTCCGGATGCGCAGGAAGCGCATGACCGTGCCAGGATCGCGGAGCTGGAACGGCGGGTGCGTGAGCTGGAAGACGAGAACTCCTTCCTGGTAAAAGCGTCGGCCTTCTTCGCGAGGAACCAGAAGTGAGCGGGAAGTACGTGCTCATCGCGGCGGAGAAGGCGAACCACGCGATATCGAAGATGTGCGGGCTGCTGGATGTGTCCCGCTCCCGATTCTAAGACTGGGAAGGACGTGAAGCCTCGACGAGTGAACAGCACCGCAAGGAACTCAGATCAATGATCTGCTACGAATTCGAGCGCTCGGAACGCACCTACGGCTGTCGCCGCATTCACGCCGCCCTGCGCCGCAAAGGCGTCGCCGTGGACGACTAAACGGTGCGCCGGCTCATGCGCGAGCTCGGCCTGATGCCCATCCAGGTCAAGCGCAGACGGGGCCTGACGGTGCCGGACCCGCAGGCACCGCCCATCCCTGACCTGCTGCGACGGGATGTCACCGCCAGCACGCCGGGTGAGAAGGTGATCGGCGACATCACACAGATCGACACCGCCGAGGGCCCGTTGTATCTCGCGACAACAATCGACTGCTCCTCAAAAGCCGTTATCGGATGGGCGGTTAACGAGAACTAACCCGCAGGTCTCGTGGCAGCGGCGATCCGCATGGCTGCCGGACGCGTCAGCTTTCCCGAAGGAGCCGTATTTCACAGCGACAGGGGAAGCCGATACACTTCCCGCGAGTTCGCCGACATGGGTCGGGCGTACCGGCAGTTGTTTCGATAATTCCATGGCCGAGTCATTCTTCGGGAAGTTGAAGACCGAGAACGTCCACCACCGAACGTTCGACACAATGGCCGAGGCCCGCCGCAAAGTCATCCGCTTCATCGAAGGCTTCCACAACCAGCGCAGGCTGCATTCCCGCATCGGCTACCGTCCACCGCTGGAAGTTCTCTACGAGTGGTCCGTGAATCAATCCGCAGCCTGATACAGTAAACTTCTTTGAGTTGGCCACCGATCAGGTGACGGCCTATAGCGCAACGAGTGAGGCCCCCGGGCTGTTGATCGAGATGTCTGACGTCTCAACCACGCTGCTCGGGGGCCTCGTTGGTCATCCATCCTGCCGCACTCGACCTGCCTCATGCACTCGTGGAGTGGGTCACCATGCTGATCGTCACGCGTGAGGGCGACCGGCGCTGCAAGCTCCGCCCGTCTCAGCGCGCGATGGTGGCACCGGTGTACCTGCGCGAACACACCACCCTGGCGAAGATCGCCGCCGGGTTCGGGATCAGCCAGCCCACCGCCCACGCCTACACCAGCACGGTCATCCACCTGCTCGCCGAGCGTGCACCGGCACTGCTGAAGGTCCTGCGCGAGACCGGTCCCGACTTCGTCCTGCTGGACGGCACCCCCGCCGAGTGCGACCGGATCGGCGACGGACGAGCCGACTACTCCCACAAGCACCGCCGGCACGCGGTGAACGTCCAGGGCGTCACCGATCCCGGCGGCCGGCTGCTGTGGCTTTCACCCACGCCGCCGGGCCGGTCTCACGACCTGACCGCCGCCCGCACCCACCGGATCATCCGCATCTGCGAGCGCCAGGGCGTCCCCATCCTGATCCTGGCCGATCTCGCCTACCAGGGCGGCGGCCCCTGGCTGACCACGGGCATCAAACGCAGACCCCTGCAGGAACTCACCCCCACCGAGAAAACCGTCAACCGGGCCCTGGCCACAGCACGGGCACCGGTCGAACGCGGCATCACCCGCCTGAAGTCCTGGCAGACCTTCCGCAGATCCCGATACAGCCCCAACCGCATGACGTCCATCGCCAAAGCCGTCCTCACCCTCGAGCGGCAACACTGAAGAAGCTCACTGATTTGCCTGCGTGCCCGAAAAGTTCGGGGCCCCTCAGAACCTGTCCGCGGGATAGCAATCCGTGAACCGGTGCCAGGCCAGGCCCGGCCCTCGTCGAACAAGCCATGGCCACCCTCAAGAACTGGTGACTCCTCCACAAACTCCGCTGCCCAACCACCCGCATCACCAGCCTCGCACAGGCCATCCCCACCCTTCATCACACCAGCTCAGGACCAAGATAAAGAAGCCTTACTGGTTCCTCCAGCCCCCATCCGTCCCAGTAACACCCATTCCAAATCAGCGGGGAAACTTCAGCTATCTCACCCACCAGCCGTGCACACAGGAGAGAACTCCAGTCCGGAAAGGCATTCCAACTGTTTCGCAAGTCGGTGCAGCAGCCCAGCGGCTGGTGATCGACTTTCTGAAGAGACGCCTCTCACCTTGGAGGAAACAGCCTCAGCGAGCGATCTGAGGAAAGACCCAGCAAGACCGCCGAAGCTCCCAGATCGATGCGGAAGTCGCGCTCTGAAAGTTCGCTCTTTGGATTGGGTGATTCCATGTGTCCTGTAGCACCTGGTGTTTATGCGAGAGAGGTTTCCAGCCGTGTCCGGTCAGTATCTGGTGCCGGTACATCCACTGCCGCGTTCCTCGGTTTTGCTCTTCATGGTCCAGCCGCCCCTACGCTGGTACGCAGCTGGGGTGAATATCTGCGTGTCTTTGGCCTGCCGGGCCTGGAAGCTGAGTTCCTAACTCCGCTTGAGGCAGCTCGCGGCTTCAGGCAGCGGTCTCTTACCCAGCAGGCGAGAGTAGAGTCGCTGCTTGATATCTTCAGGCCGTACACCGAGCCCGGGGCCTACACTTCCGAGGACGCCCAGAAGGTGAGGCTAGCCTGCGTCACGGTTATCGATCTCTACAAGCAGAGACTCAACGACAATGTAAGCAGCCCATTGCTGTCAGCAAAGGTGCAAACCGTGGCCGAGGCGATGGCCTCGCGCGATCTCACTGCGAGCGACCAACTGGCGCGTTCAGCGGCAGTTAAGGATGCCGCCACAGCGGGATCCGATTACTGCAAGACTGCGAAGTGGATTTTCCAGTTAGGGAATCAAAGCTCGGTAGGAAAGATCATCGAGCACATTGACAGTCTCTGGCGAAAAGCTATCATAAATGGGATCTCCGTCCTCAAGAACACACCGCGCGACATAAGGGCCCAGGATTCTCTAAGGAACGCCTTCACGAGTGCCGACGACGACTGGAAGAACCTCGAGAACCTGTTCGCCAAGCGTGTCCCGGAGGTTAACCTTCCGCTGCTGGCCGAGAAACTTGTGCGAGTTTACAGGGGTGAGCTGTCTTCGGTGGGCGATCCGGGATGGTGTCTGGCAGAGGCGGTGTACGGATTCTTCGCCAATGGGGGATCCGCTTGTTATGTGGTCCGCTTCGACGACCAGAGCGTACCGGACCATGCAATGCTGCAGGCGGGTCTGAAGGAACTGGAAGCGGTCCCGGAGGTGGCGATGGTCGCCGTCCCGGACCTGCACCACTTCTCCCCTGCTCTGGACGGAGCCAAGACGCTGATGCAGGCCGTGGCTCAGCACTGCGCCACCATGAAGAACCGCGTGGCTGTACTCGACACCCCCCAGGACAAGAGCGGATCTCCCAGACAAAGGGCACTGCAGAAGGCTGATATCGGGAATCTCGGCATCCCAGAGGAGGCCCGGGGATACAGTGCCCTGTACTACCCGTGGGTCACCGTTCCCGGCCTGGACGGTGCCTCCCGCTCGATTCCCCCATGCGGACACATTGCCGGTGTCTGGGCCCGCACTGATGCACAGCGCGGTGTGTTCAAGGCTCCCGCGAACGAGGCTCTCCGAGGCGTCATCGCTCTCCCGATGCACCTCACTGATGATGAACAGGCCGACCTCAACGAGGCTGGCATCAACTGCCTGCGGGTCTTTCCCGGGCGCGGCATCCTTATCTGGGGCGCTCGCACCCTGGCCATCGATAGCCATGACTGGCAGTACCTCAATGTCCGCCGCCTGGTCTGTTTCCTGGCCGATTCCATCAGGCAGTCGACCAGTTGGGCAGTGTTCGAGCCGAATGATGAACGCTTGTGGGCCACCCTGCGGCAGACCGTACAGAGTTTCCTCAAAGAACAGTGGCGCCAAGGGGCTCTCAGGGGAGCCACACCAGACGAGGTCTACTCCGTTATCTGCGACGCATCGAATAACACCTTGGAAACCGTGCAGAGTGGCCGCGTTATCTGCGATATTCATGTAGCCCCTACCAGCCCTGCTGAATTTATTCACTTTCAGATTCAGCAAACCGCTGGCCAGACCGCCACAGCATGAAATCAACACGAGACGGAAGCAGAGCCGACTGGCCAGCAGGCACATGTAATAGATACGTGGAGCTTGATATCGCGTTCTGCGACTCATCGGGGTTTTAGCTGATATCCGTTTGCTGCTCGGCGCGGTCAACATGGGTCTCTAGCCAGGCACGGAGAGCCTTGGAGCGGCGGACCGTCGGGTCAGCATCAACTGCCTCGAACTCCTCACTTGGTAAATCTTCGCCGCATGAAACCACATTGAGCGACAGGGGCATCCTGCTTCCCCAGGGGCCATTGCGTGAAAACAGTTTTCCGGAGCTGTCCGTGACATGCCGTCATAGGCTGGCTGGAAGCCAATTTAAAACTTTGTGGGTCACGAGGAGTTAGTACTCCAGTGGCACTTCACCATTCGTGCTGGTCAGAGGCGGTCTTTCGACCCTAGCGGTGTGACGGTGCCTCAGGGGCCGGTTTGAGGAAGCCGGGCGTGGACGGCAGTCTGATTCGGGCAGGGTCGGGGCATGATGGCTGACTTCGTCACAGGACGTTGGAGTGCCGAGCTTGGGGACCTGTTCTTGGGGGTGGGTGGACGGTTCGGCCGGGTTGAGGTACGGCGCCGGATGCGGGACTACGTGCGGGGCCTGCTAGGCCCGGTCGGCCGCAAGAACAGCTGGCAGTTGGCCGAGTACGCCGGTCACAACGGGCCGTACGGGCTGCAGCACCTGCTCTCGCGCAGCAGATGGGACCCGGACGAGGTCCGGGACGACGCCCGCAGGACCAGGGTGTGGGCGAGTTCTCCCTTGGTGGCAAAGCATCCCGCTCGCCGTCGCCGTGTCCGGCGCGCACATGCACGACAGTCTCGCCCTCAAGCCCCTGATCCGCGGCATACCCGCTATCCGTTCCCGGCGCGGGCCACGGCGGCGCCGTCCGGTCAAACTCCGTGCCGACAAGGCGTACTTCCCCGCCGGGCACCTCGCCTGGCCGCGGGAACGAGGGGGGTTCCGCGCATCGCCCGGCCTGGCATCGAGTCCGGCGAACGACTCGGCCGACACCGCTGGAAGATCGAACGGTGCATTGCCTGGCTCTTCGGCTACCGCCGCCTCACCGTCCGATACGAACGAAAGGGCTCCCACTTCCTTGCCTTCCTCGGTCTCGCCGCCGCGCTGACCTGCTACAAGAAGCTCACGAAACTCGCCACGTGAGACACCCCCTGAGGGATCACGTCACCGATTCGATCAAGGTCTCGCCGCCGGCTGGCGCCCTGGTAAAGCGGCCTCCGTCCGCGCGAGGGGCCCTGAGGATCACACGCCCACGTCCGACGTGCGCAAACAGTTTTGAATTGATTTCCTGTTCAGGGCAACCCTATTGGCCCCCTGTTCGGAATCTTCGGGGCCCCTCCATCCGACCCGCCACAACCATCCGCGCCGCACAGATTCAACCCGAGTGATAGTTAATCATGCCAAATTCGCCGCGCCCTCAAATAGGCAGCCAAACAGTTCCCACTCAATGGCG
The DNA here is from genome assembly GCF_006088715.1 of Streptomyces sp. YIM 121038. NCBI lineage: Bacteria > Bacillati > Actinomycetota > Actinomycetes > Kitasatosporales > Streptomycetaceae > Streptomyces > Streptomyces sp. YIM 121038. The sequence goes on from NZ_CP030772.1 coordinate 222,077, forward strand.
GGCGACCTTTTCGGAGAGTTGGATCACGATGAACCCAGTTCTCCAATAATGGACTGCTGTTCATTCCGAAGAAACAGGGTAGCGCTGCTCAGCGCGCTTGAATAAACCTCAGTGCATCTAAATACCATTCCAGCCCTTTGAAGGGATATAGCTATGACCAGTTTAGCCCCCGGCGTCTATGTCAGGGAAGTATCGAGCGGTGTACGCTCGATCGTGGGCGCCGGTACGTCCACCCCGGCGTTCATCGGCTTCACACCCCAGACGGTAATTTCGGCTCCTACGCTGGTGCGGAGCTGGACGGACTTCAGCAAGAAGTTCCTCCCTACGGATGCGGACATCAAGGAATCCCTGACCCGTGCGAGTGCGGCATATCAGGAGGCCCTACAGGCAGTAAAAATCCTGGAGAAGCTGATCAGCGACGCCCCGGATGCGGCGAGCAAGGTCATTGTCACCCAGGCTAAAATTGGGGAAACTCATACCGCTGCTGCCACGTTTGTGGCCAGCGTTGTTACGGCGCTGGCGAACCTTGGGTTACCTCGTTGGCAAGACGTCGACACGGCCTTGGAGGCAGCGCTGAAGGTAACCCACTCAGAGGAGAAGGCAGCAGACATAATTTTCACTGTCTACAGTACGGCTAAAACTCACTACGCCACCGCAGTAGCTCCTACCGTGACTGGCCTCACTGCAACGGCGACCGCGGCGGCGACAGCAGCAGATGCTCTTTCCAGTGCGGCAGTAACAGCCGTGCAGGGTTTCAAGGGAAATTTCGATAAGATTACTGGGGCCGTTGTATCGAAATTTGGGCTGGTGGATGCGTCCCGCATTGCCGCTGCGTATGCTCGACGCGAGCAGTCGGCGAAGGATAAGTGGAATCTGGCAGAGGCGGTGCTGGGGTACTTTGCGAATGGCGGTTCTCAGTGCTATATCGTGCCCCTGGAAGACGGGGGGATTCTTGGGAAGGCTCTGGCCCTTCTGGAGACCCAGCAAGACGTATCGATGGTGGTCGTCCCCGACCTTCACAACAAGGCCGAGGTGGCTGATGTCTCGGCTGTGGTGAACCACTGCGCGAAGATGAAGAACCGGGTAGCGATCCTTCACACACCGAGGTACTCAACGGATCAGGAAGCTCTCGCTTTTCGGAATAGCCTCAATGCCGGTGCCAATCCCGCGTTCGGGAGTCTGTACTTTCCCTGGGTGACGGTCCCTGGGGTGGACGGTGTGCCTCGGTCCGTGCCGCCGGTCGGGCATGTGGCGGGAGTCTGGGCGGCCACAGACAGTTCCCGTGGCGTGTTCAAGGCGCCGGCCAACGTCTCCCTGGCAGGGGCGAGCGGCCTTGATGTGGCGCTGAGTGATGAGCAGCAGGGGGTGCTCAACGACAAGGGGGTGAACTGTCTTCGCAGCTTCCCCGGGAGGCCGTTGATGGTCTGGGGGGCTCGCACGCTGGCTCATTCGTCGGATCGGGACTGGAAGTATCTCAGCGTCCGTCGTCTGGTCTGTTTCCTGTCGGATTCGATTCAGCAGGCGACGAGCTGGGCTGTTTTCGAGCCCAATGATGAACGGCTGTGGGCGACACTGCGCCAGAGTGTGTCAGCTTTCCTCAGGGATCAGTGGCGTCGGGGAGCACTGCAGGGTTCCACCCCGGATGAGGCGTTCTTGGTGGTCTGTGACAAGACGAACAATACGGATGATCTTGTGAACTTGGGGGAAGTGCACTGCGATGTATTTATTGCGCCGGTGCGGCCTGCGGAGTTCGTTCACTTCACTATCCAGCAAACGGCCGGCCAGGCGCCCTGAAATGTCCCTGTGCTGCCGACCCGGTGTTGAGAGGGCCGGCACCTGATGGCTTCTGCGATCTGCCTGTTTGCACGCCAGTGCCGTTGGAAATTCCCTGGGGTTCAGTTAGCTGGCGCCGCTCCCTCTCTTTTGTGATGCTGCCTGGCCTTCCGTAAGGACCGGTCCTTATCTATGGAGTTCTCATGACTATTGGTGATGTGTGCCCCACTAATATTTTCAGTGTCGAGCTGGGGAAGTTCCAGGTCGAGACGCTCATGCGGTGTACAGTTCCGCCGATTGAGATAGACGAGATCGAAGTGAAGCAGGTGTCGGCGACCGGTGAGTCGATTTCCCGTAAGCAGCCGGTACCCCGCGGGCAGAGCGGAGAGATCACGATCACTCGTGGCATGGATCGCAGTACTCAGCTCACAGAATGGATCAATACCTCGTTGGAGAAAAGAAAGTTTGATGATGCCCGGCAAGAAGTAGGCATCGCAGTGTATGACCTGAACAAGAAACTTGTGCGGCGCTACTTGCTGTCCAATTGCTGGGCGAAGCGGTACTCGATGACCGATCTGGATGCTTCCTCAAGCGAGCCGGCCACCGAAGAGGTTGTCCTCACCTACGAAGACTGCAGGATCGAGCATGCCTGATGCGGAGCAGACCCTGTCGGTTATGCCTCCGGAGTCCGGGGCTGTATCACTGCGCACGACGTTCGACTTTGAGCTGCCGCGCGGCTACGTGGATGATTCCGGCGTTGTACACAAGGACGGGACAATGCGTCTGGCCACAGGCCAAGATGAACTGATGCCGTTGATCGACCAGCGTGTCAGGGAGAATCCAGCCTATCTCGGTGTCGTCTTGCTCAGTTTAGTCGTCACCCGGCTGGGGTCGGTGCCGCGGATCGATGCGGAGCTGATCGGGAGGCTTTTCGCCGCCGATCTAGCGTACCTGCAGGAGGTCTACCGGTCCGTCAATGGCCTGGGCCAGGCGGAGACAGCGGCCTGCCCCGGTTGCGGGACCCGGTTCGCCCTGCCTGCTGCCGGGAGCGGCCTGGGGGAATCGTGACGTACCCGCCGAGTCGGCTGAAGCAGGAAGCGGCCTTTATCGCCTATCACTTCCATTGGCCGTTAGGAGATATTTTGAGCCTTTCCCATACAGAGCGGCTCGGCTGGGTACGGGAAATCAACGAGATCAACACACGTCTGAAAGAGCGAGTGAGGTAGCCGTCGATGACGCCTGTCTGTGAGCGGAGTACGGTGCTCCTTACGGCGGTGCTGCCGCCCGCGTGCAGCGGGCTGGCCGTCCTGGTAAAACGCCTGGTGGCGTGGAGGCGCTTTCCCCGGTGTATTTCGGATGAGGGTGTTGTGCTGCCCCGGGGGTGCGTGCTGAGCCTTCCCCCGACCTGGCCGGCCCGCGGGGCAGAGGACCGAGGCTGGTCCGCAGATGCGGTGGGCCCGATACGGGAGGGTGAGTGGCCAGCAGAGCTGCCCAGCCCGGCTCCGTCGGGCGGTAATACGTCCCCGGAGCCATCGCCGAGCGCCAGAACGCTCCCGCCCACACCGCCTTCCGCCTCTCTGCCAGTGCCATCGCCCTTCCCCTCCATTACCACACCGCCTTCCCGTCCTGCTCCAGGGACGCGAGCAGCAAGTCTGAGCCAGCCTCGACGAGTTCCTGGAGCGCCACCGAGCCCGGCGGGGCAGTTCACCTCCCCCAACAGACACCTCTCTGCTGATCTCCGCGGCGGCACCTCAAGAACTGCCGCCGCTGCGGAGATCGCCAGAGGAGGCGCAGCGGAAGACATAGTCCTTGATGCTCTGCACCACGAGGAGGGACACGACCCCATCAGCTCACCCCGACACAACGCAGCAGAGCCGATCGCGCCTGCTGCACCCGTCCTCGTCGGTCTGCAGCCGCCCCTCTCCTTCCCTCCCCCCCGGCTCACCCCCTTGCGTGGCGTGCCCGCAGGCCAGGAAGCAGAGTGGACCAGCCAAGAGGCACGGTCTCCAGCACTGGCAGGGACCGCAACCGGACGGCCACCCCTGGGCAGCTCTCCGCTTCCGCTAGCGGAAGCGGTCCCGGTCGCGGTCCCAGACCCGTCCACTGTCAGCATCACACCCCCCGCCCCGCACGACGCACAACCACCCTGCCCTCTACCCGGTGTCGCGCTCGTGTGGCCCTCCCCCCCAGCCCTCGCACCCTCGTCCTCGCCAGGCGCGTCGGCCACCGCCGTGTCGCCAGCCACCAGTGCCAGCCCAGCGTTTCCACTACCGCCCGCCAAACACCCGGGAGGCCGGGGCGTAGGTGCCCAGAGCGAGGTTCAGGTCCGCGCCGGGGCCACCGGTGCGCGGGCCCTCGCACGGGAGATCTCGCGTGATCACGTGGAGGTGCTTGTGCGTGCGGTGCTGGAACGGCTCGCGCCGTGGGGGCCGCCACGTGCCGACACGGAGTCGATGGCCCGTGACCCGGCCCCCCCGCGGTGAGTCGGAGGAGCTCTGGGGCCATGCGGGGCACATCGTCAGGAGGCCTTTGTCATGAGTACCGACACGTTTGCTGCCGGTTCCCTGTTCCGGTTCAGTATCGGCATGCACCAGCTGGGCTCGTTCACCAGCTGTGAGGGGCTGAGCTGCTACGCCGAGATCGAAGAGCGCCGCGAGGGCGGTCTGCATGACCGGGTGTCGCAATTACCCGGTCGGCTGAGATACAGCAACCTCACGCTTTCACGGCCGCTGACGCACCAGACCACGCTGATCTGGGCGTGGCTACAGCAGGTGAGTGCGCCGTCTACGGGCCCCATGGCCAGTCAGCTGCGGTTGCCAGGGCAGTTGGTGGCGCTGGGGCCCGACGGACGGCCGCTGGTGCGATGGGTGCTGGACGATGTGATGCCGGTGCGCTGGTCGGGCCCGTCGTTCTCTGCGGATCAGCCTCAAGCAGCGTACGAGAGCCTGGAGATCGTGCATAACGGGTTCCTGGAGGTGCTCGTGTGAGCGGCACTCCGCAGTTTCCCTCTCTCCTTTGACGTTAGGACCTGCCGTGTCTCTACCTTTGAGCGGCTTTGCCAGCGGTTTCGCGAGCGGCGCCATCGCGGGGAATGCTTTGGGGAATGCGCTGTTCGGCGGTGCTCTGGTACGTGCCGCGCTCGTGGTGCATGACCCTCCTACGGGCAGCAGTACGGTGCCGGGGCGGGAGCGGAACCGTTTGGTGTTCCATTTCAACCCGGAGTCGTTGCAGATCAGCAAGCAGTCCGAGTGGGCACGCCACGTGGCCAAGTGCGAGGCCAAGGCGAGCAAGCCGGAGTTCTCCGGTGCCCAGCCTCGGTCGCTGAGCCTGCCGATCCTGCTGGATTCCGGGTCCACCCGTGGGTCGGTGCAAGACGAGGCGGAAATGCTGATGGCGTGTTGTACCCCCACGCCGCAGAGTGTGGCCGCTGACCGGCCTTCACCACCGTGGGTGCGGCTGGAGTGGGGGCGATTGCGGACGATGGCGTTCACAGCCGTGGTGACGCACGTGGATGTCACCTACACGATGTTCGCGGGCGATGGTCTGCCCTTGCGGGCGGAGTGTTCGCTGACCCTGGAAGAAGTGGGCGGTGCGGTGGCTCGGCAGAATCCGACATCCGGGGGGCCGGGCGGGGCTGGGTCTCATGTGCTGGTCCAGGGCGAGAGCCTGGCGTCGCTGGCCTACCGGCATTACGGGGATGCCTCGCGGTGGCGCGAGATTGCGCGCAGCAACAGGATCGATGATCCGGACGGTGTGGTGCCCGGAGACCGGCTGATGCTTCCCACTCCGGCGGATGAGGGAGGAGGCGAGCCGGGTGGGTACGAACGATGACTGGTATGCGGCGGAGCCGGTGGTACAGCTGGCGGGCAAGGAGGTGCCACGGGAATGGGCTGGCGCTGTGGTGGAAACCCTGGTGGAGACCTCTGTGGCACAGCCGGCCCGGGCATGTGTGCGCTTTCACGATCCTGACCGCACCATGCTGGCCAAACTCAACGTCTCCATCGGTGCCCGCCTGGTGGTACACGCGGCCCTCGACGGCAGGCGACGGCAGTTGTTCGCCGGTGAGGTGACGGAGCTGCAGACTCAGCTGACTTCCGACACCTCGCAGACCTTCGCCGTGGTGTGGGGCATGGACGGCGGCCATCGGCTGCAGCGAGGCCGGCAGGTACGCGCGTACAGCAATGCCTCGCTGGAGAAGATCGTGCGGGAGGCGGCTGCTCGGGCTGGGCTGGTGTGCGGTGACGTCCACGGCGCACGAGAGACAATCCCCTACCTGGCTCAGCCAAATATGACGGACTGGGAACTGTTGCAGCATCTGGCGGTGGAACGCGGACTGCGCGTAAGTGTCGAAGGCAAGCAGGGGACGGTACTGCATCTGCGCCGCGCCGCCCCCGAGACGGGCCGGCCACGGGTCATCCTGCGGCGCGGGGACAACCTGCTGTCCGTCACGGCAGCGCTGACATCAGCTGGCCAAGTGGATACCGTGGAGGTACGTGGCTGGGATGTGACGCACAAGAAGCCCCTGAGCAGCGAAACAGTCAAGACCGAGAAGAGTGATCGCGTCCGGATCGGGCTGTCGCCCGCGGATGCATGTCGGCCCTTTCGGCGTGCTGGCGGCGCACGGCTGCTGGTGGCGGGACGGCCCTACGCGGTGAAAGCAGAGGCCAAGACGGCCGCGCAGGCGCTGGCGGCCGACTGCGCTGCCGGCTTTGCCGGTCTGCAGGCGGTGGCTAAGGGCAACCCCGGACTGCAGGCCGGGCAGTGGATCACCGTGGCGGGTGTCGGTGCCCCCTTCACCGGCGACTACACGATTTCCTCGTCCCGGCACAGCTTCGCCAGCGGCCAGGGAGCCCGGACGACCTACACCACCCATGTGCTGGTCGACCGGGCACCGGCAGGCCCGGTGCCCGCGCCTGCTCCGCTGTCCGCTCAGGGCGTGGCCATCGGCCTGGTGACCAAGGTCAAGAAAGAGGACAGCAAGGAAAAGGACGATAACAAGGAGGGCTGGGTCCGGCTGAAGCTGCCGTGGCTTGATGAGAGTTATGAGACTGACTGGGTTCGCAGTGTGCAGTTCGGGGGAGTCGGAGGGGGCGGGGTTGTGCCGGTCGAGGTCGGCGATGAGGTGCTGGTTGCTTTCGAGCACGGTCGCCTGGACCGGCCGTACGTGCTCGGCGGCCTGTACAACGGCAAGGACCATCCCAGTGATCACGATGGTGTCCAGCTGTTCGGTCCCGAAGGCAAGGCCAACCGCAGATCTCTGGCGTCGCGAGCCGGGGACCGGATCGAGTTGCTCACCCCCGCCGACGGGCCGCAGGGCATCCGCCTGGTCACCGGGCTGACCAGCGACAAGGGAGACGAGAAGGCGCAGCGCCTGTCGCTGTTGCTGGACCGGTCCGCTCACGCCATCGCGCTCTCGGCGGGAACAGACGACAAGGCCGTTTCTCTGCAGCTGGACTGCGCGGGCCAATTCGCCGCGCTCGGCGCGGGCACCGACAAGGACCAAGCCCAAATCTGCCTCGACCAGAAAAACAAGAAACTCACCCTCGGCACCGGCACCGGCACCAACGCCGTCAACCTCACCCTCAACCACGACACCCAAACCCTCACCCTCGCCGCAGGCACCGACAACAACCAAGCCCAAATCTGCCTCGACCAGAAAAACAAGAAACTCACCCTCGGCACCGGCACCGGCACCAACGCCGTCAACCTCACCCTCAACCACGACACCCAAACCCTCACCCTCGCCGCAGGCACCGACAACAACCAAGCCCAAATCTGCCTCGACCAGAAAAACAAGAAACTCACCCTCGGCACCGGCACCGGCACCAACGCCGTCAACCTCACCCTCAACCACGACACCCAAACCCTCACCCTCGCCGCAGGCACCGACAACAACCAAGCCCAAATCTGCCTCGACCAGAAAAACAAGAAACTCACCCTGAACGGCGGCGCCGCAGGGACCCTGGAGCTAGCGGCCAATAACATCAACATTACAGCCACAGAGAAGCTGACGCTGCAAGGAAAAAATGTCGATATCAATTAAGACGGGAGAGCATCGTGTCAGATCCGGACATCATCGGGGCAGGGTGGTCATTCCCCGCTCACCGCGATATTGACGGCAATGCGCGTCTGGCAAGTGGTACTGACGATATCGAGCAGGCCATCCATATCATCCTGGCCACCGCGCCAGGCGAGCGTGCAATGCGGCCCGAATTCGGCTGCGCCATCCACAACCTGGTCTTCGCCCCAGTCAACGCGACCACGGCGGGGCTGATGGAACAGGCCGTCCATGAGGCACTCGAGCGGTGGGAACCACGGGTTGAGGTGGACAGTGTGACGGTCCAGGGCGACGAGGCCAATACGGCGCGGGTCTACATCAGCATCTGGTACCACGCCCGCAACAGCAACGATCCACGCAACCTTGTCTTTCCCTTCTACACCATTCCTGCGCACGCCCCGGAGATACCATGACGTCCGCGCTGCCTCCCTCCCGTGAAAATCCCGGCCAGGCCATACAAGAGGAATCTGACCTGGACTCGCTGCGCTTTCAGGACGTGGTCGATGATGCGAAACGGATCCTGCCCTCGCTGTATCCGCAGTGGACCGACCACAACGTCTCCGATCCCGGCATCACCCTGATCGAAGCATGCGCCGCGGAGATCGACACGCTGTCCTATCGGCTGGGCCGCATGCCCCCACAGGTCCTCGACGCATACCTCAAACTGCTGGCCCGCCCTCTGCAGCCGGCCACAGCCGCCCGCGCGCTGCTCACCTTCACACAGACCCCCGGCGCCCCCGCCGATCCGCCGGTACCCGTCCGCCTGCCTGCGGGCACTCAAGTGGCAACCGGGCCTGGTCCGGAGGAGGGTGTCGTCTTCACCATCACCAGCCAATACACCCTGCCAGCGGTGCCCGGCTATGCTTACGGCCGTCCAAACACCATCCCCTCCAATCCCAGCGGCAACGGCGCTTACAACGTCACTTCCCTGGACCTAGATGCTGACCTGCCCGTGGCCCCAACAGATTCCCCGGACCAGGGGAAGTCCTTGGCCCTCCTTACCGATCCCGGCCAAGGCAAGCTCCTGACAGTGCACGTGTCCCTGACCATGCAATCAGCATCCGGTGAAGCGGAGCAGCCACCGTGCACACTCTGGGAGGTGCTGACCTCGCAGGGATGGCAGCCGGTGCAGTGGCTATACAACGGAACCTCCCTGCGCACCCCCGGCCCCGTTCCCTGCACTTTCACACTGCCGCGCACCCGAACGCTGGCGAGCGTGCAGGCCAGCCTCACGGGAAGCAAAGTCGGCGGGCAGGCAACCTTCTCGGCACCGGGCTGCGTCGCCTTGCGTATCAGCGCCGAAGGCCCCCCCGGCTCCCGGTGGTCCATCGCCTACCTAGCCCCGGCCTACGCCGTTGCCCCAGCTGTACCTGCCCTGCAGCTCACCCGCGTCAGCAAGGACGTGGGACGGTCGGACGGCACACCAGGCCAGACCTTCCCCCTGCCTCACTTCCTGGCAGCCGACAAACTAGATGAGGCACGCGTCGTCGTCACACCGTCGGCCAACGGGGTACCTCAGACCTGGACCCGGACCGAGACCTTCGCCACCGCGACCGACGAAACCGCGCACTTCATGCTCGACCCGGCAACCAGCCGACTCCGCTTCGGCCCTCAAGTCACCACACATCAGGGGGCCATGCAGTACGGCAGGATCCCAGCCAACGATGCCACGGTCACCATCCACGACGCTGCCATCACCCAAGGAGCCCGCGGTAACGTGGCAGCCCATACCCTGACACATCTGGTAGGAACAACCTGGAGGCAGCTGGACCCGGTGAATCCTACCCGCCCCCTGGTCGAGGTCACCAATACCACCTCCGCGCGCAGCGGCAGCGACCCCGAGACCGTCGAGCTCCTGCTGGAGAACACCAATGCCGGGTTCCACCGGCCACAGCGATGTGTCACGGCCGACGAGTACGAACACACCCTGAACAGCAACCTTCCCGGCCTGGCCCGGGCCATCTGCAAGCCCGCGCCGCCGGCTGAGCGCTCCCGCTACGACTTGCAGGCCGTTCTCATCCCCGAACTGCCCGCCGGTGCATCACCGTCCGCCCTCACCCTGGAAGCCAGCCCTGCTCTGATCACCACCGCCCGCGACCTGCTCAGCACACGACGACTGCTGGGCGCCCGCGTCCTGATATCCAGCCCGGCCAGTGTGCCGCTGCACATCGCCATCGACCTGACCACAGACCTGCCCGCCCAGGAACATCAGCGGCTGCGGGACCTCATCCGCGAAACACTCATCGCCGCCCTTCACCCAGTTACCGGTGGGCCACAGCACACGGGATGGGCCCTGGACAAAATCCCGACAGCAGGCGAACTCTCCGCCGTTCTTGCCCACGTACCCGGGATCCGTGCCAGCGCACCCCGCATCACCATCCGGCCGCCTGAGGGCCTCGGCCCGCAGATGCCCGTCGTGGATGTCCTGGACCTCACCATCAACCAGAACAGGTACTGGGATTCGGCTGTCCTGGCCCCACAGGTCACGGACCCAGCACAAGCCACTGACCGCAGCATCTCCCTGACGATCCAGGCGGGACTGAATACCTGGAGCCTGACGGCCCCCACGCCCACCGGAGGCCGATGGCTCACTCCCATCCCCTCCACCCTCACGGCTGATACCCAGCCCCTGGTCTGCCAGGCCAGCGTCCGGGACGGCGCGTTCACCGGCTCCCTCACCATCTCTCTGCCCGGTACCGGGCAGTGGGTCGAGTTGGACTGGAGCAACCCTCCCACCGGAGCCAACACATTCACACTGACCAGCAGCAGCGACAAACTCACCGCCACGCTCTCGGACGGCTTACAGCAGATCTCGTCATCCGTTACAGGGCAGTCCAGGGCAAAAAATCTCGGTGCCGCAGGCAACAGCGCCCACCCTCAGCTCACACTCACACTCACCCCAGGCGAGGCTCTCAACAGAAGCCTGATACTGGATGCCGCCGACGGCAGCAACGACACATGGACAGCAGCCAAGGAAACCAACAGCCTGAGAAACTGTTCGGCAGAGATCAAAGATCTGAAAGCTTCGATAAGTTGCCAAAACAACAACGCGTCCATGTATGGCGCCGTCACCTACACCTGCACCGTCACCAAGCACTTCGTCACGCTGAACTGGGAAGCCGCCCCTCTGGGAAACATCACCTACAAGGCCTCCGCAAACAGCAATGCGCAGGCATTTCTGGCCGGCGAACTAATCACCCCCCAGGGCATCACCCGCACTGCAGGCCAAGAGGACGGCGGCAGGAACGCCACGGCGAAGATCACGCTCAAGGATCCCCTGCACCAGCATGTAACCGTCCACCTGGATAACAGGCTGCCATCCAACCTGACCCGCGCATCGCTCAGTGCCCCGACCAATGCACTGTGGAAACCCGAACCTCCCCTGATCGTCACCGCCGACACCGCATCCTTCACCACCGTCGCCACGAACCAGGCACAGCCATTCACTGGCTCCGCAACCTACGCCTACACACTGAATTCCGACACGACGGGACAGCTCACCCTCACCTGGACTCGCAATAAGGACAACATCACGATCACCCTTACCGTCCCGACCCAGGCCACGGTCAAAGCCGGTTCCAGCTGGTCCTGAAGGGATCCTGCCCACGGTGCACGACACGCTCCACAAACCTCATCGCGACAGCAAATAGACGTCCACCGAATTCACGGAGCTCCCTGCAACAGCTCGGGCTGCGGAGATCCTTGCAGGCGCACGGAAATCTGTTTCGATATCGCGACAGCAAAACACTTCTTTAACTCCCTCAAGAATGAGAGAGTTTCCCAGAGGATTACCTGGCCTGCAAAATAGCCCGACAAGGCATCACATGAAATACATCAGATTCTGGCTACAATGACCATCGCCTTCACTCGGGCATGGAAATACCGACCCGTCGAACGAAGTCCTTACCAACCAGCACAGGCTACGCTCCCCCGCGTGAAATAAGCCATCAGGCGGCAGCCAGAAAAACACAAAGCCCATGTCGGACCACCCCGAACCATTCAAATCGCTGGCCCACACCCGCGACTGGTTCGACGCGTTCACCGCTGCAGCCATGAACGCCGACATTCGAGCATCGGCTGGCGCATGCCGACCACCGTGCACTTCCGTACCGCCGAGGAGATCCACGGCCAACGGCTGTCACCCTCGCCAAGGCTTACGTCCGCCCCTTCGAATGCTTCGGCCGACGACCCGACCCCGCGGACACCCCAGCAGGCCCCCACACTTCAAGGACAGCATTATGCCCACAGGTTCCGAAACGCCCCTCACCTTCTCCTCCACACTGGACACCTCCAACCCCGGCGACATCCGGATCATCCTCGAAGGCGGCAAGGTCAACGCCCCGACAAACCTCAGACTAGACGAAGAAAGGCAGTCCATGTCCTGGACGGCCCCGGAGGGCGTCGACGATCAGACCAGCTACGAACTGGACTACACCTCTGGCGCGCGCAGGCAGACACAGTTGGTCCATCCCAAGACGACTCAAGCCTCCATCCCTAACCTCCCAACCGGCAGCTACTGTGTCACGCTCCGCGCCACCAAAAACGGCAACTACTCTGCCACTCCCGCCCCCGTTACCATCACCCGCGGCCTCCAAAGCTCTGTACGGCTCACGCCGATCTCTACCGACGGCGGCCCGGATGCCTTCGGCGAATTGGCCGTGTACGGAAATGACCTCTTCTGCACCAGCCGCATTGACAACTACGTGTACAGGGGGCGTGTGAATGGCAATAGCACGATCCAACTCTCGCGGGTCTCCACTGAGAACGGCCCGCAGGTCTTCTCCGGCTTGGCCCTGCGCGGAAACACCCTCTACTGCACCAACTCCAAGGTCGACAGCAGCCTGTACGTGGGGACTGTGAGTAACAACGAGACGATCCGATTTACGCCGATACCCACCGCCGGCGACCCGAAGTACTTCGCTGGCGTGGCCGTGACCATGCGCGACGCTACCCTCTACTTCATCAACGGCGCTACCGAGGAAAACGCCGTGTACACAGGGGGTGTGGACGGCACCAACACGATCCGACTCGTGAAGACCCCCATCTCCAAACCTGCGGGGTGGTTCAACGCTTTGACGGCGATGGGCGAGGATCTCTACGCCGTCAGACGCACCGCCGATAGGAAGGTGTACATGGGTAAGATCGGAACCGGCACGATCAACTTCACGGAAATCACTACCACCGACGGCCCCGAAGGCTTCAGGGCCTTGGCAGTGTACGGCGATACCTTCTACTGCGTCAGCTCCGCTGATAGCGACAACAAGGTGTACACGGGATCCAGGTATCGATGGGTTCCCGCCACATAGCGTAAGCAGTATGAGCTGCCCCGAGTTTCGTAGATGCCAGGTCGCCGTGCACCTGTCCCTGGCCGCCGCCGACGGGCATGCCCTGCTCGACCGCGAGCTCTACCTTCCCCCCGGCCTGGGCCGCCGGCGACGAGCACCGCGAACTGACCGGCGTCCCCGACGAGACGGCCTTCACCACCAAGCCCGAACTGGCCGCCAGGATGCTGACCCGGCTGCGACGGCTGGGCTGCCGGGCCCGCTGGGTGGCCGCGGACGAGGTCTACGGGGGCCAGGCGCTGCGGCGCCGTCTGCGCGAGCTCGGCTACGACTACGCCGTCGGCGTACGCACCACTCACACCGTCACCACCGACGACGGGAACCGTGTCGCGGTCACCACCCTGGTGCCGAAGGCGGCCTGGCAGCGCGTGCGCACCGGGTCGGGCACCAAGGGCGACCGGCACTACGACTGGGCCTGCATCAGCGTAAAGAACGACGACGCCCCCACCAGCGGCAAGCCGGACCACGGCGAGTCGGTGATCCTCGTCCGCCGTCACCGCTACCCGGCGAACTCTCCTATTGCCACTGCCACTCCAGCCGTCCCGTCACCCTGGCCACCCTGGTGCATGTCGTCTCCAGCAGGTGGCGGACCGAGGAGGCCTTCGAGACCGCCAAGGCCGTCGCCAGCCTCGACCAGGGCCAGGTGACCTGCTGGAACTCCTGGATGCACTGGAGCCTGATCAGCATCGTCGCGTACACCCTCACGGCCCTGGTGACAGCCGTCACCCGCACTGCAGGACACAGCCGCGACACCGCGATGATCCCAGTCACCGTCCCGGAACTGCTGCGCTGGCTGCGGCTCACGGCCCTGCCTGCCCCCGTCCGCAGCCTGGAGCACCTGCTGCACTGGACCGCCTGACGATGCCGCCACCAATACCAAGCCCGCGAATCCCACCAGCGATGGAACAACGTCACCGCGGAACTCGTGACATGACCCGAGCATCATCTACAGCTGCCCGCTGCCGAGGTTGAATTTCACCAGAAAGTGCATTCCTATGCCCGACACCAGCACCGTTCTTCCCGCTGCGGGGCCGATGGACAGACAGCGCCCCCCCGACCTGGTTACCCCGGTCACACCCGGCACCGCCGGTCCTCCCTTTCCCCTCGTCTTCACTCAGATGCTCACCCCGCTGGCAGAGCGCTTCAACCGGTTGGCCGAGCACGGCCTGCAGGCCGTGGCACGGCGGCTGGGGCTGGATCCGCCGCTGGGTTCGCCGGCCCGTGTGACGATGGCAGTAGAGCTGGCTCCCTCGCTGGATCAGCAGGTCATCGTCCCGGCCGGTACCTCGTTCTCCACAGCGCCCAGCGGAGGCGAACCCCGCCAGAGCTTCACCACGCTCAGGGACGCTACCCTCTACTCCGGAACTCTGGTGACAGCCGGTGTCCTCCCTGCCACCTCACATGCCACCGGTGCCGCAGTCCCCCTGGCCCCTCTGGCGCAGGGTGCCGTCGCAGGCCCGGATGAGTGCATCCTGCTGGTGCTCTCCCGCCCCCTGCCCGAGATGACCTGCGTGCTGTCCCTGCCTTTCCATCCGTCAGTCCCGTTGGACGGTCTGCGCTGGGAGGCCTGGGAGCGCGAGGGCTGGGTGCCCTGCGGGGCCAGTGTCCCTGTGTCCCTGCCCTCCCAGGCCCCCCGCTTTCATGTCCTGGTCCCCGGCTCGCACACCGCCAGCGTCTTTCCTGCCACGGGAACGCAGCCTGAGCGGCAGGGCGTGGGGCTCTTGCGATGCCGTCCCGCGCCGGGCGGTTCGCTCACGCTGGTCGCCGACACGGTGGATCTTCAGGTGTGCGGCGACGTGACTGCGGTCCAGGGCGAGGTCATCCCCGACGAGTACCTGGGCCATTCCGACGGGTCTGCCGGGCAGAGTTTTGAGCTGAGACATCAGATCTCCACCACACACATGCGTCCCCGTCTCGAGGCGGTCCGTGGCACCCGCACTCAGGTATGGACGATGGTGGACTCCTTTGCCAACTCCACGGCCCGCGACCGTCACTTCACGGTGGACCCCGTGGCCAACCGCATACGGTTCAGCCCTGACCCGCTGCGTGGCGCGCTCCCCTCAGCCGACAGCCTCTTGCGGATCCCCTCGTATCACAGCGGCGGGGGAGCCGCTGGCAATGTCGCCGCAGGTGCGATCGTCATCCTGGACCATCCCCGGGCCGAGATCTCTGCCGTGACCAATCCCCAGGACGCAACCGGTGGCACCGATCCCCAGCCCAGTGCTTCGTACAACACGCTGTCGGGCATCACCGCCTCCGCGGCCACGGCACTCGAAATCGAAGGGCTGGTCACAGCGGGAGGCTTTGGTATCGCCGCCGCCCACTGCCAGCCCCCGCGCCCCGGCGACACCATGCCGCTCCTGCGGCTGTCTCTGCTGCCCTTCGCGCAACCCGACGGCCAGGGCCGGCTTACTCCCGCCGAGCTCCTGCCCACAGCCGATATCCAGGCTACTGTGCGCACCGGCCTCGGCCCGCGCCTGCCCGCCGGAACGGGCCTGGAGTTCGTTGACTTCCCCATGTCCGAGGTCTGTGCCACCGTAACCGTCCGTGCTCGCCCGTGGAGCTCCCCGCAGGACTGCCAGAACCTGGCCCGTGCCGCTGCCGCAGCTCTGCACCGCTATTTCTGCCCTCTGCCCGGCGCAGGTCCGCACAGCCGGGGATGGCCCATAGGGCGCTGTCCCGACACGGGCGACATCCACCAGGCCCTGGCCGACCTTACTGATCTGGAGGCCGTGGAATCAGCCGCCTTCCAGCCTCCGGGCGAGACTCATCTGGAGACTGCGGTGTCTGTCACCGTCGACGCCCACGGCCTGGTGTACTCGGGCCGCCACACCGTCATCTGCCTTGACTCCGACGGTCAGCTAGCTGCCACCTTCACCGGCTGACCCGGCCCGTAACGCATCTGCGTCATCAGAGAGATCCGCCCGCCGGACCCGCTGGACAGGGCCACGGCACGGTGGGAAACCCGCTGGGCCTGGCTCGTTCTGCCCGGACCGCTTCCGTAGCGGTGATCAGCATGAGGTGACCGGCGACCGCGTGCCTGGAGCCCCTTCCCCGCACGTGGTGCCCCGCGCGGGGCGGTGTGTACACGCCCCGGAGCTCCCAGTGCGTCCTCCTCTATTACGGCCACACCACGTCCTGCGCCCCTCCCCCGACGCTGCGAATGAGACTGCCATGACCGACCAACCTGATCTTCCCTCTCCGTCGACCCGGCCCGCGTTGCCCTCCGTGCTCGCGCGGGATCCCATGATGCGGCAATTCGCTGAGGCCGTCGGCCGCCTCCTGGAGCCCTTCCACAGCGCGCTGGCAGACCTCCCGCGTGTGCTGGATCCCTGGCGCACCGATACCCCGTGGCTGAGCTGGCTGGCCCAGGTCTGTGACGCCCCACGGCTGTCTCCGTGGGGCGAGGGCCCGCAGCGGGCCGCCATCGCGAGTGCTATGGCTCTGGCCACCGAGCGCGGCACCCCCGCCGCGCTGCGGCACCATGCCGCGCTGCTGGGGTGGGAGCTGTCGGTGTCCGATCCGGGCTGGGTCAAGACGGCCAGGGAACTGGCTGAGGAGTTGACTCATGGCGTCCCCGCACATGCTGGTGTGACCGTGGCGCTGGCCTGGCCGCCGTCGGAAGCTCTCGATCACTACACCGCCCGCGGTCAGTTGCGGGCGGTGGCTGAGGCCAACTGCCCTGCGGCTATCCCGTTCACCACGCTGCTGGCCGACGGTGACGCGCCGACCGCCGCGTTGACTCTCCCCGCCCGGTTCCAGAGCGTCTCCGGCGGAGCCCGCACGGTGTTCTTCTACCGTCCCGGCGTGGAGCCTGGCGGGCTGGCACAGAGCAACACGGCAGTCGACCCCACCGTGGGATACGACCTCACTGCCCGGCGGCCCGTCCCCGGCCCCTCGCGCCTGGAGCACCGCTGGAAAGGACTGGGGCCGACTGCCTTCAGCTCCTTTCTCCAGGGCTCGATCGATGCCGCCGCCTACAGTGCCGACAGAAATTGCTTCCTGCTGGTGAGTGGAGCCCAGGTTGCCCACTGGGACGGCACCGGTCACGCGTTCACCTGCGTCTACTCTCTCGGTACGGTCCTCCCGCAGTGGGGTACCGCAGTTGTGGACGACATCCTGTCGGTTCCGACGGGGGAACACAAAGGGCTGTATGTATTCAGCAAGAACACATACAGGCACTATCCCTCCGCCTTCGAAGCCCCTAGCACAGCAGCCAAGGATGTCAATCAGCTCTATGCCGAACTGCCGTCCGAGTTCCACCAGGGCTTCGACGCCGTCGTCGAGGACCCGGAACGAGAGGGAGTTCACTATCTGCTGGCAGGACCCCGGTGCGCCGAGATCCACCAATTCCGCTATGTGCAAACCCATTTCATTCATGAGCTGTGGCCAGGGCTCCCTATCCGAACTTCTACCCCGCAGAGGGGCGGCGGCGCCATTATCGTCAGCGATCTCGTAACGATCAACCAACCGCTCCCCGTGTCCTACTACTCACGCACCTATTCCCAAGGGGGAGAGATCTCCCTCTACGCAGCTCCGGCAGTCGAATACGACAACCGCAGAACCCTGGCCGCACCGCTGCACCAAGTCGAGGCCAGCAATTCCAGCGGCTCCGTCACGATAGCGAAAGAGAAAATCAGCACTCCTGGTGTGTACACCCTCTACTACGGGGACCCTGCCTTCGGCGCCTGGTTCGCCAATCCCGCAGAGTTCACCGCCCTCCTCCCCGCAAACAGCCGCGATACCGGAAAAGTCGCCCCTGACGGGACACCGGTGTCCGGCCAGGCCATCGGCTTCACATGGAGAGTAAAGAAGGAATGGCAGCAGGGCGCGGCCGTCGTCCTGTACCAGGGAAACGGACCGCAGGAGCAGACCCCCGGCGCACAAGCAAGCGCCCTCGCCCCCCTTCCGCTTCTCGCGCCAGGGACGCAGGAAACCGGGTCGGTGACCGCTGCCGTGCCCGGCCTGCCGCCCGGTGACTGGACCGCATGCCTCGTGGCACGCGGGCACGCCGCCTGGCTCGCCACGCCCAATCACTTCACCGTCACTCTCCAGAACAGCGACTACGGCACCCTCTCGCTCACGAATGCGACTGCGGGATCGCTCCCCGCACACTCCGCTCCCCTCTTTCGCCTCACCCAGCCCTCGAACCCTCACCACCAGCGGCCCGACGGACGTCTGCACATCTATCCCGGGCAGGACATCCCCTCCCCCGACACCCTGCCCACCGGCATCAGAGCCGTCTGGACAGAACCAGTGTCCAGCACGACGGCGAACTATCCGGCATCAGCACAGCCCCCCGGTGGATACACCGCCTACTGGACAGCGGGAAGCAGCACGGCATGGCTGGCCCCTCCTGTTCGCTTCACCGTAGCCATGGACCCCGCTCGTCCCGGCTCCCTATCCCTCAACCCGATCCAGGGCAGCGCCACAAAGGTGACGTACGCGACACCGTATGACCCGGCTGGCAAGAACATCGTCGCCGTATTCGAACATACCCCTGGCACCTCCAACAATAAGCCCCTCATCAACACCAATAGAGAAACCTGGGGAGCCAAAGCATTCAAGGACGCCCCGAATAAAACCGGAACGCTGAACCTGTCTGGAGATGAGTTCAAAACACCGGGAGACTACTGCGTCTACTTCACAGGGAGCAGCGGCGGGAACCTCGCAGATCCGCAATACTTCCATGCCATGCTTTCCCCGCTCCCCGAGGGAATCCAGATTACCAAACCAAACGACATCACTGATGCTGCCAATGCCCAGATCTCATTCACTACAAACTTTCCGCACCTCAAGAACTACTACTGCATACGACAAGGTGACCTCAGCCCCGAAGGGAAAGAGATAGAAAAAGAATACCTCGGCAACAACTCGCCTGTCACCCTCAGTCATACATACGCGCCAGGCAAATACACCGTATATTTCTTCGCACGGAACTCGCCGGTGGCACAACTCGCCGCCCCCAAGACTTTCTTGGTCAACGCGGCGGTAACTGAGAAAGACTACATCAGGCTCCCCGCGTCACCCCCCACATACGGCGATGACATACAGATCGAGTACGCCAGCAGATTCGGCGGAAATCCAGAGGGCTACAGCAGCAGCGACAACCTTATGACAATCTGGCAGAACGGGGTCATGAAAAGCTCCGCAAAAGCCCCTGCAGCCCACTCAACCGTAACGCTTCAGGGCAACCTGCCCCCCGGTGAATATCAAGTCAAACTGATGGGCAAGGGCGGGAGCCAACTTGCCGCCGCCTCAACTCCCCTCAAGATTGTGGCCCGGACCATCACCTTCTATATCGCAGACCAGTCGTACGATGCCTGGAGCGCTACGCAGTCGCTGACCAACTGCACCGGAACCGTCCATGACATTCCGCTAAAAGCATCTGGCTCAGAATATACCCGCGTCCAGTACAGCCAGGGATCACAGGCGATCCCCATGTCTGGCAGCATGGCCTTCACTCCTCCGGACCCCGGGCAGGGGACCCTCACCATCCGTTGGGAAATGGCCAACGACGGCTCCGTCACATACTCCCTGGATCGGAATGCAGCGAGCCCCCTCAGCGCTGTTTTCCTTACCACCTCGAACGGATCGGGGATTTCCAACCCGGCCTCGGCCCTGAAATACCCGGCCGGCCAGTCAGGTGGCGGCCCTCAGGCAACGTTGTACCTCCACCTGAGGAACGAAAAGCACCGGTCCATCTCCCTTACCTACCAGAACGGACTCGCCAGCTCGCTCGCCGTCACGGTTCCGGGCACAGCCGTCAACGCCACGCTCGACGGGAAACCCTCCACCTCTGTTGCGGCGAACAGCACATCACAGAAGTACCTCTGGACTGTCACTGCCTCTTCCCAGGAATCCTCCGCTACAGCAAACTGCACGTTCACCCATCCGGAAACACAAAAGTTGACGAGTCTTACCCTTACCTGGGCCAGTCCCGCCTACCCTGGGAAGCCGTCCTACACCATCACCTCACCCTCCGGAGAAATACTGCAGCTCACTGGGCTTTCCTCGCTACCTGCGGCGGGAAAGTACATCATCACCAACGTCGCGTTCCCCAACCGTGCCATCGATCAGGCGGATAGCAACGCAAATCCAGGCAGCAGGACCATCAGTTACCGCCGCGGCACGGGAGAAAATCAGCGGTGGACCATTGAGGCGAAATCCGGCAGTCTCTACTCCATTAAGAGCGGCCTCGCCGGCACCGCCTATCTCAGCCTAGACGGTGCTGATCCATCGAAGATCACCGTTCAGTCCACCCTCACACTGTGGTCAATCGAACCCTGCGGCGACGATGTATACCGCCTCCTGCATCCTAAAGGCGGCGTCCTTACCCTTCCCGCAGACAATGACGGCCAACTCACACTGGCCACCTGGGAAAACCAAAACCAGCAGAAGTGGAAGTTCAACACTCCATAATAAGGGTCGCAGTACAGGGGACTGCGGCCGGATGAACCAGGCAAGCCACCCCACGCTTTCCAGGAACTTGTTTGCAGGTGGTGTTTCCCATGCCACGACCCACACTGTTCTCGCACTCCCCACCCGGGCCCCCGCCGAGCCTGCTGCTGAGAACTGAGTGGAGCCTACAGCGGCTGCAGCAGACTCCGGCACACTGGGCTCCGGCCAACCCTGAGGGCTCGCGGCTGGAGAGCACGGTGCGACAGATCCACCTTCAATCTGGGGGGGTATCGCGGAAACACCCCTGATTCCCCAGCACTCGCCGCTATCCTCCTCTGGAAGGCTGAAAGGGCCACGATGATCGACACCATCGACGCACAACTGCGAGAGATCCTGAACGACGCCACTGGATCACGTACTGTCCAAGTGACATTTGATCCACCAACTAATGCGAACGTTTCCGATCCGGTCATGCCAATCGTGAACGCATACCTCTACGACGTACGAGAAGATTCTTCACGCCGGGCCGCAGGCCGCATTCCTGTGAACGGCACCCCACCGGAGAAGTGGCCCACCGGCAAGCCCTACACAACAGCCACGCATGCACCATCTCGCTATCTGCGCCTGTCCTACATGATCACCACCTGGGCGCGCGATATTCCGACAGCACATCGGCTCCTGTCTGCTGCATACTGCCGACTGGCACTGACACGCACGCTCCCCTTGACGACGGCGGGCTTACCGTACCCGAACGCTGAATTGGAAGTGGGCCGTCCACCCATCGAAGACGGCCTCCTCTCTGAACTCTGGAGCACTTTCGGAAGCCCGCTGTCTCCCCTGCTGAACGTCACCATCACCACGCCGATGTCCACCTTCGAGCATGATCAGATCACCGCTGCCCGCGTCACCCCCGACGGCGTGAACACCTCTACTACCCCTACGGCCAATGCTCAAGCCACTGCAAACACCAAGCGCCGTAGTGACAACAGCCAGGTGAGCTCATGACATCCACTGAACCAGGGACTACAGCCGCTCCCCCACTGGCGACCGACCTCGACACGGCGAGTGCCGGAAGATGGTATCTGCAGCGACATCTGACGGTACTGGAGCACCGCATCCGCCGCGCGGTCACTTCATCGGCCGCCGAGGCCCAGGATGCCGTGGCCAGCCTCTGGGGGCAGATGCAGTTGTCCCAGCAGGAAGCCGTGCGTCTGCTGCACGAGCCTTGTCCCGCCTCCCTGGCCCCAGACCCGCTTGAGCAACGAATGCTGCAGGACATCGAAGAGGCCGCCGATGCAGCCGAGGACACCGGACACCGGCTGCCTCTGCGTGACCTGACCCATGCCTTTACGCTGTCCGAGCACGAAACCGAGATTCTGCTGGTCGCGCTCGCACCACATCTGGACCGCCGGTTCGCCCGGCTCTACGGCTACCTCAACCATGATCCGGCCCTGGGCCACCCCACTGCCCACACCGCCCTGTACCTGGCCGGCCAGCCGACCATCAGCACACCGGCATGGTCATTACTCACCACCGGCCCCGCAGCACGCTACGGCCTGTGGCAACTCACCGACAACGAACATCCCTTCCTTAACCGCCCTCTTAAGGCAGCAGACCGCGTTGTGGCCCACCTCCTGGCACCAGACACCCCCGATCCGGCACTAGCGCCCTTCACCTCCTCTGCCTCCCTCTACCCCCTCGGAACCCCGGCGCTGCGTGAACATGCCAACCGCCTCCAGGCGGCGCTGACCAGAGCGCAGGCGGTCTACCTGCGAGGACAGAACACAAACCAGGCGGGCACCATCACCGCCGACCAAGCACTCAGAACACTCACCACAGAGACACCACTAGCCGTCGACCTGCACCTGCTGGCCCAAGCAGACGATCCCACCGCAGCACTCACCGCCGTAGTGCGCGAGGCCAGGCTTCACGACCTCGGACTGCGCATCGGCCCCATCGACGCCCTCGGACACAACGCGGCAACACTGCTACCGCTCCTAGTACAGCTATGCGCCCCCCACACCCCACTCGTACTGACCGGGACCATACCCTGGCACCAGTGGGGCACCCACCCCGTCCAGGAGATGACTCCCCCCCCATGGGCACCGGAAGAGCGTGCCGCGGCATGGCTGCACGCTCTCACCAACACCACCCCACCCCTGCTAGAACCCGCAGCAGCTGCCCAGGCCATGACCCCCTACAACCTGGGCCCCGACGACATCACCCAGGCCCTGGACAGCGCCCGCAGGCATGCCGAAACCCACCGCATCCCCCTGGATACCCGCCTGCTGCAGCAAGCAGCACGACGCCAGTACACCGGCCACCTCACCCCACTCGCCCGCCACATCCAGCCCGACGTCACCTGGAACGACCTGGTCGTCCCCGACACCGTCCTCACCCAACTGCACGACCTGTCCCGCCGCGCCCGCTTCCGCGAACACGTCCTGGACACCTGGCGCCTGCGCCCCGGTAACGGACGCGGACACGGCGTCTGTGCCCTGTTCACCGGAGAATCGGGCACCGGCAAGACCCTGGCAGCCGAAGTCGTGGCCGCAGACATCGGCCTGGACCTCTACGTCATCAACCTCGCGACCGTCGTCGACAAATACATCGGCGAAACAGAAAAGAACCTCGAACGCCTCTTCACCGCAGCACAACACGCCAACGCCATCTTGTTCTTTGACGAAGCCGACGCTCTCTTCGGTAAACGCTCCGAAACCAAAGACGCCCACGACCGCTACGCCAACATCGAAACCTCCTACCTGCTCCAACGCCTCGAACAGCACAACGGCATCACCATCCTGGCCACAAACCTCTTCACCAACATCGATCAGGCCTTCATCCGCCGATTCGACCTCATCGCCCACTTCCCCAAACCCGACGAACGCCTACGACACAGCCTCTGGAACCACTGCCTGGGTCCCCACACGCCCCGTGCCGACGACCTCGACCTCGACCACCTCGCCCGCACCTTCGACGACCTCACCGGCGGCGACATCCGATGCTGCACCACGACCGCCGCCTACCACGCAGCCGAAACCAACCAACCCATCACCACCCACACCCTCCTCCAAGCCGTACACCGCGAATACACCAAACTCGGACGTCTGCCCGATACTTCTGGGGTTGTTGAGGGTTCAGCGGCGGGCGTCGGAGAGCCGTCCGCCAAAGGTGATCTCGAAGGCGTACAGGGCCGCGTTCCAGCGTTGTGACCAGCGTCTGCGTCCCTGCCCGGTCTAGTCGAGGCTCATGATGGGGGCTGTAAATCGTTCGGCTCTTCCAAGAATTTCGTAGCCGCTGATCGACGCGGTGCTTCCGTTCCTTCCGGGCTCGGTCAGATCGTGCCCCTTGTTGGACACCGTTGGTGAATTCAGCGGCGGCCTTCACGTGCTGTTGTCGTGGCGGGATGATGGCCGGAGCGGCGTGGGGGCGCGAGCGTGAGGTGATCAACGTGTCGCTGCGTCCACGTCTGCCGGGCGAGGTTCCGGCCCGGACCGCCGAGGTGGCCCGGCTAGCGTTCCCGAAGGGCTGTCTGTGCATGCGGATCCGGGAGGCGCTCGGGCCGCTGTTCGCCGACAAGGACTTCGTGGATCTGTTCCCGCAGCGAGGTCGACCCGCCTGGCCGCCCCACCAGTTGGCGATCGTTTCGGTGCTCCAGTTCGCGGAGGGCCTGTCGGACCGCCAGGCGGCGGCTGCCCTGCGTGGACGCATCGACTGGAAGTTTCTTCTGGGGCTGGAACTGACCGATCCCGGATTCGACCATTCCGTGCTGAGCGAGTTCCGGGACCGTCTGGTGAATGACCGGGTACCACAGCGGGTGCTGGACCTGGTCCTGGACCGGCTGCGGGAGGCCGGTCTGCTGCCGCGCCCCGGCGGCCAGCGCACCGATTCCACGCATGTCCTGGCTGCGGTGCGACGGCTGAACCGCCTGGAGAACACCGCGGAACACCTGCGCGCCGCCCTGAACGCGCTGGCCGCCGCGGCTCCCGACTGGCTGCTGGGGACTGCGCCGGCCGACTGGTTCGACCGCTACCAGCGGCGCATCGAGGACTATCGCCTGCCTCGCGGCGAGGGCCCGCGCACGCAGTACATGGAGCAGACCGGCCAGGACGGCATCCGGCTGCTGACCGCGATCCACGATCCCGGCGCCCCGTCGTGGCTGCGGCAGATCCCGGCCGTTGAGGCCCTGCGTCGCTACTGGGTCCAGGAGTTCTTCATCACGCAGGACCGGGTGCGGATGCGCGCCCCGAAGGACATGCCGCCCTCCCATGACCGCATCGAGTCCCCCTACGACGGCGAGGCCCGCTACTGCGTCAAGAACGCCACCGAATGGACCGGCTACAAGGTCCATCTGACCGAGACCTGCGACGCGCACTCCCCGCACCTGATCACGCATGTCGTTACGACCGAGGCCACCGTCACCGATGTCGAGGTGACCGAGTCGGTTCACGCCACTCTCGATGGGGCCGGACTGCTGGCCGGGGAGCACTTCGTCGGCCACCAGCGTCTCCAGCCACGGCGTGGAACTGACCGGCCCGATCCGCCACGACATCACCTGGCAGGGCAGGGCCAACGAGGGCTTCTCCATCGACGGCTTCCTCATCGACTGGGACACCCGCACGGCCGTCTGCCCGCAAGGGCACCGCAGCGTCCGCTGGAAACCCCACCAGCAGCGGCCCGGCTACTGGCAGTCCGACGTGTTCTTCGCCCGCCACGACTGCGCCGCCTGCCCGGTACGGTCGAAATGCACCCGCTCGAAGACCGAGCCACGCAAACTCTCCCTGGCCCCGCGCGAGGAACACGAAGCGATCCGCGCCAGGCGACAGCTCCAGGAAACCGACCAGTGGCGGAGCCACTAAGCCACCCGAGCCGGCGTCGAAGGCACCCTCGCCCAGGGGTTACGCCGCTGCGGCCTGCGCAGAAGCCGCTTCACCGGCCTGCACAAGACCCGCCTCCAGCACGTACTCACCGCCACCGCCCTCAACCTCATCCGCACGGACGCCTGGCTGACCCAGACCCCACTCGCCAAGACCCGAACCTCACGCTTCACGCGCCTTCGCCCCGCATGAGACACCGCCGAATTCGCCAACGGTGTCCTTGTTGTGGTGTAACGGATCAACTGGCGCTGCTGTTCGGGTCGCGTCTTCGGTGCGGTGTAAAAGGCTCGACGAGGGGTTCCGTGGGGTTGATGTGATGCGGCCTTGGTGAGGGACACGCGGGCCGGGGGTGCGAGGTGGATCACTTCTGTCTCGGTGGGGTGGAGCAGGTCGCGGCGTATGCGTTCGAGTTGGCGCGGGCCGGTGGGGGTGGTGGTGAAGCCGTGCCATCCGGTCGCGGTGCGGGACGGGACGGCGAAGGCCAGGCTGACGCAGGAGGTCTCGCCGGGGAAGCGGCCGATGGCCTTGACCCGGCGCCGGGTCTTGCCGGAGGTCCGCTGGATGAAGCTGGAGTGGCGGATCCGCTTGTGGTGCTCGGCAGGGAAGCGCAGGGAGGCGGTGAGTGGACTCCGGTCTGCCAGAAGGGGCTTGAGGGCTGCGGGGTAGCTCTTCTCCCACTTCGCGGCGAAGGCGTCGGTGCGGCGCTGAACGGTCTCGACGAGCCGCTGACCAGGCGGGATACTGAGCTCGCTGGTATCGAAGTTCTCCCAGAACTCCTTCTTGACCTGCTCGAGGTCGTGGCGGCTGGCCTTCGAGGTGACGTTGCGGCATTGGTGTATCAGACACCGCTGGCGCGGGCTGCGGCCCAGGACGGGCTCGCAGGCGGAGATGAGGGCGCTGCCGCCGTCGGATATCACCAGCAGCGGCGGGGTGAGGCCGCGGTCGAGGAGTCCCTGGAGGAAGCCGGCCCAGGCGTCGTGGGATTGGGAGCCGGCGGCTTCCAGGCCGATGAGGACGGGCCTGCCGCCGGTGTCGATGCCCCAGGCGGCGAGCACCGGCTCCGCGGGAGCGTTCGGGTGCATGCGGAAGGGCGAGGCGTCGATGAACAAGCAGTCCAGCGTGACGCCGGACAGATCGCGTTCGCGCCAGGCGTCGTACTCGGTGCGGACCGCCTGGCAGATGCTGGAGAGCGTGGACTTCGACAGCGCCGCATCCGGGCCCGATGCCTCGGCGGGGGTGTTCCGAACGTCGCGGGTGGACAGGCCGCGCACGAACGAGGCGATGACGAGGGACTCGAGCGCGTTCGTGCGGGTCACCGTCGTCCCGAACAGACGCGAGGCGAACTTCTCGCTCGTGCCGCGCAGCTCGGGCTTCTTGACCTTGACCGGCCCGGATGTGGTCTTGATGACCGCCTCCCGGGGGTGCGTTGGCGGTGCCCGGCCCGCACCACCGGCGCCACGGGGCTGTCCTCGGCCGCATCCCGGCCGTCGTCGTCCTGGGCCGCAGCGGTGTCGGCGCGCTGGTACCGGGCGCGGCCGGGGAACTCACCCGCCTCAGCCGCCAGGGCCGTCTGGATGATCAGCTTCGCGCCGGGCCGGGCCACCTGCTCCAGGCAGTCGGCCAGCGGCCGGCCCTCAGCGAAGACGGCATCGATCCCGGCACGGAACGCCCCGGTAGGCGATACTCGCTCGTGCACGAGCATAGGTCCTTCCCTACGAACTTGGCGGTCCAGTACGAAACCTACGCTCGTCGCCTTTTACACCACTTTCTGGACGCGACCGCAGTTCGGGGTGTTAGGTAGCGCGGGGGTGCTTTCGGGGAGTTCCGAGCCGCCCCGAGGTTCTCGGACAGTGAGCGTTTTCCAACCTTACGCGGATCTTGGCGTGGGTGGTGTTGTGGCGCCGCTTCCATTGCTTGAGTCGGCGGCCGCGAAACGGGACTCGGATGGTTCCGCCGGCGCCTTGGTATGCCTTGTCTGCCCAGCATTTGAGGTCCGTTTCGGCGAGGGTTTCGATGATGCCGTGGTGTCGTGGTGTCGTGCGGCGGTCAGGTCGTGGGTCGAGCCGGGCAGGGCCGGTGAGGCCCGGAGCAGCCGTCCGAACGGATCGGTGAGCACCTGGACGTTCGTGCCGTGGCGTTTGTGTTTCCCGGAGTAGTACGGGGTGTCGGCGGCGGTGCGGTCGATGGGCAGCAGGGTGCCGTCGAGGATGACGAACGCCTTCTTCCGGATCGTCTTCATCGCGTCGGCCAGGGACGGGGCGAGGGCGGCCAGGACGTCGACGGCCTCGCGTATGTAGCGGAAGGCGGTCGTGATCCCGATGCCGAAACCGGTCGCGAGAGGGGCGTAGGTGCCACCGCACCGCAGGTGGGCCAGGGCCAGCAGGGCCTGTCGTGCTGCGGGAAGCCGCCGCCACCGCGTGCCGGTCTCCTGCCGCCTGGCGGTCAGGTGCCCGGTCAGGAACCGCAGGGTGCGGGTGGACAGATCGATCGACGACGGGCAGACAAGCAGCCGAAGCTCCTGGCGGACACGGGTGATCTTGGTCGAGAACCCGTCTGCCAGGAGCTTCGTCGTTGCGCAGGACTGTCCAACTCGCCGCCAGCACCGCCAGCTTGGAAAACGCTCAGCGAACCTCTTTCATCCTGTTCCGGGAGGGTGAAATGGCAGGTCAGCGGGGTGTGGTGACGAGGCAGAGCCCCTGGTCGTTGGCGTGGTGATCTCACTCATCACACCGGCAACCGAGGGGCTCTGTTGGTTCCGTATCCTTCCACGCTCGACGTG
The DNA here is from genome assembly GCF_006088715.1 of Streptomyces sp. YIM 121038. Lineage (NCBI taxonomy): Bacteria > Bacillati > Actinomycetota > Actinomycetes > Kitasatosporales > Streptomycetaceae > Streptomyces > Streptomyces sp. YIM 121038. The sequence continues at coordinate 250,307 of NZ_CP030772.1, forward strand.
CCGTACGAGCTGGTTGGGCATGTCGCCTGGCTCATCTACGCCCGAAGACGTGAACTGCGCTCCCCCTGGCGCGAGTTGAGCTGCTTCCAACAGGCCCTTCTCGCCCTGGCCCACTTACGCAAGAATGCGACCTACCGGCAGGTCGGCGCCGGATTCGGAGTGTCCGAGGCAACCGCCTGGCGCTACGTCGACGAGACTCTCGACGTCCTGGCCGCCTGGCCGCCTGGGCGCCGGGCCTGCACGAGGCCCTGACCGGGCTGGGCGAGGGCGACTTCGTCATCGTTGACGGCACCCTGATCCCCACCGACCGCATCGCCGCGGACAAGCCGTACTACTCGATGAAGCACAAGCAGCACGGCATGAACGTGCAGGTCATCGCCCGCCCGGACGGCACACCCCTGTGGTTCTCCAGGGCCACCCCCGGCCGCACGCATGACCTGACCACGGCCCGCGCCCACGGCATCGTCCAGGCCTGCCTCACCCGGCAGATCCTCATCCTCGCCGACCGCGCCTACCAAGGAGCCGGCGCCACCGTCCGCACCCCCTCCAAGGGAATCCGTGAACAACCCGAGCACTACCAGCAATTCAACCGCGAGCACGCCCGGCTGCGGGCTCCTGGGGAACGCGCCTTCACCCAGCTGAAGACCTGGCGACTGCTCCGACAGGCCAGATACTCCACCCGCCGCATCAACACCATCGTCCAAGCCGTCCACACACTCCTGACCTGCACGTACTCAGGATGAAAGAGGCTCATTGAGCTTCTTTGAGTTGGCCACCGATCAGGTGACGGCCTATAGCGCAGCGAGCGAGGCCCCCGGGATGTTGATCGAGATGTCTGACGTCTCAACCATGCTGCTCGGGGGCCTCGTTGGTCATCCATCCTGCCGCACTCGACCTGCCTCATGCACTCGTGGAGTGGGTCACCATGCTGATCGTCACGCGTGAGGGCGACCGGCGCTGCAAGCTCCGCCCGTCTCAGCGCGCGATGGTGGCACCGGTGTACCTGCGCGAACACACCACCCTGGCGAAGATCGCTGCCGGGTTCGGGATCAGCCAGCCCACCGCCCACGCCTACACCAGCACGGTCATCCACCTGCTCGCCGAGCGTGCACCGGGACTGCTGAAGGTCCTGCGCGAGACCGGTCCCGACTTCGTCCTGCTGGACGGCACCCCCGCCGAGTGCGACCGGATCGGCGACGGACGAGCCGACTACTCCCACAAGCACCGCCGGCACGCGGTGAACGTGCAGGTGGTCACCGATCCGGATGGCCGGCTGCTGTGGCTTTCACCCACGCCGCCGGGCCGCACCCACGACCTGACCGCCGCCCGCACTCACTGGATCATCCGCATCTGCGAGCGCCAGGGCGTCCCCATCCTGATCCTGGCCGATCTCGCCTACCAGGGCGGCGGCCCCTGGCTGACCACGGGCATCAAACGCAGACCCCTGCAGGAACTCACCCCCACCGAGAAAACCGTCAACCGGGCCCTGGCCACAGCACGGGCACCGGTCGAACGCGGCATCACCCGCCTGAAGTCCTGGCGGATCTTCCGCAGATCCCGATGCAGCCCCAACCGCATGACGTCCATCGCCAAAGCCGTCCTCACCCTGGAGCGGCAACACTGAAGAAGCTCACTGAAGATGGTGGTCGTGGAGTCCCGGGCGATAGCCGAGGTCGCACGGGAAATCCAGGTGAACGAGGGAACTCTGGGCACCTGGGTCAGCCGGTACCGGCAGGAGCATGCCGGCGAGGAACCGCCCCTTGAACATCAGCGAACGTGCCCGCCTGCGTGAGCTGGAACGCGAGAACCGTGAACTGCGGATGAAGACCGAGTTCCTGGGGAAAGCAGCGGCCTTCTTCGCCCAGAAATATCAGTGACGGAGAAGTACGAGTTTATCGACGGCGAGTCCGGTACCTGTCCCGTGCGGCGGATGTGCGCCTGGGCAGGTGTATCCACGTCGGGTTTCTGCCACTGGCGTTCCCGGCCGCTGCTGGCCACCGCGGGACGCCGTGCAGAACTCAAGGAAATCATTTGCCAGGTCTTCTCCGACGCGCGCGAGACCTACGGCTGCCGGCGTGTCCACGCCGCCCTGAAGAGGATGACCGTGCAGGCCGGACCGGAGCTGGTCCGCGCCCTGATGCGCGAGCTGGGCCTGGTCCCGTGCCGGCCACGGCCCTGGCGGCTGACCACGGTCACCGACGGCACGGCACCGTTTCACACCCGACCTGATGGCCCGTGACTCCACCGCGGACGCACCCGGCCGCAAACTGGTCAGCGATATCACGTATATCCATACCCGGGCCGGGTTCCTCTATCTCACGACGGTTATTGACTGCCATACCAAGGCCATGACCGGCTGGGCGATGGCCGACCACATGAAGACCTCGCTCATATCGGATGCGGTCGACATGGCGGCACGGAACACCAACCTCACCGACGGCTGCATATTCCACTCGGATCGCGGCAGTCAATACACTTCTCGGGAACTCCGGGGGAAACTCAGTTCGTTGGGACTCAGGGCATCAGCCGACCGTACCGGGGTCTGTTGGGACAACGCCATGGCCGAATCGTTCTTCGGCGCCCTGAAGAACGAGCTCGTGCACCGATACTTCGTTCCCGACACGTGCACATGCTCACCGGGCGACCATCCGATACATCGAGATATTCTACCATCACAGACGCCTCCACTCCGCACTCGGCTACCGAACCCCCGCAGAAGTCCACGCCGAGTACGAAGAGTGCAGGCTACAGCATGGGAATCCCGCAAAACTCCTGTCCGAGAAACGCAGGACGCCCCAAACCCTCCAGAGACAGGATGAAAGAGGATCACTCAAACGTCGTGGTCAATCCAGCCACAAAAAGATCATCTCGCCCGTGACCAGTAGTTATGGAAAACCCTTATAGCCGCTCACGGAGGCCGTCATGTGCCGCCATTCCCCTCAATGCCCACCCGCCACCGCCCGCGACCGAGAGGCTGCCCGCATCATCGCCAATCACACAGAACAGGGATGGTACCTGCTATGCAACGGAATTTTACTGTTTGATGACACCGGAGAACTCCTCCCCAATGGCCACACCATTTCTCCCCGCCGACCTGTCCCCACCCTTCACGAGCAGCACATCTCCACCCTTCAGCCCAATGCCACTTAGATAAGCGATCTGGAAATTGACTGTCCACGAGGGCTATTCGGAGGTCATTTTACAGAAGTGGAGTGCGATGGAGATGGAGATGGCCTGAGCGAAGGCTACGATGGGCTGACGGTAGTCGGAGTGCAGAATCCTCCATGTTTTGAAGTTCGCGATGACCCGTTTGATGGCGTACCGAAGCTGATTGACCTGGGAAGGAATTCCCTTTCCCAGTCAAGCAGTTCGCGGTGCGGGGCTTCTTGATAGGAGTGAGCATGCCTCTGCCGACATATCCCTTGTCTCCGATCCAGGCGCCGGGGTCGAGTGTCACCAGGACTCCGGATTCAGTGAACTCTTCTCATCTTCTGGTCTGAGGAGTGATGTGGGCGTGCGGGTGAGCGGCTCGTGATGTGGCAGGGCTCCCGGTCGTTCCGTTGGTGATCTCACCCATCAACGTCCCGACGCAGGAGCCCTGTTGGTCCCGTATCGTGCCATGCTCGATGTTCCGCACGAGGTCCTCGAGTACGTCTCGTGGCTCATCTGCGCCCGAAGGTGTGAACTCAACTCGCCGTGGCGGAAGCTGCGGTGCTTCCAGCGGGCTCTGCTCACACTCGTGTACCTGCGCGAAGACCGCCCTGGGCCTGGACCACTTCGAAGGCCGCAGCTGGAACGGCTGGCACCGCCACGCCACCCTCGTGACCGCCGCCCACCTCTTCCTGACCGTACGGCGCACCGACCCAAACAGCCCCTGCCGGGGCATGACTCTCTATGAGGAGCCTCGCGCTTCTCGGACAGGGATCTGGCTGTCTATTTCACGGGCAATGCCACTTAGTTACACAGCAGGCTGGTTGAGAATAACGGGTCTGACACGAGAATAGAGTCAACCGTGCAGGTCAGCCTGCTGTGATGGGTTCGAAGCGGATGGTCAGACCGAGGCTGTTGGCCTCCTTGGTCATACGGCGCATGGCGCGTTCGGGATCGCGACGGGTGAAGTGGTCGGCTCCGAGATCTCGGTAGGGCTCGTGGTCGTGCAGGACGTGCCAAATGGCGATCACGAGTTTGTGCATCACCGCGACGAGGGCGCGTTTGCCGCCTCGTCTGGCCGACAGGCGGCGGAAGAAGACTCCGAGGTAGGAGTCCTTTTCCCTGGTCGCGGCCATGGCGGCGACGCCGAGCAGGCGCTTGAGGTTGGTGTTGCCGGGGCGGGTGCGGCCGGACTTGCTGATTCCGGCGGACTCATTCTGGCCGGGGCAGACCCCGATCCAGGAGGCCAAGTGGTGGGCGGAAGCAAACTGCGCCATGTCGCCGCCGGTCTCGGCGATGATGATTTCTGAGCCGAGGCGGCCGATGCCCGGGATGGTCTGCAGGATCTCCATGTCTCGCTCGTGGCCGGCCAGCAGTTGGGCGATGCGGGCGTCGAAGTCGGCGATGACGTTCTTCCAGCGGTCGATCTCGTCGAGGTAGTGGCGGACCATGAAGGCGTGGTGGTCGGTGAACTCGCCGTCCAGGGCATCGATGAGGGCGGGGATCTTGCTGCGGGCCTTGCCGCGGGTGAGGTCGGCCAGACGGCCCGGATCGCGTTCGCCCGAGATGAGGGATTCCAGGATCGCCCGGCCGCTGGCGCCGGTGATGTCGCTGAGGACGGCGGAGAGCTTCATGCCGGTGTCCTCGAGTTCCTTCTCCAGCCGCTGGGCCTCCCAGCCTGCTGCCCGGACCAACTCGGTGCGGCGGCGGGTGAGATCACGCAGTTCCCGGATGTCACGGCTGGCACGAAGGAGGCCATCACCATGCCAGAGGCGCCGGCGCGGGCAAGGAAGGCCGCGTCGCCCGGATCGCTCTTGCGGCCACGGATGCCCTTGAGGTGGGCGGGGTTGACCAGCATCAGATTCAGATGCGGCTGCAGCAGGTAGTACACACCGCGCCAGCAGTCCGAGGTTGCCTCCATGACCACCACCTCGGCCCGGCGCTCGAGCAGCCAGGCCAGCAGGCGCCGCACCTCGGCGGTAGTGGTGCCGAACCGCTCGGTCTCCAGCGACCAGCTGCCGGCCCGCTTCGTCGAGGGAACGCGGACACAGGCCGGCAGGAACCGCTTGCCCAAGTCCACTCCCGCGGACCGCAGATGGATGACCTCGTCCTTCACGTCCTGGAGCCGGGGCATCATGGTCTCCTCCCGCGTGGTGCGTCCGTACTCGGCGGGTGCCCCGGAAGAGCCAAGGGAGATGGCGGAGTCCGACACACGTGCTCTGGCAGCGGGGATCCGATGCCCTGACAACAATCCGTGGTCCCCTGGTCGGCACCCATCGCCATCCTGTAAAACGAGCTCGCTCGCATCGCAGGCCCATCGGCTGACCGGGACACCCGGCCCGATTTTCCCGCACCCGAGGTGATCAGCGCAGCGATCTCGCCCACCTGTAAAGGCTTCGGCTCTGTCCTGTAGCTGGTGGTGACGGCGGGTAGCCGTCCTTGATCGTGATCTCGTGATGGATGTCAACTCCTTGGTGGGAGCGGTGTTTTCGGGGCTGTCGCTGTTGGTCGTCGAGGATGTGGCGGACGGCGGCGACTCGGTCGTGGTCATGGCCCGCACTCGGGATGCCGCGGTCCCGTGCCCGGCGTGCGGGACGCCGACGGCGAAGGTGCACGGGTACCACGGGCGGACGGTGAGGGACCTGCCTGTCGATGGGCGGCCAGTAGTGCTGCACCTGCAGGTCCGGCGGCTGGTCTGTCCCGTCGTTGGCTGTCGACGGCAGACCTTCCGCGAGCAGGTCCCCGGACTGGTGGAACGTCATCAGCGCCGCACGGTTCGGCTGGCCGCCCAGATATCCCAGGTGGCACGGGAGTTATGCGGCCGTGCGGCTGCGCGTCTGGCCGGCCTGCTGGCCATGCCGGTCTCCCGCAGCACCGCGCTGCGCTATCTGAAGTGCCTGCCGCTGCCCGAGCGACCTGTGCCGAGGGTGATCCGGCGTGGATGATTTCACCCTGCGGCGGCGCCACCGCTACGCGACGATCATCACGGATGCCGAAACCGGCCGGCGCATCGCTGTCCTGCCCGGCCGCGAGATGGCCACCCTTGAGTCCTGGCTGCGGACACACCCAGGTGTCGAGGTCGTCTGCCGGGACGGACCGGCCAGCCACGCCGAGGCCATCCGTCGCGCCCTGCCCGCCCCGGTGCAGGTGAGCGACCGCTGGCACCTGCGGCGAAATCTCTGCGGCAAGGTCCTGCTCGAAGTCCGCGCGCACACCGGCTGCCGGGCCACCATCAACCCGCCGCGCCCCGGCGGGGTGCGCGAGCAGACCACCCGCGAACGCTGGAACAAGATCCATGATCTCCTCGGGCAGGGCACCGGCCTGCCCGACTGCGCCCGCCGCCTGAACCCGGCCCTGAACACCGTCAAACGCTACGCCCGCATGCCCGAACCCCAAGCCCTGCGCATCACGCCCCATTACCGCCCCGGCCTCGTCGACCCCCACCGCGATCACCAGCGCGAGCGTCGCAAGGCCAACCCGGCGGAGCCGGTCACCCACCCCCTGCAAGAGACCAGGGAGTCGGGCTGCACAGGCAGCACCAACCTGCTGGTCCGCTACCTCAACCAGGGCCGCGCCGAGGATGATCGCCCGGTGACCACCGCACACCAGGCCACGCGGCTCCTGCTCACCCATCCCGAGAAGCTTCGCCGGAAGGACGCCACCCTGCTGCAGAAGACCACCGCGGCCTGCCCGGAAATGACCGCGCTCGCCGAACTCGTACGCGGCTTCGCCACCTTGCTGAGACCCGCCGAGGGCAACGACATCCAACTCACCCAGTGGATCGCGTCCGCCCGCGCTGCCGGACTGCCCCACCTACGCAGTTCCACCAACAGCCCGGAGATCGACCGGCCCGCCGCGAACGCCGGCCTCACCCTTCCGTTTCACAACGGCCGCACCGAAAACGTCAACACCCGCACCAAGCGGATCATGAGACAGATACACAGCCGCGCCGGATCCGATCTCCTCCGCCACCGCATCCTCCTCCCCTGACCACTCGGTGTCACCACCGACTACGGGACAGAGCCAAGAAACGGTGTAACTCCGATCATGGAGGATTGCACCTGTGCCCAGCGAGAACATAGCCAAGTCGTCCGAAAATCCGCGCCGTCCAGGAGACACGGGCCACAGCCAGCGCAGACTTGGCATGACGGTTGGTCAGAACGACAAAAGTCGAACAGGCTTGCCGTCGGTATCAATGCCGCAGGCCCCCCAGCACCGGCCCGGCCGGAGCGTTCGGGCGCACACGGGAAATGCGAGGCGTGCGGGAACAGATCGTCCAAAGGTCACGCCACGATAGTCAGCCAGCAGGGTCCCTTTCCCCTCGAAAGGCAGGTCGAGGCATGCCTCACTCCAAAATGCCAGATCACCGCTCTGTGAAGAGCACACCAGGACGCCAGGGCACCGGCACGCGCCGCCAGGGCCGAGCGCACTCTAATCAGGGCGGGCAGGAGCGCCGGCGCGACTATGCGCTGAAGGAGCTGGCGTGGCGGCTCCACAGAGCCCGCATGGGCGAAGACCCTGAGTTCAACAAATGGGCCGCACAGCGGCGTGCGGCTCAGGGATGGGGAGAGTGGGCCAGCGCTCAGGCACGTCGGCTCTCGATGGCCGGCAGCGGGGCGTGGATGGACCCGCTCGTGGCCGAGTATTTCGGCCTGGACCCACGACACCCGCTCCCTCAGTGGGGGACGGAGCCCGCGTCGGGGCAGAGACCTCCTGCCGAGGGCCCCGGCGAGCACGTCGGCCGCCTGGGCAAGGCCTACTACGCAGCCGGTATGGGGCTGAGCCTGACCCAGCCGTTCTGGCAGCAGGATATCCGGACCGCCAGATCGACGGACGACCAGGCCCAACGGAAAGCGGAAGAAGAACAAGAGAAATGGGAACAATTCCGCAAGGAGCAGCGGGAACCATTCCTCAAAGAATGGCGGCAGCGGAATAGGCAACAGGCCCACTCCCCGGCCCCGGAGAAGGCTCCCCTCTCTCCCGGTCAGGATTCCGATGACCCCGGCCCTGCCGGGATCACGTACGAGCAGTTCCTGAAAGCCGAAAACCCGGCCGAAACAGTCCCTGCGAACCAGCCACAGGCCGGACAGCGGCTGCCCCAGACATGGGACACACAACTGGCAAACCGGCTCCTTGGACCTGAGCCGTCCAGCGGCAGCTGGGGCCTGCCCGGCACCACAGCAGCCCCCCGCTCTGAACACGCCTCGAAAAACCCCCTCGAATCCTTAACCATCGACGACATCAAAAACATGGACTGGGCCACCTTCAAGAGCACCTTCCCATCAACAGAGATCGACAATCCGCGAGTCGAATGGACACGGAAAAAAGACGCCACGACAGGAAGGACGATCAGGAAAGGGCCAGTCAGGCACGAAGTCTTCTTCATTTACCCGGAAATAACAATTTCACGACTGGCCAACGGTAACGATTTAGACAATATTTCCACTTTTCCTCCGACGGACAAATGGGCCCCTCCAACGGACGAATGGACGAAAACCAGAGATGACCTCATTAAGGCATCCATTTTAGAGGATGGCGAGCTTCTGGATTTCGCGAAGCAATTCCTCCTGAACATAAAGAAAGCGCTTGACCTCGGGGGGCCAGTATCCAATATTTACGGCTACTTCCCGGCGCATCGAGTAATCGACGCCCAAGACGTAAACCCCCAGGCAAGCCCGAATGTAATAACGGATATTGATGGCAAATACATCGGCTCTGTAGTCATCACGCCAGGGAAAAGGGCATCCGCCTATCCTTCTACGTTCGATAACTTCTATCCTCTAATCGACATGGACAACAACGAAGAATTGGGCAGCTTCGCAAGAGAGCTGGGCCATCCAAGTTCCGTTGCACACGACGCGGACACGGCCACAACAGCATACGGCAGTGCAGCCGTGATCCAGATACCCCCTAATGAAATCTTAGTGGGTGTTACTGAAGGTCGAGCATATGTGATAATCCCGCCGGTCATGCAAGTGCATGAGATCGTTCATGGAATCGACGATAGCGGCGGGACAACCGAGAACGAAAAAAGCGCAAGAAAAATCAGCTATAAATATACGCCACACGAGGGCCCGAACAAGGGCAAGGAGATCACTATCGAGTCCACCGTGGACTTCGATGAGCATAGAACACTTGGAAATCCACAAGTTTGGCCGGTTTACGCAAAGAAGTACGGAGTCGCAACACCCCAAGAGCTATTTCAGGTAAAATTCGTCACCCCCTTGGAAGCTCTCAAAAAGGAACTAACAGAAACGATAGAAATCGCAAGCAAGAATATGGCTAGCGCCCCCGATAAATGGGAAAAAGCCATTTTGGCCAAAAAGAAGGAGGGCCTGGAACGGTCGCTGGAGAATGTCGAGTACAATCTCGGCAATCTAGACGCCGCAGAGAAGGCATTCCTGACCAAGGAATGGAATGTCGTGGGGCAGCTATTAGGCGATGAGAAAGCTAACCGAATTGTATATCAGCGGGCCGACACTGACAAAACCGCTCGAAGCTCTTTTGTGCAAGTGAAAGACAAGAAGGTTGCGGAGGTCCTATTCGAATATCCGCGCGAAATTTCACAGGAAATAGTGAGCAAAATACAAGCCGATCGCAAGTATGCTTTCCCTAAAGGGAAAGAGAGACTCCAGCGGCAGGATGCGAATGCCGCAGAGAGTGTCTTGACCGTAGAGAGCGTCAGCGTGCTCTGCCACAGGGTGACGCGCTCGGTTAATAGTTTCTGCTCCCTCGTTTTTGATATAACTGGTCGGGGTCATCGGGCAGATGGCTCTGGTCGCAGTGGAGATCCGGCGGTGGAGAGGCCGCGCACTGAGCAGCGGCAGCTCTCTTCGGATGTGGAGCAGTCGAAGAATGGCGCAGATGTTCGGAACAAGGCAGGCCAGGATCTTGGAGGCAGGCAGGCCGGTGCTTCCCGTGCCGCCGGGCTGGAGACGAAATACGGATACATAAATCTGGCAGTTGGTGCCGGGGAGCTGGCTTCTTCGAATGCAAGCTACCGGGACTGGTTCATGTTCGGGACCAGTATGATTCCCCTCTATGGCGGGGGAAAGACTCTGGCTCAGGGTATCAAAGAGAAGGACCCGGCCCTCATCACTGCCGGTGCTGCTGACATTCTGCTGGATGTAGGCTCATTTGCAGGCGCTTCAGTCCTTAGTCTGGCCCTTAGCCTTGCTGTTGCCACGTATGAATATAGCAAGAGGATGAACCTTGCAGCGGACTGGATCAACAAGGCGCTCGTCAAATACGGCGAGAAGATGAATGCGGCGTACGAGAAAGAGTACGCCGATATTGTTACCAGGCTCTACGGGGCCACTTCGGAAGAGATTGCCGAGCAGCGAAGGCTGATCGACTCTCAGTACCGCTCTATCGTGCAGCAGAAGCTCGGGAACTTCTACAAGGATGTGCAGCCCGGTTCCTCTCCAGAGGAAATTTCCCTGAGGCTCCGGACGGGCCTCGATGAGTCCGGCAAGCCACGTGACTGGGAGCGGACTCTCTCTCAGTCATCCGGAAAAATAGCACAGGCTTTCAAGAAACTGCTCATAGATCTCGAAGAGCTCCGCCAGGTCGTGGACAGCCACATGCGACTCTGGGATCCAGATGTGAAACATAATCGTGATAAATCCATGAGAGCTCAGGAGTTCATGGACTGGAAACGATCATTCGAGCTCTACAGGTTTATAGAGCCGGTCTTTGAAAAGATAGAAGACGACGCAGCAAAGAACGTCACACCTGAGGTAAAGGGACGTGTTGACTCACCCCATGGGTCGCCCTTTGGGCAGAACGCGATGAGATACAAACTCAGAGGGCTGGCGTCCCCGCACCCGCTAGTTGCGCATCTGCCCGGAATCTGGGACACGTGGAAGAGCGTGACCGGGTCCCTGGTGAAAAAGCTTCCGCTCTTGACACCAGACTCTGCTGCCAAAACAATGGGAGCCACCCACAGAAATCACCTGGAATCCGGGAAGGATAAGAAAATTTCACTGCACGGCCGGGGGCAGTTTACTCACCGAGTGGCATTCCGGAAGTTGTTTTCCGGTGGATGGATGATCACTAGCAGCCGTAAGGATAGGTTCGAGGGCGAGATCATCGCGACAGTAGTACCCACGGAAAATCTGGAGTATGAGGTTCGCATGCACCCCGATGCGCCCAGTGAAATCCGGTTTATAGCTGTCTCTTACGAACCCCAGACCTCGACATCTCAGGGAGCGCGTTGGGAATCAGGACGTATCAACAAGAGAGGCGACTCGATCAAGATTCCAGGTTTCCGGAATGCCCGGATACAAATCTGGTGAAAGCTGTCCCGCAGAGGCTCGGTGAGGTCGTGACGTAAGGCCTGTTTGTGCAGGCAGCGGGCATAAAAACCCGTGCTCATGCGGGCTGGCAACCTGATTGTGGAGGATGTGCCGGGCAGAGATGATGATGGGGTGGCCGACCACGAGAGTTGCGCGTTTCCAGGGCGATTACGCAGTGAGCGTTTTCCAACCTTACGCTGATGCCTGGTGAAGGATGAGGACGGCCTTCACCACGTCGGTGATCCGGTTGGTGCTGCAGCGAAGTTCCCGCAGGAGGCGCCAGCCCTTGAGGGTGGCCATGGCCTACTCGCCGAGGCAGCGGATCTTAGCGTGGGTGATGTTGTGGCGCCGCTTCCACTGAAGTTTTGTGTGTCCAGGTGAAGTTGGAGCGCTTCGTCGCGGATGTGTTCGCGTCGGTACCGCGAAAGGATCAGCACGCGAAGGGCGACTGCTATCTGCGGGGGCTGTTGCTGGACGGGCGACGCAAGTCGATCCAGGCCATGGCCGCTCGGCTGCCGGACGGGCGACGAGCAGAACCTGCAGCAGTTCGTGAACCAGTCCACCTGGGACCCGACCCCGGCACGCAGGCGCATTGCCGAGCGCATGACCGCCCGGATTAGCCCCGAGGCATGGGTGGTCGACGACGTGTCCTTCCCCAAGGACGGCCGGATGTCGGTCGGGGTGGCGCCGCAATACTGCGGCGCCCTGGGCAAGCGGGCCAACTGCCAGGTCGCGGTGAGCGTGCACGCCGTCACCGCCGCGGCCTCATGCCCATTGCAGTGGCGCATGTTCCTGCCCGAGGAGCGTGCCGCTGATACCGAGCGCCGCAGAGCGTGCAAAGTACCGGCGGACATCGGACACCGTGAGAAGTGGCTGCTTGCCCTGGACATCCCCAACGAGTTCACCCTCTGGGGCATGCCGCCCCGCGTCGTGCTCGCCGACGCGGCCTTCCGGAGCGAACTCACCGAGCGCGCGCTGGGGTATGTGCTATCCGTCCGCTCCGACGTCACCGCCCACCCCTTCCACGCGGTGCCCGAGGCACCGGCCCGCAAAGGCCGCAACGGCTGCTGGCCCCAGCCCCGCTATCGCCGGGCACCCCTGAGCGTGGCCGCTCACGCCGCCGGCCTGGAGCGCGATGCCTTCGCCGAGGTCACCTGGCGCCAGGGCTCCCGCGGCCCGATGCGCTCGTGCTTCGCGGCCCTGCGCGTGCGCCCGGCCATCAACTCCGTCGTCCGCCCGCTCAGATCCCGGGCCTCGGCCGAACAGGGTGTTGCCCGGCACTGAGAATGCCGATGAAGGCGGCGTTCACGGTGCCGACGGGCTCTGATGACGATGCCCCGCCGTTGGGTGTTCCGGCGGGGCGGTCGTCGGCTAGGTGTCGTTGTCGTCGGCAAGGTGCCGGTGGTTCAGCGGTCCTTGAGGGAGCGGGCGCGTTGGCGCCTGAGCCGGTGGGTCTCGTCGAGGAGCCGGTGGCTTTCCTCGATCAGCTCACGTGCTGTCCGCCGCAGCTCACGTGCTGTCCGCCGCAGTTCGCGGGCGTACTCACAGCTGCTGTGCAGCCGCCTGGTCAGAGGATCCCGCCCTGTGTGGGTCGCCATGAGGACCAGTTTCCCGGAACCGGTGTGGTGATGCCGGACCCGGACGTGAAGGGGGCCTCAGTCGACCACCTCGCTGACGGCCGCGCAGGCGGAGGTGTCGTCGACGAGGTTCTTGCCGGTGGCGAAGGCCGCGACCAGGGACTGCAGGGCGAGGTTGTTGACCGCCCGCGGGTAGCCGCGCGAGGTCGTGTGGATCAGACAGAGCGCGTCCTCTGTGAAGAGCTGGTCGGGCCGGCCCACGAGCTTGAGGTGGTGGGCGATGTAGCTGGTGGTCTCCTCGGAGGACATGCCCGGCATGGTGTAACGCAGGGCGGTGCGCTGTTCGAGGGCGGCCAGGACGGCGAGCTTCATGGTGCGCCGCAGAGTGGGCTGTCCGACCAGCAGGCAGGAGAGCGGGGAGTCCTGGTCCATGCCCTGGTTGGTCATCATCCGGATTGAGGGGCCCCGAAGTTTCCGGACAGGGACTCAATAGGGTTTCCCTGAACAGGGAACGAGGGAGCACGATGTGGCGTCACTCAGCAAGTACACACCTGAGTTCCGTGAAGAAGCCGTCCGGGTCGCGCTGAGCTCGAGTAAGACGATCTCCGAAGCAGGCCGCGAGCCCGGGATGAACCCCGAAACCCTCCGGGGCTGGGTGAAGAAACACAAGGCACGCCAGGAGCCGGCGCCAGACGCGGAACTGACGCTCAGCGAACGAGCACGCCTCAAAGAGCTGGAACGCCGGATCCGCGAAGCCGAGATGGAAAACACCTTCCTGAAAAAAGCCGCAGCGTACTTCGCGGGGGATCCCCGGCAGCGAGCACGTACGAGTTCATCAACGAGACGCGGCTCGACACGACGGAGTACGCGTACAGCGTCGGGTACAGGTGCAAGCGACTCGGCGTCTCCAAATCCGGCTACTACGACTGGCGAGGCCGTCCCGAATCCGCGACAGCCGAACGGCGTGAGGAACTGAAACTGCTCATCACGAAGGCGTTCGAGGACTCCGACAGCACCTACAGCCACCGGCGCATCCACGCACAACCGCACCGCCGGGACGTCACCGCCGGCCTGGAGCCGGTCCGCCGCCTCACGCGCGAACGCGGGCCTGGAGCCCTCCCAGCCGAAGCCGAAACGCTCCGGCCTCACCCAGGGCACCCCCGGCCCCGCGCCCGACCTCGCCGGCCGGAACTTCACCGCCGACACTCCCGGCCAAAAGCCGGTCGGGGACATCACCTACGCGTCCACCAGTGAGAGGTGACTGTACTCGGCGACCGCCATCGACCGCCGCACGAAGGAAGCCATCGGCTACGCCATGGACGACCACTACCACACCCCCCTCACATCCCGGGCCATCCGCAACACAGCCCGGAACAGGAAACTCACAGACGGCACAATATTCCACTCGGACCGCGGATCGAACTACAGGCCAGCCGAGCACGGTGAGACATTGAAACACCTCGGCCTTCCACGTTCCGCCGGACGGACCGGGACCTGTTTCAATAACACTATGACGGAATCATTCTTCGCGGCGCTGAAGAACGAGCGTGTATCCAGAGTGACTTACCTGACACGCGAAGCCACCCGGCAGGACATCACTCGGTACATCGAATCCTGGCACAAACACAAACACCTCCACTCGGCAGTGGGTAACCGCCCACCTCGCGAAGCCCACACCGAATACCAGACATTGCACATCACGGCGTGAAGTCATCACCAGACACCTGCCCGGAAAGCGCGAGACCCCTCAAGCTCCGGGAACAGATCGTCCAAAGGTCACGCCACGATAGTCAGCCAGCAGGGTCCCTTTCCCCTCGAAAGGCAGGTCGAGGCATGCCTCACTCCAAAATGCCAGATCACCGCTCTGTGAAGAGCACACCAGGACGCCAGGGCACCGGCACGCGCCGCCAGGGCCGAGCGCACTCTAATCAGGGCGGGCAGGAGCGCCGGCGCGACTATGCGCTGAAGGAGCTGGCGTGGCGGCTCCACAGAGCCCGCATGGGCGAAGACCCTGAGTTCAACAAATGGGCCGCACAGCGGCGTGCGGCTCAGGGATGGGGAGAGTGGGCCAGCGCTCAGGCACGTCGGCTCTCGATGGCCGGCAGCGGGGCGTGGATGGACCCGCTCGTGGCCGAGTATTTCGGCCTGGACCCACGACACCCGCTCCCTCAGTGGGGGACGGAGCCCGCGTCGGGGCAGAGACCTCCTGCCGAGGGCCCCGGCGAGCACGTCGGCCGCCTGGGCAAGGCCTACTACGCAGCCGGTATGGGGCTGAGCCTGACCCAGCCGTTCTGGCAGCAGGATATCCGGACCGCCAGATCGACGGACGACCAGGCCCAACGGAAAGCGGAAGAAGAACAAGAGAAATGGGAACAATTCCGCAAGGAGCAGCGGGAACCATTCCTCAAAGAATGGCGGCAGCGGAATAGGCAACAGGCCCACTCCCCGGCCCCGGAGAAGGCTCCCCTCTCTCCCGGTCAGGATTCCGATGACCCCGGCCCTGCCGGGATCACGTACGAGCAGTTCCTGAAAGCCGAAAACCCGGCCGAAACAGTCCCTGCGAACCAGCCACAGGCCGGACAGCGGCTGCCCCAGACATGGGACACACAACTGGCAAACCGGCTCCTTGGACCTGAGCCGTCCAGCGGCAGCTGGGGCCTGCCCGGCACCACAGCAGCCCCCCGCTCTGAACACGCCTCGAAAAACCCCCTCGAATCCTTAACCATCGACGACATCAAAAACATGGACTGGGCCACCTTCAAGAGCACCTTCCCATCAACAGAGATCGACAATCCAAATATTTCGTGGACACGAAAAGGAAAGAAAGCCCCACCAGCCCCTCCAGTTAGACATAAAGTCTATTTCATTTACCCGGAAGTCACGATCTCGCAATTGGCTAACATCAACTCTCTCAATAGCATATCCATAGGGGGGGACGATAGGGATGTCTTCATCAAGGAATCCATCTTGACCGATGGTGAGCTTCTGAATTTCGCGAAGCCAGTGCTCTTGATGATAAAAAAGGCCCTTCTCGACGGAGGGCCAGAGGCCGACATTTACCGCTGGTTCCCGAACCATCGAGTAGTCGATTATAGGGATGCCAACCCCATGGCATCGTTCAGTAATACCGTACTGGATACTGAGGGGAAATCCATTGGCACTATGATGTTTACACTAGGGAAAAGGTCATCTGACTATACTGCCAATACTGATACCAAGACCGCTGAAGCGTGCAATAGATTCTTCAACGCAGTCGACGCGTATGCGGCAGGCTCAACGAAGCGTTCCATCAGAGAAACCCTAGGAAACGCAAACCAGCTCTCCATAGGAGGACGACTAGCTGCGACAGCGTATGGCGTGACCTCTACAACTCAGATACCAGTTAATGAAATCTCCGTGGGCGTTGTTGCAGGGCGATCCTATGTGATGCTCGATCGAACTTCAACAGCACATGAGGTCGTTCATGGAATCGACGCATCTGGGGGGACGAGCGAGCTTGCCGACACAAGAACGATTGAATATAAGCTCGGCGACCAGATCATTAAATCCACTGGAAATTTCGACGAACAGAGGACGCTTGGAAATCCGCAAGTCTGGAAGGCTTACGCGGAGAAATACGGAGTCTATTCGAGAGAAGAGATAGAAGAGCTATTCAAAACCACGGAAGGGCAACTCAAGATCAAGAAGAAGCTATTTGAAATCAAGGTCATTAAACCCTGGAAGGAGCTCAGAGATAAACTAGCAAAGCAACTGGAAGGAACTCCTGAAGGGCTTACAGAGATACGGGAAGGCTACCAGCGGGCACTGGAGACCGTCGAGTACAACCTCAGCAATCCAGACGCCGCAAGAAGAGCATTCATGGCCAAAGAATGGGATGTCGTTACCCATTTGCTGGGCGAAGATGTTAATCGATTTGTATATTTCGCGGACGATGCTGACGTAACTGCTCGACTATCCGACGTGAAGATAGAGGACAAAGCAGTCGCAGAGGCCCTGATCTTATCCCCAAAGGAGATTGCGCAGAAAGTAAATAGCGCTATAAGCCCTGCTGGCGTTAGCGCACCTCTGACCGAGGGGACCCCTTCCGAAATCAGGCAAAGAGAGCGAAAAATAAAGAGGGAAATAGAAGCAGAGAAAAAGAAGGCGGCAGACATCTTGAATTCCTGCCGCAAGGCGAAGCGCTCGGTTAATAGTTTCTGCTCCCTCGTTTTTGATATAACTGGTCGGGGTCATCGGGCAGATGGCTCTGGTCGCAGTGGAGATCCGGCGGTGGAGAGGCCGCGCACTGAGCAGCGGCAGCTCTCTTCGGATGTGGAGCAGTCGAAGAATGGCGCAGATGTTCGGAACAAGGCAGGCCAGGATCTTGGAGGCAGGCAGGCCGGTGCTTCCCGTGCCGCCGGGCTGGAGACGAAATACGGATACATAAATCTGGCAGTTGGTGCCGGGGAGCTGGCTTCTTCGAATGCAAGCTACCGGGACTGGTTCATGTTCGGGACCAGTATGATTCCCCTCTATGGCGGGGGAAAGACTCTGGCTCAGGGTATCAAAGAGAAGGACCCGGCCCTCATCACTGCCGGTGCTGCTGACATTCTGCTGGATGTAGGCTCATTTGCAGGCGCTTCAGTCCTTAGTCTGGCCCTTAGCCTTGCTGTTGCCACGTATGAATATAGCAAGAGGATGAACCTTGCAGCGGACTGGATCAACAAGGCGCTCGTCAAATACGGCGAGAAGATGAATGCGGCGTACGAGAAAGAGTACGCCGATATTGTTACCAGGCTCTACGGGGCCACTTCGGAAGAGATTGCCGAGCAGCGAAGGCTGATCGACTCTCAGTACCGCTCTATCGTGCAGCAGAAGCTCGGGAACTTCTACAAGGATGTGCAGCCCGGTTCCTCTCCAGAGGAAATTTCCCTGAGGCTACGGACGGGCCTCGATGAGTCCGGCAAGCCACGTGACTGGGAGCGGACTCTCTCTCAGTCATCCGGAAAAATAGCACAGGCTTTCAAGAAACTGCTCATAGATCTCGAAGAGCTCCGCCAGGTCGTGGACAGCCACATGCGACTCTGGGATCCAGATGTGAAACATAATCGTGATAAATCCATGAGAGCTCAGGAGTTCATGGACTGGAAACGATCATTCGAGCTCTACAGGTTTATAGAGCCGGTCTTTGAAAAGATAGAAGACGACGCAGCAAAGAACGTCACACCTGAGGTAAAGGGACGTGTTGACTCACCCCATGGGTCGCCCTTTGGGCAGAACGCGATGAGATACAAACTCAGAGGGCTGGCGTCCCCGCACCCGCTAGTTGCGCATCTGCCCGGAATCTGGGACACGTGGAAGAGCGTGACCGGGTCCCTGGTGAAAAAGCTTCCGCTCTTGACACCAGACTCTGCTGCCAAAACAATGGGAGCCACCCACAGAAATCACCTGGAATCCGGGAAGGATAAGAAAATTTCACTGCACGGCCGGGGGCAGTTTACTCACCGAGTGGCATTCCGGAAGTTGTTTTCCGGTGGATGGATGATCACTAGCAGCCGTAAGGATAGGTTCGAGGGCGAGATCATCGCGACAGTAGTACCCACGGAAAATCTGGAGTATGAGGTTCGCATGCACCCCGATGCGCCCAGTGAAATCCGGTTTATAGCTGTCTCTTACGAACCCCAGACCTCGACATCTCAGGGAGCGCGTTGGGAATCAGGACGTATCAACAAGAGAGGCGACTCGATCAAGATTCCAGGTTTCCGGAATGCCCGGATACAAATCTGGTGAAAGCTGTCCCGCAGAGGCTCGGTGAGGTCGTGACGTAAGGCCTGTTTGTGCAGGCAGCGGGCATAAAAACCCGTGCTCATGCGGGCTAAGGCTTGTCCCGTAAATGATCTACGGTATGCCGGTTGGCCTGCGGCGTTTACCCGTCACCCGGCCAGGGTGGGGTTGTGCAGGCGGGCGATGCCGAGGATGGCGTGGTGGACGCCGTCGCCTTTCAGGCGGCAGTCGCGGAGGATCTTCCAGGTTTTCATCCGGGCGAAGGCGTGCTCGACCCGGGCGCGGACTTTGCGGTGGGAGGTGTTGTGGTCTTCTTTGCAGGCCGGGAGTTCGGACTGGCCCGGCTCACGGCGGTGCGGGATGACCAGACCGGTTCCCCGGTAGCCTCCGTCCGCGATCACCGTGGTCCGGCCGACGGCGGCCTTCGTACCGGACAGCTCCCACGCCTTGCAGTCGTTGCGGTTGCCGGGCAGTGGGCGCCCGACGGCTACGACCAGGCGGGTGTCGGCGTCGATGACGACCTGGTGGCTGGTGGAGTACCGGTAGTTCTTCGACTGCTCGGCGACCGTGTGGTCACGAGTGGGGACCAGGGTGCCGGCCACGATCAGGACGGTGCCCTTGCGGAACCGCTTGCGCTGCTGGAGGGCGAGCGCCGGCCCGACCTGGTCGATGATGCGGTCGGCGGCCGACTTCGACACCCCGAACAACGGGGCAAGCTGCCGCAGGGTCAGATTGGTGCGCCAGTACGCGGCGACCAGCAGAACCCGGTCCTCCAGCGGCAGGCTCCACGGCCTGCCCTTGCGGACCGGGCCCGCACCCTCTCGCCGCAACGCGGCGATCAACCTGCCGAACTGACGTGGACTCAGCCCAGTGAACCGGGCTATCCAGGACGGCTCCGACCCCGTGATCACACCAGCCACAGCAAGATCATCCCACCCGTGACCAGCAGCTACGGGACACCCCTCAGGGGTCTGTAAAGCTTGCGGGTCTTCCAAGATCTTCGTAGCCGGTGATCGAGTGAACTGGTCTGTGGTGCTGGGGTGTTGACGGTGACGCGCTGATGGTGTGTGCCATCGAGTTGGAGGACCTGCTGCCGCAGCTGGCCGCGGTGCAGGTTGACACGGTTGAGGCCGGCAAGGATCTCGTCCGGATCACGGCGCGGACGCCTGCCGGTGTCCCGGTGGCCTGCCCGGGATGCGGGCAGGCGTCGGACTGGGAGCATAGCCGGTATGTGCGGCATGTCGTGGACGAGGCGGTCGGGGGCCGCCCGGTGATGATCGACCTGGCGGTGCGGCGGCTCTACTGCGAGAACCCGGAGTGCGTGAAGCTGACGTTCGCCGAGCAGGTCGAGGGGCTGACGGTGCGCTACCAGCGCCGGACGCCGGCCCTGCAGGCCGTGGTGGAGGCGGTGGCCCGCGCTCTGGCGGGCACGGCCGACGCCCGGTTGCTTCTGCGCCTGCACCAGGTGCTCAGCTGGGCCACGCTGCTGGCCTGCCTGTTGCGCATCCCGCTGCCCGAGCGGCCCGTGCCGAAGGCACTGGGAATCGACGAGTTCGCCCTGCGCAGGGGAAAGCGGACCGACGCCGACCCCGCCATCACGCAATGCATGGACCGCTGGCACCTGTGGCACGGCCTGGCCGAGGCAGCTCGGAAGGCGGACACGGGGTTCATGCTGCGAGTGTGATTTTACGTTCTGTCTGTAGCTGCTGTTCGAACTCGGCAGGTGAGAGGTAGTTGAGGGCGCTGTGGCGCCTTCGGGCGTTGTAGTAGGTGGGCCACTGGAAGATCTCCAGCCTCGCCTGACGCATCGTTGAGAACAGCCTCTCGTGCATCGTCTCCCTCTTGAGCCCCTGCCAGAACGACCCGGCGAGGGCGTTGTCGTAACTCGAGCCGGCCCGGCCCCTGCTCCTGCGGATCCCGACACCGTCGCAGACCTGCGCGAACGCGTCCGACGTGTACTGCGAACCCCTGTCCGCGTTGAAGATCACCCCGGCCACGCCGCCACCCCGCGTGGCCACGGCCATCGTCAGGGCATCGATGACCAGTTCGGCACGCATGTGGGTGGCCATCGAATGACCGAGCGCCCGGTGTGAGCAGATGTCCAGGACGCAGGCGAGATACAGCCACGAGCCTCCGACCTGCACGTATGTGATGTCGCCGCACCACTTCTCGTTCAGCTGCCCGGCGGAGAAGCCGCGTTGGACAAGGCCGGGGGTAGGCGGTGCGAGCCGGTCCGGGACCGTGGTGCGCCTGCGGCGGCACAGGTGGCGGCCCTCGATCCGATGCAGACGCATCAACCGCTCGACACGCTTGTGGTTGACGGTGTGCCCGAAGCCCCGCAGCTCGGCATGGACGCGTCTGACTCCGTACGTTCCTTTGCGCGTGGTGTGGACCTCACGGATCTCCGTGACCAGGGCGTCGTCGGCGGCCGCTCCGTGCGGGTCTTCGCGCCGGCAACCCACCGGTAGCAGCCGGAGCGAGAGACCCGAAGAACCCGGCATATCCACTGAACACCGAAGGTCTCGGCGTGGACGGAGACGAAGTCCCAGCGGCGGTTCTTCACTTCATCTCCTTCGCGAATAGGCTGCCGCCCGACGCAGGATCTCCCGCTCGAGCCCCCACTCCTTCTCGGCCTTGCGCAGCCGGCCGTTCTCCGCCCGCAGCCGGGCCAGTTCCTCATCTCGGCTCTCCCCGGTCTGACCGTCACAGCCGTGACCATGGCCCGCCTGCTCGACGGCCTGGCGCACCCAGCTCCGCAGGGTCTCGCCGATCACCCCGACATCCGCCGCGACCGCCGCATATGTGCGTTGCCCGCCCGCCGCGCGGTACAGCGCCACCGCGTCGTTCCTGAACTCCTCCGGATACGGAGACTTCCGCCCCACCAGGACACCTTCTTTTGGATCTCCAAAATCCATCGACAGTGTGCCCACACCACCGAGGTCGCCTCATACCGCCTGTGGGAAGCGGCCGCCCCAACTGGGACTGATTTGCTATGTCACATGGCCCGACGGCCCTCACCTGCCGGCCTTCCGGCCGCTGACGGACGGATCACATGAGTCGTTCCCACTCAACCCGAAAGTCCGTCGCCGTCGCGCGGTCCAGCGTCACCGAGGGTCGGACATCGAGGAGCCATCGGGGATCCCGGTGCGGGTTGTCGAATACGAGACGAACCGGGAAGGCAAAGACGAAATCTTCTTCCTGATCACCACCATCATGGACCCGGACCAGGCAGGCGCCGCCGAACTCGCCGCCGCCTACGCCAAACGCTGGGATTTCGCGTCGAGCCTGGACGGAATCAAGACCCAACGCGGATGCGGCGGCGTATTAAGCTCAAAGACACCCGACATGGTCGAGCAAGATATTTAGGCACTGCTCCTGAGTGAACCTCTTTCATCCTGGGTACGTGCAGGTCAGGAGTGTGTGGACGGCTTGGACGATGGTGTTGATGCGGCGGGTGGAGTATCTGGCCTGTCGGAGCAGTCGCCAGGTCTTCAGCTGGGTGAAGGCGCGTTCCCCAGGAGCCCGCAGCCGGGCGTGCTCGCGGTTGAATTGCTGGTAGTGCTCGGGTTGTTCACGGATTCCCTTGGAGGGGGTGCGGACGGTGGCGCCGGCTCCTTGGTAGGCGCGGTCGGCGAGGATGAGGATCTGCCGGGTGAGGCAGGCCTGGACGATGCCGTGGGCGCGGGCCGTGGTCAGGTCATGCGTGCGGCCGGGGGTGGCCCTGGAGAACCACAGGGGTGTGCCGTCCGGGCGGGCGATGACCTGCACGTTCATGCCGTGCTGCTTGTGCTTCATCGAGTAGTACGGCTTGTCCGCGGCGATGCGGTCGGTGGGGATCAGGGTGCCGTCAACGATGACGAAGTCGCCCTCGCCCAGCCCGGTCAGGGCCTCGTGCAGGCCCGGCGCCCAGGCGGCCAGGCGGCCAGGACGTCGAGAGTCTCGTCGACGTAGCGCCAGGCGGTTGCCTCGGACACTCCGAATCCGGCGCCGACCTGCCGGTAGGTCGCATTCTTGCGTAAGTGGGCCAGGGCGAGAAGGGCCTGTTGGAAGCAGCTCAACTCGCGCCAGGGGGAGCGCAGTTCACGTCTTCGGGCGTAGATGAGCCAGGCGACATGCCCAACCAGCTCGTACGGCACGTCGAGCGTGGAAGGATACGGAACCAACAGAGCCCCTCGGTTGCCGGTGTGATGAGTGAGATCACCACGCCAACGACCAGGGGCTCTGCCTCGTCACCACACCCCGCTGACCTGCCATTTCACCCTCCCGGAACAGGATGAAAGAGGTTCACTCACTACGTGGTCCGATCAGCAGATGTGAGGGGCCCCGAAGTTTCCGGACAGGGACCCAATAGGGTTTCCCTGAACAGGGAACGAGGAAGCACGATGTGGCGTCACTCAGCAAGTACACACCCGAGTTCCGTGAAGAAGCCGTCCGGGTCGCGCTGAGCTCGAGTAAGACGATCTCCGAAGCAGGCCGCGAGCCCGGGATGAACCCCGAAACCCTCCGGGGCTGGGTGAAGAAACACAAGGCACGCCAGGAGCCGGCGCCAGACGCGGAACTGACGCTCAGCGAACGAGCACGCCTCAAAGAGCTGGAACGCCGGATCCGCGAAGCCGAGATGGAAAACACCTTCCTGAAAAAAGCCGCAGCGTACTTCGCGGGGGATCCCCGGCAGCGAGCACGTACGAGTTCATCAACGAGACGCGGCTCGACACGACGGAGTACGCGTACAGCGTCGGGTACAGGTGCAAGCGACTCGGCGTCTCCAAATCCGGCTACTACGACTGGCGAGGCCGTCCCGAATCCGCGACAGCCGAACGGCGTGAGGAACTGAAACTGCTCATCACGAAGGCGTTCGAGGACTCCGACAGCACCTACAGCCACCGGCGCATCCACGCACAACCGCACCGCCGGGACGTCACCGCCGGCCTGGAGCCGGCCCGCCGCCTCACGCGCGAACCGGGCCTGGAGCCCTCCCAGCCGAAGCCGAAACGCTCCGGCCTCACCCAGGGCACCCCCGGCCCCGCGCCCGACCTCGCCGGCCGGAACTTCACCGCCGACACTCCCGGCCAAAAGCCGGTCGGGGACATCACCTACGCGTCCACCAGTGAGAGGTGACTGTACCTGGCGACCGCCATCGACCGCCGCACGAAGGAAGCCATCGGCTACGCCATGGACGACCACTACCACACCCCCCTCACATCCCGGGCCATCCGCAACACAGCCCGGAACAGGAAACTCACAGACGGCACAATATTCCACTCGGACCGCGGATCGAACTACAGGCCAGCCGAGCACGGTGAGACATTGAAACACCTCGGCCTTCCACGTTCCGCCGGACGGACCGGGACCTGTTTCAGTAACACTATGACGGAATCATTCTTCGCGGCGCTGAAGAACGAGCGTGTATCCAGGATGACTTACCTGACACGCGAAGCCACCCGGCAGGACATCACTCGGTACATCGAATCCTGGCACAAACACAAACACCTCCACTCAGCAGTGGGTAACCGCCCACCTCGCGAAGCCCACACCGAATACCAGACGCTGCACATCACGGCGTGAAGTCATCACCAGACACCTGCCCGGAAAGCGCGAGACCCCTCAATGTGTGAAGCCGCCGACCAGGCCGATACTGACCCAGACCGCCTGTCGTTCATTCGATCACTGCGCATCATCCGCCACCAAATCACCGGCTAGGCGAGAGTTTCCTCTGCCCGTCTCGCCAAGACCATTGAAGCCGCCCGCACGGAAATCACTGAAAGGCCCAACCCCCGCTGGAGACACAGGAGCAGCCCACGAGCTGTCAAACGAATCCATATCCATACCTACAGAAGGAAGCGACCTACCTACAACACACTCTGCCACCCTGACCCACCTGCCGTCAAAATTCTCGCCGTTTTCTAACTAAGTGACATTGCTCCTCAGACTGCCGAACTTTCCCACCCCCCACCTGCGCCGAAATATCCCGCCAGCTGCCGAAATGAGCGCCAATCATGAAGGAAAGAGAGAATCTCAAAAGATCTTGGCGTGGAATAGTCGCCTTCGTCCTATCCCTTGGAATATCTGTTTCCCTATGCGTCTCGCTAATTATCGTATCACTTTCAACTCATCCCATATCTCAACAATTTGCCGGCGTACTGTCGGCGCTCTGCGGCGCCACGGTGGGAGCACTAGCGACGTACCTCGGGTCTGCCGGACAGCAATCGAAACCTACTCGCCCCACTAGACCCCAGGAAGGAACTCCCCACGGGGAGCCACAAGCCCATACCGGCGAAAGCTCAAACTCCTCTCATTGAGCTTCTTTGAGTTGGCCACCGATCAGGTGACGGCCTATAGCGCAGCGAGCGAGGCCCCCGGGATGTTGATCGAGATGTCTGACGTCTCAACCATGCTGCTCGGGGGCCTCGTTGGTCATCCATCCTGCCGCACTCGACCTGCCCCGTGCACTCGTGGAGTGGGTCACCATGCTGATCGTCACGCGTGAGGGCGACCGGCGCTGCAAGCTCCGCCCGTCTCAGCGCGCGATGGTGGCACCGGTGTACCTGCGCGAACACACCACCCTGGCGAAGATCGCTGCCGGGTTCGGGATCAGCCAGCCCACCGCCCACGCCTACACCAGCACGGTCATCCACCTGCTCGCCGAGCGTGCACCGGGACTGCTGAAGGTCCTGCGCGAGACCGGTCCCGACTTCGTCCTGCTGGACGGCACCCCCGCCGAGTGCGACCGGATCGGCGACGGACGAGCCGACTACTCCCACAAGCACCGCCGGCACGCGGTGAACGTGCAGGTGGTCACCGATCCGGATGGCCGGCTGCTGTGGCTTTCACCCACGCCGCCGGGCCGGTCTCACGACCTGACCGCCGCCCGCACTCACTGGATCATCCGCATCTGCGAGCGCCAGGGCGTCCCCATCCTGATCCTGGCCGATCTCGCCTACCAGGGCGGCGGCCCCTGGCTGACCACGGGCATCAAACGCAGACCCCTGCAGGAACTCACCCCCACCGAGAAAACCGTCAACCGGGCCCTGGCCACAGCACGGGCACCGGTCGAACGCGGCATCACCCGCCTGAAGTCCTGGCAGACCTTCCGCAGATCCCGATACAGCCCCAACCGCATGACGTCCATCGCCAAAGCCGTCCTCACCCTCGAGCGGCAACACTGAAGAAGCTCAATGAGCATGACCATGGGGTGGCTGTGGCGGGGCTGTCGCTGCTGGGCCTGGCGGCGGGGCCTGCGGCGGGCACGGCCGCTGCGGAGGGCTCCGGCCAGTGCACGGCGGAGTTCACCGCGGCCCTGGACGTAGAGGGCCTGGTAGATCGTCTCGTGGACCACGTGCATCTCCGGCCGGTCGGGAAACTGCTGGCGCAGAGCGTGGCAGATCTGTTCCGGGCTCCACTTCTCGTCCAGCCTCTCCTGGATGGCCCGCAGCAGCACAGGATTCACGGAGATTTTCCGGGGCTTGGGGCGGGGCCGACGGGCATCAGCGCGGGCCTGGGCCGCATGGGGACGGTAGTACCAGCGGCCGTAGTCGTGCAGCACGGTGCGGTTGCGGCGGATCTCTCTACTGATGGTGGAAGGGCTGCGGCCCAGTTCTGCGGCTATCTGCCGGATCGTGGCCTTCTCCCGCAGCCGGTCGGCGATGTGGATGCGCTCGTCCTCGCGCAGATACCGCGACGGGCCGCGGACCACCGGCGCCTTCCGTGCCGGAGGCAGCGGTCTGCGGCCCTGGCCGCGTGAGCGGTCCCCGTTACGCCACTTCTTGCCCGTCCGGATGTCGACACCGACGATCCGGCAGGCGGCTTTGCTGCTGTAGCCCTGCTCCATGAGCTGGAAGTATGCGGCCCGTTCCCGGGGCAGCTTCTTCCTGCCCTGCGGCTTCGTCCGGTCCTTGCGGATCTCGAACTCCATCGAGCACCCCAGTTCACTGGGGTATTGCGACAACCGCTAGAACTCAAGCCCCTTGACCGCATCTCCGGGCCGGGGCCAGTGGCGGCCGGGCCCCGGTGCGGGCCGGGCCGGTAGACGGCCGGGGGCGTGTCCTCCCGGCTTCCGGTGATCTGGGTGAGCCTCGACTGCGCGGCCTTGGTGAGCGCCCGCGACAGGGCGACGTGCGGGTCCAGGTGGGCGCCCGAGCCGGACACCAGGAACGCGGACAGGTCCTCGCGCCACAGGTAGCAAGCCATCACCGCCACGCCGAACCGGCCGGGCAGATGCCACAGCTCCAGCCAGGCGCCCGCCGCCCGCACCCGGCCGATCAGGTCCGCGCAGTGAGCGTCCTCCACGCTGTCGGGGTCCAACCGGTGCGCCTCGCCTGGCCGCTCGGGGTCGGCGAGGTCGCTGATCACGTCGCGCTCGATGAGGCGCTGGACGTTGCCGCTCTCTCGTGAGGCCTCCAACGGCCAGGAGAGGCAAAGGTATCCGCACAGCACACCCCGGCGACCACTACCACAGGGACCGCACGCAGCTCTCTCTTGAGGCGTCAACCATGCCTGGTGAGGCAAAGGCGTCACGCTCCCCATTCGAACAGTGCGGCAGACGCAACCAGTTCCGCCGGAACCGCTACAAGAGAATTAGGAGGGGGCAGCTCTTTGGGCCTACCTGGGCAGTAGGTCTTCAACGTAGGAAGGCAATCCGGAAGCACTGATGGTAGATGGGTCGAAGCGGTTGGTGCCGGTGCGATCCCATTCCTCCATGCGGCCCGCCCAGCTCTCAAAGCCGCTGACACAGTCCAAGACCAAGTTCTGGACCCGGTTAGGAGTGGAGAACTTGGTCAGCAACCCGCTCAGCTCATGTCTTGCCGCGATGAAGTCCTTCACGCGGTTGTCGATGCGCTCACAGACCTCCTGAACTGCCTGGGCAGTGGTGAGTGTCCCGGCGTGCTGCAGGACGGTGACGAAATTGATCGGTTCGTCGGCAGCCAGTTCCATATGGAGGGAGTGGACGTCGTTCGTCCAGCACATGATGTCGGCAATCGCCTCACGGATCACCTGGTAGGGTGAACTGTTGTGCACGGCGGACGACACTGGCGCGCCTCGGCATAGTTCAAGCATGTCGAAGATCGGATAACAGAAGGATGCCTCACGGCGCATCATGGAGAAACTGCCAATATCGGGGATGCTGGCATTCCTCCGAAAGGCGTTCTCCTCTTCGTGCCCGTTGAGGACGAGTGCCAGGTCATGGCGGAATCTGGTGTGCCAGTCAGGGCGGGCACGTGGCTCGAGATGTTCCAGGATGTCGGACAGCGCCCTGACCAACGGGCTGTCCTCGGCGTCGACGTCAGAGCCGGAGATCACCGCGCGCAGCCTTGTGTTCAGGTCGTCGTATGCGGAAGCGCGGCGCGTGCGGGCGGCGTTGTTCTGCTGGTCGTCGAGGAAGAACGCCAGAGTCGCGAACTCCACGACGAGTGCCGCATCCTCAATTCCGGCCCGGTCACAGCCCGCGGTCATCAGGCCGGTGATCTGATGGCGCCGGAATCGTGCCAACGCGCTTGCGCCCGCCAGCAGTCCGTGATGCGTGGCCCATCGTTCCGCGCTCCGCTGGATCACGGATTCGCTCTGGTGCCTCCGGATCTGAAACGGAAGTGTGATCACTTCCTGCCTGTGCTGCTCGAACATTCTCCATCCTCCGTAGCCTTGAGGTTTCACCGCAGGTTTCGGCCATATGCGACCACCATCGCTGGTCCAGGGATCGGGTCTGTGTGATCGGCGAAGACTTAGTGAAGCTCTTCGCAGGCAGCGGATCCAAGAGGCCGTGCTGGATGAAGGGCTCCTGGACATGGCGGAGTGTCAAGGAGAAGAGGTTGTCGGCGTGAGGCGTGATGGTGCGGACTCTCACTTCACCTCCGATGCCGACCAGACCGGCGGTGGCCAGAGCAGGGATGAGCTTACGGCCGTAGAACGGATCGGCGTCGGCTGCGGACATCATTTGTGCGCATGCGCTGATGAATGTGGCGGTCCGCTCGGCGATGTGCGGTGTGGCAGCGAGTGCAGCGGACGCTGCGACGGTCTCTGGATGCATGTCGTGGTCCTCGACGACGAGCCAGCCGTCGGGGGCTAGCCAAGAGGCGAGCCGGTCGACCACGTGCTGCCGATTGGGGAGATGTTCGATGACGGCGCGGGCGTGGATCAGGTCGAAGCCGAGATCGCCCGGGGTGTCGCGGGTGACGTCGAGTTCACAGACCTCGAATCCTGGCCGGGTATCGGTCGGTAGGAAACGGAGGTCGATGTCGGTGGCCGGGACGTACCCTTCGAGGCCGGCCTCGTCACTGATCCATCGTGCGATGCTGCCCGCTCCAGCGCCGATCTCCAGGCACCTGGGCGGGGGACACCCAGGCCAGTGAGCACGCTGATGCTGGTCGGGTCGTACTGTTTCTCCAGCGCCTTGAGCCGGAGTTCCTCATGCTCCCAATCTTCGCTCATGACGTAGGTGGCGGCCTGGGGCTCTTGGATGGTCATAGGTCGCCTCACCGCAGTCGCGCGATCATGATCAGGTTGGAGGGTTGGACCGTTGTCCACGGGATTTCGCGGACGTGTGTTCCCGGCTGGTGGGTCAGGGTCCAGCGGCGGGTGATACTGGCGATTGAGACCATGATCTCGGCCATGGCGAAGGCGTCGCCGATGCACCTGTGCTTCCCCACACCGAACGGCATGTAGCCGGAGCGGGGCAGGTTCCCGGTCCGGCCGTCGAGCCAGCGGTCGGGATCGAATTCCATGGGGTGGTCGAAGACCTCTGAGGACCGATGCATGGTCGTCAGACTAAAGGCCACCTCGCCTCCCGCAGGGATGCGATAGGCGCCGAGGTCCACCGGACCCGCAGCTCGCCGGGAGAGGAACCAGTTGGGCTGATGCAGTCGCAAGACCTCGTTAGCGGCCGCGATCGTGTAGGGCAATTTCCCGAAGTCCTGATAGGAGATCGGCCTGTCGCCTAGCTCGGTCTGCAGTTCGTTGACCAGTCGCCGTTCGGCCTGCGGGTGCCGGGCCAGTTCGTGGAAAAACCAGGCGAGTGTGGTGGAGACAGTCTCGGCGCCTGCCACCAGCATGGTGACGATCTCATCTCGCAATTGTTCTTCACTGAATCCATAGCCTTCGTCGCGGGCGCTGATCAGCATGTCCAGTAGACAGTCATCTTTAGGGATCCCTGTTCGCTGTTCGGCGATCAGCGTGTTGACGATATTGTGGAACACGGCGACGGATTGTTTGTAACGCCGATTCACTGGAAGAGGTAGCTTCTCCATCCATGGATAGGGATAGAGCGCCTGCGCAGTAATGCCTGCGACGATTCCAGGAAAGGCGCGTTCGACCTGCTCGGCAGCACGGTTTGCGAGGTCCGCCCGAAATAGCGTTCGCGTCAGGATCTCCACGGCTGTCTCGTGGGTCTCCGCGCTCATAGCGAACGGCTGCCCTACTTTCCAAGCGCTCGACCTGTCCTCCACGACGGAGCGCATAGTCTCGACATAGCACTCCATCTTCTGGCGGTGGAAGGCTGGCTGGATCAACCGCCGGTTCCGCCAATGCTGCTCGCCTTCGGAGACGATGATGCCTTGGCCGAAGATTTTGGCAGCCTTCTCGAAGACCAGTCCCCGCGTGAAAGCTCCGTCCTCTCCGGTGAAAAGGGACCGGACGAGCCGGTGGGAGGTGAGGAAGTAGATCGGTTGGCGGCCGATATAGATGGTGACGACGTCCACTGACTGTGGCAACGATGCCAAGAACGCGAGCGGGTCCTTGAGCATCCTCGGTAGATGTCCGGCCAGGGGGGAAATGCCCGGGAAGTACAGGAGGCTCTTTCACCGGGCGCTTCCGGCGCTGCCCGTGTTGAACTGTGCCTGCCATTAGTCGCCCTGCCCTTCGTGATCAGCGTGCTTTGGACTTACGGATGCCAGCGCCGATACCGTCAGCTGGCGTGGCAGTGCGAAGCGCTGGTGCTCCTCAGTGACGGTGGCGGTCTCCACGTCGCTGTAGCCGTGTGCGGCCAGCCAGTGAATAACGCCGTCGACCAGGATCTCGGGGACGGAGGCGCCGGAGGTGACGCCGATCGTGGTGACGTCCTGGAGCCACGCCTTGTTGATCTGTTCGGCGTAGTCGACCAGGTAGGACGCTGTGGCGCCGGCGCCGAGGGCGACCTCGACCAGGCGCTGGGAGTTGGAGGAGTTGCGGGAGCCGACGACGATGACGAGGTCGGCCTCGGCTGCGATCTGCTTGGCGGCCTGCTGGCGGTTCTGTGTGGCGTAGCAGATGTCGTCGCTGGGCGGCGAGAGCAGGTGGGGGAACTTGGTCTTGAGGGCGTCGGCCGTCGCCATTGTCTCGTCGACTGAGAGGGTGGTCTGGGAGAGCCAGACGACCTTTGACTCGTCGCGCACCTCGACGTTGGTGACGGCCCCTGGGCCGTCGACGAGCTGGATGTGGTCCGGGGCCTCGCCCAAGGTGCCGATGACCTCCTCGTGGCCTTCGTGGCCGATCAGGAGGATGTCGTAGTCCTCCTTGGCGTACCGCACGGCTTCCTTGTGGACCTTGGTGACCAGCGGGCAGGTCGCGTCGATGGTGGTGAGCCCGCGCTCGGCGACCTCCGCATGGACGGCCGGGGCCACGCCGTGCGCGGAGAAGACGAC
Organism: Streptomyces sp. YIM 121038; assembly: GCF_006088715.1. Classification (NCBI taxonomy): domain Bacteria; kingdom Bacillati; phylum Actinomycetota; class Actinomycetes; order Kitasatosporales; family Streptomycetaceae; genus Streptomyces; species Streptomyces sp. YIM 121038. Next base: position 281,702 of record NZ_CP030772.1, read on the forward strand.
GATGGAGCCCTCGGGCACCTCGGCTGTCTCCTCAACGAAGACCGCGCCCTTCTTCTCCAGGGTCTGGACGACGTACGTGTTGTGGACGATCTCGTGGCGCACGTACACCGGCGGCCCGTACAGCTCCAGGGCCCTGTTCACGGCGGTAATCGCCCGGTCCACCCCGGCGCAGACTCCGCGTGGGGAGGCGAGCAGCACGCGCTTGCGGCCGGTCATGAGGTGCGCTCCACGGCCAGGGCCGCGATGCGGCGCAGGGCGGTGATGGAGACGGGTGGGCAGGGGGTGTTCTGCAGGGCGGCCAGGGCCTGCTGGTATCTGGTGGCGATCATGGCCTCCACGGTGCTGCGTGCGCCGGTGGCCTCCAGCACCTGCCGGATGCGGGCGGCACCTGCCTCATCCAGTGCTCGCTGGCCCACCAGCCGGTCAAGCAGCGCCCGTTGGGTTGGGGTGGCGCGCTGGGCGGCCAGGGCGAGCAGGACGGTGTGCTTGCCTTCGCGCAGGTCGTCCAGGACGGGTTTCCCGGTTTGCTTGGGGGTTCCGTAGATGCCCAGCACGTCGTCGCGGAGTTGGAAGGCTTCGCCCAGTGGCAGGGCGTACCGGCTCAGGGCATCCAGTAGCCCCTGGTCGGCGCCAGCGAGGACGGCGCCGGTGTGCAGGGGGCGCTCAACGGTGTACTTGGCGGTCTTGTACCGGATCACGCGGAGTGTCGTGTCCAGGTCGGTGGCAGGCTTGTGGGGGGCGAGCAGGTCCAGGTGCTGGCCGTAGGTGACCTCCTGGCGCATGGTCTGCAGCACCTGGTTGAGGGCAGCGCGGCGGGCGGGCGGGGAGACGGTGGTGTCGAGGAGTTCCTGGGACCAGGCCAGGGCCATGTCGCCAGCCAGGATCGCGCCGCAGATCCCCCACCATGCCGCGTCCTCGCTGTCCGGGGCCGGGTGGCGGTGCGCCAGAGCGCGGTGCACAGCGGGCCGTCGGCGGCGGGTGGCGGAGTTGTCCATGTTGTCGTCGTGGATGAGGCAGAAGGCGTGGAACAGCTCCAGCCCGGCCGCCACCCGCGCCACGGGCGCGCTGTCGCCGTGCCCGCCCGCCGCCTGCCAGCCCACCACGCACAGCAGCGGACTCAGCCGCTTCCCGCCCGCGTGAAGGAAGCCATGCAGGGCACGGGGGACGTCGTCTGGCAGGCAGCCTTCGACGGCGGTGCGGATCTTCTGGCCGAGGAAGTGGCGCAGCACGGCCTCGACCCGGTCTTGGACGGCGGACAGGTCGGCGGGCGGGGCCGCCAGGGATGGAGCCGTCATGACACCTGACCTCCGTGCGGGAGCTGGCTCTGCTCGGCCAGGCGGAGCGCTTCTTCCACGAGCGTCTCGACGATCTTGTTCTCGGGGACGGTGCGGACGACCTGGCCCTGGTGGAAGATCTGGCCTTTGCCGTTGCCGCAGGAGACCCCGAGGTCGGCTTCGCGGGCCTCGCCGGGCCCGTTGACGACGCAGCCCATCACGGCGATGCGCAGCGGGTGGGGGAAGCCGTCGAAGGCGGCCTCCACCTGCGCGGCCAGCTTGTGGATGTCGACCTGCAGTCTGCCGCAGCCCGGGCAGGAGACAATCTCCAGCTTCCTCGGGCGCAGGCCGAGTGAGGACAGGATGTGGCAGCCGGCTTTGACCTGCTCCGCGGGCGGCGCGGACAGCGAGACCCGGATGGTGTCCCCGATGCCTTCCGCGAGGAGGATGCTAAAAGCGACGGCGGATTTGATCGACCCCTGGAACGCGGGACCGGCCTCGGTCACCCCGAGATGGAGGGGGTAGTCGCACTGCTCGGCGAGCAGCCGGTTCGCGGCGACCATCGTCAGCGGATCGTGGTGCTTGACCGCGATCTTTAGATCATGGAAGCCGTGCTCCTCGAACAGCGAGCACTCCCACAGGGCCGACTCCACCAGGGCTTGGGGGGTGGCCGCGCCGTACTTGGCCAGGAGGCGCGGATCGAGCGAGCCGGCATTGACGCCGATCCGGATGGGCGCTTTGGCCGCCGAGGCGGCCTGGGCGATCTGGCCGATCTTGTCGTCGAACTTCTTGATGTTGCCCGGGTTCACGCGGACCGCCGCGCAACCTGCATCGAGGGCGGCGAAGACGTAGCGGGGCTGGAAGTGGATGTCGGCGATCACCGGAATCGGCGACTTGGCGACGATGGTCGCCAGGGCGTCGGCGGCCTCCTGGTTGGGGCAGGCCACGCGCACGATGTCGCAGCCCGCCGAGGTGCAAGCGGCGATCTGCTGCAGCGTGGCGTCCACGTCTTCGGTACGCGTGGTGGTCATGGTCTGCACACTGACCGGGGCGCCGCCGCCCACGGGCACCGACCCGACACGCAACCGACGGGAAGGGCGGCGACGCCCCGGAACCTGGTGGGAGGGCAGCGTCGGCAGGCTTAGTTCCGTGGTGGTCATCGTGTCCTCCGGGAAGCGGAAGGGGCGGGCTGGCGGGCAGCCTGCGGGGTGGGGGCCGGGCGCTGCACCGGCGCTTGGTCCGCCGGGGGGATCGGGACCTGAGTGGAGCGGGCCACCAGCACGGCGTTGGTGATCGCTTCCGCGCTCAGTCCGGCTTGTTCCAGTAGGCCCTCGCGGCTGCCGTGCTCGATGAACGCCTGCGGCAGGCCCAGGCGCACCAGCGGCACCCGTGCCGCACGGTCGTTGAGGGACTGGAGCAGGGCCGTGCCCATACCGCCGTGGCGCAGGTTGTCCTCGATGGTGACGACCAGACGGTGGCGGGCGGCGAGATCGGTCAGGGCCGGTTGGATGGGCAGTAGCCAGCGGGGGTCGATCACGGTGGCGCCGATGCCGAACTCTTCCAGCTCCCGCGCTGCTTCACAGGCCCGCTGGCCCATCGGCCCGGCCGCGACCAGCAGTACGTCCCGGCTGCCCGCCAGGCTGCAGTGCAGCACGTCCCCGGCCTCCAGCCGCTCCACCGCCGGCAGTCCGGCCGGCGCGGGGCCCTTGGGGAAACGCAGCAGACTCGGCCCCTCGCCATACGCCACGGCCTCGGAAAGGAGTTCCTCGAGCCGGGTGGCGTCTCTGGGGGCGGCGATCCGCAGGCCGGGGACAGTGGAGAAGACGGACAGGTCCCACATGCCGTGATGGGAGGGCCCGTCCGGGCCCGTGATCCCGGCCCTATCCAGAACGAAGGTGACCGGCAGCCGGTGCATGGCCACATCCATGAGGACCTGGTCGAAGGCCCGGTTCAGGAACGTGGCGTAGATCGCCACGATGGGGTGGTAGCCGCCCATCGCCAGCCCGGCTGCACTGGTGACGGCCTGCTGCTCGGCGATGCCGACATCGAACACCCGCTGCGGGAACCGCTCCGCCATCGCGTGCAGACCGGTGGGACGCAGCATCGACGCCGTCACCGCCACCACTTCCTCGCGCTGTTCCGCCAGGTGCAGCAGGCTCCGCGAGAACACGCTGGTCCACGACGGGCGCGCCGTCGTGGGAGTGCCTGCCACGCCGGGCGCAGGAGGAGAGGTGGGGCGGCCGGTTGCCGGATCGACCACGCCAACGGCGTGCAGGCAGTCCGCCGTGTCCTGCTCGGCGGGCTCGTAGCCCTTGCCCTTGACGGTGAAGGCGTGTACCACGGTGGGCCGGTTCATGGCCCGCGCCCGCGCCAGGGCCTGTTCCAGCTCGCCGGTGTGATGCCCGTCGACGGGGCCGAAGTAGGTGAAGCCCAGGTCAGTGAAGAAGTTGTGGCACGTCTCCAGACCGCCCCCGAACCGCAGGTCGTTCAGATGCGCGGCAAGCGCACCGCTGGTGGGGGCGTAGGAGCGGCCGTTGTCGTTCACCACGACGATGACCGGCCGGTCCTTGGCCGCACCCAGATTGTTGAACGCCTCGAAGGCGAGGCCGCCGCTCAGCGCACCGTCCCCGATCACCGCCACCACCGCCCGGTCCACTTCTCCGGCCAGCTGGCGGGCCTTGGCCAGCCCGTCCGCATACGCCAGGGCCGTGGAGGCGTGCGAGTTCTCCACCAGATCGTGCCCGGACTCCGAACGGGACGGGTAGCCTGACAGGCCGCCCGGCTGCCGCAGCCGCTCGAACCCGGTCCGGCGGCCCGTCAGGAGCTTGTGCGCATACGCCTGATGGCCGGTATCGAAGATCAGCGTGTCGTGCGGGGAGTCGAATACCCGGTGCAGGGCAAGGGTCAGCTCGACCACGCCGAGGTTCGGGCCCAGATGCCCACCCGTGGCGCACACCTTCTCGACCAGGAACTGCCGGATCTCCCCCGCCAGTTGCAGCAGCTCATCCGCGGACAGCCCGCGCACATCAACGGGACCCACCACCGCAGGCAGCAGCGGGCCAGGCGCCAGAGACGGGGACTGGGACTGGGACTGGGGTACCTGTGCCATAACGGGGCCTCACACCAGAAGGGAGAACACACCCGCCCAGCGAGCCCGTTAGGGCCGCGGAGAGCGGAAATCGCCTCACCATGGCCCCGGTCAGACCAGCTCACACAAGGCGCAGCCCACCCGCGCATTGACGCGGACACGACCTACGAAGTGCGCCCGGGAGATCGCTACAGCACACCGCAGCACCATCACCGCATCCGTGCGCATCCGCCCGCACACGCCTCCACACGCCCACGCAGAAACGACACTGCACACTTGCGTGCACCACCCACACCGTGCCAACCACGTGCCGGGTCCGGCCACCGCGCCCCCGCGGGCGTCACCGGGGCCGGCAACGGCGGTTCCGGGTTCGCCTCAGTCAGCTGGACACCGGCCGTATAGCCCTGGCCCTGGCCTCAAACCAGGGAACACTCTCCACCCGGTCACCCACCGGGTGACACCGGTGCAGCCTTACCGGTGGCAGAACAGACGAGGCACCCAGGCACTCAAGGGAGGCGTGGCATGGGAGGCTCGCGGTGCAGATGCGCCGTTCTGGCGCATCTCCCCCAAGAGCGTTCGCTGGCGGCAGCGGCAGCCCACGCTCTGAGTGGGAGTGTCTGCCGGGGGGGGAGCGGTAGCTTGAAGGTCCCGGGCCCTGGTGGTCGGTGTCCCTGACAGCACGGAACAAAAGGGCCCGGCCCCGTTTCGGGACATGTGGCCGCGTTCGGCTTCGGTGGCCTGGTAGCGGTAGGACTCCGTACCGGTCGGCAGGAGCGTCGCGCGGGAAGGTGATGCGGTCGGCGACAGCCGCGCGGAGCCTTGGGCCGGCGGGGGCTTTGACCAGCAGCTTTATACGGCTCCGGAGGATCCTCCAGTCTCCTTGGTCCACGTCTTCAGTACGGTTTTCGGCGCGAGTGCCCGCCCGTATCCGTCGAGCACATCCTGCGCTGGTCCCACTGGCGCCGAAGAAGGCAGCACCAGGCCCGCCGCAGCCACTACAAACGACGCGGCCACACACCACCAGAAACTGCCCACCCGTCATAGAAAAGACCGTTGCAGTATTACTGATCTCTTCGGGGTGTTGTCGGGTGGTGACGTTCCTTGATCCCTGCGGTAAGCCGGGACTATGCGGTATGCGCAGGGTGGAGGGCTGACTCCGGAGCGGCAGCGGTTCCGTGAAGGGATCCGGTTTGAGGCCGGTCAGCGGTTCGAGCGGGGTGAGAAGACCGCGGCGATCGCGAGGGAATTGCGGGTGAGTGAGCGGTCGGTGGAACGCTGGCGGCATGCGTGGCGGCACGGCGGCATGGGAGGTCTTGCCTCATCGGGGGCGGCGAAGCTGCCCAAGGTGTCCGATGGCCAGTTCGCCGCTCTGGAGGCTGAGCTGGCGCGGGGGCCGGCCGCACACGGCTGGGAGGACCAGCGGTGGAAGAAGGAGGTGTGGCCGCAGGTGGAACTATAGCGGCGACGCTCGGGGCCTACCTCGTGTTTGAGGACGAGGCCGGATTTGCAATGACGCCGTCCATCGCCCGCACCTGGGCCCGACGTGGCCACACGCCCGTGGTGCAGGTCCGGGGCCGGTCCTGGCGCCGCTACTCGATCGCCGCAATGTGCTGCTACAAGCCCGGCGAGACCTCAAGGCTGATCTTTCGGCCGAGGCGAAACCCGTCCCCCAATCGCTCCGGACGCAGGAGCTTCGACTGGTGCGACTACCGCGACCTGGCCGTGCGCGCGCACATCCAGCTCGGCGCCCCCATCGTGCTCGTCTGGGACAACTTGAGCACGCACAGAGCCGCCGCGCTACGCAAGTACGCCGATGCCCATGACTGGCTCACTATTGTCCACCTTCCCTCCTACGCGCCGGAGTTGAACCCGGTCGAGGGAGTGTGGTCGCTCCTGCGCAGAGGACCGCTGGCCAGCGTCGCCTTCACCGACGACGACCACCTCGAACGTACCCTCCGCCGCGGACTACGGCACATCCAGCACCACCCCGAACTCATCGACGGATGCCTCGCCAGCACCGGACTCACCATCACCGACTACCACCCGACAACACCCCGAAGAGATCAGTAGTACTCCAGCAGCGGTTCGCTATCTGGCCTGGTCGAAGGCGTCGTCGGGAGTGTAGTGGTTTGGTCGTGGGTCGGGGGTGGTCTGGCCGGACCGCCCCTCCCACGTGTGGGTCAGGATTTGGCTGGCCGACTCCGGTGCCGACAGCCTTCCAAGGTGATCGACGAGCATGCGGACGTGACCTGGGAGCGGGAACTCGACACTCTCTTCTTGCGCATTGGCCACCGCTTCGGCCGCGCGGACCTGCGGCGTCGGATGCGGGACTATGTGCGGGGGCTTCTCGCTCCCGTCAGCCGTAAAAACGGCTGGCAGCTGGCCGAGTTCGCCGGGCACCACACCCCTGATGGCTTCCAGCGGCTGCTGAACGCGGCGAACTGGGATGCCGACGACGTCCGCGACGACCTTCAGGCATACGTCGCCGAGCACCTCGGCGTAGACGGCGGGGTGCTCGTCATCGATGACACCGGCTTCGTCAAGAAGGGCACCACCTCCGCCGGGGTGCAGCGTCAGTACTCCGGCACCGCCGGCCGCACCGAGAACTGCCAGATCGGCGTCTTCGCCGCCTACGCCACCACCCGCGGCCGCGCCCTGGTGGACCAGGAGCTCTACCTGCCCAAGTCCTGGACGGAGGACCGGGAACGCTGCCGGGCGGCGAAGGTCCCCGACGAACGAGGCTTCGCCACGAAGGGCGAGCTGGCCAAGCGCCTGGTGCTGCGTGCTCTGGCCTCGGATCTCCCTCTTGCGTGGGTGGCTGCGGACTCCGCCTACGGGCAGGAGGGACGCTTTCGTCGCCTGATCGAGCAGTCCGGCCTCGGCTACGTGCTCGCAGTGCCCAAGTCCCAGCAGGTCTTCGGCCCGCGCATCGACTACCTGTTTGCCCAGGCCCCCGGCGAGGCGTGGGAGACGATCTCGTGCGGTGACGGCGCCAAAGGACCAAGGCGCTACCACTGGGCGGCACTGGAGCTGCCCACGGTGGCCGAGTTCGACTGCCAGGGCGAGGCCCCCGTACGCCGACGCTGGGCACTGGCCCGCCGCAGCATCAGCAAGTCCCAGGAGATCGCCTACTTCCTCGCCTACGCACCGCGGGAGACCACAGTGGCCGACCTGGTGAGGATCGCCGGGATGCGCTGGCAGATCGAGGAGTGCTTCCAGGCGGCAAAGAACGAGTGCGGCCTGGACCAGTACGAGGTCCGCCGCTACGTCGGCTGGTTCCGGCACATCACCCTGGCCATGCTCGCTCACGCCTACCTCGCGGTCATGGCAGCCGACGCGGCGGGAAAGGGGGGTGCAGAAACGCTTCCGGCACCCTGGCTCCGCTCACCGTGGCAGAAGTCCGCCGGCTCCTGGCACTTCGCCTCGGCCCGAACCGCCAAACCGGGCGGCCGCTTCGCACGCACGCTCTGAACTGGTCTCGCTGGCGCCGCAGACACCAGGCCGTCTCCCGCCGCTGCCACTACCAGCGACGACTCCACACGTTGGAAGGGCGGTCCGGCCAGACCACCCCCGACCCACGACCAAACCACTACACTCCCGACGACGCCTTCGACCAGGCCAGATAGCGAACCGCTGCTGGAGTACTAAGTGCTTCGAGGCCCGCGTCGAACACACCGGCAGGAAGCCACTGGTCGGACGGTTCGGCGGGATCCCGCTGCGACGGGACAAGAAGACGGTCATCAACGACCGTCGGCTGGCCCCGGTCAACACCAAACGCAAGGAGCTGGTCACCCGGCTCCTCGCCGGACGGTGCGAGTCCTGCGGGCGGATCGACGCGGTGGAGGTCCACCACGTCGCCAAGCTCGCCGAGCTCGGACGATCGGGAACCCGGCCGCCGTGGGCAGATCTCATGGCTGCACGACACCGCAAAACCCTTGTGATCTGCGGAAGTTGTCATTCGGACATCCACGGCAAGAAGCCCGTCCCAGCACTCACGGAGTAGTCACCGGAAAGCGACGTGCGGTGAAAGTCGCATGCGTCGTTTGGGCTGGGGGCCGTGGGAAAAGGACCTGCTCAGCAGGCACCTCGCCGACGGCCCACCAGTACTCTGCGGCACTCCACCGAAAAGCAGACCAATGCCCGCCAACTCCATGCCCTGGACAGCCTGCTGAAGTCTGGTGCTCCGAAGTACGAAGACCCGGCCATCTCCTCCCGCGTCTACGCGATCGACCGCACGGGCTTCCGCGCGCTGCTGGATGAGGCCGCCGTCGGCGACACCCTCCGCATAGCGGACGCCGCGCGGCTGTTCCGCTCGACCAAGGACGTCATCCAGATCCGCGAAGTCCTCCAGCGGCGCGGCCTGCACCTGCACATCGCCACCGGCGCCTGGTCCGGCTTCGACCTGGCCGCCGACGACCCGCAGACCAAGCTCTTCGTCACCATGCTCGCCGGGGTCCTGGAGTTCCAGCGCGACATGATCTCGGAGAACACCAAGGAGGGCGTCGCCGCCGCCGAGGCCGCGGGCAAGACCCTGGGGCGCCCTTCCGCGCTGACCGACGCCCAGGCCGCCGAGGTGGCGCAGGCGTCCCGCAAGGGCGCCGCCATCAAGGCCCTCGCCCGCGCCTACGGCGTCTCCCCCAAGACCATCCGCCGGGTACTCAACGCCGCCGACGCCCGCGACACCGCAGCAGGCCCCAGCCTCCCGGCTGGCGACACTGAGGTCGGGGACCTGAGGCAGGCGCCCGATCCCGATCCCGAGCCCGAGCAGCCGCACATGGACGACGTACCTGGCCTGCTCTCCGAGCACCTCAAGGACACCCCGGACACCGCCGTTGGTGCAGCGCTACGCGGTGGGCGGACCATTCGCCGCGGACAGGGCTACTCGGTGCGCGTCACCGCCCCGCTCGCCCTCCACCAGGCCGTACTTGAGCAGTGCGCCGCTCTTGCCGGGGGCGGCGCTGTCCCGGCCGGGCGCAAGGCGTACCGCGCATACGCGGACCGGATCACCGCGGTCAGGGTGACCGCCGCCGCCCTGGCGTCGGTCCGGTGACCGAGTACCGCGCCATCCTCCAGTTCGAGACCGGTGGCTTGGCTGACTGAGGCGCTGGGAGGCTGGATGCCGTGTTGCAGGCCGCTAGCCTGTCGGTATGTCGGAGCGTGTGATGCCCAGTCGCCCGGACGGTCTGATCCCCCTGGATGCCGCGGACGCTCTGTGGGTCGATTTGACGGCCGACAGTGCCGTGCCGACGGCTTCTGGGGCATGCGCCTGCGCTCCTGCCCGTGCCCGGGCGGGGTACGTCTTGCTCGGCGGCCATGTGGTGGCGACGGTGCGGACGAGCGGCGGTCAGTGGAGTGTTCCGGAGGCTGAGGTGCGCCGGGCGGCTGCGGAGCTGAACGTGGTGGGGATGGACCGCCACGACCTTGTCCGCATCGGTCCGTTCCGTGGGGCGCCGAGGCAGGAGTGCCACGAGGGAACGCCGCTGCGTTGGCGCCAGTGCATCATGCGGGAACTGCAGGAGCCGGGCGGCCCCCAGCGGGCAGCACGACGCGAAGTCGGTCGGCCGCACCATCTGGCGGGGATCGACTGGCGACAGATACTCGTGGAGCAGACCCGCGACGGGACGCAGCGGACGTGGTGGCTGCCGCGCGCTGTGGTCAGGCTGCTGGATGCGGCCGGGCACGCCGAAGCGCAGTGGGTACAAGCCACGCGGAGCCGCCAGGCCAGCGCAGCCGTCGCCGAGCCGCCCTCCCACCCCCGGCAGGCCAAAGACGCCGACGGTCGGCAGACGCCGAGCCCCCAGGGCCCCGCCGCCTCACTGCGTCTCTACAACAGAGAACTGGAAGGCCAGCTGTACTCGGTGCTCAGCAGGAACCCCGGCACCGCCCGCAGGGTGGCTGGGTGGGCGTGCGCAGTCTGCCGCGCCGCACCGGCCACCGTGCTCGACCACTGCCACGAACACGGCTACGTCCGCGCCCCCGTCTGCCAGTCCTGCAATACCCAGGAACGCCCCGACCACCTCTACAGCAACGACATCCGCGTGGCGAACCGCTACGACCGCCTCTTCCGTAGCGACACCGACACCTGGCTCCGCCACTGGCACCGCTGCCCCGGCTGCCGCGCACGCACCACCTTGCCCCTGCCCCACCTCGCCGCGTGGATCGCCTGCATAGCCTGCCGCTCGCTGCGCCCGACCCACCGCGCCCCCGGCGGGCGCAAGCCCTGCGGGGTCCTGCGCGTGTCCTGGACGGGCAGTCAGCAGGCGCCCCGTTCCTGCCTGCTTACGGTCGCCGTCGACCTCTGCCCCTCGGGCGAGCACCGTGTCCTGGCGCTAGTCCCCTACCGCGAAGCGGCCGAGCAGTTTCGCCTCTGGCTGGCCGAGACGGCCCCTGCCGTGGCCGCCGCGGCCGGCCCCGACCGCCTGGACGGCCTCCCTGCCCAGCCCCGGCCAGTCATCGCGGACACCAGCGGCGAGGGCCTGGCACTGTTCTGAGCGGACACCGGGAGACCTGACACCCCAACGTCACCTGTCAGCTGCTGACCACCGACACGGTCGCCCCGCACGCCCCAGCTGTATGCGCAGCAGAGTTGGTGTCTGCCGTGCTGCCCGCGGCTGTCGCCAAGAGGAACTGTCCGGCGAGCAGATTCATCTGCTGCCTGATGCAGCAGATCCCAGCGGTGTCCTCTACCAGGCCGTTGGAGGAGATACGCCCGAAAGCCGCCCCGCGGGGCGGCTTTCGGGCGTATCTCCTCCAACGGCCTACAAGGGACATGACCCGAACGAGTACGTCCAACCGGGTGAATTCCGCGCCAAGATAAGCAGGTCAGGACGCTGAATTACGCGGAGAGCACCTGGGTATTTCCGCCCCAGAGTGGCAGATGGTAGCTGAATGTGTACATGATGTTACGCGCCAGATTCCGGCGACCTCTGAGGTGAAAGTTGAACAGCTCCGTGAGTAATCAGCCCGTCATCCACGCCCCGTCCGGCACGCCGTCCTCCCATCGCCGACGCCGAGCTTTCGCCTCTCTGGCGGCAGTCGGTCTGGCGGTTGCCTCGTTCGGCACTCTCGGCGCGGCCCCCGCCAGTTCCGCCGCGCAGGTGTGCGGCGGAACGCTCGCTGACTGGCAGACTGTGGGTATCCCCTCCAGCTACAACGGCGTACTGTCCTACGGCGACAGCAAGTACCCCGTCTCAGTGACTCTCCTCGCCGACCACGCCAACACCCTTGTGTTCGGCAACCTCAGCAATTTCACTTCCTTGAATAGGAAGGTCTCCGTGAGGGACTTTGGCGGCCCCGCGCTCTTCTGGGAGAATGAACAGCGCACCGTGCAGTACCTCATGCGCTCACCCGAATGCGCCAACGGAGGCACGCGCGTCACGTCCGCACGCCTCGGCGTAGGTCCACTGGGACATCAGGCTGCCGGAAAAGTCCAACGCAGTTTGTGATACAGACGGCCTATGGCCGTTCACCACCTCACCTGCGGGCCTGTCTTCGACCCCGTCGAGCAAGCCCGCAGGTGCACGGAAGGCTATTCAGAAAGAGTTGATCAGGGAGTATCACGAAAGTGGTGGTCGCCACTCAGTTGGCGTAGAGGTTTCTCGTTGATCTGATTGGCTTACGCTCGTTCGGCCGAGAGGCGGCCGTCGAAGGCGATGTCGAACGCGTTCATGGCCTCCTTCCAACGGCCTACCACTGAGCCTGCTTGTTGATCCCGTCCTTAGTCACGAAGAGTCACATTCGAAGAGCGAGAGGACGAGGAAGACCCGCGCCGTAGATCGGTGCGGGTCTTTTTGTACTGAAGGGAGAGGGGGGACGGTGGTGTCTCTGAGTGGACAACGGACAGGAGCGAAGGACCCCCCATAAACCAGGAATCGATCGATGAGGGAGGTGCCCGCCTTTACGCCGACAGCATCGCCACGCCTACGCCGCAGGCATTCACCGTGGCCTCCCCGCCCAGGGCCCCGGCAAAGTCGTTGTCATGCGTGTGACTTTGACGGGTGAATGGCGCGGAATACTGAGCAGTATCTGGCGTCCTTCTCGGGCGTCGCGAGCAGTGCATGCGAACGCCGTCGCCCCAGGTCTCTCCCAGGGGCAACGGCGTTTCGGCTGGTGATCCTGTGTCACATGATGCCGATGACGAGGTTTTCGCGGGCGGCTTCGACGATTTCCTTGGTGACGGTGGTCATCTGGTTGATTTCAAGGACCCGCTCGATCTGGTCGACGAGGCGGGTGGTGAGGCGGAAGTTGCCGTTGGTGGCGCGGGTGATGGCCGCGATGGCTTCGGTGGTGACGAAGTCGTCCGTGGCGCCGAGGCGGAGGTGGGGCCAGTGGCGGGCGAGGACGAAGGCCTGTTCGTCCACGGACAGGGGTTTGTAGTGGTGGACGAATCCGACGCGGGAGTAGAGCTGGGGGTAGCGGGCGAGGCGCTTTTCGATGCCGGGCATGCCGATCAGGATCAGGCCGATGCCGGTGCGGTCGTGGTGGTCTTGAGTCGGTCGGCCTCGTCGACGATGAGGAGTTCGGCGTGGCCGGCGGTGGTGCGTGTGCCGTAGGAGGCGACGGTGGGCAGAGGGTCGTTTTGGACGCGGCCGGTCTGCAGCATGAGTTCGACGGTCCAGCCGAGCCGGTCGCACAGGTAGGAGATCTCTTTGTCGAGGTGGGTGGGGGTGCTGTGGACCTTGGGGGTGTACAGCACCGCGCGGGCGGCCAGGGCATCACCGATGGACTCGTCGCCGCTCGAGGATCCGGCAGCGCGGCCGCCTGCCAGGTGCGGGGCGAGCTGGTCCCATTTGGTGTAGGCGCGGGCGGGCTCGGTCTTGCCGACGCCCGGGGCGCCGAAGCACAGGCCGACGTACCGTTTGCGGCGCACCGCGTCGGCGAACTCCAGGAACCGCCGGTGCTCCTTCGTCGCCATGATCGGAGCGGGGATGAGTGTTCGTGGCGGACTGCCCGTGCTCGGCGTGCCGGACACTTCCTGGCCGTCCCCGGGCGGCGGGGGACGGTCTGCGGCGTGCTGCAGCGTCGGGGCGGGGGCGGCTGGCTCGGTCGGATCCGGGTGCTCGCTTGCGTCACCGGCCCCGGCGGGGATCTCGTCTGGGGTGTCCACGCGGGGTGTCTGTCCCGGCCGTTGGGGCTTCACTCATTGATGTAGCGCTTGAGCCGCACCGTGTGGTCCTGGGCCAATGCGGTGGCGGCGGAGTCCGAAGTGTGCTCGGTGCCAGGGCCAGGTCGTGCGGCGGTGGGCGGGGAGTCGGGGGTGTTGAAGGTGCGCGGCAGAGGCATGGCCGGGTAGGCCGCGGGCAGCGGTTCGCTGTGCGCGGCCAGGAGCCGGTCCACGAGGGCGCCGCGGCTGCTCAGGGTGCCGCGTAGTTGCTTGCGGCGGGTGTTGCGGGCTGCGGTGATCTCTTTGAGGCTGACGGTTTCGGTGGCCAGGTCGGAGCAGATCGCCCGGCACAGGAACTTCTCGCCGTCCAGGGTGCGCAGGTAGACGCGGATCTCGGTGATATCGCGCGGGTCGTAGCGGATGGTGGTGGCTTCGCCGACGTAGTCGGCCAGGACCGGGTCGATGAAGCGCAGCGACTCGAAGTGGATGCCGTCGGTGTGGATCTTGCGGGGTTTGGCGACGGTGCACAGCAGCAGGTCGAGCTGTTCCAGGCTCGTGGGCATGCGGGGGATGAACGCGGCGGCCTCCCAGCGGGCCTGGGGTGGATGCTTGGTCTCGGAGTGCGGACGCCGGTTGTAGACCTCGCGAATAAACCGGCCGATCCTGGCGTCGAGTTCGGGCAGCGTCAGCTTGGCCTGCCCGGCCCGGTCGCGGGTGCCGCGCGGCGCGTGGCCGGGTAGGTGGGGCAGGCACATGTGGGTGACGGTGCCGATCAGCCGCTCGATCTTCCCGTGCCCGTGAGGATGGCCCTTCCTGGCGAAAACGGGCCGTACTTTCAGGTCGGCCATGACCTGTTCGAGGTGAGTAGAGGTGAAGTCGGTGCCGTGGTCGAGGTGGAACACGGCCGGGATGCCGCAGACGTGCCAGTCCGCCTCGCTCTTGCGCCAGATCGCGTGCCTAAAGGACAGATCAACCGCCACGGCAAAGTCATCACCACCGTCCCCGAATCCCGCATCGTCGAGGCCCTCCTCGACGAAGCTCTCAAGCTCACCGAAAGCACCAGCAACCAGGCCGAGGCAGGTGAGCGACCATGACCACCACTCCCGCCCTCTCCCCGCCGCCGCTCGACCTCGCCGATGTGCGCCGCCACATCGAAGAGGTGCTCGAGGAGTTCCTCATGAGCAAGGCGGCAGCCGCGCACGCGCAGGGCCTGCCGGACGAAGCCTCCCACGTGATAGCGCAGTTCCTGGCCGCAGGGGGTAAGCGGCTGCGCCCCCTCCTGTGCGTGCTGGGCTGGCAGGCAGCCATCGCACAGCCACCCACCCAGGCGGTGATACGGGTGGCGGCCGCCCTGGAGATGTTCCACGCCTTCTGCCTCATCCACGACGACATCATCGACAACAGCACCACCCGCCGCGGCGCCCCGACTGTGCACCGCACCCTCACCGCACGGCACACGGTTGATGAGGCTCCCTGAATTCGGTCGGAGGTGCTCGCCTGGACCCCGCTTGATCCAGTTCTCAAACGAGTGGGGAGGGTGGGGAGTAAGAGCACGTGTGAGGGGCCGCACCCCGCGCGGGATGCCGTTGGCGAATTCGGGGCTCTGCGTGACGTCGGCCTTCAAGACCTGGTTGTGGTCTTGAAGGCCGACGTTGTCGTATGGGGTGGGTGTCGATGTCGATGCGTCCGATCGGAGATGGGGAGATCCCCGCGGAGACGGTGCGGGTGGCCCAGGCGGCGTTCCCGAAGGGCAGTCTGGCGATCCGGTTGCGGGATGAGCTGGGGGTGCTGTTCCGGGACGAGCAGTTCGCGGATCTGTTCCCGTCCCGGGGCAAGCCGGCCTGGTCCCCGGGCCGGCTCGCGCTGGTGTCGGTACTCCAGTTCGCCGAGGGGCTGCCCGATCGGCAGGCGGCCCTGGCGGTGCGGGCCCGGATCGACTGGAAATACGCCCTGGGCCTGGAGCTTACCGACCCGGGCTTCGACTACTCCGTACTCAGCGAGTTCCGCACCCGGCTGGTCGAGGCGGAAGCGGGGCAGCAGGTCTTCGACCACGTCCTGGAGTCCGCCCGGAAGGCGGGAATGCTGAAGGCGCCAGGCAGGGCCCGCACCGACTCCACCCACGTACTGGCCGCGATCCGGTCGCTGAACCGGCTGGAGTTCGTCATCGAGACCCTGCGCGCTGCGCTCAACGCACTCGCCGCTGCGGCCCCCAACTGGCTGTCCGCCCACGCTGATCCGGCCTGGTTCGACCGGTATGCCACCCGGCCGGAGGACTACTGGCTGCCCTCCGGCAAGGCCAAGCGGACCGAGTTGGCCGAGCAGACCGGCCGGGACGGCATGCGCCTGCTGGCCGACGTGCACGCCGCCGGGGCGCCCGTGTGGCTGCGCGAGCTGCCCGCCGTCCAGATCCTGCGCCGGGCCTGGGTTCAGCAGTACGTGTTCGATACGGAGGGCGAGGTGCGATGGCGGGACCCAAAAGAGTGCCCGCCGGGTGCTCTTCGCCTGGTCAGCCCCTATGACACCGACGCTCGCGCGAGTGTGAAGCGGGATATCAAGTGGGACGGTTTCAAGGTCCATTTGACCGAGACCTGCGATGCGGACACGTCTCACCTGATCACGAACGTGCTGACGCAGGACGCTACCGTCCAGGACAGCACGGCCACCAACCTGGTCCACGACGCCCTCGCCGCCAGGGACCTTCTGCCCGGCGAGCATCTACTGGACGCTGGCTACATCGACGGACCCCGCATCGTCACCGCCGATCGTCAGTACGGCATCACCCTGACCGGCCCCATCCGCGGCAACACCACTGCCCAGGCCAGCGGCCCCTACAGCCAGAGCGCCTTCGCCATCGACTGGCAGAGCCAGACCGTGACCTGCCCGAACGGCAAGAACGCCACCCAATGGCGGGACAAGATCTCCGATCGTGGCGCCCCCATCATCATCGTCCGGTTCTCACCCGCTGACTGCCGCACTTGCCCCGCGCGCCCCGAGTGCGTGAGCTCACCCCGAGCCGCGAGAAGGGAAATCACCCTGCGGCCCCGGGCCGAACACGAGGCGATCCAACAGGCCCGTGCAGCCCAGGGCACTCCCGAGTGGCGGGAACGCTACGCGGCCCGCAACGGCATCGAGGGCACCCTCTCCCACGCTGTTCACACCGCCGGTCTGCGCCGGTGCCGCTACCGCGGACTCGCCAGAACCCGCCTCCAGCACCAGCTCACCGCAACCGCGATCAACCTTGCCCGCCTCGACGCCCACCTCACCGGAACACCCCTGGCCCGGACCCGCACCAGCCACTTCGCACGACTTCGCCCCGCCGACCAAACGATCGACGGGGCGAAGTAGCAGGACCCCGAATTCGCCAACGGCATCCCGGTAGGTCGGCGGCCCCTGGAGATCTGTACCGGTCAGATGGTGTCCGCGTTCGGCAATCTGGTGGGCACTCAACCCCGTGCCAGGCAGCGCGGGTGGGCTAGAGCAGGGCTCGGTAGACGATGTTCAGGTCGTTGCCGGAGGTGGCCATGGCGGGGTTGGATAGGCTCTTTCCGGCTGCGGTCACCCGCACGAAGGTGTTCCAGCCGTTGTCCGTGGTGTGGCAGAGGTGGATGTGGTCGTCTCCGCCGCGCACCGCGCAGTGCAGGGCGGTACCGCGGACGGAGAGGGCGGGCGCGTTGGGCGTCGATCCCGACAGCAGGGTGGGGGCGGGCCATCGGTTGTCGGCGTTGAACCGGTCGTCGCGTGCCGTGACGCAGATCTTGTCGTCGGTGTTGCGGTAGGCCAGGTGGAGTTTGCCGTTGAAGACGGCCAGGGCCGGGGCGCTGGTGGACTGGTGGGCGGGCCATTCGGCTGCCGTCTGCCAGCTGCCGCCGGTGCCCATGCTGCCGACCATGAGGCTGCGGTAGTTCTTGCCGTGGAATGTGGCGAGCCACAGCCGGTTGTTGTGGACGGCCAGGGCTGGGCCGGTCTGGCACCAGCCGATGAAGGAGGTCAAGGCGGTCCAGCTGTCGCCCCGGACGGAGGACAGGACCCATGCCCTGTTGTTGGTTGTGTCGCCGGCGGAGCGTTTGACGGCCAGATAGAGCTGGCCGTTGAAGGAGGCCAGAGCCGGGGGGTACAGGGTGCTGACGCCGGGAACCTGGCCGAAGCCGCTCCACCGTCCGTCGGTCTCTCGCCGACTGACGAAGACCTGGTTGCCCATGCCGCGGACCGCGCAGTACAGGTTGCCGTTGTGCATGGCCAGCGCGGGGGCGTCGGGTGTCTTTGCACCAGGCCATGGAATCGACGGGGCGCCCCAGCCGGCACTGTGGGTGAGGAGAGTGACATTGTTGCTGCTGGGCTGGTAGTACCTGCCGCGGATATCGAGGGAGAATTCCCCCTCTTTCGCGGTCGGGCCGATGAACCACCAAGTGGTGTCGGGGTTTGGCCATATCGGGTCGGCCAGGGCGTTCATGGCTGCGCGGTCGAAGGCGATGGTGCGGTGGCTGAGCAGGTCGTCTGCGAGCCAGCCGATGATCTCCCCGATCAGGTGGCCGATCGTGCCGAGCATCGCGATGAAGTCGGCCACCAGCTCCCACGCTGTGCCCCCCGGCAGGACACCCATGATCTCGGCAGTGTCCTGGAGCCCGGTAGCGATCTCCCGGATCGTCCTCGCCAGCGCGGGGTCGACCTTCTCGTCCGCCTCCCAGCACTCGATGTGGACGAGGAGGACCTTGCTGACCTGCCCACGGAACAGGACGGTGTTCGCGTCCATGTTGTGGGTCTCGCCATGGTCCACATCACCGTAGGTGCGGGTGATGCTTTCCTGCTTGACACCCTCGTCGGCACCGGCGGCCAGGGCCCAGTAGATCTCGTTCGATCCGCTGAGCTCATGGGATTCGGTACGGCAGTAGAACCGGGGCAGTGTCATGTCGACCTGCAGCGGCGGCTTGTCCTGCGCGACCGACTGGTGCCCGGCGGCGGTCACCAGCGTTGCGCCGTACCCGTAGGCGGCCATCCCCTGCTGGAACTCCTCGGAGTCCGGCGCGGCAGGGGCGCTGTCCTCTCCAACAGGAGGGAGGGAGTCGAGGTCGACCATGTTCACGTTCGCCTGCGCCGCGATCTCCTCGCGTACCGCGGGCAGATCCCGGATGAGGTCCTCGATGGAGTACCCCTCGGAGACCGGGCGTGCCGCGAGAGTGTCCGGGAGCAGCCGGGAACGGGTGGCGGCCTCCTCCTGGTACACCCGGCCGAAGTCGCACACCTCTTCCTCCGACAACAGCTGCGCCACCGGCCGTATCAGCCGGGCTTCGAGGTCGGTGGGTTCCAGGCCGGACTGGAGGCGGGCGGCGCCGTGCAGCATCACCCCGTACAGCAGGCGCGCGCCCCTCGAAACTTCCGTACGCCCCTCAAAGGCAGCGGCAGGCGCACCGCTCTGCAGCCGCTCACGCAGCCGCTTCAGACGCTCGTCCCGGGAAACCGACAGCTCAGGCGACATAGACGATCCCATCGAGTGGAAAGGGGACTCGGGGTCAGCGCGGACTGACCTTCCCACGGACATCACCGTCTGAGACAGGCTGTTTACGGTCAGTGCCACCTCTCGCTTTGGCGTGAACACCCGAGCCGCCATACAGGCCCGCAAGCGCACACAGGCTGTCCACAGTGCGCCAGCCTCACGACGACACGCCGGACAAGATCCCGCGAAGAGACCGAACACCGTCACCCGAAAAGCGGGGAGATCCACAGAGCAGGTATCACCAAATCACCGAGCACCTGCGGCCAAAATCGAAGAGCGCCATCACGGTCGGCCACCCTGGACCGCCCGCCGATCACCGGGGCACCTCCTGTGCCCTCCTCGTCGGGTACCTGGCCCTGGCCTGGAGTGATGAACTCCTGCACACCGCGGGCCTGACCGGTCCCCAACTTGCCGCCGTCCTCACGGTGATGGACACCATGCGCACCGAGGTGATCTACGGCCAGTACCTGGACGTCACCGCCACCGGCAGCCCCACCACGGATACGGAACGCGCCCTAGCGATCATCCGCTACAAGACCGCCAAGTACACGATCGCACGCCCCCTGCACATCGGCGCCACCCTCGCCGGCGCCCCGCCGCAACTGCTGAAAGAGCTGTCCGCGTACGCGATGCCACTCGGCGAAGCATTCCAGCTGCGCGACGACCTCCTCGGCGTCTTCGGCGACCCGAAGATCACCGGCAAGTCCCGCCTGGAAGACCTCCGCGAGGGCAAACACACCCTGCTCGTCGCGCTGGCCCTGCAAAAGGCCGCACCCCGGCACGCGGCCATCCTGCGCCGGCAGGTCGGCAACCCGCAGCTGACCGACGCCGAGGCCGCTCAGATCCGCGACATCCTCGCCATCACTGGAGCTCGCACACAGGTCGAGCACATGATCAGTGAACGGCGCGAACAGGTCCTGCGACTGCTCACCTCACCGCACACCATCCGCCCCAGAGCGCAAGATGCCCTGCGGACACTGGCCGAGACCGTAACCAGGCGGACCTCATGAACCACGACACTGTCTCGACTGCGGCGGTCTCTGTGAGGGATCACATCCGCCGCATGGAAGGAATGCGCCATGACATCGCTGCAGATTCCATCGTTCTCCGACCCCCAGGTTCCCTCGGTCAGCCCCTACGAAGAGCGCGTTGAAGCGTACGCACAGAGCTACGCGGCGCGGGTGGGTATGGCCTCGACCGCTGCCGGTAGGCGGAGGATAGAGGCGGGATACGGCCGCTTCGTCGCATGGACCTACCCCACCGCGACCTTCGAAGACTTGTGCATCTGTTCCGAATGGCTCTTCGTCACCTTCGCTCTGGACGACCTGCATACCCACCCCACCTATGACTCACCGGATGCCTGGGAGCCGCACCACCGCCACCTCATGGCTGTAATCGAAACTGGCCGCCACGAACGAGGCATGCAACTCACCTCGTTCACGCGAGCCATCGCGGATCTGTCGGTCCGAACGCGTCACAAGGTTTCGGCGACGTTCTACGCGAGATTCGCTCACCACTTGGACATGTTCTTCCAAGGGTTCTCCAGAGAGTCCGAGAACCGCCGACGCGGGACCATGCCCGCACTCAAGGAATTCCTGCAGGCCAGGCGCCTATCGGTCGGCATGGAATTCGGGTTCGACCTCGTGGAATTCAGAGGGTGCCCGCGTAGATGGAGTCAGCCCAGACGATAACGAGTTCGGGGTACATGAGGCGAATTCGCAGGAGGACTTCGCGGGCGGCCACGCTGTCGTGGACCGAGGCGGGTGTGACCATGACGAACAGCAGCAGGCCGCGCGTGTCGACCACGATGTGTCTTTTCCTGCCCGGCAGCTTTTTGCCCGGATCATAGCCAGACGTAGCTTTCGGGACATTCGCTGCGACTCTCACGGACTGGGAGTCGATCACGCAGGCGACCGCGTGCGGTTGCTTGCCCATCGCCTTGCGGACCCGGCGCCGCAGCTGGTCGCGGATACGGTTGAACACCCCGGCCGCGCTCCAGCGGTCGAAGAACCCCCAGACGGTGGTGAAAGGGGGGAAGTCTGCGGGCAAGGCACGCCACTTGCAGCCCGTATCGACGACATAGCGCAAGGCATCCACGATCTCCCGCCGTGGATGGGCCTCGGGCCTGCCACCCTGCGGCGTCTTGCAGGCCGGCACCGGCAGCATGGTCTGGAGCAGGAACCATTCCGCATCGGTCGTGTCCGAGGGATACCGGCGCCGACGCATCGCCGATCACCTCCCTTCCTTCACCTGCCGTTCCGTGGCGTGATGTTGTCCAAGATGGTCTCCACCGCTTTCAGCTGGGCGACCAGGTGGCGTACCCAACGGTCCTCCGGATAGAGGGCGGCGTGCGAGATGACCGTGCCGGTGATCAGGCGGCGGATCAAGGTGAGGATCTGGCGGACCACGTGCACCTCGTACTCCTGAAGCTCCTGCGGGTCGGAGGTGTACTGGTAGGCGTCGGCTCGCGAATACCTCAACGGCGGCCGTCCCTTCTTGGCGATCACATCGCGCAGCATGGCCAGGCCGGAGCGGATCTGGCTCTGGGTGCGTTCGGTGGAGCGCATCAGCTGTGGCATCTCCACGCCCGCGGGCCTCGCCTCCATCAGCGTCTTGTGGATGGCCTCGGCGTGGCCCTCGGCCGCCTCGCCCCGGTGCCGGGAGCGGCGGGCCATGGCTACTCGCCCCGCAGCAGCCGAGCCAGTTCCTCGTCCACGTCGACCTGGCCGGTTTCCACGGCGTGGTCGATCCAGTCGCAGGTGTGTTGACTGAACTAAGAACACCAGCTCAACCGGCAGTTCCTGGGCCCACAACTTCACTCGTCCGCATGGCGATCTGCCCGAAGGTGGGCATGCCGAGATCCACGGCTGTCGATTTCCGTCTTGCCTCGGCCAGAAGTTGATTGATCTTCTCCTCGGCGCCGGCGAGGCTGACGCGGAGTCCCTCGACTTCGCCGAGCCACCCCTCCCGTTCAGCTTCGTCGATCCGAGCGATGAGGTTGTCGCGGATCTCGACGAGGCGGGGACGCTGGGTCGGCTCGGGCCGGAGCATGGGGCAGCGGACGCAGGCGTGTTCGTGGATGCAGTCGGTGCCGAATGCCCGGCCGCAGGTGCTCACGGAGAGTTTTCGGCGCTCGAAGTGCCCCAGGAAGGAGTCCCATTCATCAGGGGTCGGGGTGCGGTATTCCTCGCTCGGACGCAGGGTCCGGCGGCGGGCGATGAACGCGTGGTGGGCCTCGATGGCCTCGGTCGGATAGACCGCCTTGTAGCCCATCGTGGTGGAAATGTTCTTGTGCCCAACGATGATCTGCGCGATGTGCGGAGGCAGGCCGCTCATGATCGCATCGGTGACGAAGATCCTGCGGAAGTCGTGAGGTTGATAGCGCAGGGGCTGCCCGGTGTTGTCCGTCAGCCCGGCGGCGTCCAGGGTCTCGTCCAGCGCCTTGCGGATGGTGCTCATCGACGTCACGCGGTTCTGTTCACCGGTGCGCCACTGGAACAGCAGCGGCATCGGCGGGTTCCAGACCCGTTCACCGTGGTCATAGGAGGCGACGAGCGGGATCTTGCCGGATTCGTCACGAGCCCGGCAGACGATCGTGCTCAAGACGTCGGCCAGCTCGGGGCTGACCAGCAACAATCGCTCCTCGTCGGTCTTCGACGGGGCGATCTGCAGCAGGGGGACGATCTCGCCTGAGGTCGGCAGCTGGTATTGGACGATGCTGTGATGGCTGACTTCCAGCATCTCCTCGATGCGGACGCCGGTGAGGTGGAGGAACTCCACTGAAGCCCAGGCCCAGAACGCCCGGAGCTCTGAGTCGCCCAGGCGGCGCCTCTTGCCGTCCGTGTCGAAGGCGATCGTCATCTGACCCGGGTCGCTCCAGCGGTTTCCCCGGGCCTTGGTGAACGTCTCGCCCAGGACCGTGAACGTGGTTCCCGGGTCAGCTGCTCGAACAGCTTCCAGCCTCGCCTGGGCCTTCTTCAGCTCGTCGGCGGCCGTCCTCACGAGCGCGGGCAGAACCGGGAGCCGTTCACGGGTCCGCTGGTCCATCCGCGCTTTCCGCCGCGATTCGAGCTTCCGGTGGGAGACCTCGTTGGCCTTGATCGGGCAAGGCGCAGCCCAAGGCCCCCAGCGGGACGGCTCCTCCACGGCCCACTGGGCGACATCGAGGTAGAAGGCACGGACCGCGGTCAGCAGGTCAACGTAGTTCATCCGCAGGCTGGTGGTGTAGCTGCCATCTGGCTGACGCTTGCGGTCCACTTTGGTGCGGATCCGCTCCTTCCAGGCCGCCGCGGTCTCAGCGGAGAGCCGAAAGGAGTCGATGCCCGGACGGAGGTCTTCGAGGTTCTTCCAGAAGTGCCGAGCCAGGATCCGGGACAGGTCCTCTACTGAGGCTGTGGGCGTGATGTCGTGATGGTGAGGCCGGTTGCGGCGAGGCATGCGTCGATGAGTCCGGGGCGGTACTGAATCTCGCGGAGGCTGCGGCGGAGGGTCCGGATCAGGTGGTCGGGGTCGGTGAACGCGGTGTTGCACTGCGCCGAGCGCCGGACCAGTGACCAGACATTTTCCACGGGGTTCAAGTCGGGAGCATACGAAGGGAGTTGGAAAGAGGTGATCCAGTCGTGGGTATCGATGAAGGCCCGCAAACGGGCATCCAGATGCACATTCAAATTATCCCAGACCAGTACCAGCGGGGCACCGAGCTGCTGGTGGGCAGCGGCCAGCAGATCGCGGTAGTCGGTCCAGGTGAAGCTGCGCCGGCCACCACGCTTGTGATCGACATGCTGTTTGGGCCGGAAGATCAGACGTGTCCGTTCGCCCGGTTTGTAGCAGGCCAGGGCGGCGATGGAGAAGCGGCGCTGAGAACGGCCCCGCACCCGGACCACGGGCGTGTGCCCCCGCCTGGACCAAGTGCGAGAAGTGGGCGGCGTCATCGAGAACCCGGCCTCGTCTTCGAAGACGATGAAGGCACCGAGCGCCGCCGCGGTGCTTCCACCTGCGGCCACGTGTCCTTCACCCAGCCGGTCACCTTCTCCTCGTCCCGCTCCAGGGCCCGCTTCGCCGGGACCTGGTGGCTCCAGCCGTGGCGTCGCAGCATCTGCGCGATGGTCGACAGGGTGATGGTCTTGTGGAACCGGCGCCCGATCAGCACCTTGATCCGCTCCAGGGTCCACGTCTGGTCCGGCCAGCCGTGCGCGAGGGGTCCCTTGGCGAGTTCCTCCTCCAGCACCGCGAACAGCTTCTCGCTCAGCTTGGGCCGGGCCGCCGAGCCCTTCGATCGCAGGACGTCCTCCCCGCCGTCCTGCCAGGCGCGGCGCCAGCGCTGCACCGAACGCACACTGACCCGCAGCTGTTTCGCCACTACCGCACTGTCGTCACCCGCGGCGAACATCTCGGCCGCTTGCAGGCGGACACCCTCACGAAAGGACCGCCGCTCGGCCGTCAGACCACCACCCTGCGGATACCTCATGGTTCCGGCCTACCGCGACTGACACCACCTGTCAGCCCCGCCGACATCACGCCCCCAAACTCAGTAACGACGAGAAATCCAGGGCGGGTTGACGCTCAGCGAGATAGTCGACCAGCAGGTCACGGACGGGGGTGCACTGAAGCTGGTAGCGGTCGACGAGGTCGGCGACGCTGACCTGCCCCGAGTGCCGGGTCACGTCTCGAAGGGTGTGCGGGGCGTCCGGCGGGAGCTGTCCGAGGTCCTTGAGCCAGCGGTAGAACAGCGACCGGCCGGTGCCTCCGAACCGGTAGACACGGGCCTCGGTCGCCCGTAGCTCGAGGCAGTCGCCGACCGTGATGTCGCGGATGCGTCCGCTCTTCGCGGCCAGCAGCACCGCGATCTGCAGGCGGGCATGCCGCCCCAGTTGAGACGACCATGTGGGGCCGGCGGCCGCGACGAGGTCCGCGTACCCCTCCGGGTCTCGGATCAGTTCCATCCGACTGCGGAAGTTCGGCGAGTGCAGGTGCAGCAGCCAGGACACGCTGGGACGGATCACGTCTCCGCAGATCAGATGCAGGGTGCCCGAAGACAGGTAGTGCGCAGTACCGACGCCGCGCTCGGCGTGCCAGGACGCAGGAAGCTCGCTCCAGCTTCGCGGTTGGTCGTCCGCCGTACTGCTTCGCCACCGCTGCTGCCAGGTCTCCCCGGGAAAGGTCTCGAGCCAGCGCATGAGCAGGTCAGCGCCACGCACCCGGATGTGGCGGGTGTGCTTCGACGATCCGGCCGAGAGTTCGCGGAGCCTGGCGACGGCCTGGTCCCGCGGCTCGGCGGTGACCGTCCAGCTGTCCGGTGTCATCCGCGGTGGGAAGGTCTCCTGAAGCGCCTTGTAGGCCGCACCGTGAAACGCGACGACCTTGTCCTGCGACGTCGCCGCGGCCGCCGTACTCGTGGCCGTGGTCATCATCCTGCCTGCCCGAAGAGAACGTTGAGGCTGGCAGAGTTGTAGCCGGGCGCCGGTGACGGCGGTCGCGTCTGCTCGCGTTCTCGGCGAGCGTGGTGTGCGAGGACCTGCTCGATGACCTCCTCCTGGCTCGCGGCCAAGTAGATCTCGGTGGTGGACAGATGCGCGTGCCCGAGAACCCACTGGACGTCGGTCAGCGACATCTTCGGGTCACGAGCCATCCGGTAGGCCGCCGTGTGCCGCAGGTCGTGCAGGGTCCAGTTCGACCCGAGCAGGTCGTTGGCGCGGTTCAGCATGGCCCGGGCGGCGTGGTAGTTCAGCGGTCGCCACGGACGTCGCAGGGTCCACCACAAGGTGTGGCCTCGTCCGCGGGGCGCCCCCTTGCGCCAGGCATCCTCCTGGGCGAGCCGAAGCCAGACGAACGCGTCGGTTGACGCCGGGATCTGTTGGTAGGCGCGGGTGCCCTTGCGGATCACGCCGACCAACTGCTGGCCGGGCAGGACGTCTTTCTCGCAGCTGGTGAGCAGTTCCTCGGCGCGGGCGCCGGTGGAGACCCAGAAGGCGAGCAGGGCCCGGTCCCGGTTGTACTTCAGCGCGGCGAACAAGGCGTTGAACAGCTCGTCCGGGATCCGTCGCGGGATGCGCTTGGGGACCTTCGGCCGATAGCGGCCCTGCCGCTCGGAGCGGAAGGCGTCCATCGGGTTGTGATGGGCGTGGGCCCGACCCGCGCGGCGTGACCGGTCGAGCGGGAAGGGGTTGACGATCGGCCCGCTGCCCTCTTCGAGGTGGAAGTCGTAGAAGGACCGCAGCACGGTCTCGCAATGAGCCCGGGTGGAGGCCGCATATTTCAGCCCCGGCGCCGGCCTTCCGGTAACCGGATTCGGCGACCCAGGATCTCTCCGCGATCCACGCTGAGCAGGCACGGAGCCCGCTTCGACGCCCTTTCGTTGATGTCGCCAGTGGACGCGTACGGGCTTTTCGGCGAGCTGGAACCAGCGGGAGAAATCCCGGGCCTCGGTCCTGGTCGCTTGGTTCCACGGCACCTCCACGGCCCACAAGAACCGGTACCACCGCAGCAGGTCCATGCCGTACGAGCGGATCGTCGTCGCCGGCTTCGACGCCGCCTGAAGGTCCGCGAAGAACACTGCCGTCGGTGCGACAAGGCGTCCTTCAGGATCGAGCAGCCGGTACGGCTCGGCGACTACTCCGGTCTCAAGTAGCCGCCCAATCTGCGGTACGACCAAAGAGGCCGGGTTACGGATCAGCCCGTCAGCATCACTCACGCATCAGCTAACGCCAACCCCCTCAATAGGTCACTGACCTGCGGAAACTCCGGTCTTAGTTCAGTCAACACACCGCGGACCTTCGCTATACGCTCGTGCACCAAGTCGCGCTCGACCGCACCGAGCCGCCGGTCACACAGGCCCGGTACGGTGCGTCCGGCTTTGGCGACGAACGCGTGGCAGGCAGTGATCAGGTCCAGGAACTCGGCCGTGCGCTCGAAGTGCTTGACCACTGGGGCCAGTTCGTGGGTCTGCTCGAACTCCGCGCGGGCCTGGCGGCCCCGCTCGACCTGAGCATGATTGACCTGCTGGCGGGCGCCGTCGTCGCTCATGGCCTTGAAGGCGACATCGGGCCTGCGCAGTAGGTTCGTGGCCGCCTGGGCGGCGATCGACTCGTCCCGAGTGAACTCCTCGACCACCCGGGCCTTCTCCTCCGCCGGGAATTTGGTCGCCACCTTCGGCCGCCGCAGCAGATCACCGGTCACCTGGGCCGCGACCTCATCGTCCTGGGCAAGCGAGTGGATTGCGCTGATCTTCTCCTGCGGTGAGACAGGTGTCTCGACCTGTCGGCCCATGCGCCGACTGGCGTCATCCGGCGTCCACCGGCTCTTCCCCGCTGGCGGCGTCCTGATGGCGGTGAACCGCTCCTCTTCGTCCTCGATCCCGCCCAGGATGCGGTGAACCGTGAAGGACACCCCCGACTGCCGGTGTTCTTCCGGCCACCGTGACACCGCCCAGCGCGCATTGCGCACCGTGCTGAACTTCAGCCCGATGTCCTCAGCCAGCTCCGTCAGGGACCGCCGCACCGAGAACTCCGCATCGCCCACCACACCCCCGCGGGAACGCACAGGCTCAATCTTTTACCGACCGCAGGAGCTCGGATACCGGCTCTGAACTGCGACGATTCATAGGCTACATGTCCGTGACGGCGAGTTGGGACCGATCCCGTAGCTCGTCCGAGTGGTCTCATGGGGCGGCCCATCTACCGGGACGGTAGACGGGCCGTGAAGGGGATTGGCAAGGCAAGATCACATGGTTGATGTGGGCCTAGCCGCGGCCGGGGCCGTCGTAGTAGCCGGGCCGAGCCAGCAACACGGAGTTGAAGTAGTAGCCCTGCTCGTCGTCCGGCTCGTCATCGCCGTCGAAGGGGCGCCAGAAGCTGAGCAGCAGGTCCGGCGCGACGAATGACGCGGGGTCCTCGTCATCAGCGGCGATGGCCGTGACGTCGGACATTTGGTTCACGACCTCGCGGGCCGACAGGCCGAAGACATCGATTCCACGGAAGGTCACGACGTCCGACGGTTCGGAAGGGCGTCCCAGCTCCACGGATTCCAGCTGGTCACGCACGCATCCGATACTGATCATCAGGCCGCCGGGCGGAAGATGTGCTGACCCGCTTGGTCGGACGGGGAGATCGCC
This sequence comes from Streptomyces sp. YIM 121038, assembly GCF_006088715.1. Classification (NCBI taxonomy): domain Bacteria; kingdom Bacillati; phylum Actinomycetota; class Actinomycetes; order Kitasatosporales; family Streptomycetaceae; genus Streptomyces; species Streptomyces sp. YIM 121038. The sequence continues at coordinate 309,767 of NZ_CP030772.1, forward strand.
ATCGGTTCCCGCAGCGAATCCAGCGCGCTGTTCGCAGCCTGGCGTGACATGCCAATCTGCAGGGGGCCGACGCCTATGGGTGGGGCAAGCTCGAAATGCATGCCCGCATGGTGTCACGGGTCGCGCTTCTCGCCTGGGGCAGCTGATTGCGGGTCCGCCGCGGCGGGGGCTGGTCCCGGGGCAGCGACGCGGGCTTCGAGGTCGGCGACGCGTCGGTCTTGGAAGCGGAGGTTGGAACGGGCGGCCTTGAGTCGCTCGTCAAGGGTGCGGTTTTCGGCGGTGATCTGGCGGAGCCGCTGCTTGAGGGTGGTGTTCTCGCTGGTGATCCGCTGGACAGCCTCCTCGGTCCACGTGGTTTCCAAGTCGCGGATCTCACCGAGGAGTTCGCCGATGCGGGCACGCTGGGTGACGATCTCTGTGTGCGCGGCCTTGAGCGCGTCCTCGGCGTTCAGCGCGCGCTCGCGCCAGGTCGACTCGCGTTCGTCGTCCTGGTCGGCGAGGAACTGGGCCCGGTGCTCACCGGCTTGGGCCATCGCTGCGGAGATCGCGGTTCTGGCCTCGGGCTTGTTGTAGAGGAAGGTGCGGGAGACGCCCGCGCGGCGGGCAATGGCGGCCACGCTGATCTGGGCCTTTTCACGGCGGAGCCGGGCGAGGGCATCGTGAACGCGTTGAACGGCGCTGTCGGCCCTGCGACGGCGGGCTGCCAGGGCTGCGGCCGTGCGGGGTTCGGGGACGACAGTGCTCATGCGCACGCTTCCTTGTCGTTGGGGACAGCCGGTTCGCCGCATTCGTCCTCGTCGGGCTCGGCAGCAGCGGCAAGGTCGGCAGCACGGAAGGCCGTGGACCACATGCGGTGGAAGTAGTCCTGGGGTCTGCGCAGGTCCAGGGCGAGAGCGTCCTCCAAGAGGCCGAGGCCGGCCAGGGCCTTCTCCAGACCGTCGATGGCACGGGCGGTGGGTTCGAAGACCTGGTGCAGGTAGTCGGCGGTGGCATCGTCCGGAGCGCGCTCGGCCAGCGTCTGCCACTGCTCGCGCTTGCGCCGCCAGTAGAGCAGGTCGGCGCCGGACATGACGAACTTGTCGCAGCTGTGGCAGTTCAGGTTCCAGGGACACGCGCCGCCGTCGACCACCGGCTGGAAGGTGCAGAATCCGCCCTCGGCCGGGGTGCTGCGACGGGTGAGGTCCACGGCCAGAGCCTCGGCCTGGCGTCGATCGAGCGGGGTGGTGCCGCTGGAGAGCACCGTGCCGGGACTGGCCGCGCCCGGTCCGGTGACCCAGACGTGTTGCAGTACGTCCTCGATCTCGGAGACGGTGACCTTCGCGTAGTGCTCGGCCATCCGGACCGAGAGGTGTCCGAGGTAGCGCTTGATGTGGTGCAGTCCTGCGCCGCTGGCCAGCAGCCTGGTCGCCAGAGTATGGCGGGCCTGATGGGTGACGCACGAGCCCAGGTCGAGATCGACGACCCAGTCGTGGAACGCGGCGCCGTACCACCCGTAGCTGACTGACGCCTCGAAGCCGGGGTTGCGCTTCGGAGCAGGGAACAAGGCCATCCGGGCCTGCTCCTGCGGGGTCCGGTCGGCCGAACCTCCCCTCGAAGCGGGCCAGGGTCTTGTGCCGGCGTTCCTGGATCCGTTGGAAGGTGTACTCGGGGATGCGGATGGCCTGGTCATAGCTGCCGACCTTGGTCTGGTCGTGCCAGAGCATGGGCAGTTGGCCGTAGCGGCCGACACAGTCCAGCCTCAGCTTGATCACCTCACTGGCCCGCCGCCCGGTCACGACGATCGTCTCCCAGATCTCGCGCAGACCCCGGTCACCGGGGTCGTAAGCGTCCGCGAACCGCTGGAGGTTGTCCTCGTCGGCCAGAGCCCGGGCGACCTCGTCACTGAACGGGCTGCGGGTGCGGTTGCGTCCTGTACCCATCGGCGGGAAGGCCGTGATGAACTCCCTGTCCAGACCGATCCTGTCGGCTTCCCCGGCCTCCATCGCCCAGCGCATGATCTTGCGCGCGCTGGCCAGTACGAAGTACTGGGTCGTCTCGGTGACAGTGCTGGCCTTGCCGCCACGCGACTGCACGATGAGCGACGGCAGCCGGTGCCGGGCCCGGTGGCGCTGATCGGCCAGGAAACGGTGGACATGCTCGGCCCGCAGAAGCCCCGGATCGTGGCCACCGCCGTCGGTATCGACCTCCAGAAAGGAACTCACCTCCAGGCAGGCCCGCCGCATGTCGTTGTATGGGCCCCTGGTGCGGGGACTGCCCGGAGTCCTCAGCAGGTTGGCGATGTAGTCCCAGAGCAGGTCACGGAGCCAACGCTGGGACACCCCGGACAGGTCATAGTGGCTGTTGGAACCGCGGAATTCGGCCCCGAAGTGATCCAAACTCCAGGTAGCCAGCCTCCCGCGTCTGCGAGGGCGTCACGTAGACCACCCGCAGCGACTGCAGCATCTCTTTGGTCAGGCCCCGCGCGCGACGAGAGCAGTTGTCCAGGTCGAAGCCGGTCAGGGAGTCCATCGCCCGGCAGTTGTTCACCAGGTTCTGCACGTCGACGGGCAACCACCGAGTGCGGGGATTCTGCCGTTGGTGAGCGAACAGACCCCACTTGATCTCCGCCCTGAGCAGCGGATGCAGGCCAAGGAGGTTGATCTCGCCGATCCTCAGCAGCGGATCGGCCTCACGGCACCACTGGCGGAACACCTTCTCGTCCCTGTAGCGGACAGCGATCGATGACGGGTCCCGCTCGTGCGAGTGGAACCAGCCTCCCGGAAGCTCAGCACCACCGGGCCGTCCCGCGCGTTCGTAGCGCTGGTCGTGGTTGGGGCACAGCCCAAGCGGTGATCCCGCCCCGTCGCGACAGGACGCCGCCGAGCAGACGCCGAAGCTCGGGTAGGGCACCTCGGTGGCCAGCCACTCGTCGAGATCGAGCTCGGTGTCGTGCTCGCGGGCGCTGGCCTTGCGCCAGCGGTTGTCGTGCCGAGCGCAGAGCCGGTATCTGTGGCCCAGGGCAAGACGCTCGCACCCGGAGACCCGGCACGGGCCTGTGAAGGCGGCCGTGGTCAGCGGCAACGGCTCCGCTGTCCGCAGGAACTCGGCCCGTTCGGCCTCGTCTCCACCACGTGATACCCGCTGCTGACGGTGGGTGTCACACAGGTCGCTGGTGCCGTGCGCGGACCGCTGACATCGCGAAACTCGGCATCCCCAGCCGAAAACTGGATGCTCGGTGGGGACCTTGATGACATCGGCCCGCAGCAACGGGTCGAAACCCGGTCCGTTGATCAGCGCGGTCAGGATCTCCAGCCGGTCCCTGGACTCGCGGCCGTCGGGTTCGGCGAGGAGACGCAGGCCGCTGTGAGCTCCCGTCACGCCCGCTCACCCCAAACCTTCCGCAAGGCGGCGTCGAAGGCGGGGTCGTGGATGTCGACGTGGGCATAGATCTCGTCGACCGTGCTGGTGGAGGCCCAGCCGCCAGCGTCCCGCGCGACCAGGAGGTTGCCGCCGGAGGCGTCCAACACCGCGGAGGCGAACTCGTGCCGGAATGCATGGGGTTTCACCTTGCCCAGACCGGCGCGGAGCGAGGCCCGCCCCAGCATCCGGCGGGCTCCGACCGTCGCCCACGGCTGTCCCCGTTCCGGTCCGTGGAGCTGGACTAGCAGCATGCCGTGGCCCGGCCGCTTGGGGTATTCGCTGGTGATGTACTCAAAATAGGTGTGGATCATGTGCGGACTGACCCGCTTGATCAGGCCACCGGTCACCACTCCGTTCTCCACTGACCAGGGGTACTTCGTCTTCGCCCGAGCCCGGTTCGCGTTCGTTTCACGGTGGCAGATGTGGACGTGGGGCGCCCGGCAGTCTCCGCAGGCCGCCTCCTCGCGAAGGTGCAGGTCGGCGAGGTGCAAGCCGCACATCTCGCCGATGCGGAAGCCTCCGTCCGCCAGTCAGCTCACGAGGACACGGTCCCGTGCGGCGTGGACCTCGGCCAGCAGCAGGTCCTGCGCGCCCTCCGGGAGCATCTTCGGATGCCGCCGTCGCACACGCGTCGGTGCCAGTGGGTTCGCCGGCAGGCTGCGGGTGGCGTGCCCCAGCAGGGCGCGATCCCGGTCGGCTCGGGTCGGCAGGCGGGACACGTTGAGGGCCGAGCCGAGCTCGGCATTGACGCCCAGCGTGGCTAGCTGCAGGTAGAAGCCCTTCAAGCAGGCCGCAGCGGTGGACAGCGCGGCCTGCCCGTACGGCCGCTTGCCCAGACGCCACGGCTCGCCGAGCGGCAGGCGCACCTCCGCCCCGACGATGCCCATGTACCGCTCAAGATCCCGCAGTACCACTGCGGTGAAACTGAGGCACTCGCGCTCCAGCCACCGCAGATGGTCGACCAGCAAGTACGCGTACGTCCGTTGCGTGCCCGAGCCCTCGTATTCACGCAGGAACCGGTCCGCTTCCTTGTAGAGCGTGCCCTCGGGCCAGACGATCGTCCACGACCGCCGTCCGTCCTTCCGGTCGATCTGCTGGACCCTCAAGTCCCCGACCACCACATGCCGTGCCACTCGTCCTCCGTACCAACCTCGGAACATGACAGACGTCCCGGACCCGGTCGGTAAACGAGCCCGTGACGTCCAAGTCACAGGCCCAGACGGACATCACGAGCAGCACTACCCCCGGTCGGTATAAATCTTCAGAGCCCGGTCACCCGTCAGTCGGCAGCTCTTGGACTTCTGCTGTACCGCTTCGCGCAGCTCGGCCACGTTCTCCTCGTACCGCTGTCGGCTCACGCTCCCGACCTTGGGTAAGTCGGCCATGACAGCCCCCTGCCCGGGCCAGGACACGACCCCGTGGCCGTGAAGACCAACCCAGCCCACCCCTCACCGGCAGAGTCCGACCGCCTACCCTGAAGAGAAGGGCGCACCACCAAGACAAGGGAGGCACCAAGAAGCTCTCCCCAAAGCCCGTGCCACACCCCCGTGTCCCCCGAGCACCGAAAGACTGTTGTGCGCAACGGCCACCAACGAGACCCCCGCGCAAGATCCGAGGTTCACGGACGGGCTCTACGGAGCTGAGATCGCCCGGTTCCTCACCACGAACGAGGTCACGGTCATCGAGGTGGACCGGCCGGACCGCAAGGCGAGGCGGGACAACGGCAAGTCCGACCCGATCGATGCCTACGGGGCCGCGACCGCCGTGCTGTCCGGCCGGGCCGACGGTATCCCGAAGTCCCGCAACGGGATCGTAAAGGCGATCCGGGCCCTGCGGGTGGTCCGCAAGAGCGCGGTCAAGGCCCGCACCCAGACCATCAACCAGATCCGGACCCTGATCGTCACCGCGCCGTCCGCAGTACGGGACAAGCTGCGCGGCCTGTCCGCGCGGGAGCTGGTCGACACCCTGGCCCGTTGCCGCCCCACCGGCGAACTCGACGACCCGGCCTGCGCGGTGAGAATCGCGCTACGACGGCTCGCCCGCCGCTACCAGCAGCTGGACGAGGAGATCAAGGACGCGGACAGGGAGATCGGACCGCTGGTCACCCAGGCCGCCCCCAGGCTGATCGCCCTGCCTGGCGTCGGCCCCGAAACCGCCGGCCAACTGCTGATGAGCACGGGCGACAACCCCGACCGGCTCCGCTCGGAGGCGTCCTTCGCCCACCTGTGCGGGGCCGCTCCGGTTCCCGCGTCCTCCGGCCGCACCCACCGCCACCGACTCAACCGAGGCGGCGACCGTGCCGCGAACAACGCCCTGCACACCATCGTGCTGGTCCGCATGAAGTACGACCAGCGCACCCGGGAGTACGTCGCCCGACGCACAGCCCAAGGCATGACCAAGAAGGACATCGTCCGGTGCCTGAAACGGTTCGTCGCCCGTGAGATCTACCGGCACCTACCCCACGCGACCTACCCCGCTCAATCGCTCCCACAGACCGCTTGACGATCTATAGGAGCTTCCCCAGCCGCCGTTCGACATCACCGGCGTCCACCTCTACGGTGATCAAAGCACCTCCGGGTGCACCCGAACGGCCCTCCCGACCTCGCGACCAACGACAACGGGAGGGCCGTTTGCCGATCAAGACATGGTTACCGTGCCCCTCGGCACCCCGAAGATTAACCCACCTGCAACGATCAACCCGCCATGCTCAACCGGAATGGCACCGTCCTACCCCCACCATGCTCATCCTGAGCGGCAATCATCACCTACGTGCAGGTCGGCGGCTCGTGGCTGTATCTGGCCTGTGTCCTGGACATCTGCTCGTGCCGGGTGCTCGGCTACTCGATGGCCACCCATATGCGGTCCGAACTGGTCATCGACGCCCTGAAGATGGCCGCGTCGGCAGCGTCGGCGGGGTGATCTTCCATACGGACAGAGGCGCGCAATACACCTCGGACGCGTTCGCCCAGGTCTGCGCGGGTTTCGGGATCCGCAGGAGCATGGGCCGGGCCGGCTTGAGCTACGACAATGCCCTCGCCGAGTCGTTCTGGCAGGGGCTCAAGAGGGAGACGATGCACGAGAGGCTGTTCTCGACGGTGCGCCAGGCAAGGCTGGAGATCTTCCAGTGGCTCACCTACTACAACACGCGCAGACGCCACAGTGCCCTCAGCTACCTCTCGCCCACAGAGTTCGAACAACAGCACCTACGAGCAGATAGACTCACAATCGCGGCATGAGCCCCTGTGCCCACACACCGGGCGACGCCTCAGTCGCTTCCTGCACCCATTTGGAAGACACGCCAGGCGGAAGATGCGTTGCCGGGTTCGAATGGTGTTATGCGTACGTCAGTGCCTACCGCCGTTTTTCTGGCCGCGGCCATTGCCTTCCTCACCGCTGCGGCCCCGACTCCTCAGATGGCTGGAGCAGCTGCCGAGGTGGCCCCGAACCGCGTGGTTCCTGGGGAACAGGTCACGGTCTCTGTTACCTGCCCAGTTGTAGGCGGGGCGCTCCCGGAGACGATGGTGGCCGTCTCCCGGGCATTCGAGCCAGGCTCAGTCCAGCTCCAGCAAGTGCAGAATCCAACCAGGCCGCCTACCGGTGCTACTTACCAGGGCACCGCCCGCATCGCCGGAACGACCGGCTCTGCATCCAGCGGCCCAAATACGGTGGGTGATACATCCGAATGGTCCGTGGACGGCACCTGCCCCGGCGACGGTCAGTGGCAAGCCACGTTCATCGTCACCCGCACAGCATCACCCACATCTTCTCTGCCTGCACCAACCACGCCTCTACACACCACGCAACCCTCCCGGCATGGCGTCCACGCCGGGGGAGGCGGCTCGTTCACTGACTCACCCGCAGCTCTGGCCGTAGGCGGCGCTTGCATCGCGGGCGCTCTTGGCCTCGCGGTACAGCGGCTGCGACGCAGCCACGAGAACGCCCGGTCGCGTCCGGTGAGTGGTGTAAAAGAGCCACGAGCGTAGGTTTCATACTGAGCCGACCAAAGTTCGCACGGGACCCATGCTCGTGACATGTCGAGTATCCCCAGCCGAGGACCTTCGCGTAGCTGCTGCCGTCGGGCCAGCGACTCGGGTGTTGCCGCCCCCGGTGGCGGCCAAATCCGGGCCAGCGCTGGCGCCGGGGCCTCCGATACCAGCGCCGCCGCCAGCACCAGCGAAGCTGCCGGTGTCGCTGTTGCCCCCGGCGCCGGAGAGAGCGACTGTGAAGCCCAATGGGCATCGACTTCGCCGCTGATGCCTGCGCCGCCGCCTGCGACCCTACCGTTACCGCCGTTGCGGAGCGGGCCCGTGTGGGAGACGACGCCAGGCCAGGAGGCCTGTCCGACGTATGCCGCTTCCTGCCCCCGCCGGACGCAGAAACAGCCGCCCGCCCCTCCAACGCGGATCGCAACTGTACGAGCAGCCTCACTGGGGGCAAGTCAGCTGGCACCGGGAAGTGATCTCCAACGACAAGAACCGCAGCGCGGTGGCGGAGGCTCCCGGAGCGGCTGTCATGGGACTCTCTCGAACCCGGGCGTGTCCCTTCGCTCTGCCCGGCTCATTCTGGTCAGGAATGGGCCGGGCGGGGAGGAGTGGCGTGCCGGAAGCGGTCGGCGGGGTCACAGCTCGCAGTTGGTAACGAATTCGGTGTTGGTGCAGGTGTCGGTGCCGGGTCCGGCGTTGCCGCTGTCGGTGCCGGGTCCGGCGTTGCCGCTGTCGGTGCCGTTGCCGCCGTCGATTGTGTCGGAGTGACCTCCCGCGACGGGTGTCAGGTTGGTGTTACCCTCTTTGGCGTCGCCGTAGAGGGTGTCACTGCCCTCTCCGCCGTTGATGGTGTCGCTGAGGCCGCTGGAGATGATGGGGCCGCCGGTAGTGACGGTCCCGAAGTTGCCGTGGACGGTATCCTCGCCGTCCCCGCCGTTGATGGTGTTGTTACCGGCCCCGAGGGTGACCGCGCCGACGACCTTGATGGTGAGATCCCTGATGTCACCGTAGATGGTGTCGGCGCCGATGCCGCCGGTCAGGTGGTCGCTAGCGAATACCGCGCCCACGCCGACGGTGGTGATAGTCGCTTTCTCAATGTCGCCGTAGACGGTATCGGCGCCCACGCCGCCGTCGATCGTGTCGGCGCCGCCGAGGGCGCCGGCGGCCAGGGGGCCGGTGGCGTTTTTGAACTCGCCGTAGACGATGTCGTTGCCGCCGCCGCCCTTGATGGTGTCGTTGCCGCCGGCGGCGGCCGAGATACCAGCGTTTTCCGCTTCGCCGTAGACGATGTCGTTGCCGCCGCCGCAGATGGTGTCGTTGCCGGCGTCGCCGCTGATGGTGTCGTTGCCGCCCAAACCGACGATGACGTCAGGGCCGGGCGTGCCGGTGAGGGTGTCGTCGCCGTTGGTACCCGCGACGGTGGCGGGCCTGCCGTTGCAGAACTGCTGGGCGGTGGCCGCGCCGGTAGGCAAGGCCATCGTCCCAACGAGGGTAAGTGCTGAGGCAGTTGCCGAGACCAGGCCGCGGGTAGAGATGACGCGCATGAGATACTCCTGTCTGCCCGATACCGCCGTGTTCCTCTATAAGGAGCCCGCGCGCGGGTGGGAGCTCCGCAGGATCAGTGCATGGGGCTTTGTGCTTCGCCTCCGGTTCGCCTTTGGTGCCAGGACGCGGGCGGGCCGGGGCATTGGGTGGTGTGCGGGACCTCGCTGCACCGCAGGGCCGGGGTAGCGGCGTGCGCGCCGCGTTCGCCTAGTGGTCGCCAGTCCGCGAGCGGCAGACCTTCACCGGCTGGGCGATCTGCTTCTGTGGTGACTGCAAGCGGCTCTGGAGTGAGTGCCGCCTTAGGGGATTTATGCCGTGTATTTGACGTGTGAAACTAGGTCAGAGCTATTATAACCGTTTGATCACGTTAAGTTCGTTTCCGATGCCCACTGCGGCACTGATGACCTCGTCCGACGGACGAGTATCGGCCTGACTGCGCCCCTCCTGGCGAAGTCGGACATATTGTTCACCCCGGGAACGGCCCGGCCGGCGCCCGAAGCCGAGCCGCTCCGGATCGCGGGTATCAATGTCGATCAGCACGCTGCCGACTATGCGACCGGGGCGCAGCGCGAAATCGGTTCTGGCACAGATCTTGGGGAGCCGTCGAGGAGCGGCACTGAAGCAGAATCATCTTGCGGAGTAGTTCGAATCCGGCACGACCATAGAGCTGTCTCTTGATCTTCTTGATGCGGTTCACGGCGCCTTCGGTGCCGCCTGAGCTCCACTCAAGGGTGAGCCCGGCGGTCACGGCGTCGAGGTCGCGGAGCAGGTGGAGTGCGAAGCCGGTGAGGCCGGGCAACTGGCTGGCGTCGACGGCGTTGATCCAGGTGGGGAGCGTGGCGCCGAGGCGGTCGGTGAGGATCTCGCCGAAGTCTCGGACATGTCCGGCGGCCGTGTCCAGTTCGGGGCAGCGGGCGAGGACGGGCCCCCGGTGTGTGGGCACAGGGGCTCATGCCGCGATTGTGAGTCTATCTGCTCGTAGGTGCTGTTGTTCGAACTCTGTGGGCGAGAGGTAGCTGAGGGCACTGTGGCGTCTGCGCGTGTTGTAGTAGGTGAGCCACTGGAAGATCTCCAGCCTTGCCTGGCGCACCGTCGAGAACAGCCTCTCGTGCATCGTCTCCCTCTTGAGCCCCTGCCAGAACGACTCGGCGAGGGCATTGTCGTAGCTCAAGCCGGCCCGGCCCATGCTCCTGCGGATCCCGAAACCCGCGCAGACCTGGGCGAACGCGTCCGAGGTGTATTGCGCGCCTCTGTCCGTATGGAAGATCACCCCGCCGACGCTGCCGACGCGGCCATCTTCAGGGCGTCGATGACCAGTTCGGACCGCATATGGGTGGCCATCGAGTAGCCGAGCACCCGGCACGAGCAGATGTCCAGGACACAGGCCAGATACAGCCACGAGCCGCCGACCTGCACGTAGGTGATGATTGCCGCACCATTTCTCGTCTGGCTGACGGGCGGAGAAGTCGCGGCGGACGAGGCCGGGGGCGGGTGGTGCGAGCCGGTCGGGGACCGTGGTGCGCTTGCGGCGCCGCAGGTGGCGGCCCTTGATCCCGTGCTTCCTCATGAGGTGCTCGACGCGCTTGCGGTTGACGGTATGCCCGAAGCCCCGCAGCTCGGCGTGGACCCGGCGGACCCCGTACGTGCCCTTGTGCTCGGTGTGGATCTCGCGGATCTCAGCGACCAGGGCGCAGTCCGCGGCCCGCCGCTCGCTGCGGGCCTTCGCCCCGGCGAGCCACCGGTAGTAGCCCGAGCGGGACACGTGAAGGACCCGGCATATCCGCTTGACGCCGAAGTCGGCGCGGTGGGCGGAGATGAAGTCCCAGCGGCGGGTTATGCCCTCATCTCCTTGGCGAAATACGGGGCTGCCCGGCGCAGGACCTCCCGCTCGAGTTCCCACTCCTTCTCGGCCCTGCGCAGCCGGCCGTTCTCCGCCCGCAGCCGCGCCAGTTCCTCATCCCGGCTCTCCGCCGCAGACTCCCCTCCGCGGCTGCTGGCGCGGCCGGCCTGTTCGCCGGCCTGGCGCACCCAACTGCACAGGGTCTCGCCGGTCACCCCGACATCCGCCGCGACCGCGGCATATGTGCGCTTCCCTCCCGCCGTCCGGTACAGCGCCACCGCATCGTTCCTGAACTCCGCCGGATACGGAGACCTTCGTCCCACCAGGACACCCTTCCTCGGATCCACAAGATCCATTGTCAGAGTGTCCACACCACCGGGGGCGCCTCACACGAGAACCGACACCACACCACAGAATAGCAGCCCCAGGCCGCTTAACGAAACCCTCTACACACAGAGAGGATGGACAGAAAGCAACTCAACAGTTCCGACTCAATAATTGCTTCTGCGGTCTGAGTGAAATGTGGCTCCTCTCGTCAGTTTCCGATTGCGTGCCGCGTTGCGTATGGCCCGGGATATGAGAGAGGTCTGGTAGTGGTCGTCCATTGCGTAGCCGATCACTTCCTTCGTGCAGCAGCCGATGACGGTCGCCAGATACAGCCAGCCTTCGCCGGTTTTGATGTAAGTGATGTCGCCGACGAGTTTCTTGCCGGGGGCATCGGCAGGGATGGATCTTTCTCAGCTGGTGGGCGCGATGAGGTCGAGTGCGTGCTCGGGGTGTGACCGGTAGTGATCGGTTGCTTCGGTGTGGTTGGTCCAGCCGACGAGGTGGGCCAGGGCGATCGCGAGATTGCGGATCGCGGCCAGGGCTCGGGGTGCGTTTCCGGTATGGATGCGGCAGGCGTCCTCGCGGAACGTCACGTCTCTCACGTGGTGCAGGGCTTCGACTTGCCAGTGTCCGCGCACGGTGGCGGCGAGTTGAGTGGCGGTGGCCTGTTCGGCGCTCAGGCTGGTGACCGCGTAGACACGCTCGAAGGTCACCTTCCCGGTGCGGATGTCGCGGCAGCGGCGCACGATCTGCAGGGCCTGCACGGCGTGTGGGAAGGTAAGGCTGTAGACGGTGGCGGCCTTGAGCCGGCGGATCTCGTCCCGGCTGTGACCGGCGGTGCGGGTCTTGTCCAGCAGCGGAATGTCCCGCCAGGGCAGGCTCTTCAACTCGGCCCGCAGAGTGGGGTGGTTGCCCTTGACCACGGCGATGTAATGGGCGTTCTTCTCCGCGACGAGGAAGCGGGCGTGCTCGGTCTGCGTCAGCAGCGCGTCGAACGTGACGACGGTGCCGACCAGCTGCAGCGGCGCGAGCAGGGGCTGGAACGCGGTGATCTCGTTGCTCTTGACGTCGACCTGCCGCTGGGCGATCACGGTGCGCTCGCCGTGCACGACGGCCGCGAGCAGGTGAACTGCGGTGCGGGTGGCGGTGCGCGAGCCGCGCAGGGACTTGCCGTCCACGGCCAGGGCCCGCAGTCCGCCGGCGGGTTCGAGCTGTGCGGCCAGCCAGGCGCCGACGGCCTGGTCCAGGGCGTCGCCGTCGATCCGGGCTGGCAGCCGCCCCAGCGTGCAGGCCCGCGGAACACTCGCCTCCAGGCCAAGGCGGGAGCGGGTTTCCGGCCGCAGACCGGCAGTGAACCGGGCGATCGCGATCAGGTTGGACGCACAGCCGAGCACCGCGAGCGTACACACGGACAGCAGCACGCCGAGCCGGTAACGGCGACCTTGCCGACGCCGTGGATCGGGCAGCACATCGAGTACCTCCGCCAGACGCGCCACCTCCTGCGGCGCCACGTCCGGGACGTCCGCGATACGGCCGCGATGGCAGGACAGGGCTGCGATCGTGGAAACTGGCATGCGGACGCGACCCCCGAACGATCAACGGCTTCAGACACCTTGATCATCGGAGGTCGCGTCCTTCGTGCACCCACCGGACTCACCGGACCGAACCCGGCCAGCCAGCATCAACTGCCCATCTCGACGAGCGAGAACGCTTCAGCCCTGGGGGCATCGGCGGTGAAGTCGCGGCCGACGAGGTCGGGCACTGTGCCCACCTGCTGCCCGGGTCAGACCGGGCAGCTTCGGGCGGGGCTGGCAGGGCTGAAGGCCCAGTTCGCGCATGAGCAGGCGGATCAGTTCCAGGCTGGCGGTACGGCCCCGGCGTGTGAGCTGTGCGTGGACGCGCCGGTGGCCGTAGGTGCCGTCCGACATGTCGAAAGCCATCCGGAAGACTTCACGTTACTTTCGGGTTAGATTCTAGGTCCATGGACAAGACGCGTGGCATCAGTGGCGGAACCCGATGTGTTCGACGTGGATAGTGCGCTCTTGATCGTTGATGCGATAGAGAACACGCCATGGGCCATGGCGAAGTCTGCGATAACTGATACCCCAAGGGTGGGATCCCGTAACATTAGGACCATCTTCCAACGCGTCAATCGCGGCAATCAAGACGCGCACTGCTACAGGATCGGTCTTGAGGAATCCTGCGATTTCGTCGAGCGCTGCGGGCTCAATGGTGAGATGCCAGCTCAAGCCTCCAGCTCCTGTTCAGCCTGGGCAGCGGCGTCCAGCAGCATGCTGCGGGCTTCGCTCCACGGAATACCTGGCCTGCCTTGCCCCAGAGCACGCTGAAGTTCCAGGCGCGCCAGGGTGAGGGCGTCTTCCAGGTCTTCCAGGTCGCTGGCTGATACCAGCACGGCGGTCGGGGTGCCTCGGTCGGTGAGAACTACGCGTTCATGCTGGGCAGCCCGGCGGGCCAGTTCACCGAGTTGCCCGCGCGCCTCTGCGATTGGATACGTAGACATGGATCTAGTGTACACCCGCGAGGGGCGCGGCGGAGCTATTGATCCGAAACGGTTTGGGTTCTGGGTCGCTGGAGGGGTGTGGGCGATCTGGTGAGGGACGTGCGGCATCTGTCGCCGTCGGCACAGGAGGCCCTTCGGTTGCGGTCGGTGGCCACGTTGGTGGCCGGACGGGGCCGTGAGGACGTGGCCGCGGTGTTCGGGGTGTCCCTGAAGGCGGTCGACAAGTGGTGGGCGAAGTGGCAGGTCGACGGCCGTGGGACGCTGGTCATGCGGCCCTACCTTCTTTCGCACGGCCCGGTCGTTCGCGACAATGGGGGCGTGAGGCAGTGAACCCTTCTCATCCTCTGGTCTGAGGAGTGATGTGGGTGTGCGGGTGAGCGGCTCGTGAGGTGGCAGGGCTCCCGGTCGTTCCGTTGGTGATCTCACCCTGAGGCGCCCTGCGTTTCTCGGACAGGGGTTTTGCGGGATTCCTGTGCTGCGGCCTGCAACTCTTCGTACTCGGCATGGACTTCTGGGTACGTTGCTTCTTGAGTGATGGTTGCTTCTTGAGTGATGTGGGTGGTTGCGGTCACGCTGCGGGGGCGGGTTGTCCCTGGTAGCGGACGGCGTGGGTGTGCAGGTGGTCGAGTTCGGTGAAGGAGCGCCAGTACCGCTCGACGTTGCCGTTGTCGATGACGGCGCGCAGGAGGAGGACCGCCTCGGTGCCGGGCAGGCTTCCTCTGGCCCCGGTCGTGTCCAGGCGGTCCTTGACGAGGAGGCGGCAGCTTCCCTCGATCACCCCGGTCGCGATGGGCCAGCCCATAGTGAGGGTGAGGTGGTAGCGCAGGCAGGGCTCCTTGGCCTGCAGGGGAGGCGGCGGTGCGGGCGACGGCGGGCAGTTGCTTCGCGTCATCGGGGCGGGTGCGCAGGTGCTGGCGCAGTGCGACGACGCGGGGACTGTGCCCGTCCAGCACGGTGCGGGCGGCGCCGGCGGCCCAGGCCGCGCGCGCTGCGTGGCCTGGGTGGAGGTCCTCGGCGGCCCGCCACAGATATTCGATTACATGCACGATGTCCACGGTCGTGTCCGCATGGACGCCGCGGGTGCCCGCTTCCCTTGCGATGCACCCGGTCGGGTTGGTGGTTGGCGCCGTCGACCGGGACGATCCGGCGGCGCCGGTGGTCGGGGTCTCGCTGTTCGGTGTGGTCAAACATGGCGGTGACCATGGCCGCGGCGGACCGCTGAAGGGAGCCCAGGTGTCGGCCCCGTGCGCGCGGGCCGTGGGTGCGGGCAGCGCGTTCGGCCGCGGTGGCCGGCAGGACGTCCGCACCGGTGCGTGGGACCCCCACGCACCGGTGCGTGGGACCGGGTCGGCGTCGTAGATAACGAAGACGGTCGCCATCCGCCGGCGACCGGTGTGCTCGCGACTGGACAGCTGGGCCGAGGGCGGCTTGGGGCCGTCGGCTGCCCGTGCGGTGCGGACCGGCTCCCGCGGATCAGACGGGATCATGTTCACGCCGGTCGCGTCGCAGCTGAGCACCAGCAGCCGGTCCCCCTCGCTGCCGGCGGCCGGGGCGGACACACCCTGCTGGCAGAAGGCGGGGATGCGGGCGGCGACGCGACAGGCGATCTCCATCAACTGCCCGGTGCCGGGCCGGCGGCCGGTGGTGCGCTCAAGGTGCGCGCCCGCCCGGCGCAGGGGTGTCTGTGCGGCCTCGAGGGCGACGGCGCGCTGCAGCGGGGAGGAGCAGACCTGCTGCGGCAGGGACAGGGCGGCGTCGCCGGGGTGCAGGTTGGCCGCACCGGGGGCGCGGTAAGCCATCCCGGTCGCCTCCACCCGGCCCAGCGTGGTGGCCAGCAGCCGGCGGTGGCTCCGTTCGGCCCAAGGACGCACCACCGTGTCGCTGCCCGTGACGACCTCCACGCGCACCTCGGCGGCGGCGCGGGCATCCACCTGGGGTAGCGCCGAGGGAAGCCCAAAAGCCGCCAGATCTTGATCGTGGTGGGTCTTTTCAGCTCCGGGTGTGAGCCCCGAGGGCGTTGACGCGGTTCTCGTACTCGCGGCGGGCCTTCCGCTGGGCCGGGATCGCCGCGGTGCCGTCGAGAGGCTGGCAGCGGTCGAGGAGTTGGCGGTGGACCGCGGGAGTGGCGGTGAACGGGCCGGGGACCTGGGGCGCGGACATGTAAGGCGCCACCGGGTCTTCTTCCTTGCCCGGTCTGGCTCCTCACCCGACCAGCAAGAAGGAGGCCCGTCCCCGTACCGGCAGGAAACCCGCGCACCGCGGCACCTCCACGCGCCAGGGTGAAGAGGCCGCCCGGGGTCTGCACCACCCGCCCGGCGGCAGTAGCCTTCTTCAACTGGTGGCGCACCCGCTCCACTTCACGGGACACCGCCTCCAGCCCGAGCCCCTCCACCACCTGCCGACACCGCACCGGACCGGCCTACGCGGCCAGCACCCCCAGCATCCGCCCCGTGAACTCGCCAGCTTCCTCGGCAGCTTGAATGCCGACGGGACCCGACACCTCCGCTCGCGGGGCCGGGGCCCGACCCCGACCCGGCCTCGCCGTGCGCCGCCGGGAGCCCGCCTACGACCTGGCATGCCGTCGCCACCCGGGCCAGCTCCTGCTCGCACACCACCAGCAGCCCCGCGCCCCGCACGGCCTCCCCGCGCAACCGCTCCGCCTCCCGACGGCAGGCCGCCTCCCGCTCCCGCAGCAGCAAGAGCACCTCCCCACAGCCCATCCGGCCCCGCCTCACCCACACCAGCTGATCAACAGCTACCGCAACGAGAAACCCGGCCCACCAGACACACACTCGTCACTCAAGAGGAAACGCACCCGCCCCTGGATGTTCAGGTCCTTCAGGAGCCTTTTCACGTGTACGGCTGGCGGGCGAGGTGGCAGCTGGGCGTTGACGGTGGCGTGACGAACGGGGCACCCCGCTGGTTGGCGAGTCGCCGAACATCTGCCTCACCTGCGGAGATGCCCCGTGTTCTCCTATCCTGCCGGATGCGATGTCGACGAGGACCTCCTGGGACTGGTCACGATCGTGATCGCGTCCTGCGAGGCCGACCGACAGTGCAAGCTGCGACCGTACGACCGGGCACGGTGAGCCCTGGTCCACCTGCGCAAGCACGACACCCTCGAACAGATCGCCGCCGACTTCGGTATCGGCACGGCCACCGCCCGGCGCTACGTGAACCACACGATCGAGCACCTCGCGGCTGTGGCACCGTCGTTGACGGAGGCCCTCACCAGCCATCACGCGGACGGATACCTGCTGCTGGACGGCACCGTCGCGGAAACCGACCGGGTCCAGGCCGCGGGCCACTTCTCCGGCAAGGCCCGCCGTGAGGGCGTCAACCTGCAGGTCATCACGGCAGAAGAGGGCAAACTGCTGTGGATCTCACCTGCTCTGCCCGGCGGCACCCACGACATCACCGCCGCCCGGGAACACGACGTCGTCGAGACCTGCGCCGTGCTGGGCCTCGATGTCCTCGCGGACAAGGGCTACCAGGGCGCCGGCGGCACCGTGATCACCCCGATCAGACGAAGGCCCGGAGCCGAACTGCCCGACAAGCACAAGAAATCAAACAAAGTTCACGCGGCGCTCCGGGCTCCCGTCGAACGGGCCATCTCCCGGATCAAGCAATGGAGGATCCTCCGCCACGCCCGGACCAGTCCGAACAGGCTCTCGTCAGTCTCCGCAGCACTCCTCACCCTCATGATCTACACGTGAAAAAGGCTCCAGATCCCTCTGCCAGCCTACCCAAAATTACGTCGGGATCTTCGGGAGCCCGAGGGAGAGATCCCCTCAGACCACCCGACCGTCGCTGATGCACGGCCTGGCCTAACCTGCCGTGCCCTTGATGGATGAGCAGGGCATGCTCAGCCGTATGGAAACCCCATCGGCCGGGGCTTCAAGCACTGTCCCGTATCAGGGCAGTATCAGGGCAGGACTCGGTTCACCACGTCCGTCGGTTCCTGCCCTGTCTGACCAGATCAGTCACAAATGGAGATGGCATGCTCGCTCGTGCGCGTATCAGGGTCGGCCTGCTGGCAGCCACAGCTCCCTCGGCTGCGGTTTCCGTCCTGCCACCCCCTGCCGTAGCGGCTCAACCGGCAGGGCTGGAAACCTCTCAGGCAGTCCCCACAGGGGACCCTTGTGATGGTTTCCTACCCGCTGACCACGATTTTTTGCCTAGTTATTCAATCTGGGTCAATGAGAATTGCGACGACGAATTTTCGCAAACATGCTACGAGGCCTATCAAGTGGCTGCTGCGGCCACTCAAGAGGCCAGACCTGAGGTCGTGAAGCCGTGTTTGTATCGGATGGCGGGTGAGACCGTTCTGTGCAAGTATGAGAAGGAAAAGGCGATCGGGGGTGGCTATAGAGTCGTAGCCACCTCGGACAAGATTGCTGATCCCGGCCGATGCATCACCGAGGTCGGAAAGTATCTCCCCGATATGCATGACCATCGACGGCACTTCCTGCACCTCAAGGAGGACGAGACGGGGAAATGCGATGACAGAGAGGTCTTCGTCCACTTGGAGGAGGGAGTGGTGAAGTGCCCGAGTCAGGAGTGCGCCAGGCTTGAGGAGAACCGAAACAAGCCGAAATTACAACGCTCATGCGAGGCCCGTGTGCGCGCGAGCAGGGCACTGTTTCACCATTATGAAGACAGAGGGAACAGTGGGTGGGTGATGGCATATAGGGGAAAATATCCCTTGGAATACCTCAAACGTGGCACATGCGTGCTAGCCTTCGGGGAGACTAAAAGTGGCGGCTTCCAAGACCATTGGGATTATGAACTAGGTAGAACTGGTTATGCATGGGCCGGAATCCTTGGGGAGCAAAAAAGCTTTCTATAGGCTACTTGACACCTCGGATAAGAGTTTCAGAGATAGTGAGGTCTATCTCGACGATGCAGATATCGTCGTCTGCTCGCACAATCCCAACGAGTGCACTAAGCTTTCACGTGAGGCGGGGGGATACGTCCAGCGGCTCAACTGGGAGGACACGGAAGCTGGAGATTCCGACTTTCCCTCCTGGGGTTAGGACTGTCCCTTCAGTTGTAGGTCAGTTGGCCCGCTGTAGTTCAGTCTGATGGGCAGCCGGCGGAGGGTTCCCTGCCGCTCCCGCGGGGGTGCGTCAGCGCCGGTGGCAGGCCCGGGCGGTGGCCTGGTGGAGTCGCCGCCACAGGGACCAGGCCAGCCCGCGCCGGATCCGCTCCTGGTGCGGGGGCAGGGGCCACATCAGCACAATGAGACGTTGGATCTCGAACGCGGTGAACCGCACGGGCCTCACGGTGCTGGTGGGGTCAGCCAGAGCCCCCTGTTTGCCCCGTCGGCCCGGCGGGGCAGGTCGGCACCGAACCGGCTGACGGTCGGCGGGCCGTCCTCCCGCGCGGCCTGTGCGTCGCTGACGGCCAAGAAGGCTGCCGCCAGTTGGGCGAGGGTGATGTGCCGGTACCAGCCGTGGAAGGACCGCACCTCGTAGTCGGCCAGCCCGCAGGCGGACTTCGCCAGCTTGATCGCCTCCTCCACCCGCCAGCGGGCGCCGGGCACCAGAACGATCTCTTCCAGCTCGGTCCCGGGCGGCCCCCACCCAATGTAGTAGTCACGGTTTTCGGGCTCCTCGGGGCGGCGGCGGACCACGATCCACCGCGCCCACGCCCCGGGGCTCGCCTGCGGATCGGGAATCTGGCGGACCCACCACTGCCACGTCCTGCTGTCGAGCTGACTGGGTCCGGCAGGCAGGGTGACCCACTCGTCCTCGGCCGCGCACCGGGCCACCAGGCGGGCTAGGTGGCGCCAGCCGGGGCGGGGCAGCACCGTGTGGTCGGCCTGCACATTGACCACATACGGCAGGTGGTTTCCTTCGAGGAAGCTTCGGAAGGCCCCGTCGCGGCCGTAGACCTCGTCGGCGGCCACCCACACCCGCCCGGTCGGCAGGTCGGGCAGGATCCGGGAGATCATCGCCTCGGCCAAGCGGGGCTTGGTCGCGAAGACGACCCCGTCGGGGACATACGCCGCACGGCACCGCAGCCGGTCCTCGGCCCACTCCTTGGGCAGGTACAACTCCCAGTCGACCGGAGCCTGTCCGGCGCCGGTGGCCCAGGCGGCCATCACCCCGATCTGGCAGGGGAACACCCCGCCCAGGGCTCGTACGTAAATGACTGTCAGATTGGATCTGCGGGTCAGGACGCAGTGGGAGGCTGGGTCATGACTACGCCTCCGCACCACCACACCCCGACTACCGCACTGCAGGCCAAGTTCGACCAGGTCCTCCCGCACCTCGACGAACGGCGCCGCCGGCTCTACCTGGCCAGCG
Organism: Streptomyces sp. YIM 121038; assembly: GCF_006088715.1. NCBI lineage: Bacteria > Bacillati > Actinomycetota > Actinomycetes > Kitasatosporales > Streptomycetaceae > Streptomyces > Streptomyces sp. YIM 121038. Next base: position 329,693 of record NZ_CP030772.1, read on the forward strand.
AGGCCGTCGCGCTCGGCCACGGCGGGATCACCACGGTGGCCGCCGTCTCCGGCACGAGCGCCGCCACCATCGCCCGCGGCATCACCGAGCTGGTCGTGTCGTCCCCGCCAACCCATCGCATCCGTGCCCCGGGAGCTGGCCGCAAGCCGCTGACAACAACCGACCCCGGCCTGCTGCCGGCCCTTGAGGCGCTGATCGAGCCGCACGCCCGCGGTGATCCCGTCTCCCCGCTTCGCTGGACCACACGGTCGCTGCGCACCCTGGCCCAGGCCCTGACATCCGAGGGCCACCCGATCAGTGCCACAACCGTCGGACATCTCCTACACAAGATGGGCTACAGCCTGCAAGGCACCGCCAAAACCACCGAAGGTGCCCGCCATCCGGACCGCGATGCCCAGTTCACTCACATCAACGCCACCGCCGCTGCCTTCCTCGACGCCGATCAGCCGGTGATCAGCGTTGACACCAAGGCCAAGGAGTGGATCGGTAACCGTGACCGGCCCTGACGCACCTGGCGGGTCGCGTCCTTGGTGCGGTGTAAAAGGCTCGACGAGGGGTTCCGTGGGGTTGATGTGATGCGGCCTTGGTGAGGGACACGCGGGCCGGGGGTGCGAGGTGGATCACTTCTGTCTCGGTGGGGTGGAGCAGGTCGCGGCGTATGCGTTCGAGTTGGCGCGGGCCGGTGGGGGTGGTGGTGAAGCCGTGCCATCCGGTCGCGGTGCGGGACGGGACGGCGAAGGCCAGGCTGACGCAGGAGGTCTCGCCGGGGAAGCGGCCGATGGCCTTGACCCGGCGCCGGGTCTTGCCGGAGGTCCGCTGGATGAAGCTGGAGTGGCGGATCCGCTTGTGGTGCTCGGCAGGGAAGCGCAGGGAGGCGGTGAGTGGACTCCGGTCTGCCAGAAGGGGCTTGAGGGCTGCGGGGTAGATCTTCTCCCACTTCGCGGCGAAGGCGTCGGTGCGGCGCTGAACGGTCTCGACGAGCCGCTGACCAGGCGGGATACTGAGCTCGCTGGTATCGAAGTTCTCCCAGAACTCCTTCTTGACCTGCTCGAGGTCGTGGCGGCTGGCCTTCGAGGTGACGTTGCGGCATTGGTGTATCAGACACCGCTGGCGCGGGCTGCGGCCCAGGACGGGCTCGCAGGCGGAGATGAGGGCGCTGCCGCCGTCGGATATCACCAGCAGCGGCGGGGTGAGGCCGCGGTCGAGGAGTCCCTGGAGGAAGCCGGCCCAGGCGTCGTGGGATTGGGAGCCGGCGGCTTCCAGGCCGATGAGGACGGGCCTGCCGCCGGTGTCGATGCCCCAGGCGGCGAGCACCGGCTCCGCGGGAGCGTTCGGGTGCATGCGGAAGGGCGAGGCGTCGATGAACAAGCAGTCCAGCGTGACGCCGGACAGATCGCGTTCGCGCCAGGCGTCGTACTCGGTGCGGACCGCCTGGCAGATGCTGGAGAGCGTGGACTTCGACAGCGCCGCATCCGGGCCCAAATGCCTCGGCGGGGATGTTCCGAACGTCGCGGGTGGACAGGCCGCGCACGAACGAGGCGATGACGAGGGACTCGAGCGCGTTCGTGCGGGTCACCGTCGTCCCGAACAGACGCGAGGCGAACTTCTCGCTCGTGCCGCGCAGCTCGGGCTTCTTGACCTTGACCGGCCCGGATGTGGTCTTGATGACCGCCTCCCGGGGGTGCGTTGGCGGTGCCCGGCCCGCACCACCGGCGCCACGGGGCTGTCCTCGGCCGCATCCCGGCCGTCGTCGTCCTGGGCCGCAGCGGTGTCGGCGCGCTGGTACCGGGCGCGGCCGGGGAACTCACCCGCCTCAGCCGCCAGGGCCGTCTGGATGATCAGCTTCGCGCCGGGCCGGGCCACCTGCTCCAGGCAGTCGGCCAGCGGCCGGCCCTCAGCTTGACTCTGTCGGGGATCTTGAAGATGCGGGGGTCAGGTTCCCAGGGTTCGCCAGGACTTGGGCCGGGGGTATCGCGTGCTGGTCGAGGTAGTGCTGGAAGGCGGTCGGTCGGCGGGGTGGGGGTACTTCCTCGGCCGGTGGCAGTTGGCTGAGGCGCTCGATGTTGACGGCGATGGCCGTCAGGATGTGCTGGATGTGGGCCTTTCCCTGTCCTCGGTAGCGGCAGCGCCGCATGCCGTGGCCGTGGGCGAACTCGTTGACCGTGCCCTCCACTCCGGAGCGGACCGCGTAGCGGGTCTTCCACTCGGGCTTCTGCTGCTCGGCGCGGACGCGAAGTTGCAGGTCGCGGAGTTCTCGTGGGGGAAAGCCCACGGTGCGGTGGCTTTCGCGGGCGGTGGTGCACTGGGTGCGGGCCGGGCAGGGCTGGCACTGGGTCTTGGTGAATCTGGCCACGATCAGCGGGGCCGCGGTCGGCGAGGAGGTCGGGTAGGGGCCGTGCCAGCCCGCGCTGACCTGTCCCTGGGGGCAGGTGACCTGCTGACGGTCGTAGTCGATGTGGAAGTCGTCCCGGGCGAAGCCCTCGCCTCGGCGGTGCTGGTGGGTGGGGTTGCTCTTCAGCGGCCCGGAGACGGTGACCTGGTGTTCACGGGTGGCCTGTTCCAGGTGGGGCAGGGAGGTGTAGCCAGTGTCGACCAGGTGCTCGGCGGGCAGCAGTCCGCGACGCGCCAGGCGGGTGTGGATGCCGGGCAGGACCTGGCTGTCGTGGGTGGTAGCCGCAGTGGTCGCGACATCCGTGATCACGTTGGGGCCGTCGGGAGCACAGGTCTCCGTCAGATGAGCGGCGAACCCCTTCCAGCTGATTCGTGCCCCTGTCCTCGCGTAGCGTGCCGAGGTGTCGTAGGGCGAGACGATCCGCCCGGGACGAGGACGGCAGTCCAGGCCCGCCTTCCTTCTCGGCGGTGCGCCAGCGCAGCCGACCTGCCTGATCACGGTGGTAGTTCTGCACCATGATCTGGCGCAGGGCCTGGACACGGGAGCCGGGCGTGCGGTCTGCTCCGTGCCGGTAGAGGTGTTCCAGGAGCCGGGCGGCGTCGTTTCCGGTGGCGAGGATCCTGGTCATGGGCTTGGTGGGGTTCTTGCCCAGACGGACCGGCCGGCCGTAGCGGAGCCCCCAGTCCTCGTCGACCAGGCCGTCGAGCAGGTGCGGGGAAGAACCAGCGACTTCTTCGAGTGCGGCGCGGACTGCCTCGGTGATCAGCTCCAGGCGGGTCAGGTCGCGCACCGCGGCCAGGACGTGGGTGGAGTCGGTGCGCTGCGTGGTGCGCTCGCGCACCAGTCTGGCCTCCTTGAGGCGGGCCAGCGCGAGGTCGAGGAGGCGGTCGGCGCGGTCGCCTTCGGCGAGACGGTCGCGGAAGTCGGCCAGCACACTGTGGTGGAACCCGGGATCGTCCAGCTCCATCGCCAGGGCGTACTTGAAGTCGATGCGGCAGCGGACCGCCTCGGCGGCCTGCCGGTCCGACAGGCCGAGCAGGAACTGCAGCACACAGACCGTGGCCAGTTGAGCAGGCGAGAGCCCCGGCCGCCCGTCCCGCGGGTACCAGTCGGCGAAGTCCTCATCGCACCACAGCCCATCGAGGCGGTCGCGTACCCATATCGCCGTCGTCCCGCCCGGGTTGCTCGCCCGCGCGACTTGCGCGGTCAGAGACGGGACCTGCTCACCGGAACGAGGGCGGAGCGACAAGGGGCACCTCGACAGCTGCGTCGGTCGGCGGAACTACCCGAGCATGCCTGTCGATCATGCTGTCGCACCGAGGAACTCCAAGATCCCCGACAGAGTCAAGCTCAGCTTGGGATTTATCCTGCGGCGGTGACTCTCCGTGGTTTCGTGCCGAGCTTGTGGTGGGCGGGGCGCTGGTAACGCTCGCCGGTGGCGAGGACCTTGCCCACGTCATGGCGGGTGGCGGACCGCCGGTTCCTCGAGCCAACTGGACGCCCTGGGCCAGGATGTGAAGGTTTCGGCGCACCGGCTGGTGAAGCGGCTGTCGGACGCAGGTTTCTGAACCCCCGGCGGACTCGGGCGGGTGTGAGCCGTTCCGGCGGGGCGGGCTTCTCCCATGGATGGCGGAGGTCCTTCACCAGCGGGCGGACGAGGCGGAGTTGAGCGTGGGCGGCGAGGACGAGCCAGGTCCACCGGTCCGCGGCCTCGGGGCTGCGCAGCCGTGGGGCGGTCCAGCCGAGTGTCTGCTTCCAGAACCTGAACATGTGCTCCACATCGAATCTGCGCAGGAAGACCTGCCAGCAACGGTCGGTGTCGGCCGCGGTGGCGCCGGTCTTGGACCACCACAGCCACACCGGCTTGGGCTCGCCGCCGGAGGGCAGGTGCTCGACCTGGAGCCGGATCACCGTGCCCTCGATCAGGGGCAGCTCGGCGGTGTGGTCGATCCATGCGCATCGCCGGGTGAGGCGGGGGTGGAGCCGGTCCCAGGCCCGTGCGGTTGCCTTCCCGTAGAGGCGGGTGTCGGTGATGGTGATGGCTTGCTCGGTGCCCCAGGTTGCCGGGTCGCCGAAGACGAACTCGCCGCCGTGCTTGGGCGGGCGGCCGCCCAAGGGGTTGGCCTGGTGGAACTCCTTGCGGGAGGGTGCCGGACGGCGCATCACGCGGTCCGAACGGAGCCGGCCCAGGATCTCGACGGGCAGGCCGGCCAGCAGGTGGGCCAGGCGCGGGGCGTCGTATCCGGCATCGACCACGACCAATACGTCCGGGTCGCCCTCGCGCCATTGTCCCGCCGTGATGAGGCGCTCGACAACCTCGCGGATCTGTGAGGTGGTGACTGCCGCGACGTCGGCGCCGGGTCCGAGGCGGACCGCGTCCAGGACCGCCGTCCACGAGGTCCTCCCGGTCTCCAGCGCGGCGATGACGGAGTAAGGCCAGCCAGGGATCATCTGGTGCTTGTTGTCTCCGTAGCCGTAGGTGTGGCAAAAGCACCGGTCAGGAGCGGTGTCCGCGTCTGGACGCAGCCAGGGCGTGACGTCGACGGCCAGGACCAGGCGGCCATCGGCCGCCTTCGGCAACGGTACCGAGACCAGGGCCCGCCGCAGCCGGTCCACATCAAGGCGCCCCTGGTTCAGCCCGGCGTACAACGCGCCATGCCCACGCTGGTGTTCCGGCGCGAGCGCCAGGCCGACCAGGGTCTTCACCGGCCCGTCGGCACACAGCATCGCGTCGGTGAGTTCGAACAAGGAGTCCGCCCGTGAGGTCAGGGACGCGTACAACTCCGCACGGAAGGCTGACAGCAGCCCGAACGGCTCCCGCGTGACATCGTGATGCAGCAGACTCACCTCTACGGCCTTCGCTTGATCCGGTGCCTCTGTGACGGAGCACAGAATCAGACGAAGGCCGCCCCGCTGAAGGGCCCTTATCACTACGAGTGATCAAGTTCGAGGCGCAATTCGACCAGCGAGAATAAATCCCAAGCTCAGCGAAGACGGCATCGATCCCGGCACGGAACGCCCCGGTAGGCGATACTCGCTCGTGCACGAGCATGGGTCCTTCCCTACGAACTTGGCGGTCCAGTACGAAACCTACGCTCGTCGCCTTTTACACCACTTTCTGGACACGACCAGTACCTCCACCTCACCGATCTCCGGTTCGGGCAGGGCTCTGACCAGCCGCAGGAGGGTGTCCTTGCCCACGGTGATGCCGACCGCGGTCGCCAAGCGGGCCCCTGCCCGGCCGGCCAGCACCAGCCCGATCTGCGTCAGCAGCCATCGCAGCGGCGGAGTGTAGCGGCTGTGCGGAGCGGTCAGCCCCGCGACCTGTTCGGCGAACGTCACCGCCGCACAGGCGGGGTTCTCGCAGTGGAAGCGGCGTACACATAACTCGATCACGACACCGAGCCCACCCGCGGCGACATCACGCAGCTTCCGTACGTACTGAGGGGTCTCGCGCTTTCCGGGCAGGTGTCTGGTGATGACTTCACGCCGTGATGTGCAATGTCTGGTATTCGGTGTGGGCTTCGCGAGGTGGGCGGTTACCCACTGCCGAGTGGAGGTGTTTGTGTTTGTGCCAGGATTCGATGTACCGAGTGATGTCCTGCCGGGTGGCTTCGCGTGTCAGGTAAGTCATCCTGGATACACGCTCGTTCTTCAGCGCCGCGAAGAATGATTCCGTCATAGTGTTACTGAAACAGGTCCCGGTCCGTCCGGCGGAACGTGGAAGGCCGAGGTGTTTCAATGTCTCACCGTGCTCGGCTGGCCTGTAGTTCGATCCGCGGTCCGAGTGGAATATTGTGCCGTCTGTGAGTTTCCTGTTCCGGGCTGTGTTGCGGATGGCCCGGGATGTGAGGGGGGTGTGGTAGTGGTCGTCCATGGCGTAGCCGATGGCTTCCTTCGTGCGGCGGTCGATGGCGGTCGCCAGGTACAGCCACCTCTCACTGGTGGACACGTAGGTGATGTCCCCGACCGGCTTTTGGCCGGGAGCGTCGGCGGTGAAGTTCCGGCCGGCGAGGTCAGGCGCGGGGCCGGGGGTGCCCTGGGTGAGGCCGAAGCGTTTCGGCTTCGGCTGGGAGGGCTCCAGGCCCGGTTCGCGCGTGAGGCGGCGGACCGGCTCCAGGCCGGCGGTGACGTCCCGGCGGTGCGGTTGTGCGTGGATGCGCCGGTGGCTGTAGGTGCTGTCGGAGTCCTCGAACGCCTTCGTGATGAGCAGTTTCAGTTCCTCACGCCGTTCGGCTGTCGCGGATTCGGGACGGCCTCGCCAGTCGTAGTAGCCGGATTTGGAGACGCCGAGTCGCTTGCACCTGTACCCGACGCTGTACGCGTACTCCGTCGTGTCGAGCCGCGTCTCGTTGATGAACTCGTACGTGCTCGCTGCCGGGGATCCCCCGCGAAGTACGCTGCGGCTTTTTTCAGGAAGGTGTTTTCCATCTCGGCTTCGCGGATCCGGCGTTCCAGCTCTTTGAGGCGTGCTCGTTCGCTGAGCGTCAGTTCCGCGTCTGGCGCCGGCTCCTGGCGTGCCTTGTGTTTCTTCACCCAGCCCCGGAGGGTTTCGGGGTTCATCCCGGGCTCGCGGCCTGCTTCGGAGATCGTCTTACTCGAGCTCAGCGCGACCCGGACGGCTTCTTCACGGAACTCGGGTGTGTACTTGCTGAGTGACGCCACATCGTGCTTCCTCGTTCCCTGTTCAGGGAAACCCTATTGGGTCCCTGTCCGGAAACTTCGGGGCCCCTCAAGCTCCGGCAGTCGTATTCGCGCATGGTTTGTATAGGCCGCTCAAGGGTGTGGGCGTCGGCCCCATGTGGACAGGGTGAGGAAGGCGAGGTCGGTGTAGCTGCCGCTGGCCAGCAGTTCCCTGCAGTCGGTGAGGTCCTGCTGTGTGACAAGGCCCTGGTGCACCATCGCTGGTCCGAGTTGTTCGAGGGTGAGCTGTGTGAGTGCGTCGGCGTTGCCGTTCCGGCCCACCCGGCCCGGGGCACACATGAGATCGACGTCTTCCAGGCCTGCCTGTGCGAGCAGCCGCGGCAGGGCGGTGGCCCACCGGACATCGACCTGCATCTGGCCGGAGACCAAGGCGATCAGAGCGTCCATACAGCGGTGGTAAGCGTTCTGAGCACCCTCTGGGGAGGAGACCAGGATCAGCCCGTCTACACACACCCAGCCCCCTGGGGCAGTCCAACGCACCATCCGTGCGATGGTCTTGTCGCGTTCGGGCAGGTGCTCGAGCAGTGCGCGTGCGTGGACGAGGCTGAAGGACCCTGCGGGGAAGTCGTCCTGGACGACGTCGTGGCGCAGAATGGTCAGGTTCGGCACTCCTCGACGAGACAGCAGTCGGGTGTCGATGTCGGTGACCACCACTTCCCCCGGCGCGCACTGCCGGGCCAGCCACTGTGCAATGGAGCCGGCACCGCCCCCCAGCTCCAGGCAGCGCCAGCCCGTTTGGAGCCCCCGGCCGCTGATGGATGCACGCGTGATTGGGTCGGCAAACTTCTCCAGGGCGCGTAGACGTCGCAACTCCAGTGGCTTCTGGTAGTCGAGTAGCCCCGCCCCATAGGCCTGCTCGCGGGACTCGCCAGGTGTCGCTGTCGCTGCCATGAGCCTACTCCCTTGGTATGTCGTGCCGAGCCTGTGCCCGCAGATCGGGCGGGAGGCCTGGGCGAGAGCGTGTGTCCGTCCCGGCAGGTCTCTGCCTGCGCAGGTTTACTTACCCGGCGATGGTGTCTTGTGGGTTCAGGGGGAGTGGGACTCCGATGAGTGTGGCGAGTTCGGTGGCCAGGGCTGCCGGTGTCGGGTGGGACATGATGATCTTTTGTGTGATCTTGATGTGCAGTGCGGCCTGGATAGGGGCCAGGGCGGTACGGCTGGAACGAACCCGGCAGATGGCGGCCGCTGTTGAGCGCGCTCGGCTGCCGGGTACAACCAGCACACCGCTCTGGCATTCGATGGAACAGATGTCCTGGGCGGTGGATGCGATGCAACGGATGCAACCTTGTGCGCTTGTGAAATCCGGGTGGGGGTAGCCAGGTTGACCAGTGTCGGGAAGGGGAAAGTCGTGCCCAAGACCCCCAACGCCCGCCTGCGCGGGCTGCTTGAGGAAGCCGACCGGAGTGGCGCCCAGCTTGCCGCGGCTCTGCGGCAGGCAGCCGCCGAGCACGGCCGGCCGTTGGCGTGTGACCGGTCGATGGTCTCGCGCTGGCTGGCGGGCCCCCGCCCGCCGGTGCCCACTCTGTTGTTGGAGGTGCTGTCGCGGCGGCTTGGGCGTCCGGTCGTCGCGCTTGAGGCGGGCTTGTCCCGTGCCCCGTCCGCCGTGTTCGATCTGTTCGGGGAGGCTAATACTGCAATTCGAGTTATGAGTGGTGGCCGCGTTTTTTGTAGTGGCTGAGGCGTGCGCGGGTCTGGCTGAGGCGTCTCCATCGTGACCACTGCAGGCGGCGTTCGGAAGTGTGGTGGGCTGGGCAGAGGTGGCCGATCAGGCGTCGTATTTCGGCGACGGAGAGCTGTATCAGCTGTCCGGGGCTGGTTTTGCTGCCCCTTTTTCGAGCTCGGTGGCGCGGATGGCGGTCAGGGCGGCGAGTGCGGCCATGGCGAGGGTGATGTGCCGGTACCAGGCGTCGTAGCGGCGGACCGGGTAGTGGTCGAGTCCGCATTCGTGCTTCACCGTCTGGAAGCAAGTTAACCACCCGTAGTGCACCTGAAGATGGTGCTCTTTCGGCTGGCGGCACGATAATCAGCGTGGATGCACTGTTGCGGCTGGCGGCCCTGGTCGACCGGCTGCGGACGGCGGCGGACGAGGCCGGGGGTGGTGGGGCATGTCCGACACAGACGGCGAACTCCCCAGTCGGGGGTGTGGCCGCAGCTTCCTGTGGCGAGCCGGGTGGGGGCCGTGCGCCTACTGGCCCTCTGGGCGGTGCGGGCCGCGGTGAACGGGGGCGGTGCTGATGTCTCCGGTGATGTCACGCCCGTGGGGGCTGTCGGAGGACCGGATCCGGTCGGAGCATCGGGATCGTGCGGCGATCGTGTACGTGAGGCAGTCCAGCCGCCAGCAGGTCCTTGAGCACGCCGAGTCGGCACGATTGCAGTACGCGCTGGTGGATCGGGCCGTGAGGTTGGGCTGGGCACGTTCGCGGGTGGTGGTGATCGACGATGACCAAGGACGGTCGGCGTCGGTGGCCGACTCGCGTCCCGGGTTCCAGCGCCTGGTCACCGAGGTGACGATGGGCCGGGCCGGCCTGGTGCTGGGGATCGAGATGTCCCGGCTGGCCCGCACCGGCCGGGACTGGCATCAACTGCTTGAGCTGTGCTCGCTGAGCGGGGCTCTGCTGGCGGACCTGGACGGGGTCTATGACTCCAGTGTCTATAACGACCGGCTGCTGCTCGGCCTCAAAGAACACGATCTCCGAGGCCGAGTTGTACCTGATCCGACAGCGGATGTGGGGCGGCAAGCTCGCCAAGGCCGAGCGCGGCGAGCTGGTGCTGCCCCTGCCGATCGGCTACTGGCGGCGCCCCTCGGGAGAGGTTGTGCTGGAACCGGACGAGCAGGCCCAGGCGGTGGTGCGGCTCGTCTTCGACGCCTTCGACCGCCTGGGAACCCTCAACGCAGTGCTGCGCTACCTGGTGGAACATGCCGTCCAGCTACCGGTCCGGGCCCGGTGCGGGGTGAACAAGGGCGAGCTGGAGTGGCGCCGGCCCAACCGCGAGGCGTTGCAGATCATGCTGCACAACCCCGTCTACGCCGGATACTACGCACACGGGCGCCGCCGCACCGACGCGCGGCGCAAGCGACCCGGATGGGCACGGGGCGGGTGGTGAGGTCGATGGACGAGTGGCATGTGGTCCTGCCCGGCCGGATGCCCGCCTACATCACCGAGGAACGCTATGCGCCCAACCTGGCCCGGATGGAGGCCAACCGGCAGGTTGCCGCGTCCCCCGGGGCCCCACGCTCAGGTTCCGCGCTCCTGGCAGGGCTGCTGCGGTGCGGTCGCTGCGGCGGCCACCGGATGACGGTGAGCTACCACGGCCCGGCCAGCCGCTTCCCTCGCACAACTACCACTGCGGCTACCTGCGGGCCAACTACGGCACCGGCAGCATCTGCCAGCACATCGCCGGCCCCGCCCTGGACGCCTTCATCACCGCACAGCTGCTGGCCGCCGTCACCCCTGCCACCCTCGAGGTGTCCATGCAGGCGGCCGCCCAGGCCGAGGCCGAATGCGCCGCCCTGGACCAGCTGCGGCAGCACCGCCTGGAACGCGCCCGCTACGCCGCCGACCGCGCCCGTCGCCAGTACCAGCTGGCCGAACCTGAAAACCGCCTGGTGGTACGCCAATTGGAGAAGGACTAGGGAAGCCGCGCTCGCCGATGCCGACTGCCTGGGGGCCGACTACCAGCACTTCACCGAGACCCGGCCCGCCGTCCTGAGCCCGCGCGAACGCGCCGCCATCCAGAACCTGGCCCACGACCTCCCGGCGCTGTGGTCGGCACCGACCACCACCCTGCCCGAACGCAAAGAACTCGTGCGGTGTGACGTAACCGATGCCGGCGTGGAGGCGGACCGTGTTGTATTCGGCGCGTACGGCGTCGAGTTCGGCTTCCAGCTCGTGCGGGTCGCGGATCTTCTCCAGGTGCTGCCACTCGCCCTTGACGTGGCCGAACAGCGACTCGATCCAGGCCTGGTCGTTGGGGGTGTGCGGGCGCCCGAAGTGCTGGCCGATCAGGGCTGCGGCCATGAAGGCGCGGGTGTCCGCCGAGCGCATCTGCGGCCCGTTGTCGGAGACGGCCAGCAGCACCGGCTGCCCGGCAGGCGGCGAACTCGCCGTCCTGAGTTCGGTGTTGAGACTGCGTTCGGCGAGGTGCCCCAGGCCCTCGGCGTGCAGGGCGGCGGTGAAGGCGACCGCGACCTGGAGCGAGGACTCCTCGGCGGAGACCAGGGTGGCAAGCCACTTGCGGGAGACCAGGTCCATGATGGCCAGGCAGCACCGCTGGGCCCTGGTGAAGTGCGTGAAGTCGTAGATCCAGATCGATCTGGGGCGCCAGACGGCCCACTCGGGAAACGGCTTCTTCTCCCGCCGCTCGCGCCGTGGCGGCCCGGGCAGGTCCAGGCCCGCCTCGGCCAGCACACGCAGCACCGTCGACTCGCTCGCGTGCACCCATTCCAGCCTCGAGCCGCGGTGGGCGAGCTTGCGGTGCGAACGGTCCGTCTCGCCCCATTCCTCGGCGAGTTTGACGATCGCCTCCTTCTCCCAGGCCAGCAGCGCGTGCATAGCCTCAGCAGGTCCGGGACGGACATCGGCGAGCTGTCCGGCGGCGGCCCGTTGCTGCCAGCGCAGCACCCTCATGTGGTCCAGGCCCAGCACCGCGCCGGCCCGGCGAGCCGACCAGCCCTGGTCCGCGGCATGCCCGATCAACTGCAGCAGACCGGCCTTCACCTCAGGAGGGACCCGCGGCGGGATGGGGCCCGCGCTCAGGCCCATCGCGCTTTTCCCCGGTCCAGGTGCAGGGCGACGGCCTGCTCGGCAATCGCGCTCCGCAGCCGCTCGATCTCCGCCCGGGCCTCGGCGAGCTGGGCCTGCTCCGGGCTCTGCCCGGCCCTGCCGGGCACCGACGCGGCCAGCGCGTCCAGAGCACCCTGCTTCGCCGTCCGCGCGATCGCGACCACCGTGGCCCGGTTCACGCCTCAGTGCTCGGCGGCCTCCCGCTGCGTGTGCTGTCCCGACAGCACCACGACGAACATCTCGCACTTCTCACTCGGCGCGAGCCGCTTCCTGGGCTTCCGCGGGGTGGTGCTTCCTGCCATGACCGGCAATCTTCCAGATCAAGGGCCTCGGGCCCGGGATCTGGTTGGGTGTTTCCTCCCGATCTTGGCTCATTAATTCAGACGCATACGGCCGCCCTCGTCCACTGGCAGTCATTCCTCGACGCCAACCCCACCATGCACTCCACCCGCACCACCTGCCGCCTGCACACCATGCGCCAACTCCTGCACCCCCACCGCCGCCACCACACCACCGCCCACCTCCTCACCCAAGCGTCCACCCTCCACTGAGACGGCGGACGGTGCGGCGTCGGCCCTATCGGCACCTGTGCGTTTGGCTTCAGCCGTGCCATGGCCCGCAGCTGTCACTCGGGCACGATCAGAGAAGTCGTACGCCTCGACGATCTGCGGCCGCGCTCTGTGCGCCTGTGCGACGCCCGGATGCCCCTCCGGCTCGGTAGCTTCGGTCGCTTCGGAAACCTCGCCCTTCTTCAGATCCATGCTGGAGTAGGAGAGCTCGTACGTAAACGGATCTTGCACACCGTCATGGATGCGCCATCGGCGCGCCCGGCTACCGGGCCATCGCCGCAGTACACCCGCGGAACCTTTCCCGCTTGAGCCGTCTGTACGAATCACAGCACTCGCGTACAAGAAACCTGCAGGAAGAGGGCCCCGGATCGTGTCCCTTGTCGTGGTGTATGGGATCAGTGAGGTTGATCCTCGGGAGTGGACACCGGGTTTCATCTTGTGATTTATCCGGTGCGGCGTAGTTTGGTGCCGACCTTGTGGTGAGCCGGTCGGCGGTAGGACTCGCCGGTGACCAGGAGCAGGCCCACGTCGTAGCGGTTCGCGGGGCGGCGATTCTTCGAGCCGGGCGGGCGCCCCGGGCCGGGGCGAGCGGGTTTCGGCACTGCGGCCGGTGTTGAGGTTCTGGCGTGCAGGTGTCGGAACCCGCGTCGTACTCGGGCCGGGGTGAGCTTGTTCGGTTCGGCTGGCTTCTCCCACGGCCGTCGCAGGTCAGTGGTCAGGGAGCGGGCGAGGCGGAGCTGGGTGCAGGCGGTGACGATCAGCCAGGTCCAGCGGTCCGCCGCCTCGGCTTCCCGCAGTCTCGGAGCGGTCCAGCCGAGTATCTGCTTGATCATCCGGAAGAAGTGCTCGATGTCGAAGCGCCGCAGGAAGGTCTGCCAGGCCAGATCGGTCTCTGCAGGGCCGGCAGCGGGCCGTGACCACCACAACCACAGAGGCTTGGGGTCACCGCCGCTGGGCAGGTGGTCGACCGGGAGGCGGATGACGGTGCCCTCGATCACCGGGAGCGGGCCGGGGTGGTCCCGCCAGGCGGCACGCCCTTGCAGCTCGGGGTGGAGCCGGTCCCAGCTCTGGGCGTGGGCGGTGCCGTAGCGGGTGGTCTCCGTCTTCGTCTCCGCGTCCGGGGCGCCCCAGGTTCTGACGTCCTTGAAGATGAATTCGCTGCCGTGCTTGGGCGGCCGCCCGCCAGCCGGGTTGTCCCGGGCGAACTGCGCACGGGTCGGTGCCGGGCGGCGCATCACCCGGTCCGAGCGCAGCCGTCCCAGGATCTCCACGGGCAGGTCGCGCAGCAGGTAGGCCAGCCGCATCACGTCGTAGCCTGCGTCGGCCACGATCAACACCGACGGGTCGCCCGGACTCCACTGACCGGCGCCGACCAGGCGCTCGCCCAGGTCCCGCAGCTGTGCGGCGGTGACCGCGGCGAGGTCGTCGCCCGGCCTCAGCCGCACCACATCCAGCGGGGTGACCCACGAGGTCCGGCCCGACTCCAGGGCCACGACCCACGAGTAGGGCCAGCCCGGGATCATCTGGTGCTTGGCGTCGCCCCTGACGTAGGTGTGGCAGAACGAGCGGGCGTCGCTCGTATCGGCGTCGGGCCGAAGCCACGCCGAGACGTCCACCGCCAGCACCAGGCGGCCGTCGGCGGCGCGGGGCAGCGACAAGCCGGACAGCTCGGCCCGCAGCCGTTTGACGTCCAGGCGGCCCCGGTTCAGCGCGCCGTACAGGGCTCCGTCCGGCGGAACGTGGAAGGCCGAGGTGTTTCAATGTCTCACCGTGCTCGGCTGGCCTGTAGTTCGATCCGCGGTCCGAGTGGAATATTGTGCCGTCTGTGAGTTTCCTGTTCCGGGCTGTGTTGCGGATGGCCCGGGATGTGAGGGGGGTGTGGTAGTGGTCGTCCATGGCGTAGCCGATGATTTCCTTCGTGCGGCGGTCGATGGCGGTCGCCAGGTACAGCCACCTCTCACTGGTGGACACGTAGGTGATGTCCCCGACCGGCTTTTGGCCGGGAGCGTCGGCGGTGAAGTTCCGGCCGGCGAGGTCAGGCGCGGGGCCGGGGGTGCCCTGGGTGAGGCCGAAGCGTTTCGGCTTCGGCTGGGAGGGCTCCAGGCCCGGTTCGCGCGTGAGGCGGCGGGCCGGCTCCAGGCCGGCGGTGACGTCCCGGCGGTGCGGTTGTGCGTGGATGCGCCGGTGGCTGTAGGTGCTGTCGGAGTCCTCGAACGCCTTCGTGATGAGCAGTTTCAGTTCCTCACGCCGTTCGGCTGTCGCGGATTCGGGACGGCCTCGCCAGTCGTAGTAGCCGGATTTGGAGACGCCGAGTCGCTTGCACCTGTACCCGACGCTGTACGCGTACTCCGTCGTGTCGAGCCGCGTCTCGTTGATGAACTCGTACGTGCTCGCTGCCGGGGATCCCCCGCGAAGTACGCTGCGGCTTTTTTCAGGAAGGTGTTTTCCATCTCGGCTTCGCGGATCCGGCGTTCCAGCTCTTTGAGGCGTGCTCGTTCGCTGAGCGTCAGTTCCGCGTCTGGCGCCGGCTCCTGGCGTGCCTTGTGTTTCTTCACCCAGTCCCGGAGGGTTTCGGGGTTCATCCCGGGCTCGCGGCCTGCTTCGGAGATCGTCTTACTCGAGCTCAGCGCGACCCGGACGGCTTCTTCACGGAACTCGGGTGTGTACTTGCTGAGTGACGCCACATCGTGCTTCCTCGTTCCCTGTTCAGGGAAACCCTATTGGGTCCCTGTCCGGAAACTTCGGGGCCCCTCACGGCGAGTACCCGGCGATCGTGCGGTTGTGGGAGAACGCGTGGGCCGAGTCCGTGCCCTTCCTCCAGTTCGACAGCGGGATACGGCGCGTTGTCTGCACGGCCAACGCCATGGAGAGCGTGAACGCACGGATCCGCAAGGCCGTCCGGGCCCGCGGGCACTTCCCCAACGAGCAGGCCGCGATCAGATGCGTCTGCATGGCCATCATGAGCCTCGACCCGACAGGGCAGGGACGCAAACGCTGGTCACAGCGATGGAAGGCAGCCCTCAACGCCTTCGAGACCACCTTCGACGGACGACCCTCCGCCACCCGCCGCTGAACCCCCAACAACCCCAGAAACACCATTCGATTTACAGACCCGAACCGGGTGTGGCTTTCATCAGGCTGCCGTTCGTGGCTGGAGACGCTTGGCCGCCCGGTTCCCACGACGACTCGGCCGCCGATTGGGAAGTGCGAGCAAGTCGCTGAGTAGAGCAATGCCGGCGAGGTCGACCGTGGTACGCAAGACAGGAACGACCTGATGGAGCACGATGAGCCGGATATGGGCGGGGACCGACTGCGGCCAGACCCACCACCACACCCTGGTGCTGGACGCCGACGGCAACACACTGCTTTCGCGGCGCGTGACCAGTGACGAGCCGGAGCTGCTCCAGCTGCTCGCTGACGTCTTGGACCTCGCCGGGGGCAGGTCGGTGACCTGGGCGATGGACATGACCGGTGGCGAGCCCGGCCTCCTCATCAACCTCCTGGCCAACCACGGCCAGGAACTCGTCTACATCCCCGGCGTCCCGGTCAACCGCGCCACCAACAGCTACCGCGGACAGGGAAAGACCGACGCCCGCGACGCCCATGTGATCGCGGACCAGGCCCGGATGCGCAACGACTTGCAGCCGGTCCGCCTGGACGATGAGGCTGTCATCGAGCTGCGGCTACTGACCGAGCGCCGGGCGGACCTTGTCTCCGAGCGGACCCGCGTCACCAACCGGCTCCGGTCCCTGCTGAACAGCATTTTCCCCGCCCTGGAACGGGCCCTGGACCTCGGCAACACCGGGCCGCTGCGACTGCTCACGGGCTACCAGACCCCGGATGCCATCCGCCGAGCCGGTGCGAAGCGGCTGACGACGTGGCTGCGCAACCGCAAGGTCCGCAGCTCCGAGGCCCTGGCCGCGAAGGCCGTCGAGGCCGCCGACCGGCAGCACACCGCAGTTGCCGGGGAGAAGGCCCATCGCCAGGATGGTCCACACCCTGGCTGAGGAGGTGATGACCCTCAACGAGAAGATCACCGAGACCGACAAGCTCATCGAGGGCCGGCTTCACGAGCACCACCTTGCCGAAGTGATCACCTCGATGCCCGGTATCGGCCCGACGCCTGGTGCCGAGTTTCTCGCTGCCGTGGGCGGCAGCCTGGACGCGTCCCCCACTGTGGACCGCTTGGCGGCGTTCGCCGGAGTCTCCCCGGCCCCACGTGTCTCGGGAAGATCAGCGGCAATCTCCACCACCCCAAGCGGTACCACCGGCGCCTGCAACGCGTCTTCTACACTTCCGCGCTGATCAGTATCCAGTGCGACCCCAACTCCCGCGCGTTCTACGACAGAAAGCGCGCGGAGGGGAAGCGGCATACGCAGGCCGTCATCGCACTCGCACGCCGTCGGGTGAACGTTCTGTGGGCTCTCATCCGTGACGGACGGTGCTACGAGATCGCACCCCCTGTCACCGAAGCGGCTTGACATCAGCATTGGGAAGCGTCACTCCACTTCCAAGATCCACCGCTGACCGTACAGACCCTCCCCCTGTCCCTCAGCGCTTGGTGACGGCGCTCAGGCACCGGTCGATGGCCGCGTCGGGCAGGAGCCGGGACAGGATCGCCGCGGCCTGCGCGTCGGCGCCGATGCGGTAGCGGGTCCTGGGCTGCGGGGCGCTCAACGCGTGACAGACACCGCGGGCGAAGTCCTCGGGCCGGGTGCGACTCGCCTGGGCCCGCTGTTCGTTCAGCCGCAGGAACCGTTCGAAGGTGGGGCCGTAGAGCTCCCTGATGCCCTCGGGGGTCCGGTCGAGGAGTTCGTGGCCGGTCTCCCGCGCCTTGCCCCAGATGGGCGTGTTGACCGCGCCCGGCTGGACCACGCAGACCGTGACACCCTGGGGCCGCAGTTCCCTGCGGAGCGCGTCGCTCATGCCTTCCTTCGCGAACTGGCCCGTGGCGTACGCGCCGAGATACGGAGCGGCGATGCTGCCCAGGCCCGAGGTGACGTTGACGATCCGGCCGCGCGTGCGGCGCAGGTGCGGCAGGAGGGCCTGGGTGACCGCGAGGGGGCCTACGACGTTGGTGGCGAGCTGGTCTCCCAGCTCGCCCGGCGGTACGCATTCCAGGGGTGCCGACACGCACGTCCCTGCGTTGTTCACCAGCGCCCAGATGCCGTGCCCGCCCGACGCCTCGGCGACGGTGTCCGCCGCGGTGCGGATCGAGCTCTCGTCGGTGACGTCCAGGATGACGGGCAGGAGCGGCGCGGAGGCCGCTTCGGCGCGCAGCAGCTCGCCGTCGGCCTCCTTGCGCACTCCGGCGAAGACTCGGAAGCCGTGCCGTGCCAGATGCAGCGCGCAGTGCTTGCCGAGCCCGGAGGAGGCGCCGGTGATGACGACGGTTCGGCCCGCCCGGGGGCGGGCCTTCTTCTGACAGTGAATCAATTCGGGCTCCTGAGGGGTGTCCCGTAACTGCTGGTCACGGGTGGGATGATCTTGCTGTGGCTGGTGTGATCACGGGGTCGGAGCCGTCCTGGATAGCCCGGTTCACTGGGCTGAGTCCACGTCAGTTCGGCAGGTTGATCGCCGCGTTGCGGCGAGAGGGTGCGGGCCCGGTCCGCAAGGGCAGGCCGTGGAGCCTGCCGCTGGAGGACCGGGTTCTGCTGGTCGCCGCGTACTGGCGCACCAATCTGACCCTGCGGCAGCTTGCCCCGTTGTTCGGGGTGTCGAAGTCGGCCGCCGACCGCATCATCGACCAGGTCGGGCCGGCGCTCGCCCTCCAGCAGCGCAAGCGGTTCCGCAAGGGCACCGTCCTGATCGTGGCCGGCACCCTGGTCCCCACTCGTGACCACACGGTCGCCGAGCAGTCGAAGAACTACCGGTACTCCACCAGCCACCAGGTCGTCATCGACGCCGACACCCGCCTGGTCGTAGCCGTCGGGCGCCCACTGCCCGGCAACCGCAACGACTGCAAGGCGTGGGAGCTGTCCGGTACGAAGGCCGCCGTCGGCCGGACCACGGTGATCGCGGACGGAGGCTACCGGGGAACCGGTCTGGTCATCCCGCACCGCCGTGAGCCGGGCCAGTCCGAACTCCCGGCCTGCAAAGAAGACCACAACACCTCCCACCGCAAAGTCCGCGCCCGGGTCGAGCACGCCTTCGCCCGGATGAAAACCTGGAAGATCCTCCGCGACTGCCGCCTGAAAGGCGACGGCGTCCACCACGCCATCCTCGGCATCGCCCGCCTGCACAACCCCACCCTGGCCGGGTGACGGGTAAACGCCGCAGGCCAACCGGCATACCGTAGATCATTTACGGGACAAGCCTTAGGCTGGACGCTGGGGCGTGCGATGCGTGGGGTGGGTTTCTGTCCGCGGGCGGACCGGGGCGGCGTGGGCCGCCTCGGCGCCGGCTTCGTACGACCCGCCGTCTACGGCGCGGTGCTGGCTTCCAGTACCGCGCGCACGGAGGCGTCGGCGACGGTCCGCGCGCGTGCGGGTGTGACGACGCCGTCGATGTGACTGAAGTTCCAGGCGAGTTGGCCGTGGCTGGTGTTCGCGGTCGCGATGAGCGCTCCGGTCACGGAGATCCCGGCCACGAGTTGGGCGTCGCTGATCCGCCAGGGGCCCACGCGCTCGGGGAAGTCGTAGCGCCCGAGGTTGGACAGGCACAGGTTGAGCGGGCCCTTGGTGTCCATGAACTCCATGAACCCCTTGGCCCGGGCGGGCGACTTCGGTCCCGCCCAGCGCAGCAGGTTGACCATCGACAGGTGTTCCTCGCGCCGGGTGCGGCGCGCCAGGTCCTCGCTGATGAACCGGGCCATGGGCCACAGCGCGGTGCCGGGCTGGTAGGGAACGTACGAGGGCAGGGTCGCCGCGTAGCTGCCCGCGTCGTCGTAGGAGGGGGCGGGGTGCAGCCGGTCGCGGAAGTCGACGGGCGAACCGATCGCGAAGTGCGCGGGCGCCGTGGTGCCCGCGTCCTGGGCGACGGCGGTGACCATGGCCGCCGCGAGGGTGCCGTGGACGGTCGCGCCGTGGCGTTTGCAGGCGGCCAGCAGGCCGTCCACCTGCTCGGCGGTCAACGTTCGGTGCACCATGCGGGTCCGGCGCCGCTCGAAGGGAACGTTCCGCTGGGGTGTCACGCGCTGCGGGCTCAGGCGGCGTGCCGTCTGCTGGTCGCGCAGCATCAGGGCGCCGAGACCCGCCGCTCCCCGCGCACCGCGGTGTCGGCGCGGCAGCAGGTCCTCGGCGGCAGGCAGGGCCGGGTAGGAGGTGGCGGGCGGCTCCGCACCGGTGCTCAGGTGCCCGGCGAGTTCTATCCACTGGCGCAGCAGGGACAGGCCTGTCATCCCGTCGGCGATGCAGTGCGAGGCGGTGAGCAGCAGATCGTGGGTGTCCTTCCGCGGCTCGCCGCCCGGGCGGCTGATCACGGTGGCGCGCAGCAACGGGCCCTCGCGCCAGTCGATCCCGTGCTCGAACTCGTATTCGTTGACCTCGTGTTCCCAGTGGTCGTCGGCGTCCTGAGGGGACAGGGTGACGTGCCGCAGCGGGATGGGCCGGTCGTCCACGGGGCGGAAGGCCGCCGTGCCGCCGTCGCTGCTGATCGCGGCCCGCAGCAGGGGATGTCTGGCCTGGAGGGCGTCCAGAGCCCGGCGCAGGAGTGCGACGGGGAGCGTGCCGTGCACGCGGGCGCGGACGACTCCGCTGAGGGGTGAGGCCTGGTCCGCGATCCAGTACCAGCGCTCCAGCGGGCTGAGTTCCCGCCGTACCTGCGGGGTGGTGGCGGGCAGGGCGGGAAACGTCAGCGCCTGGGCGGAGCGGCGGGCGAGGGTGGCGCGCGGGGTGAACCGGAAGTAGCTGTCGCGGGCCAGCCTGCGGGGAGGGGACGCGGCTTGTTCGAGGTCGCTCATCTCACGGGACGCCGTCACCATCGCGCGGGTGCGCTCGCGGCGGCGGCCTTCGTACGTGCGCAGCGCGCGGGCGATGTCGTCGTCCGCACCGGGTTCGGCCAGGGTGTGGGCCAGGACGACGGCGTCCTCGATCGCCATCGCCGCTCCCTGTCCGAGCGTGGTGAGCATGGGGTGGGCCGCGTCGCCGAGCAGGGTGACGGGCCCGTCTCCCCAGCGGTCGCGGAAGGGGCGGTCGAAGGAGGGGACGGTGAGGATGTCGTCCTGCGGCGTGGCGTGGACGACCTCGCGGATCTCCGGGGCCCAGCCGGTGAACGCGCGCTCGATGACGTCCTTGGCGCCGTACCGGTCGAGCGCGTGTGTGGCGGGGATGTTCTTGGTGCCCCACCAGTAGGCGCGGCCGTCACCGATGTCGATCAGGCCGAAGCGCTGTCCGCTGCCCCAGTAGTGGCGCACGCTGCCGGGGGTGAACACCGGATGCTGGAAGGGGACGATGCCGAGCCAGCAGAGGTAGCCGCTGTTCCGCTCCTCCTCAGGGGCGTTGAGGTGGCGGCGTATCGCCGAGTGGAAGCCGTCGGTGCCGATGAGGAAGTCGCCGTGGGCGGTGCGGCCGTCGGTGAACTCGACGGTGACGCCCGTGCTTTCGGTACGCAGGCCCGCGGCGGTGGCGCCGAGGTGCAGGGGGCAGTCGCCGACCTCCGCGAGCAGGGCTTCTTGCAGCGCCGAGCGGCTCAGGCACACGCTGGGGGCGCCCGCCTCGGCACATGCCTCCCGGAAGGGCAGGTTGCGGATCAGGCGGCCGCGGTGGTCGAGGACGGTGAACGACTCGACGGTCCGGCCGCGCTTCTCCAGGCCGAGGTCGATGTCGAGCGTGGCGAGCGCGCTGATCGCGTTGCTCATCACCGACAGGCCGGATCCGGCGGCACGCAGCTCTCCGGCGCGCTCGTAGAGCTCGACGTGGATGCCGACGCGGCGCAGTGCGACGGCGGCGGTCAGTCCGCCGATGCCCGCGCCGATGATCAGGGCGGTGCGGGGCTTGCCGCCGCCCTGGGCCTTGTCCTCGCCTCGCGTCACGCCGGTCATCGCTGCCCCGCCCGCGTCGCGTCGGCTGACCGGCTCGTCAGCAGGTCGGTGACGGTCTTCGCCGTGTGGTGCACGTTCGGTTCCTCCATGAGGGTCAGATGGTCGCCGGGCACGTCGATGACGCGGAGCAGGCCGCTGGTGATGTCGCTCCAGCCGTTGGTCCGGTCCTGGTGGCGGCTGCGGGCGGTGCGGTGCATCGCGGCGAGGACGGGCGGCAGCGGCTGGGAGGCACGGATCAGGGTGAGGTCCTGTCGCGTGTCCTCGGGCCGGTAGTCGAGCGCGGCGTGCCAGTTGGCGCGGTAGAGGTCGAAGAGGCGGTGGACGGCCGCGGTGGAGCTGCCCGCCGGCAGGACTCCGGCGTCGCTCGCGGCGCGGGCGACGAAGGCGAGCTTGTCGGTGAGCGAGGTGAGCGTGCCGGGGAACGACGGCATCGGCGAGTCGCCGCCGCGGTCGAGCCAGAGCAGCTCCCAGAAGAACCAGTGCAGGAGCGCCTCGTCGTCGTGTCGGGGGCGCGGGCCGGGCCTGAGGGCGGTGGTGTCGAGGAGGACGAGGTGGCTGGCCTCCTCCCCCGCGGCCCGTAGCTGACGGGCCATCTCGTACGCCACGAAGCCGCCGAAGGACCAGCCGCCGAGCTGGTAGGGGCCCTGCGGCTGCACGGTGCGTAGCGCGGCGAGGTAGCTGCGGGCCATCTCCTCGACGCTGTCGAGCGGTGCGGTGCCCTGGTGCGTCCCGGCCGCCTGGAGCGCGTACAGCGGCTGGTCGTCGGGCAGGTGCCGGGCGAACGGCAGGTAGCAGAGCACGTTTCCGCCCATGGGGTGCACGACGAACAGCGGCGTACGGGAGCCTCCCGTACGGATCGGTACGAGCGGGTTGAACGCGGTGGCTGCGCGGCCGGACCGCAGGCGTGTCGCGAGCGCGGCCGCGGTGGGTTCCGCGACGAGCGTGGCCAGGGGGATGACCAGCTGGTAGCGCTGCTCGATCTGCACAGCGAGGCGCATCGCGGTCAGGGAGGTACCGCCGAGCTCGAAGAGGCTGTCGTACGGCGCGACGTCGGGCAGCCCCAGCAGGTCGGCGAGCAGCCGCGTCAGCTCCTCTTCGAGGGCGTCGGGTGCGTGGGCCCGCGTCACGGCGCGCCGGGCGAGGGGCATCGCGCGGAGCGCGGCGTCGTCCCGCTTGCCGCTGGGGGTGAGCGGCAGCCGGGGGATCCACTCCAGGTGTGCGGGAACCATGAAGTCCGGCAGGACGCCCCGCAGTTCGCCGCGCAGCGCGTCCAGGTCGACGCGGTCGGCGTCACCGGTCAGGAACGCGGCGAGGAAGCAGTCGCCGCCCTCGCGCTGCCTGGCGACGACCGCGGCCTCCCGCACGTGGCCGCGGTACGCGGTGAGCTCGTGCAGGGCGAGCTCCACCTCGGCGGGCTCGACGCGGAAGCCGCGCACCTTGACCTGGCTGTCCGCGCGGCCCACGCAGACGATGCCGCCGTCGGGCAGCACCAGGCCGAGGTCGCCGGTGCGGTACAGGCGGCCCGACGGGGTGAACGGGCTGGGGACGAAGCGCTCGTCGGTCAGCTCGGGCTGCCCTTCGTAGCCGTCCGCGAGGCAGGCGCCGCCCAAGTGGATCTCGCCCCGCGCCCCCGCGGGCAGCGGGCGCAGCTCCTCGTCCAGGACGTGCGCCTCCGCCCCCTCGACGGAGACGCCGATCGGCGGCAGCGCGGGGAAGGCCGCCGGGTCCCCGGCCATGGTGTGGGAGGTGGCGACGTGGGTCTCGGTCGGCCCGTACTGGTTCTCCAGGATAACGCCCGGCAGCGCGGCGCACAGACGGCGTATCTCGGGGGTGACGCGCAGTTGCTCGCCGGAGGAGATCAGGACCCGCAGCCCACGCGGTACGAGGCCGAGGGCCCCGGAGGTCTCCGCCATGTGCTGGAGCGCCACGTAGGGCAGGAAGACGCGCTGGATGCCTTCCTGGTCGATGAGGCGCAGCAGCGCGGGCATGTCGTGCCGTTCGGCCTCGCCGACCAGATGCAGGGTGCCGCCGCCGCAGAGCGTGGAGAAGATCTCCTGGAAGGAGACGTCGAAGCTCAGCGGCGCGTACTGCAGCGTCGAGCCGCCCGTCGCGCCGCTGGACGCCGCGAGCTGCCAGGCCACGAGGTTGGCCAGGGAGCGGTGCGGCATCGCGACGCCCTTGGGGCGGCCGGTGGAGCCGGAGGTGAACAGGACGTACGCGGTGTGACCGGGGTCGATCCGGCCGCGTGCGGCACCGGCGCCGACCGAGTCCGGTGCGGTGCCCTCGGGTCCTGGACGCGCCCCGGGTTCGCCGTCCTGCTGCCGTCCGGCGGTGTCCGGCCGCGGCCGGGTGAGGTCCCCGGCGGGCAGCAGCGGCACGTCACCGGCGAGATGTGCGTGCCGGGCGGTGGCGATGACGCGGAAGGGCCGGGCCTCCGCGAGCATCGCCGCGAGGCGCGGTGCGGGGTAGTTGGTGTCCAGCGGCACCACCGCGGCACCGGCCTTCAGCACTCCCAGGAGTACGGCGACGGTGTGCGGCGAGCGGTCCATGGCGAGGGCGACGCGTGCTCCCGTCGGGGTGCCTGCCGTCCGCAGTTGTCGTGCCACGTGGTCGGCGGCGGTGTTCAGGTCGGTGTAGCTCCAGCGGTCCTGT
The DNA here is from genome assembly GCF_006088715.1 of Streptomyces sp. YIM 121038. NCBI lineage: Bacteria > Bacillati > Actinomycetota > Actinomycetes > Kitasatosporales > Streptomycetaceae > Streptomyces > Streptomyces sp. YIM 121038. Next base: position 353,774 of record NZ_CP030772.1, read on the forward strand.
CCCCTCACCAGCGCGGTCGCCTGCGGCGTGCGCGTCACCTGCTCGGCGAAACGTTCCACCACGCTGGGGTGTGCCTTGGGCGCGGTGGACGGGACCGGAGCGGCGAGGAAGGTGAAGTCCGGTCTCGCGTGCGGCTCTTCCGCCAGGCGCGTCAGGATCTCCAGGTAGTGCTGCGCGTAGAGCGCGGCCTGCGCCGCGCAGAAGGTGCTGCCGTCGGCGTCGACGCGCAGCCAGGTGTGGTTCCCGTCGGGTTCGGTGACCGCGTTCACCAGGAGCCGGAAGTTCGACTCCTCCCAGGTGCGCAGTGACCGCAGCTCGATGCCGGGCAGCTCGGCGAGACCGGCGAGCTGGTGGAAGTGCACGTAGTTGAAGGCGCTGTCCACGACCGGGCCGCCGTGGTGCTCCTCGACGGCGCTCAGCGGGTAGCGGCGGTGAGGGTGGCTGTCACGCTCCTGCCGCAGGGCTTCGCGGGCCACGTCGAGCCAGCTGTCGCGGGCGGTGTCCACGCGCAGGGGGACGGTGTTCAGGAAGAGGCCGACGGCGCGCTCGGCGTGGGCGCGTTCGACACGGCCGTGGGTGATCAGGCCGGTGGTGATGTCCCGGCTGCTCGCCAGCGCGCTGAGGGTGAGGCAGTGCGTGGCGAAGAGCAGGGACTTCACGGGCAGGGTGTGCTCGGCGGCGACGGCCCGCAGTCGGCGGACCAGGGCCCGGGGCAGGTCGGCGCGGTGCGCGACCGCGCTGTGCTCCCCGTGCGGCAGGTGCGGTCCGAGGCCGTCGATCCGCGGCGGTCCGGAGTGCGCGAGCGTGTCCCGGAAGTGGCGGCGGGCCGCGTCGTCGGCGAGGGCGCGCCGCTCCGCGTACGCGTAGGCGGCCGGTGAGGGCGGTGTCGACGCCGGGACCGGTGCGGTACCGAGGCCCAGCTCGTGCGCGTAGTCCTGAAGGAGTTCCCGCAGCAGGTTGGCCACGCTGGCGCCGTCGAGGAGCGCGTGGTGGAAGCTCAGCACCAGTTCCACGCCGGTGCCGCGCAGATGGGCCCGCAGCAGGTACAAGGGTGTCCCGTCGAGCGGGTAGGGGTGGTGGCGGCGCTCCTCGACGTGCCGCCGCACCTCGGCGTCGGCCGCACCGCGGGAGAGGGCCCGCAGGTCGGCGACGTCCAGGGCGCCGGGCAGCCGGTGGTGGACGATCTGGAGCGGTTCGGTGAATCCGGCCAGGTCCATGGAGGAGCGCAGGACCGGGTGGCGCGCCGTCAGCCGGTCGAACGACCGGTGGAAGGCGTCGTGGTGCCAGGGCATGTCCAGGGTGTACTGGAACACGTCCTTGTAGCGGGCCGAGCCCTCGTGTTCACGGCTGTGGTAGAGCAGGCCGAGCTGGAGCCGGGTGAGCGGGAAGGCGTCGGCCTCGCCCGTGAGCCGCGCGCGGTCCGCCTCCGGCAGGAGCGCGAACGGCTCCGGCTCGGGATCGGTCTCGTCGGCGTCTCCGTGGTGCGCGGTGGTGCGTGCTGCGAGCTGGGCCACCGTTGGGTGCTGGAACAGCTCGCTGAGAGTGAAGCGCAGGCCTCGCTTCTCCGCTTCGGCGCGGACCTTGAGCATCAGGATGGAGTCGCCGCCGAGCGCGAAGTAGTCGTCGTGGATGCCGACGCGCTCGACGTCGAGGACCCGCGCCCAGATCTCCGCGAGGGCCGCCTGCGTGGCGTCGAGCGGCTGTTCACCGGCCGCCTGGTCCGCGTCTGCCTCGGGGAGCGGCAGGGCGCGGCGGTCGGCCTTGCCGTTGGGGGTCAGGGGGATGCCGTCGATGCGCAGGAACCGGGCCGGGATCATGAAGGCGGGGAGCGTTTGTGCCAGGTGGTCCCGCAGCCGCTGTGCGGGGATGGCGGTCTCGGCGACGTAGTAGCCGATCAGGTGAGTGCCGCGGCGGGGTGTGGTGTGGTCCACGACCACCGCGTCACGGACGCCGGGGACGTCGGCGAGGGCCCGCGCGGCCTCGCCCGGCTCCACGCGGTTGCCGCGGATCTTCACCTGGGCGTCGATGCGTCCCAGGTAGGCGACGCTGCCGTCGGCGAGCCAGCGCGTGAGGTCGCCGGTGCGGTAGAGGCGACCGCCCGGGGTGAAGGGGTCGTCGATGAACTTCTCGGCGGTGAGGTCGGCGCGGCCCAGATAGCCGCGCGCCACGCCGACACCCCCGACACACAGCTCCCCCGGCACGCCGACGGGCTGGGGCAGGCCCGCGGGGTCCAGGACGTACAGCTGGATGTTGTCGATCGGACGGCCGATGGGGACCCGGGTCACGGGGTGGGCGGGATCGGACGGGCAGTCGTGGTACGAGACGTCGATCGTGGCCTCGGTGGGGCCGTACAGGTTCACCAGGCGCACCGCCGGGTCGGGCCCGAAGAGCCGGTTGAACTGGTCCACGCGCGCCGCGGGCAGTGCCTCGCCGCTGCAGAAGACGTGTCGCAGCGACGCGACGTCCGCCCGCGACGTCGGCTCCTCCTCCAGCAGGTCGAGGAACGGGCCGAGGATGGACGGCACGAAGTGCACCTTGCTGATCCCCCGACGGCCGATCGTCCGGAGGATCTCGCGCGGATCCTGTTCCCCGCCGGGCGGCAGCAGGGCCACCGACGCGCCCTCGATCGCCCACCAGAACAGCTCCCACACCGATACGTCGAAGGAGATGGGGGTCTTCTGCAGCAGGACGTCGCCTTCGCCGAGGGGGTAGGTCCGCTGCATCCATGCCAGGCGGTTCACGACGCTGCGGTGTTCGACCAGCACGCCCTTGGGACGGCCGGTCGAGCCGGAGGTGTAGATGACGTACGCGAGGTCGTCAGCCGTGGCCGTCGGTGAAGGCGTGCCGGTGCGCTCCGCCGGTGGGCCGCTGTCCTTCAGCAGATCGCCGCGGTGCAGCAGATCGCCGACGCTGCGTACGGGCAGTTCGTCGGGGACGCCGGTCAGCGGTGCCTCGTCCGCGACGACGACCACCTTGGCGCTGCTGTCGGCCAGGAGGAAGCGCACGCGATCGGCGGGGTGGCGGGGGTCCACCGGAACGTACGCGCCGCCCGCCTTCAAGATGCCGAGCAGCGCCACGAACAGCTGCGGGCAGCGCGGCATCACCACGGCGACCCGGTCGTCACGGCCCACGCCGTCGGCGCGCAGGGCGCGCGCGACCCGGTCGGCCCGCGCGTCGAGCTCGGCGTAGGTGAGCGTCTCCCCCGCATGACCGGTCACGGCGACCTGGTCGGGGCGGCGGGCGGCCTGCGCCTCGAAGAGGCCGTGCAGCGTGGCCCGGTCGGCGAAGGGCATCTTCGGCCCGTGGCCGCGCACCGCGGTCAGGTCCGCGCGGTCCGCCGGGGTGAGCATCTCCACCGTCGCTGCGGGCCGGTCCAGTGCGTCCAGGCCGTTCTCCATCAGTGTCTTCAGCTGCCGGGCGGCCGCCGCCAGCGGGAAGTCCGCGTCGAACACGTCACCCGCGCCGTCCAGCTCCACGCGCATGTCGGCCACGCCGTCGAAGGCCTGCACGGTCACGGCCAGGGCGTCCGTGTCGTGCCCCACGGCCAGCATGCTGGTGCGCCAGGCGAGGTCCGGGAGGCCTTCCGAACGGTCGTAGCGCAGATACGAGAGCGTCACGTCGAACAGCTGCCGAGGCCCCGCGGCCGAGGGCAGCGCGCGCAGGACGTCACCGAGGGCGAGCCTCTGGTGGGGGCGCAGCGTGTCCACCGTCTCCCGCACTGCGGCCGCCAGCTCCCTGACGGTGCGTGTGCCACCGACGGCGATCCGCAGCGGCAGGGTGTTGGCGAACTGACCGACGATGCCGTGCTGCCCGGCGGCGGGCCGGTTGTGGAAAGGGATCCCCAGAATCGTTTCCTCACTGCGGTGGACGCGGGCGAGATAGCTGCCGAGCACCGCGGCGACGTACGCGAACGGTGACAGGCCCGCGCTCTTCAGCCGCTCCACCAGGGGACCTTCCACCACGAACGCGTGGCGCACCCGGTGCCCGCCGGCGGCCGGGGTGCGGGTGAACAGCGCGGGGGTCGCGCCGTCGAGTGCCCGCCGGTGGAAGGCTTCGTCCCGTGCGTGCTCCGCGCCGTTCCGGTAGCGCGCCTCCTCGTCGGCCCAGGCGAGGTAGGACGACGTCCCGGCCGGGGCGGGCCGTCCGTCGCCGTGCGCCCGCCGCCGGTAGTCCTGGAGGATCTGCCGGCTCAGCAGGTCGAACGCCCAGCCGTCGGCGACGAGATGGTGTGCCTTGATGTGCAGGTGCACCACCTCGGGGCCCTCCACCAGCACCGTGGCCTCCACCAGCGGCCCGCCGCCGGTCAGCGGCAGGGCGCGCGCCAGCGAACGCTCCCGCCACGCGGCGCACCTCTCGGTGGCGTCCGGGCCGTCGGAGAAGTCCCGCACCCGGACCCGGAGCGGCTCCGGGGCCACCCGCTGCCGGGGCGCCCCCTCGTACTCGTCGAAGCGCAGCCCAAGCGCCTCGTGCCCGCGCAGTGCGCGCTCCGCGCAGGCCAGCAGGGCACCGAGGTCGACACGGCCCTCGATGCGGTCCCACAGCACGCAGTTGAACTGCGGCGACTCCGGCGCGCGTCGGGCGCCGACCCAGATGTCCCGCTGATACGCCGTCAGCGAGGTCCCTGCAACATCGTTCACCGCGTGCGCACCTTCCATGCTCCGGCCAGGGCGCCGTAACCGCCCGCCATGATCAACTACCGGAGAGTAAGCACACCGGGAACGGCGTCGGTTCCGGTTGGGCCACAACGCGCCAATCGCCGCGGAGCCTCCACGGCACGCGGGGAGGGCCGCAGCGGAGGATCAACTACCGCTCACCGTACGGAAGATGATGTGCGCCCCGCCCGACAGGGCAGCCGCCTCCCGGACCGGCCGACCGCACCACAGCGCGTGAGCGGCACATCGAAAAGTTGGCGCATTGACGAGCCCTCCCGGGCTCTGCAGTCCGGAGCCTCAGCTTCTGAGGTCTTCGTTTCGGGGTGCCGTCATGGTGGGGCGAGGGTGAGGTCGGTCTCGGCGATGAATCCGTCGAGGAGGGCGGGGCGGTACCGCATTCTCTTCAGCCGGGTCCGGGCGGGGGCGGCGAGCTGGTCGGTGGTGCCGGCGGCCAGGTGGCCCAGGCTCTTCTTCAGGTGGGCCCACACGCCCTCGGCCGGGTTCAAGTCCGGTGCGTATGCAGGGAGACGGAAGGCGGTCAGCCAGTCCTCGCGGGCCGTGAGCAGTCTGCACATCGTGGCGTCCTTGTGCTGGGTGGTGGTGAGGTAGGCCGCCGACGAGGTGCCCGTGGCTCGGGTCCTTTTCCGACGGCCCCTTCCCGAACCGGGCAGGCGAGATTTCCCCGCACCCGGCTCTCCAGTAATCAATTCCGGGATGGTGTTGTACTACTCCGTCCCGCGTGGATGTCCTGGTGGCAGCGTTCACAGACCACGAGGGTCTTGCGTTTCCGCATGGCCATCAGATGCACCCACGACGGCCGTTCCGGTCGTCCTGGCCTGTTGAGATCGGCGAGTTTTCGGATGTGGTGGACCTGTAGCCCAGTTCGTCCCTCGCAGATCTCACACTGCCCGGCCAGGAGCCGATGAATCAGCTCGTTGCGCCGGGCAGTTGCCATGACTGGCTGACGGTCGGTAATGACGGCGGTGCGTTGCCGCTTGAGTGGAATCCTGCCGAAGCGGGCGACCAGTGGTTTCTTCCCCTTCTCTCGCTGCACCGTGGCCTGGAAGCAGGTTCGCCGGCCGTCAGGAGTGTCGACGGCCGCCTTGTATCTGCGGGCCATCTTCGTGACGGTCGACTTGTGCTTCCCGGCCAGGGTCTTGAGCATTGAGGTCTCCATGACCCAGCGCAGAATCTCCAGGCGGAACACGTCCTGGGCGAGAAGGTAGTACTGGACGAACCCGCGATACTCGGACCCGTACTTCGCGACGATTGTGAAGTCCTCGTCGTGCAGCAGCGGGCCGCGCAGAGCGGGCTTCCCCTTCTTCATGTAGCGGGCGCATCGGTCCCGGATGACGTCCCTGGGCACGAAGAGGCCGATGGCGCCGTTGACCGCCCGACGATTCCGGGTGATCTTCGTGTCGCCATGCTGGGCCTTGATCTCGTATCCGAGGAAACGCGCCGCCTGGCTGGTGGCGTGCGTGAGCAGGGTTTTGGACTCGGACAGTTCCAGCTTGAGCTCGTCATGCAGGAACTTCCGGATCCGCTCCTTGATCTCCTCGGCCTCGTGCTTGGGACCGGCGAACCCGAGCAGGAAGTCGTCGCAATACCGCACGTATCGAAGACGCCGGTAGCCGGGATCGTCGGGGTCCTGACTCGGCAGGGTGCGGCGTTCGCGCCGCAGCGCGCGCATCGCCTCCCAGTCGCCGTGCCGCTTGGCCCTCGCGATCCGGTTCTCGACGTTCTGGTACGCGGGGTTCTTGCCCCGACGCTTACCCCGGTCGAAATCCGGTATCAGCTGCCGTTCAATAAACTGGTCGAACCGGTCCAGATAAATATTGGAGAGGATCGGTGATGCGATACCGCCCTGCGGACAACCGCTGAGCGTGTCGTTCCACCGCCAGTCCTCCAGATATCCGGCCTTGAGCATCCGGTCGATCAGTTGCAGGAACCGGCCGTCGTGGATGTTCTCCGCCAGCGTCGAGAGCATGACCGAATGGTCAAGGCTCCCAAAGCAGTTGGAGATATCACCCTCGACAAACCAATGGGTTCCTTTCCAGACCGACACCACCTCATCGAGTGCGGTGTGGCAGCCCCGCTTGGGGCGGAATCCGTGGGAGCGATCAGAGAACTGGACATCGTAGTACGCCTCAAGCAGCAGGCGTACGACTTCCGCGACCAGCTTGTCGCTCCACGGCGGCATTCCTAAAGGGCGCTTCCCGTTCTTCTTCGGGATGTAGACCCTTCTGGCCGGAGACCAGCGGTAGGACTCTGCGCGCAGGGCTCCGATGATCTTGTCAATCTTGGCCAGGGACATGCCGTCCACGGTTTCCCTGGTGACCCCTGGCGTCATCGCACCCTTGTTGGCGTAGATGCGCCCGTAGGCCAGCAGGAACAGCTCCCTATTGAACAGCTGCCGGTACAACCTCTCCAGTGGCAGACCACGCCTGCCGCGTTCCCGGATGACGTTCAGCACGGTTTCAGCATCCTGCATTCCGCAGCCCTCCCCGTCCGAACTTCCTGATTACCTGTGCCCCTTCGCCCTCATTCCGGCTTTCCCGGACTTCACGGCCGGTCGTTACTCCGGCGACTACTATGAGCACTCCGTCGCCATAGGGCTCGCGCCCCGTAGGCGATCCCGTGGTACGTCCTCGCTGTACGTATCGAGCACGACGTAGGCCGCCCACTCATCCCCTTGACCACCCTCGCTGGGCGGCGACCCACTCCACGGAGGTTGCCCGGTCTCACGGTTCATGCCCGAGCATGGAATGGGCGTCGGTTACAGGCGTTGTTCCGACGGTGCGTCACTTTCACTCTGGGAATTGGGCTTCAAGCAGATCAAGCCTTGGCCATATCGTGCGGGCCTTGCGGCACGACGTCCTGAACGCCTCCGAAACGTCCACCGCTTTCCCGGCATGCTCTGGTCCCCTCCCGCTTTCGCGTTCAGGTGAGCCGGGCAGCCCATGAACCTCCCTCCAAGTTCATCCCGACTGCGTCGGGGATACAACGAAGCGCCTCACGGCGCACACCGTGCGTGCGCGTTGACCGCACACGGCTCAAGCAGGCTGCGAGGGCTGGCACAGGTCTCTCCGGTGATCACCAGCGTGATGCTGTTGGTGGCAGGCCGTGTGCCGGAGTTCCAGATTCTTCAACTCGTCGGAGCCACCTGCACGTCGGTAGACGACGTGGTGCACGTTGAGCGCACGCGAGGATGCTGAGAACCAGTTCACCCAGTCGTGAATATCATCTGGTTGATACTCGGCTCCCTCGATCAGGTCCAGACCACATCCGGCACAGAGGCCCCGTTGCCGTGCAGCGAGAGTCAGCACTAGCCTGCGCTCGGCCGACGGCAACTTCCTTTTGCTGATCCTCTGTTGCCAGTATTCCTGCATCGCGGGGTCGTCCTTTGAAGCGTTAGAACGAACTGCCACGTGCCGGATGATGCGTGTCCATTTGAACTTGTGGAGATAGTACTGGCCGGAGCCAAATACCCACATGTCCCGACTCCTAGGTCGGTACTGACCCCAGTAATGCCTGCGGATCCATACACGGCCTTGGTTCTGGTGTTCCCGGACTGCCCACCGCCACAGGGTGATGAACATGTACCGGTCCAGATTGCTGAAGGTGTCGGATGCGCAGGACCCGCGGTAGTAGGTGGTCCATCCCTTGACGAGAGGGCCCAGCTCGGCGATAAGCGCCTTGGCTGGTGCACCTCGCCTGGATCGGACGGTTTCCCTGATCTTCCCTCAGACCCTTCGCACGGCATCCTGGCTCGGTCGGGCGAGGACTTTCCCGTCGCGATACCGACGGAAGTTGAACCGTCGGGTAGCGGGGACGCATTGCTGCGTCCCCGCCCCCTCAGAACCGGGCGTGCCCGCTTTCCAGGCACCACGGCTCAAGCAAGCCCCGAGGACGACGAGGTTTCCGCGTCGGCGTCATGGCTGGTGCACCGCTCTTCCGGCAAGGATCTGCCGTCGGCAGTGCGCGTGGAGGAGTCGGTAGAAGGTCCGGTCCTGGCCGTCGACCTGTTCGACGATGTGCTGTTTGGCCAGCACCCGCCGGACGGTCATGAACCACTGCTCCCACTCGCGTGGGCTGCGTGGCTCGTGCTCGGCGTGCAGCAGGAATTCCCCGCATGCGGGACAGCGTCCGCCTTGGCTTCGCAGAAGCCGGGCGGTGTGCTCGTCCACGGGTGGGGCCTTCTTCTTGCGCCGCCGTTCGGTCCAGTACTCGGCCAGGGCGGGGTCATCCGGAGATGCTCCACCGTGGACCGGGACGTGCCGGACGATCTTCGTCCAGGCGAACTTGGTGAGGTAGGCGCCGCTGTCGCGATCGCCGAACACCCACCGGTCCTGCCGGGACTTGTGGAACTTGCCGAAGTACCGGGTCGCGACCCAGCCCCTCGACTTGTTCGGATGCGAACGTCTGGCCCACCGGTAGGTGAGGTGCCAGACGTGATGGTCCAGGCCGGTGAAGACCCGGCCGGAGACCACGCTCCGGTAGTAGGCCGACCATCCCCGGACGACCGGGTTAAGCCGGAACACCACCGCGGCCGCGTTCGCGCCGTGCATGGAGCGCACGTCGGCGGTGAGCCGCTTCCGGAACCGCTTGACCGACTCCTTGCTGGGAGTGATGAGCAGCTTTCCGCTGCCCTGCCGATCGACTCGGCGGCGGATGTCGAAGCCCAGGAACGAGAATCCGTCCTCAACGTGGACGATGCGCGTCTTGTCCTCGTTGAAGCGGAGTCCCCTCGGCTCCAGCCACGCCGTGAGACTGGCCTTGACCTGCTCGGCCTGCTCGCGGCTGTGGCACATCGCCACGTAATCGTCGGCGTATCTGACCAGCACAGGGCATCCCTGGACCGTCTCAGCGTCACTGCGTGCGCTGGGCCGGTAGCGGACCCCTGCTGCGTGCTCCATTCCGTGCAGGGCCACGTTCATCAGCATGGGGCTGATCACGCCTCCTTGAGGAGTTCCCTCCTCGGTCGGCGTGAACTCGCCGGACTCGATCACGCCGGCCTTCAGCCAGGCCCGAACCATGCCCCGTGCGGGGAAGGTGCCGAGACTGTCGAGAAGGTGATCGTGGTCGATCCGGTCGAATGCCCCGGCCAAGTCCGCGTCCAGGATCCACCGGCGCTTGCTGCGGTTGCCGCAGAGCGTCTTGAAGATGACCTCGATCGCGTCATGGCAGCCCCGTCCAGGCCGGAATCCGTAGGACCTCGGCTCGAACCGGGCCTCCCACTCGGGCTCCAGTGCGTTCTTCACGCGTGCCTGCTGCACGCGGTCCGCGAGCACCGGAATTCCCAGAGGACGCTGTTTCCCGTTCGCCTTCGGAATGAAGACCCGCTTGACCGGCAGCGCTTTGAGGGGAGAGGCATAGCGGTGCAACCGCTCCGCCAGTTCCCCTCGGTCGCGGGAGGTCAGAGCGACCTCCCCGTCGACGCCCGCCGTCTTGCGGCCAGCATTGCGCTGCGTGACCTGCCGCACGCTGACCAGCGTGTTGCTCCGGCTCCGCAGCATCAGCTTTTGCAGATTGCGGACCTTCTTGAGGTCCCCGTCCTTCGTCGCCTTGAAGATCCTCTGCCTCAGTCGCCGTACGTGGTCCTCGTGGGTGCGCCATTTGATGGCGTCCCAGTCGGGTGCCGCGTCCTCCGGTCCGTTCACTCCGAGGGCCGCCATCGCGAGAGCGAATGCGTGTGCCGTCATCTGTGTCCAACTTGTCCTTCGGTTCCGGTACTTCAGCTTTGGTGCGTCAAAGGCTCACCCGGTCCACGTCAGCTCCCTTTCGGGCCAGGCATCTTCCTGTATCCGGCCGGTTATGCGGGACGGCCGCGAAGGGTGCGGCCGTGGTGTCCCGGTTTCCCGTCGCCTTTCGGCGTACCGGCATTGGCTTCTTGGACCGTCCTGCTCCCGCCGGGGAGTTGGGCCTCCCTCACGGTCGGCTTACCGGGACAAGCCCCGGACCCCGACGGGGTTTTCACGTTCCGCATGGTCGAGATCCGACCGGGGTGGGCGCTCTCTGTACCCCGGGGCGGCGGTGTTCTCGCGGCTGGCTCCTAGTCACCAGCCGCCGCCTGCCGTTTCGCAACGGCCAGCCCTGCCCCCAGCGGTTCATCCCATCTCCGGGGGTATCGATGTCGAGGCATCATCGAGAGTTCGCGTGTACTCGCCCGTCCGGCCTTCCCCTTGCCTGTAGCCCCCGGATGGAGCGGGAGCCCTTGGGCGTCTTCCCTGAGCTTCGCACCCTGCCGTTACCAGCAACGCACGTCAGAGCGGGGACGGACCTGTGAACACTTATCCGGAGCTACGCTGCTGTCATCGGTCTCAGCCCTCCAATCAGCGTGCTCGCTCGAGCCATGCGACTTCGTGTCGCACCCAGGAAGTCGAATCCTTCATCGAGATGGACCACACGGGTCTTTTCCTCGTTGAAGGCGAGCCCTCTGGGCCGCATCCATTCCGCTAGCTCGTCTCGGATCCTCACCGCCTCTTCCTTCGTGTGGCAGAGCACGACGAAGTCATCGGCGTACCTGACCAGTACCGGAGTTCCCATGACGGATCTCTGAACTCCGTCTCTGAAGGATTCAGTTTGCACTCCGGCCGCCGTCTCCATCCCATGGAGAGCGATGTTCAGCAGCAGGGGGCTTACCACTCCACCCTGCGGGGTTCCTTCCTCAGTTGGAGAAAATCGCCCGTCCTCCATCACTCCCGCTTTAAGCCAGCCGTGGACAAGTTTCCTGGCAGGGAACTTTCCTATGGCGGCCATCAGGTGATCGTGGTTGATGCGGTCGAAGGCTGATGCCAGATCCGCGTCGAGAACCCACAGCCGTCGCGCGTTGCGCTTAGCGGTGACATTGTGGATCGTCTCCATTGCGTCCTGACATCCACGTCCGGGGCGGAAGCCGTAGCTCCTGCCGTCGAACCTGGCTTCCCACTCGGGCTCCAACGCGTTCTTCACCCGCGCCTGGTGGACACGGTCCCTGATCGCCGGCGTGGTGGCTTCATACTGCTCCTCCTGCTGTACTCATTTGGGATTGGGGTGTGAACTTCCTGCAGTTCAAGGCTCGTTGGTGGCATGCTGCCTCAACGCCCGGGGGCCAGGGAATGCTGACGCGGCCGCCAGCGGCGCGGTGGGCGGTGAGGTCGCCCTGGTAGATCCAGTGGTAGACCGTGCCGGCCCGGATGCCGAGTCGAGCGGCCGCGTCCTGGACGCTGATCTCACCGTTTTCAGAGATCTCGGCAGGCAGCGGATGACTGCCGGGGCCGGTGGGGCCTGGGTGTTTGGGCTGCGCCAGCTGCCAGCGGAGGTCGGCCTCGATGTCGTCGTCCCAGGCGATGGCGACGCGGCCGTTGCGCAAGTGGCGGGCGGTGAGGCGTCCGGCCCGGATCTGGTAGGCGATGGCTGCGGGCAGCGCGCCCAGACGGGCCGCGGCCTGCTGGATGCTCAGCTCATCGTGCCCCTCGGACAAGGGGCGGCTGCCGGTCCCGTGCGGGACGAACTGTTCGGGGCGGGCGAGCCAGTTGCGGCAGGCGGTCTCGGTCTCCTGGTCCCAGGGGATGCACCAGCGGGTGTCGGGGCCCTTGCGGGCGGTGAGCCGGCCGAGGCGGATCCAGTAGTAGAGGACGTGGCAGACCACGCCGAGCCGGTCGGCGGCCTGCTGGACAGTGATCTCGCCCGGTCGGATCTCGCGGGGGACGAGGTCGTGCGGGATGAGGTGGCCGGAGGCGTCGATCTGGCTGCGGCAGGCGGCCTCGACTTGCTCGTTCCAGGGGATGCACCATCGTCCACCAGGCTCTTTGCGACCGGACAGTCGGCCGTGGGTGAGCCAGTAGTAGACCGCGTTCGCACTGATGCCGAGGATCTGCGCGGCCTGGTCGACACTGACCTCGCCGTCCTGGAACGGGGACGGGGCGGGGATCTGGTAGGTGTAGCGGACCCACTTGACGGCCGCAACGGTGTAGCACTGTCCGGTGCCGGTCATCAGCCCGGCCCGGGCGAGCTCGGCGGTGATCTCTGCGTTGCTGCGGGTGGGGCTGAGCTGGGCGATCAACTCCCGTGCCGCAGCCGGGGTCTTGCGGACCTGGGCCGAGGTGTGGGGGCGGCGGATGTCGAGAACGTCGGTCGCTCCGGTGTGCCAGCGCACCCCGATCCGGGCCCGGGCGCGGTCCGTCTCGGGCAACAGCGTGACGTCCGAGATCAAGGTCCGCAGCAGCCGCTTGCGGTCCCGGTCCTTGGTCGTGTCGGCCCACCACAGCCTGGGCAGACCGGCGGCGAGTGCCCGCAGCCCGTCGCGGTCCGGCAGTGCCGGCCGGGCCTCGCGGACCTGGGCGAGTGCCGCCTCGGCCTCGGCCAGGGCGACCAGCCGGGCCTCCCAGCGGGACTCCAGCGTGCGGGCGACGAGCCGGTTCTCCGGCTCGACCGCGTTGAAGGCGCGCTCGGCCCGCTGGGCATCGAACCGGGCCCGCTCGACGGCGAGTTCAGCCGCCCGGTGGGACCGGCTGTGCCGGACGGTGACTTCGTTGGCGGCGGCCAGGGCCAGCTCGATCTGGCCCGGGGACAGCGCGCTGAGCAGCAGCCGGGCCACCGGCTCATCGACCGCGTCAGCCCTGATTGAGCGGCAGGTCGCGGTGGCCTCGTGATCGGCGCGCGACGACGAACAGCCGTAGGCCGCCTGCTGGTACTCGTAGTACCGGGTGGTCATGGGGCGTCCGCACGAGCCGCAAAGCATGATCCCCTGACACAAGGCCAGGCCCTCGCGCGGCGGACGGGCCCCGTCGTGGGTGCAGTTCGCCTTGAGCTTCGCCTCGTTGGCCAGGTAGTCGTCCCAGCTGATGTAGCCCTCGTGGTGCCCGTGCAGCACGATCGGCCACTGCGCGCGGGGCCGCAGCACGATCCCGGTGTGGACGCTGCCGTCCGGACGGACGGTGCGCCGGGTGAGATAGCGGCCGTAGACATAGGTGCCTGCGTAACACGGGTTGCGCAACAGCCCCAGCACTCGGGAGTGCGTGAGCTTGCCCCAGCGCAGCTGACCGGCCCAGATGCCACCGTAGGCGCGCAACGGGAAGCGCCGCCCGACGTATGCGCCGACCACCTTGAACGCCGAGCCCTGCTCCTGGAACACGGCGAATACGTCGGCGATCGCGGCCTGGACCTCCTGGTCCGGGTCGATCACGCAGCAACCCTCGTCGTCGTAGACGTAACCGACCGGCAGCGGGAACCGCAGCTCGCCCCTCCCCGCCGCGGCCCGCTTCGCGCCATGCAGCCGGCCGGCGAGGATGTGCAGCTCCGCCTCCGACATGCTGCCTTTCAAACCGAGCAGGAGACGATCGTTGATGTCCGCGAGGTCGTAGACGCCGTCCGCGTCCACCAGCAGCGCGTCGGTCAGCCGGGCCAGCTCCAGCAGGCGGGCGAAGTCTGCCGAGGAGCGGGCCAGCCGGCTCACTTCCAGGCCGAAGACTGCCCCTACCTCCCCCAAGCAGACCTGCGCGACCAGGTCCCGAAACCCCAGGCGCTCGGATCCGAACTTCGCCGAGCGGCCCAGATCCGCGTCGATGACGAGCACGTCCTCACGCGCCCACCCCAGCTCCACAGCCCGTTCCACCAGGTCGTACTGCCGCAGCGTGGACTCGGTGTTGTCCCGGACCTGTACGTATGTCGACTGCCGCAGATAGATCGCCGCCGTCCTGGAGCGGTGCGACGCCGTGATCTTCGACAGCCCGTTCATGACCGCCGCCCAGCGCCGACTCGACCATGTTGGCCAGCACCGTCACCTGCTCGCACAACGCACCCACCTGCGGCATCAGCCCGCACCCCCGGCCCCATCAAGGACCGCGTCCGGCTCATCCCCGCCGCCTTCACGATGCCCCGCCCACCGCTCGTTCACCCCGGCGGACGAGCGCATCCGCCAACTCCCGCGCAGCACAGAGCTGTTCAACCGAGAGCCGGTGGTCCAACGGCACCTCCCCGCGGTCCGTCCACGCCTGCGGCAGCGTCACCGTCCGGGCCGCCCCGTACGCGCACACGAACACCAGCGCACCACCCCGGCGCTTGGCGTACAGAATCTCCAGACGCTCGCCCACCATCGCGTGGAACGGATACGTCACCGTCACAAAACCCAAAGACGACCTGGACGAACCGGCACTACGCCGTGACCGTCGGCACGCCCAGCGGGCGTCGCTTCCCGTTCTTCTTCGGGATGTAGACCCGCCTGGCCGGTGCCCACCGATACGACTCCCGGCGCAGAGCGCCGATAGTCGTGTCAATCTTGGCCAGGGACATGCCGTCCACGGTTTCGCTGGTCACCCCGGGTGGGTCTCCCCTCGTACTGTGGAGTCGTGACCATAGGGGTAGTTGAGGGTCATGGCGGAGAAGCGACGGAAGTACGATGCCGAGTTTCGTGAGGGTGCGGTCCGCATCGTGCTGGAGACCGGGAAATCGTCTGCGCAGGTCGCGTGGGACCTGGGGGTGCACGAGGGCACGCTCCAGACCTGGGTCCACCGTGCGAAGACCCGTGCGGACGCGGAGGCCGTGGGCGGACTGAACGAGTCCGAACGCGAGGAACTGCGTCGGCTGCGCGAGGAGAACAAGCAGCTGCGCAGGGAGAACACCGAGATCGGGATGGAGCGCGATGTCCTCAAGCGCTCCGTGGTCCTCTGAGTGAAGGAGGCGATGAAGTGACGGTTGCGGGCTTCATCGCCGGCCAGCGGGCCGAGCACCATGTCCCGCACACCGTGTCCTGCCGGGCGCTGGAAGTGTCCGAGTCCTGGTTCTACAAGTGGCGCCGCCGCCCCGAACAGCCGACGAAACGCGAGGTCAGACGGGCCGCTCTGGCAGAGCGGATCATCCACTTCTTCAACGCGTCGGGGCGGACGTACGGGTCGCCGAGGATCACGCTGGACCTGTGGGCCGAGGGCTGGCAGGTCTCGCCCAACACCGTCGCCCAGATCATGGCCGGGCTCGGGCTCCAGGGCCGCAAGCCCCCGCGCCGGCGCCGGAACCTGACCCGTCAGGGCAAGCGGAAAGCCGCCCGTGACCTGGTACTTCGACGCTTCGACGCGATCGCGCCGGACGTGTTGTGGTGGGGCGATATGACCGAGGCCGAAACCGGTGAGGGCAAGCTCTACCTCGCGTCCGTGCACGATGCGTTCTCACGCCGGGTCCTGGGCTACGCGATGGGCCCCAGGCATGATGCGTCCCTGGTCGGCGCGTCACTGCAGATGGCCGCCGCGACCCGCGGCGGCGCCGTGGACGGCGTGATCTTCCACAGCGACAGGGGCCCGGAATATACGAGTGAGGCGTACACAACAGCCTCTGCGACCGGCTGGGCGTGGTGCAGTCCATGGGGCGGGTGGGGTCGGCCCTGGACAACGCGGCCGCGGAATCGTTCCACTCGTCGATCAAGGCCGAGTACATCCACCGGCACCGCTTCGCCACCCGCGCCGAGGCCCGGCTGAAGATCGCCACGTGGATCGCAGACTTCTTCAACCGCGCCGCAGGCACAGCGCGGCCGACGGACTGCCGCCGATCGAGTTCGAACACACCATCAACCAACAGCGTGCTGAGGCCCGTTCACGGACTCAAACCGCATAGACGAAGACTCCACGATCCCAGGGGATTGCCAGTCCGGGGTCCTCCTCGTCGTCACCGGCCAGCACTCGGGCCTGGTCGCCGCGGTCCGCAAGGTGATGCTCGGTGCCGCCTGGCAGCGTTGTCGTGTTCATTTCCTGCGGAACGTCTTCGGCGTGATCGACCAGGACTCCGGGGAGATGGTTGCCGCGACGATCCGCACCGTCTTCACCCAGCCCGCCGCGGAACTCGTGCGCGCCCAGCTGGACACCGTCGCCGACATGCCCGGCGCCCAGTTCCCCCAGGCCAAAGCCATGCTGCTGGGCGCGAAGGAAGATCTGACCGCGTTCGCGGACTTCCCGCCCAGGCACTGGAAGAAGATCCAGTCGACGAACCCGCTGGAGCGGATTGACCGGGAGATCAAGCGCGGGGCCGACGCCGTCCAGGTCTTCCCCAACGACGACGCACTGCTGCGGCTGGTCACCGCCGTGCTCTTCGAGATGCACGACGAATGGACCGCCTTCCCCCGCCGCTACCTCCCCGAAGGCAGCATGGACAAGCTCTACCGTGAGCTCCCCGAAAGCGCCCCGGCACTACCGAACGCCACGGACACGCCCGCCAGTTGATCCCATACACCACGACAAGGGACACGATCGGGCTTTGCTCCTGCGCGCTTGGGCGCTACACCCGGCGTCGGAGTAGTCAGACCTCGACACCCGACCGAGCGGCAGGGGGCAGTCCGCAGCAATCACGCCCAGAATCTCTAGCCGTCCGACAGCACTGCCCGTACGGGCAGTGACCCTGCCGGATGCATGTTCGATAAACTGGACGCCGATCAGCGCTGGACGCACAGCACCACACATCGGCTCGCCGCTCTCAACGAGAGAATCACCATTGGTAAGTGTCGACCTGGAAGGAGTCACGCATCGTGACCGATGCGGGTCGCGAAGAGGCGGTGTCCCACTATGTACAACGCCATTGCTTTTACGGTTCGGGCTGGGCGTCAAGTGCCTGGTCATGGGGCGGGACCTCGGGTAGTTCCTGTGGTGTCGAGCCCAGGAACGAGTACCCGGAGGTCCCGTGTCGCAGCAGTCTGCCAGCGTCGGGCGATGCCCGACACCCCTTGATGTGTATGCCCCGGGCCATCTGGGCGAGTTGACCCAGATCATCGACCCCTGCCTGGTCGATGCCGTTGTCGCCGAGACCGCGGCCCAGGAACAGCGGTTGCGACTGCTGCCCGCGCGGGTGGTGGTGTACTTCGTGCTCGCGCTCGCCGTGTTCGAGCGTGTCTCGTACGCGGGGGTGTGGGCGAAACTGACCGCTGGTCTCGGCAAGGTGGTGACGGCATGCCCGTGTGCGTCGTCACTGTCGCGTGCGCGACGCCGATTGGGCACAGCACCGCTGCACCGACTCTTCGAGGTCTTGGCATGTCCGGTCGCGCCCCCGGCCCGACGGGGCTCGTTCTACCGCGGACGGCGCTTGGTCGCACTGGACGGCACCACCCAGTGCGTCCCCGACGATCCCGCTGTGACCTAGTGCTTCCCCAAGCACATCGGCGAGGTGAAGGAGTTCGGCTATCCGATGGTCCGACTGGTCGCCCTGGTGGAGTGCGGCACCCGCGCCCTGCTCGACGCCGCCTTCGGCTCCGACCGCATCGGCGAACTGTCCTACGCGCACCGCCTGCTGGCCAGCCTGGACGCCTCCATGTTGCTGCTGGCCGACGCCTACTACGACGCGGTGGACTTCCTCAACGCGGTGTCCGAGACCGGCGCCGCATTCCTGCTGCGCTCCACCCGTAAACGCTTCCCGACCAACCGGCACGCGCTCCCGGACGGCTCCTATCTGACCTTCATCCGCTCCCAGCACTACCGCGCCGACCGTGGGTACGGCCGACGTCTCGTGGTCCGGATCATCGAAGCCTGGCTCACCGTCAGCCTCGAAGACGGCACCCAGCGCACCGAGTTGTGGCGCCTGATCACCAGCCTGCTCGACGCCGACCTCTGTTCCGCCCAGGAACTGATCGAGATCTATCACCGCCTCTGGGAAGCCGAGTCAGCCCACTGGTGGTGCGGGTCAAGCGAGTTGGGTCTTTCATGGTTGTCCTCCGCTGGGACGGGTGGTGGGTGGGGTGCTGCCGGTGAAGCGGGCCCGGGTGTAGTAGCCGGGCGGGCGCGAGCGTCGTTCGCGTAGGCGGTCGAGTTCCGCGGCATCCGCGGTGATGATCCAGTACTTGCCCTCGGGGTGGTGCCGGGCCGTGATCCAGCCGCGGTAGATCCAGTTGTAGACGCTGGCGGTGGGCATCTGCAGGGCGGCGGCGAGGTCCGTGACGGTCCACTCGTCCGGTCCGAGACTGCCGAGGGCGGCGAGCCGGCCGCGGCGGTTCGGGGTGCGGATGGCGTGCTGGTTCATCAGGGTCCGCACCTGGGCGGCGCCGAAGCGGGCGATGCGTTTGGGCGGGCGCAGGCCGTCGGCGTTGAGCCGGTCGGCGATCACCCGGGTTCCGTGTCCCTGGGCGGCGAGGGTGGTGACGCGTTCAAGGAGACGGGGGAAGTAGGCTGTCCTCCTGCCGTGGTGGGGGCAGAGCTCGGTGCCGCGGTCGGAGCAGTCATATCGGCGCCGCTGGCGGGCGGGCTGGGGCGGGCGGAGAGGTGAAGGCGTAGCCCGCGCGGGGTCAGCGTTCCGCGGGGGGCTGCGGAGACAGTACGGCCGGGGATGGGGCGGAAGTTCCAGTGGGCGGCGATAGTAGCGAGGACGAGGGTGCCTTGGGTCATCGCGAAGGTGACGCCGATGCATTTGCGGGCTCCGCCGCCGAACGCGACCCAGGCATCCCGCGGAGGCGGCGTAGCGGTCTGTGGATCCCACCGGTCGGGGTCGAACACCTCCGCATTAGGGAACAGGTCGGCCCGGTGGTGTAGCAGGTAGGGGCTGATGGCTACGGTGGTGCCAGCCGGGATGTGATGCCCGGCGAAGTCGGTGTCCATCGCGGTCGTGCGCGTGAGCATCCAGGCGGGCGGGTACAGGCGCAGGGTTTCGGTGAGGATCCGCCCAGTCAGTTTCAGGCGGGGCAGGTCGTCGAAGGCCGCCGCGGTGCGCCCGTCCAGGACGGTGTCGACTTCGGTGTGCAGCCGTGCCAGGACATCGGGATGATTAGCCAGCAGGTGCAGCGCCCATGCCAGAGTCGTGGCAACGGTCTCCACTCCGGCGACGAAGAACGACACGATCTGATCGATGAGTCCCTCGGCGTCCGGCGATGCGTCGGTGGGCCCCGGTAGTCCTTGAGGGGAGGGTGTGGCGGAATCGGCCAGCCTGACCAGTATCGACAGCAGATCACCGTAGCCGGTGCCAGCCGAAACGGAGGCGGCAATCGCCTGGGTAAGGGTGTGGCGCAGCCGCTGGCGCGCGCGCTCAAAGCGGCGGTTGCCGGGCAGAGGAAGCTTGTTCACCAGGGGCGGCATGAGCATGCGCCGACCGAGGCCGTTCATCACGGTGGTCAAGTCGTCGATGAGACGGTTGACGGTGGTGGCGGGCAGGGCGGTCCCGAACATCGTGGCGACGAGCACCCGCGCGGTGAGCGTGTGCATCTCCGTGACAGGGTCGAGTTCCTCGCCGCCCTGCCAGGCTCCGACGATTGCCGTGATGTGATCGGCCATCACGCGCGCGTGGCCGGACTGGCGGGCGGGGTGGAAGGCGGGCTGGAGCTGGCGCCTCTGGCGCCGGTGGTCACGGTGCGGACAGGTGGCAAGGCCATTGCCCATGAACTCCCGGGCCCTGTCGACCAGGGGCCCGCCTTTGTCGAAGGTCTGATCGTCAAGGAGCAGCTGGCGGGTCAGCGCGGGGTCGCAGACCACTATAACCTGCCACGGGCCGAGGCGGACCCGGGCCAGGTCGCCGCAGGCAGGTAGGGAGCGTAGGAACGCCAGGGGATCGCGCACGAGTCGCAGAAGGTGCCCCGCCAGTGGCCAGGCTTGTGGGGGGTCTCCCATTGTGAAGGTGCGTCCGGGCGGTGTGGCGTGGGCTCCAATGGGTTCATGCGTCTTGCCGTTGGTGTTGCTCACCGCTGCTGCTCCTTGTCGTCCGTGTTGGAGGTGAGTGTGAGGGTTTCTTCCAGCAGTACCTCGACAATCTTGGATTCGGGGGCGGTGTCGATGACCTGGCCGTGGCGCTAGATCTGGCCGTTGCCGTTGCCGTCGTGCCCCCGTAGAAGGCCACCACCACCCGCGTCATATCCACAGCGCTATCCGGCAACCGGTACAGCCGGGCAAGCCCAGGCGGGCCGCCCACCAGCACCACCAGCCACCCTGAGTCGGCTACCGTCTCGATCTCGGCCGCCATGCCAGCCTCTTCGCCCACGGGCTCGCACCCCGGAGCCGTCGTGTCCGGAGCGGAACCTTCAATGCAGTTGTCTCGCGCAGCGCCATTTTGTCAATCCCCAGGAAACCTCGACCCGAGTTCGACAGTTGGTGGGCACACCTGCACGCCGACACTGGTCGCCGTCGAGCACTCGATCATTGCCGCGATCTGTCACATACTCAACGACAACGTTCCCTACCACGAGCTGGCGGCGGCTACTTCACCCAACTGAGCTTCCCCCGAGATGCGGAGTCTGTTGACAGTGGGTCAGATGGTTCTCATGAGAAGAACATCGACCATGGTTGCACCCCGGAAATCCTCGCTGGAGTTGCGTGAGCGCGCGGTACGGATGTACCGCACCACCTCCCAGCGCTCGTGATACAGCCTGACCAGCGCGTCCACCGGGTAGCGGCCGTGGTCCATCAGGTTGGTGACCAGCCGCCACCGCTCCTGCCTGCTGCTGCCGTCGGCGAAGGCCACGGTGATGTGGGTGCGTTGCTTCTTGAGTGATGTGGGTGGTTGCGGTCACGCTGCGGGGGCGGGTTGTCCCTGGTAGCGGACGGCGTGGGTGTGCAGGTGGTCGAGTTCGGTGAAGGAGCGCCAGTACCGCTCGACGTTGCCGTTGTCGATGACGGCGCGCAGGAGGAGGACCGCCTCGGTGCCGGGCAGGCTTCCTCTGGCCCCGGTCGTGTCCAGGCGGTCCTTGACGAGGAGGCGGCAGCTTCCCTCGATCACCCCGGTCGCGATGGGCCAGCCCATAGTGAGGGTGAGGTGGTAGCGCAGGCAGGGCTCCTTGGCCTGCAGGGGAGGCGGCGGTGCGGGCGACGGCGGGCAGTTGCTTCGCGTCATCGGGGCGGGTGCGCAGGTGCTGGCGCAGTGCGACGACGCGGGGACTGTGCCCGTCCAGCACGGTGCGGGCGGCGCCGGCGGCCCAGGCCGCGCGCGCTGCGTGGCCTGGGTGGAGGTCCTCGGCGGCCCGCCACAGATATTCGATTACATGCACGATGTCCACGGTCGTGTCCGCATGGACGCCGCGGGTGCCCGCTTCCCTTGCGATGCACCCGGTCGGGTTGGTGGTTGGCGCCGTCGACCGGGACGATCCGGCGGCGCCGGTGGTCGGGGTCTCGCTGTTCGGTGTGGTCAAACATGGCGGTGACCATGGCCGCGGCGGACCGCTGAAGGGAGCCCAGGTGTCGGCCCCGTGCGCGCGGGCCGTGGGTGCGGGCAGCGCGTTCGGCCGCGGTGGCCGGCAGGACGTCCGCACCGGTGCGTGGGACCCCCACGCACCGGTGCGTGGGACCGGGTCGGCGTCGTAGATAACGAAGACGGTCGCCATCCGCCGGCGACCGGTGTGCTCGCGACTGGACAGCTGGGCCGAGGGCGGCTTGGGGCCGTCGGCTGCCCGTGCGGTGCGGACCGGCTCCCGCGGATCAGACGGGATCATGTTCACGCCGGTCGCGTCGCAGCTGAGCACCAGCAGCCGGTCCCCCTCGCTGCCGGCGGCCGGGGCGGACACACCCTGCTGGCAGAAGGCGGGGATGCGGGCGGCGACGCGACAGGCGATCTCCATCAACTGCCCGGTGCCGGGCCGGCGGCCGGTGGTGCGCTCAAGGTGCGCGCCCGCCCGGCGCAGGGGTGTCTGTGCGGCCTCGAGGGCGACGGCGCGCTGCAGCGGGGAGGAGCAGACCTGCTGCGGCAGGGACAGGGCGGCGTCGCCGGGGTGCAGGTTGGCCGCACCGGGGGCGCGGTAAGCCATCCCGGTCGCCTCCACCCGGCCCAGCGTGGTGGCCAGCAGCCGGCGGTGGCTCCGTTCGGCCCAAGGACGCACCACCGTGTCGCTGCCCGTGACGACCTCCACGCGCACCTCGGCGGCGGCGCGGGCATCCACCTGGGGTAGCGCCGAGGGAAGCCCAAAAGCCGCCAGATCTTGATCGTGGTGGGTCTTTTCAGCTCCGGGTGTGAGCCCCGAGGGCGTTGACGCGGTTCTCGTACTCGCGGCGGGCCTTCCGCTGGGCCGGGATCGCCGCGGTGCCGTCGAGAGGCTGGCAGCGGTCGAGGAGTTGGCGGTGGACCGCGGGAGTGGCGGTGAACGGGCCGGGGACCTGGGGCGCGGACATGTAAGGCGCCACCGGGTCTTCTTCCTTGCCCGGTCTGGCTCCTCACCCGACCAGCAAGAAGGAGGCCCGTCCCCGTACCGGCAGGAAACCCGCGCACCGCGGCACCTCCACGCGCCAGGGTGAAGAGGCCGCCCGGGGTCTGCACCACCCGCCCGGCGGCAGTAGCCTTCTTCAACTGGTGGCGCACCCGCTCCACTTCACGGGACACCGCCTCCAGCCCGAGCCCCTCCACCACCTGCCGACACCGCACCGGACCGGCCTACGCGGCCAGCACCCCCAGCATCCGCCCCGTGAACTCGCCAGCTTCCTCGGCAGCTTGAATGCCGACGGGACCCGACACCTCCGCTCGCGGGGCCGGGGCCCGACCCCGACCCGGCCTCGCCGTGCGCCGCCGGGAGCCCGCCTACGACCTGGCATGCCGTCGCCACCCGGGCCAGCTCCTGCTCGCACACCACCAGCAGCCCCGCGCCCCGCACGGCCTCCCCGCGCAACCGCTCCGCCTCCCGACGGCAGGCCGCCTCCCGCTCCCGCAGCAGCAAGAGCACCTCCCCACAGCCCATCCGGCCCCGCCTCACCCACACCAGCTGATCAACAGCTACCGCAACGAGAAACCCGGCCCACCAGACACACACTCGTCACTCAAGAGGAAACGCACCCCGGTGATGTTCGCCTCGACGATCCTGACCGGCAGGCGGCCGTAGCCGAAGACGGACAGGTAGGACCCGTCGGGCAGCCGGCGCATGGCTATGGAGGTTTCTTGCGGAGGCGTTTGTCGACGTCTTCGGGAGGCCGACATAGCCACGGCGTAGGACCAGCGGGGTGCGGGCCAGGCGGGAACGGATCAGAAAGTCGGCTCCCTCGGCCTGGATCGCTTTCATCAGCTCCCAGCCGTCGAAGCCGCGGTCGGCCAGCAGGAGCATTCCGGCACGCAGGTGCCCAAACAGCGAGGACGCGTACGCGGTCTCCCCTTCGCAAAACGGGCCGAAGACCGCGCCGAGCACGGCCCGGGTCCCCGTCTCGACCAGGACCAGCAGCCTCAGCAGCGGATAGCCGTTCTCGCCTCCCCCCTTGGCCTTGCGCGTCCCGAACGTTGCCTTGTTCGCCGGTGCGTCGGGCACCTGCAGCGTCGTGCCGTCAAGCGCGACCGTGCGCAGGCCCCGCCAGAAGGCCCCGGGCGTGTCCCTCCAGGCGACAGAGTCGGCCAGCACCTCGAACAGAGCACGGAAGGGAGCCGCGCCGACACGGCGGCGGGCACGGGACAGAGCACCCGAGGTCGGCCACCAGCTTCGACCAGACCCCGCGATATCTGACACATTCGAACAGCGCCAGGGCCAGCACGAAGTACACAACCACCCTCGACGGCAGCACACGGATCCGCCGCTGCGTCCTGCCGGTGTCCTCCAGGACGGCATCGACCAGATCGAAATCCACGATCCGGGTCAGTTCTCCCAGAGGGGCGCGAACGGCCCCTGGGCAACCGCCACTTCACGCGTGATGACAGACTTCTCCTGCAACGGGACTCCCCGATCAACGGTCTTGGTCGAGCGCTGATCTACCGGAGTCCCGTTGCTCTGCTCAACCCCTCTTGACAGCGGCCCCGGGGCCGTATGTCACCGGTGTTGGAGTTTTCCCTGCACCTCGATGACAGTGCGGGCCTTGCCCAGCTCGGTCTCCAGCCGGGCGACCTGGGCCTGCAGGCGAGTGATCTCCTTGTCCCGCGGGTCGGCCTTCGGCCGCCCCGCCGGCGCGGCGAGCGCCGCCTTCGCACCCCGGTCCCGCTGCTCCCGCCAGTTCGTGATCAGTGACGAGTACAGGCCCTCCCGGCGCAGCAGGGCTCCTTGCCCTGCCGGTCCAAGGTCTCGTACTCGGCCAGGATCCTCGCCTTGTACTCCGCGGAGTACCGGCGCGGTCCGGTCGAACGGGGTGTCACCTGCGGATCAGGGGTCCCGTGGTCGTTGGTGCTGGCCACTCGGGCACTACTCCTTCTCCGCCCTCGGTCATCGACTCAATGAATCGCAGTATGCCCGTCTTGCACCACTTTGACAGAGAGGGCTCGGAGGGCGGATGGCTTCTGAACCACATCAGCTCATCTACAGGGCTTGACAGTTACTCGCCCGCCAGCGCCATTATCTCTGTGATGGAGTGCCCCTCCATGGCCACGCGCACATCCCCGAGTGGAGCGGCTGACAGTGCCGAGGCAGCACGAGCGAGGGCGAAGCCAGGTCTTGCCGAAGGCGGAGCGCGACGTCGTCCACAGGATCCCCCAGTAAACCCGTCCAGGACAAAGGAGGTTGCATGTGAGGACCAGTTCGCCGCCGGTCTCGGCTGAGCATTTCCGGGACTTCATGGCAACCTTTCCGTCTGGAGTCGCCATCGTCACCTCCTTCAGTACGGACGGCCTCCCCTCGGGGATGACGTGCTCGGCCCTGTGCAGTGTCACGACCACTCCACCCACCTTGCTGGTCTGCTTGCGGCGGGGCGGCCCGACCCTCAAAGCCGTACTGCAGCATGCGTTGTTCAGCGTCAACCTGCTCCACGCCGACGCAGTGGAGGCCGCCCGTCTGTTCGCCTCCGGCGACGTCCTGCGCTTCTCCCGCGTGCGTTGGTCCATGCCCGCCGACAGCGGAGGTCCCCATCTCCCCAACGCCGCGCACACTGTCGCCGACTGCGCGATCTCCCACACGCACGATGCAGGTGACCACACGGCGGTCTTCGGGGAGGTCCTCCGCGTCCGCGGCTACCGCACCTGCGACCCGCTGCTGTACGGACTTCGCCAGTACCAGCCCTGGACCACTCCCTCAAAACCAAGGAGTGTCACCCCATGACACAGACCATGCACGATGTCGCCATCGTCGGCGGAGGCATCGGCGGCTCACTACTCGGCGCGGTTCTCGCGCGCAACGGTGTCGACGTCGCCCTGATCGAGGCAACCCCTCATCCCCGCTTCGCCATCGGGGAATCGACGATCCCGGAGGCATCGTCCCTCATGCGCGTGCTCGCCGCCCGCTACGGCGTTCCCGAACTCGCCTACCTCGGATCGTACGCAGACCTCCAGCGCATCGTGCCTGCGGCAGGGGTCAAGCGGAACTTCAGCTACGTACTGCATCACGACGATGAGCCCGCCCAGGGCAGGGAGACCGTGCAGGCAGCCACGCTGCCGCCGCCCTTCGGCCCCGACATGCACTATCTGCGGCAGGACGTCGACGCCTACCTCTACGCTCTGGCAATCCGCTACGGCGCCGTGCCGCGCAGCGGACTGCTGGTGAAAGAGGCGGACTTCGCAAGCGACAGTGTCACCCTCCAGGCGGAGAACGGCGGGTGGGTCACTGCCCGCTACGTGGTTGACGCCGGCGGCCGCAACGCACTCATCCCCCGCCAGCTCGGGCTGCAGGATCCCGAGCCGCGGTTCCTGACCCGGACCCGGTCACTGTTCACGCACATGACCGGCGTTCTTCCCTGGGACACGGTGGGGCCGCCGCGCACCGAGCACGGCATGCCGTTCCCCTTCCACCAGGGGACACTCCACCACGTCTTCGACGGCGGCTGGATGTGGGTCATCCCGTTCGACAACCACCGCATGTCCGCCAGCTCTCTGTGCAGCGTCGGCATCAACCTCGACATCGACAAGTACCCGCACGATCCGGAGCTGCTGCCGGAGAACGAGTTCCGGCAGATCGTGGGGAGGTTCCCCTCGGTCAAAGCGCAGCTGGCACAGGCCCGCGCGGTCCGCCCCTACATGGCAACCCCCCGGAACCAGTTCTCCGCCCAGCACATTGTGGGTGACCGCTACTGCCTGCTGCCGCACGCGGCGGAGTTCGTCGACCCGCTCAACTCCACCGGCCTGGCGGTGACCGCGTCCTGTGTCAACGCCCTGGCGCACCGGCTGATCGAGGCCAGCCGGGACGGCGACTTCTCCACGGAGCGCTTCGCCTACATCGAGGAATGGACCAAGCGTTCCTTCGACTGCGCCGACAAGTTCGCGTGGAACATGTACACCAGCTTCTCTGGCGACATCAGGCTGATGAACGCCGGACTGCGGCCCCTAGCCCTTCTCGGCCTCTACAGCACCCTCAGCCCCATGGAGACCTGGATGCGCTACCAGCAAACCAAGGACCCCCACGTCTTCGACAGGATGGAAAGGGCCCCCCTCCGAGGCGTCCTCTCGGCTGACAACCCCGTCCTGCAACAGTACCTCGACGACTCAGTCGAGGATTTCCGGGCGTACAGGGACGGCAAGCAGACAGCAGAGGAAACAGTGAAGGCAGTCTGCCGGCACCCTGTGATGCACACCTGGGCACCACCGGTCCTGAAAGACCGGTGGACCGATCCCGATTGTCGCACCGTCGTCGGCACATTTTCCTTCGGGGTCATGGCGCAGCTTTTGTACTGGAGCAAGTACCAGGCCCCAAAAGAGATCAGGGACGTCTACCTTTCTCCCGCCGTCGTACCCGGCGCACTTCGCGAAACAGCCAGGCAGATGCGACGTCAGCTCAGGCAGGCGTACAACGTGATCCAGCCCTACACCCGGGACTACGCCAAGTTCTGGAACAACGACTGGCAGGCGAAAGCCCGCACCCCACGGACCAGTCCCGGCAGCTAGTACTCCAGCAGCGGTTCGCTATCTGGCCTGGTCGAAGGCGTCGTCGGGAGTGTAGTGGTTTGGTCGTGGGTCGGGGGTGGTCTGGCCGGACCGCCCCTCCAACGTGTGGAGTCGTCGCTGGTAGTGGCAGCGGCGGGAGACGGCCTGGTGTCTGCGGCGCCAGCGAGACCAGTTCAGAGCGTGCGTGCGAAGCGGCCGCCCGGTTTGGCGGTTCGGGCCGAGGCGAAGTGCCAGGAGCCGGCGGACTTCTGCCACGGTGAGCGGAGCCAGGGTGCCGGAAGCGTTTCTGCACCCCCCTTTCCCGCCGCGTCGGCTGCCATGACCGCGAGGTAGGCGTGAGCGAGCATGGCCAGGGTGATGTGCCGGAACCAGCCGACGTAGCGGCGGACCTCGTACTGGTCCAGGCCGCACTCGTTCTTTGCCGCCTGGAAGCACTCCTCGATCTGCCAGCGCATCCCGGCGATCCTCACCAGGTCGGCCACTGTGGTCTCCCGCGGTGCGTAGGCGAGGAAGTAGGCGATCTCCTGGGACTTGCTGATGCTGCGGCGGGCCAGTGCCCAGCGTCGGCGTACGGGGGCCTCGCCCTGGCAGTCGAACTCGGCCACCGTGGGCAGCTCCAGTGCCGCCCAGTGGTAGCGCCTTGGTCCTTTGGCGCCGTCACCGCACGAGATCGTCTCCCACGCCTCGCCGGGGGCCTGGGCAAACAGGTAGTCGATGCGCGGGCCGAAGACCTGCTGGGACTTGGGCACTGCGAGCACGTAGCCGAGGCCGGACTGCTCGATCAGGCGACGAAAGCGTCCCTCCTGCCCGTAGGCGGAGTCCGCAGCCACCCACGCAAGAGGGAGATCCGAGGCCAGAGCACGCAGCACCAGGCGCTTGGCCAGCTCGCCCTTCGTGGCGAAGCCTCGTTCGTCGGGGACCTTCGCCGCCCGGCAGCGTTCCCGGTCCTCCGTCCAGGACTTGGGCAGGTAGAGCTCCTGGTCCACCAGGGCGCGGCCGCGGGTGGTGGCGTAGGCGGCGAAGACGCCGATCTGGCAGTTCTCGGTGCGGCCGGCGGTGCCGGAGTACTGACGCTGCACCCCGGCGGAGGTGGTGCCCTTCTTGACGAAGCCGGTGTCATCGATGACGAGCACCCCGCCGTCTACGCCGAGGTGCTCGGCGACGTATGCCTGAAGGTCGTCGCGGACGTCGTCGGCATCCCAGTTCGCCGCGTTCAGCAGCCGCTGGAAGCCATCAGGGGTGTGGTGCCCGGCGAACTCGGCCAGCTGCCAGCCGTTTTTACGGCTGACGGGAGCGAGAAGCCCCCGCACATAGTCCCGCATCCGACGCCGCAGGTCCGCGCGGCCGAAGCGGTGGCCAATGCGCAAGAAGAGAGTGTCGAGTTCCCGCTCCCAGGTCACGTCCGCATGCTCGTCGATCACCTTGGAAGGCTGTCGGCACCGGAGTCGGCCAGCCAAATCCTGACCCACACGTGGGAGGGGCGGTCCGGCCAGACCACCCCCGACCCACGACCAAACCACTACACTCCCGACGACGCCTTCGACCAGGCCAGATAGCGAACCGCTGCTGGAGTACTAGTACTCCAGTTGCAGTTCGCTATTCCTGCTGTTCAGGAGCCTGTTTCCGAGTGTAGCGAGCTGACGTTCCGTCATGTTGCTGGAGTTCGTGATACCGGGTGCGTCGGTGATAGTGGCAGCGCATGGCGGTGGCCTGGTGTTGGCTGCGCCAGTGGGACCATCTCAGTGCGTGACCGGTGTGGCGAGGGCGGTGGTGGCCGGTGCCGCAAGTTGCCATGATCCTGCGGATTTCTGCCAGGCTGAGCGGGGCGAGGGGTGATCCGTTTCTGCGGCCCCCCTTTCGGTTCTGGCCTGGGCCGTCATGACGGCGAGGAAGGCGTGTGCGAGCATGGCGAGGGTGATGTGCCGGTACCAGCCCACGTAGCGGCGGACTTCGTACTCATCCAGGCCGCACTCGTTCTTCGCGTTCTGGAAGCAGGATTCGATGGACCAGCGGCTGCCGGCCACGGTGACCAGCTGGTCCGCGGTGGTGCCGGTGGGTGCGTGGGCGAGGTAGTAGGCGATCTCGTCGGGCCGGGCGATGCTGCGGCGGGCCATCACCCACCCGCGGTGGGAGGGCTCACCGCCGTCGAAGAACGGGACGGCCGGCAGCTGCGCGGCCGCCCAGTCGTAGACACGCGGGCCCTTGACGCCGTCTCCGCACGAGAGCCGTTCCCAGGCGTCATCGGGTGCGTCGACGACGAGCTGGTCGATGCGCCAGCATCCCGCAAGCGATTTGACCTGCTGCGATTTCGGCACGGCGACGACGTAACCGAGGCCAGCCTCCTCGATCATGCGGCGGAAGTGCCAGTCCTGGCCGTAGAGCGCGTCCGCGGTCACCCATGAGACGGGCAGTGGTGAGGACAGCGCCCTGGTGACCAGGGTTCGGGCCAGCTCGGTCTTGGTGGCGAAGCCGCGGTCGTCGGGCACCTTTGCCGCCCGGCACCGTTCGCGGTCGGATGTCCAGGACTTGGGCAGGTAGAGCTCCCGGTCCACCAGGGTGCGTCCCCGGGACGAGGTATAGGCGGCGAACACGGCGACTTGGCAGTTCTCGGTACGTCCTGCCGTGCCCGAGTACTGCCGTTGCACCCCGGCTGAGGTGTCGCCCTTCTTGAGGAAGCCCGTCTCGTCGCTCACGAGTACGCCGCCGTCCTCGCCGAGCCGTTCGGCGACGTATGCCTGCACGTCGTCGCGGATCTCATCCGCGTCCCACCGGGCCCGGTTCAGGAGGTTCTGGAGCCCATGTGGTGTGTTGTGACCTGCATGTTCTGCGAGTTGCCAGCTGTTCTTCCGGCCCACCGACCCCAGCAGCCCGTGCACATACGCGCGCATCCGCCGCCGCAGGTCGGCCCGGCCGAACCGGTGACCGACCCGCAGCAGCATCTCCTCCAGCTCCCTCGCCCAGACATCAGGCCGCACATCGTCTTGCATGATCAGCACAACAGCAATCACGCGCTGCCAGTCACGAACTCCAGCAACATGACGGAACGTCAGCTCGCTACACTCGGAAACAGGCTCCTGAACAGCAGGAATAGCGAACTGCAACTGGAGTACTAGTACTGCAACGGTGCTTGCTGTGATTGGTGGCCAGTTCGGTCGTTGGCGTGGTTATGGGTGGAGACCTTGCTGATGTCAGGTTGTGGGCGGGTGAGCTCGAGGTGGTGCATGAGCGGTTCGTGCATCGGTTCAGCCGGGAGGAGCCGTGTCAGTCGGCGCTGGCGTATATGCGGGGGCTGGTTGCTCCGCTGGAGCGTAAGAACGGCTGGACACTGGCGGAGGAGGCCGGGCATAGCGGTCCCGATCGCATCCACCGGCTGCTGAACTGCATCGAGTGGGATGCCGACGAGGTCCGTGACTACGTCCGTGACTACGTCGTCGAGCACCTCGGAGACGAAGGCGCCATTCTGATCGTTGATGACACCGGCTTCCTCAAGAAGGGCATCCGCTCGGCCGGGGTCCAGCGGCAGTACTCCGGCACCGCGGGACGCACCGAGAACTCCCAGATCGGCGTGTTTCTCGCCTACGCCACCGGCCAAGGACGCACGCTCATCGACCGGCGGTTGTATCTGCCCACCTCCTGGACGGACGACCGCGAACGCTGCCGCCGGGCCGGCATCGACGACGACGTCGCCTTTGAGACGAAGGTGGCCATGGCCAAGGCAATGGTCCGCCGCGCGATTGCGGACCGGGTTCCGTTTCGGTGGGTGACCGCGGATGCCGCCTACGGCTTTTCCAAGGGCTGGCGTTTTGAGCTGGAGCAGGCCGATGTCTTCCACGTCATGGCCACCACCCGGCACGACACCGTCGTCACCCGCTGGGCGATCGACCACCCCGTCCACGAGCTGTTCACCAGGCTCCCCCGCCAGAAGTGAAAGCGCCGGTCCTGCGGCAGCGGGGCTCACGGCCTACGGATCTACAACTGGGCACGCGTCGAGGTCAGGCCCTGGCACCGGCCCGACCGCCGCCACTGGGTCCTCGCGCGCCGCAGCGTCAGCCGGCCTGGAGAGGTCTCCTACTACATCGCCTACTGCCCCGCCCGGACCACCCTCGACGACCTGATCCGCATCGCGGGCAGCAGATGGGCGATCGAGGAATGCTTCCAGAGCGCGAAGCAGGAGTGCGGCTGGACGACTACCAGGTCCGCCGCTACCCCGGCTGGCACCGCCACATGACCCTGGCCATGGCCGCCCACGCCACCTTGACCATCCTGCGGGCCCGCGAACTCGACACGGACAAAGCAGAAACGGATCCTCCGACCTCATCCACCTCAGCCTCGCCGAGATCAGACGCCTGACCTACCGCCTCACCCAACGCCGGCCCGTATCCGTCGAGTGCATCCTGCACTGGTCCCGCTGGCGCCGGAAAAGGCAGTACCAAGCCCGCCGCAGCCACTACAAACGACGCGGCCACACACCACCAGAAACTGCCCACCCGTCACAGCAAGCACCGTTGCAGTATTTCGCCCCGACCATCAGACAACCTCGCGCCCGGTTCTCCGCCAGCGGCACCCCCTTCTTCTGGCCATCCAGCGAGACCAGGCCAGGCTCAGACCGCCATGGTGAACAGCAACGCGGCCAGGATGGCTGCAGCGGCCAGAGCCAGCATCAGCTCCCGGATCCGCCCCCACCAGAACTGGCGCCCGCGCTCACACGGCAGGACCACACCACGCTCCACACACACCTCACACGCACACCTCACAGGACACTCAACCCCGTACTCCCAGAAAAGCAACGGAATCGCACCCACACCGGGCAGCACAGCACGGATTCAACCAGCGCCAGCCCACTTCACCCCGATGGAGCGTGAGGTCGCGTCCTCGGAGCGGTGTAAGTACTGCAACGGTGCTTGCTGTGACGGGTGGGCAGTTTCTGGTGGTGTGTGGCCGCGTCGTTTGTAGTGGCTGCGGCGGGCTTGGTACTGCCTTTTCCGGCGCCAGCGGGACCAGTGCAGGATGCACTCGACGGATACGGGCCGGCGTTGGGTGAGGCGGTAGGTCAGGCGTCTGATCTCGGCGAGGCTGAGGTGGATGAGGTCGGAGGATCCGTTTCTGCTTTGTCCGTGTCGAGTTCGCGGGCCCGCAGGATGGTCAAGGTGGCGTGGGCGGCCATGGCCAGGGTCATGTGGCGGTGCCAGCCGGGGTAGCGGCGGACCTGGTAGTCGTCCAGCCGCACTCCTGCTTCGCGCTCTGGAAGCATTCCTCGATCGCCCATCTGCTGCCCGCGATGCGGATCAGGTCGTCGAGGGTGGTCCGGGCGGGGCAGTAGGCGATGTAGTAGGAGACCTCTCCAGGCCGGCTGACGCTGCGGCGCGCGAGGACCCAGTGGCGGCGGTCGGGCCGGTGCCAGGGCCTGACCTCGACGCGTGCCCAGTTGTAGATCCGTAGGCCGTGAGCCCCGCTGCCGCAGGACCGGCGCTTTCACTTCTGGCGGGGGAGCCTGGTGAACAGCTCGTGGACGGGGTGGTCGATCGCCCAGCGGGTGACGACGGTGTCGTGCCGGGTGGTGGCCATGACGTGGAAGACATCGGCCTGCTCCAGCTCAAAACGCCAGCCCTTGGAAAAGCCGTAGGCGGCATCCGCGGTCACCCACCGAAACGGAACCCGGTCCGCAATCGCGCGGCGGACCATTGCCTTGGC
Source organism: Streptomyces sp. YIM 121038 (assembly GCF_006088715.1). Lineage (NCBI taxonomy): Bacteria > Bacillati > Actinomycetota > Actinomycetes > Kitasatosporales > Streptomycetaceae > Streptomyces > Streptomyces sp. YIM 121038. Next base: position 386,743 of record NZ_CP030772.1, read on the forward strand.
CATGGCCACCTTCGTCTCAAAGGCGACGTCGTCGTCGATGCCGGCCCGGCGGCAGCGTTCGCGGTCGTCCGTCCAGGAGGTGGGCAGATACAACCGCCGGTCGATGAGCGTGCGTCCTTGGCCGGTGGCGTAGGCGAGAAACACGCCGATCTGGGAGTTCTCGGTGCGTCCCGCGGTGCCGGAGTACTGCCGCTGGACCCCGGCCGAGCGGATGCCCTTCTTGAGGAAGCCGGTGTCATCAACGATCAGAATGGCGCCTTCGTCTCCGAGGTGCTCGACGACGTAGTCACGGACGTAGTCACGGACCTCGTCGGCATCCCACTCGATGCAGTTCAGCAGCCGGTGGATGCGATCGGGACCGCTATGCCCGGCCTCCTCCGCCAGTGTCCAGCCGTTCTGATGAGGCTCCCTGAATTCGGTCGGAGGTGCTCGCCTGGACCCCGCTTGATCCAGTTCTCAAACGAGTGGGGAGGGTGGGGAGTAAGAGCACGTGTGAGGGGCCGCACCCCGCGCGGGATGCCGTTGGCGAATTCGGGGCTCTGCGTGACGTCGGCCTTCAAGACCTGGTTGTGGTCTTGAAGGCCGACGTTGTCGTATGGGGTGGGTGTCGATGTCGATGCGTCCGATCGGAGATGGGGAGATCCCCGCGGAGACGGTGCGGGTGGCCCAGGCGGCGTTCCCGAAGGGCAGTCTGGCGATCCGGTTGCGGGATGAGCTGGGGGTGCTGTTCCGGGACGAGCAGTTCGCGGATCTGTTCCCGTCCCGGGGCAAGCCGGCCTGGTCCCCGGGCCGGCTCGCGCTGGTGTCGGTACTCCAGTTCGCCGAGGGGCTGCCCGATCGGCAGGCGGCCCTGGCGGTGCGGGCCCGGATCGACTGGAAATACGCCCTGGGCCTGGAGCTTACCGACCCGGGCTTCGACTACTCCGTACTCAGCGAGTTCCGCACCCGGCTGGTCGAGGCGGAAGCGGGGCAGCAGGTCTTCGACCACGTCCTGGAGTCCGCCCGGAAGGCGGGAATGCTGAAGGCGCCAGGCAGGGCCCGCACCGACTCCACCCACGTACTGGCCGCGATCCGGTCGCTGAACCGGCTGGAGTTCGTCATCGAGACCCTGCGCGCTGCGCTCAACGCACTCGCCGCTGCGGCCCCCAACTGGCTGTCCGCCCACGCTGATCCGGCCTGGTTCGACCGGTATGCCACCCGGCCGGAGGACTACTGGCTGCCCTCCGGCAAGGCCAAGCGGACCGAGTTGGCCGAGCAGACCGGCCGGGACGGCATGCGCCTGCTGGCCGACGTGCACGCCGCCGGGGCGCCCGTGTGGCTGCGCGAGCTGCCCGCCGTCCAGATCCTGCGCCGGGCCTGGGTTCAGCAGTACGTGTTCGATACGGAGGGCGAGGTGCGATGGCGGGACCCAAAAGAGTGCCCGCCGGGTGCTCTTCGCCTGGTCAGCCCCTATGACACCGACGCTCGCGCGAGTGTGAAGCGGGATATCAAGTGGGACGGTTTCAAGGTCCATTTGACCGAGACCTGCGATGCGGACACGTCTCACCTGATCACGAACGTGCTGACGCAGGACGCTACCGTCCAGGACAGCACGGCCACCAACCTGGTCCACGACGCCCTCGCCGCCAGGGACCTTCTGCCCGGCGAGCATCTACTGGACGCTGGCTACATCGACGGACCCCGCATCGTCACCGCCGATCGTCAGTACGGCATCACCCTGACCGGCCCCATCCGCGGCAACACCACTGCCCAGGCCAGCGGCCCCTACAGCCAGAGCGCCTTCGCCATCGACTGGCAGAGCCAGACCGTGACCTGCCCGAACGGCAAGAACGCCACCCAATGGCGGGACAAGATCTCCGATCGTGGCGCCCCCATCATCATCGTCCGGTTCTCACCCGCTGACTGCCGCACTTGCCCCGCGCGCCCCGAGTGCGTGAGCTCACCCCGAGCCGCGAGAAGGGAAATCACCCTGCGGCCCCGGGCCGAACACGAGGCGATCCAACAGGCCCGTGCAGCCCAGGGCACTCCCGAGTGGCGGGAACGCTACGCGGCCCGCAACGGCATCGAGGGCACCCTCTCCCACGCTGTTCACACCGCCGGTCTGCGCCGGTGCCGCTACCGCGGACTCGCCAGAACCCGCCTCCAGCACCAGCTCACCGCAACCGCGATCAACCTTGCCCGCCTCGACGCCCACCTCACCGGAACACCCCTGGCCCGGACCCGCACCAGCCACTTCGCACGACTTCGCCCCGCCGACCAAACGATCGACGGGGCGAAGTAGCAGGACCCCGAATTCGCCAACGGCATCCCGGTAGGTCGGCGGCCCCTGGAGATCTGTACCGGTCAGATGGTGTCCGCGTTCGGCAATCTGGTGGGCACTCAACTCCCGTGCCAGGCAGCGCGGGTGGGCTAGAGCAGGGCTCGGTAGACGATGTTCAGGTCGTTGCCGGAGGTGGCCATGGCGGGGTTGGATAGGCTCTTTCCGGCTGCGGTCACCCGCACGAAGGTGTTCCAGCCGTTGTCCGTGGTGTGGCAGAGGTGGATGTGGTCGTCTCCGCCGCGCACCGCGCAGTGCAGGGCGGTACCGCGGACGGAGAGGGCGGGCGCGTTGGGCGTCGATCCCGACAGCAGGGTGGGGGCGGGCCATCGGTTGTCGGCGTTGAACCGGTCGTCGCGTGCCGTGACGCAGATCTTGTCGTCGGTGTTGCGGTAGGCCAGGTGGAGTTTGCCGTTGAAGACGGCCAGGGCCGGGGCGCTGGTGGACTGGTGGGCGGGCCATTCGGCTGCCGTCTGCCAGCTGCCGCCGGTGCCCATGCTGCCGACCATGAGGCTGCGGTAGTTCTTGCCGTGGAATGTGGCGAGCCACAGCCGGTTGTTGTGGACGGCCAGGGCTGGGCCGGTCTGGCACCAGCCGATGAAGGAGGTCAAGGCGGTCCAGCTGTCGCCCCGGACGGAGGACAGGACCCATGCCCTGTTGTTGGTTGTGTCGCCGGCGGAGCGTTTGACGGCCAGATAGAGCTGGCCGTTGAAGGAGGCCAGAGCCGGGGGGTACAGGGTGCTGACGCCGGGAACCTGGCCGAAGCCGCTCCACCGTCCGTCGGTCTCTCGCCGACTGACGAAGACCTGGTTGCCCATGCCGCGGACCGCGCAGTACAGGTTGCCGTTGTGCATGGCCAGCGCGGGGGCGTCGGGTGTCTTTGCACCAGGCCATGGAATCGACGGGGCGCCCCAGCCGGCACTGTGGGTGAGGAGAGTGACATTGTTGCTGCTGGGCTGGTAGTACCTGCCGCGGATATCGAGGGAGAATTCCCCCTCTTTCGCGGTCGGGCCGATGAACCACCAAGTGGTGTCGGGGTTTGGCCATATCGGGTCGGCCAGGGCGTTCATGGCTGCGCGGTCGAAGGCGATGGTGCGGTGGCTGAGCAGGTCGTCTGCGAGCCAGCCGATGATCTCCCCGATCAGGTGGCCGATCGTGCCGAGCATCGCGATGAAGTCGGCCACCAGCTCCCACGCTGTGCCCCCCGGCAGGACACCCATGATCTCGGCAGTGTCCTGGAGCCCGGTAGCGATCTCCCGGATCGTCCTCGCCAGCGCGGGGTCGACCTTCTCGTCCGCCTCCCAGCACTCGATGTGGACGAGGAGGACCTTGCTGACCTGCCCACGGAACAGGACGGTGTTCGCGTCCATGTTGTGGGTCTCGCCATGGTCCACATCACCGTAGGTGCGGGTGATGCTTTCCTGCTTGACACCCTCGTCGGCACCGGCGGCCAGGGCCCAGTAGATCTCGTTCGATCCGCTGAGCTCATGGGATTCGGTACGGCAGTAGAACCGGGGCAGTGTCATGTCGACCTGCAGCGGCGGCTTGTCCTGCGCGACCGACTGGTGCCCGGCGGCGGTCACCAGCGTTGCGCCGTACCCGTAGGCGGCCATCCCCTGCTGGAACTCCTCGGAGTCCGGCGCGGCAGGGGCGCTGTCCTCTCCAACAGGAGGGAGGGAGTCGAGGTCGACCATGTTCACGTTCGCCTGCGCCGCGATCTCCTCGCGTACCGCGGGCAGATCCCGGATGAGGTCCTCGATGGAGTACCCCTCGGAGACCGGGCGTGCCGCGAGAGTGTCCGGGAGCAGCCGGGAACGGGTGGCGGCCTCCTCCTGGTACACCCGGCCGAAGTCGCACACCTCTTCCTCCGACAACAGCTGCGCCACCGGCCGTATCAGCCGGGCTTCGAGGTCGGTGGGTTCCAGGCCGGACTGGAGGCGGGCGGCGCCGTGCAGCATCACCCCGTACAGCAGGCGCGCGCCCCTCGAAACTTCCGTACGCCCCTCAAAGGCAGCGGCAGGCGCACCGCTCTGCAGCCGCTCACGCAGCCGCTTCAGACGCTCGTCCCGGGAAACCGACAGCTCAGGCGACATAGACGATCCCATCGAGTGGAAAGGGGACTCGGGGTCAGCGCGGACTGACCTTCCCACGGACATCACCGTCTGAGACAGGCTGTTTACGGTCAGTGCCACCTCTCGCTTTGGCGTGAACACCCGAGCCGCCATACAGGCCCGCAAGCGCACACAGGCTGTCCACAGTGCGCCAGCCTCACGACGACACGCCGGACAAGATCCCGCGAAGAGACCGAACACCGTCACCCGAAAAGCGGGGAGATCCACAGAGCAGGTATCACCAAATCACCGAGCACCTGCGGCCAAAATCGAAGAGCGCCATCAGTTCTTACGCTCCAGCGGAGCAACCAGCCCCCGCATATACGCCAGCGCCGACTGACACGGCTCCTCCCGGCTGAACCGATGCACGAACCGCTCATGCACCACCTCGAGCTCACCCGCCCACAACCTGACATCAGCAAGGTCTCCACCCATAACCACGCCAACGACCGAACTGGCCACCAATCACAGCAAGCACCGTTGCAGTACCAAAGCCAGGGTGACTGGAGTCGGAGTTGTCGAAGTTGTTGTAGAAATCGCCGTGGCCTCCCGGGTTGCCGGCTTGGGCGCTGTTGAAATAGCTGTGCCAGCAGCTTCCTTGCTTGTAGGTGACGCTGGACGAGCCGACGGGCCCGCCAGCACCCGGAATATCAGTGAGCGACTCTGTCGGGGATCTTGAGGTTCGTCGGCGCGATCGCGTGATCACGAGGCATGCTCGGGACGGTTTTGTAGGTTGCTGCCGTTGTTGAGGTGCCCGATGTCCGTCCGTCCCCGTGCCTGTGTGCAGGTCCCGCCCCTGACCGCGCAGGTCGCGCGGGCGAGCACCCCCCGTGGGGCGACGGCCATGTGGGTATACGACCGGCTGGACGGACTATGGCATGACGAGGACTTCACGGCGTGGTACCCACGCGACGGGCGGCCCGGGCTATCGCCGGCCCAGTTCGCCACCGTCTCCGTCCTCCAGTTCCTGCTCAACCTGTCGGACCGTCAGGCAGCGGAGGCGGTCCGCTGCCGCATTGACTTCAAATATGCCCTCGCGCTGGAGCTGGACGACCCCGGCTTCCACCACAGTGTGCTGTCCGACTTCCGTGACCGGCTTGCCCAGGAAGATCGTGCCGACCGTCTGTTTGATCTCGCACTGCAGCGGCTGACAGCAGCAGGATTGGTCCAGCAGCGTGGGCGCCAGCGCACCGACTCCACGCACATTCTTGCTGCTGCGCGGGAACTGACCCGCCTGGAACTGGTCCTGGAGGCGGTACGCGCCGCCCTGGAAGAGATCGCACGCACCGCCCCGGAAGTACTCGATCGCCTGGTCACGGCTGAATGGGGCGAACGCTATGGGCGTCAGGTGCGTATGTGCAGCCAGCCCAGTCACCCGGCTCACTCAGGCCGGTACTGATGCCCGCGACCTGCTGACCGCCGTCCATGCACACGCCTCGTGGTGCGAGAGGGGACGGCAGGTGACGGTACTGAGCCGGATCCTGCTGCAGCAGTTCTACGTCGATGCCCGCGACCGGCTGCGTCCCCGCGATGAGAAAGCCGGCCTGCCGCCGGCAGGTCTTCGGATCGAATCTCCGTACGACACCGCGGCTCACCACGTCAGCCGGAACGACAAGAAGTGGACCGGCTACCACGCCCATGTCACCGAGACCTGCGACGACGGGAGGGTGAACGTGATCACGGACGTGGTCTCGGCCGCAGACATCAAGGCCCTGCCCAGCATCCACCAGCGGCTGAGCAGGCGGCGTCTGCTGCCCGAAGAACACCTGGTGGACAGCGGATACACCTCAGCCGCGGCCATCGACACCGCAGCCCGCGAGCACGGCGTCGAGCTGGTCGGTCCCCTCCCCGCCAGGGGACGAAGCTGGCAGCGCAAGCAGCAGACCGGCTTCGCCCGCGAGGACTTCGTCATCGACTTCGATCGGCGCACCGTCACTCGCCCCCAAGGCAAGGTCACCGGCCGCTGGGCCCAGGCCCCGGCCATGGCCCCCCTACACCGCGGCCCGTTTCCACCAGACCCATTGCACTCCATGCCCAGTGCGTTCCTCCTGCACCAGCGGAACCTCGCCCCGGACCGTCAACTTCCTCCCGCGGCATCTGCATGAGCTCCAACCCAAGAATCGCTCTGACCAGCAGGATCCCGCATGGCGGCGACTCTACGGCTGCCGGTCCGGGATCGAGGGCACCGTGAACGAGATCGTCAACGGCCATCGGATGCGCCGCTGCCGCTGCCGCTGCCACGGACTGGCCAAGACCCACGTTCAGCACATCCTGACCGCGATCGCCATCAACGCCGAACGTCTCAGCGAACAGAGCGCAGAGCCCTCCCCTACCGTCCCCGCCCCCCGACCACGTTCCAGCGCTACCTCGAAGAGCGAGGACTGCCCCGACCGCTGTGGTGGCGCCAAGGCAAATGATCAGGACTGCCAAGATCCCCGACAGAGTCGCTCAGTATGACCCGGAGCTCGATGTCGACTTCACGCTACTCCGCGAACAGGGCATCGCCGTCGACAACCTGCGAGAAGCGACTTGAAGCTGAAATCAACCAGCAGTAACGGGCTTGGGCATGGGAATGCATTGAAAGTTCGCTTTCCCGGAATACTTCCTATTCTGATCTGTGGGCGGCTGTGTTCCAGGAGGGCCTACGGCGCCCACGTCAACATTGAACTCAAAATCTAATGGCGATCCGTCGTTGACGACGATAAACTCACCCTTCGTCTTGGTCTTCTTGGTGGTGTGCCCCCCTGCCAGCTTGAACTTAACCTTCCCCGATCCCGGCTTCTGGGTATAAGGCCCCGCAGTGTAGGTGGCTGGCACTTCTAGATCTTCGACGTCCTTAGGTAGGCAAACCGATTTGCCGCAAGCAGTAAATCCTCCAGAGCCGTTTAGATTCCCGATCACGGGCCCCGTGAAAACTGCGGGGATTGGCAAGGTGGGGGGCAAGGCGACGATCTTATCGCCCGTGCGCACTACAGGATTTCCCATACTGTCCACGCAATCATGATCGATAAAAATTGACGCACTCTGTGTCGCCATCTCGGCGAGCTGCAACTGTCGAGGGCGGTCCGATCGAATCGCCAGTCAAACCTCCTGGTCGACCGTCAAGCCTGACCCTAGGTAGGGCTTAGTCCCAATATCACCTTAGAGCGACAAGCCTAAATTGTCTCACCTGAGCAGCTAAATGGGTGAAGATAGCCTGAGCGTTCGACTGGATACGGGAAGACCGCCCACCGGGGGTCGGCGGTTACGGGAGGTGTTCCAGCCATTCGTTGATCACGGTGGCGGTCGCTGGGGCGTCTTCGCGCAGAAGCGAGAAGTGGTCGGCGGCGGTCTCCCGGACGGTGTCGGCCGTCGGCCACGGGGGAAGTGGCGCATCGGTGTCGGGGAGTGGCGTGGTGGCCTTCACTAGAAGGGTGGTCAGCGGCAGTGGTGGGGGGTTCCAGCCGTCGAAGAGGGCGAGGTACGCCCCGGAAGTCGTGAGGCCGTAATCGTCGTTCGCGGCATCGTCCGGCTGTGCCATCAGGTGGCGCAGTACTGCGGTGGTCTGCTCGGGGGAGGGTGTTCCCGGGGCTGGTGTGTCCAGGAGGATGAGCCCCGCGGGCGGGGTGCCTTGCGCGCACAGAGCCGAGACGATGGTGTAGGCAGCCCAGCCGCCGGAGGAGTGTCCGAGTAGTACGGTCTGTCCGGCGCACGCGGTCAGGTTCTGGGCTTGGGTTTGGGCGAAGGTAGTCAGGGTGTCGGGCAGCTGGCTGCCGGGCCGGTGGCCGGGGAGGGGGAGCAGGTGCACGTCGCGTACGTTGTGAAAGGCGGCAGCGAGGCGGGCGTACTGGAACGGGCCCGCACCGCCGAGAAGAGAAGGCAGGCAGATGAGGGTGGGCCGGGCCGGGCCCTGTGCCAGACGTGGGAGCATGGTGGCGCTCTCGGATGGTGGTGCGGTGAAGACCGGTAGCAACCGTCCAGCCCGGGTGAGTAGTTTGAGAGCCGCTTCCGGCTCGGCACGGTCCAGGGCGTTGCGTACGTGCGCGGCGAGCTTGCCCGTACGACGATCGGCGGCGCCCCGGTGCGGCGCATCGAGGGCGTTGTCTGCGGTGACGGTGCCGTCACTTGGCTTGGCCATTTCGGCAGGGGTCGTGTCCGGTGTCAGGACAAGCCGCTGACCGAGATATGCGGCGAGGGCGTGAGCAGTTGGGTGGTCGACGAGAACAGATGCGGGCACGTCCAGTCCGGTGCACCGGATGAGCCGCTGACGGAGCCGGGTGGCCGTCAAGGAGTCGAAGCCCAGTTCTGTCAGCGAGGTGTAGAGGGGGATGTCCTGTGTGCTGCTGTGGCCGATGAGCGTCGCCATGTGAGTGCGTACCGTGTGCAGAATCAGGGAGGGGCGCTCCGCAGCTGTCCGCGGCGCGAGCTGGGCGACCAGTTCCGCTGCCTCCTCCGACAGTGGCTGGGGCGGTGGCCCGGCGCTGACGGGCCGTAGGTTCCGGGCGCCGTTCACGGGCGGGGCAGGCCAGAAGCGTCGGCGTTGGAACGGGTAGGTCGGCAGCGGAACGCGGTACCGAACTCCGGAGGGCAGACGAGCGGCCAGCCGGGACCAGGAGAGAGGAAAGCCATAGACGTATGCCTCGCCAAGCTGAGTGAGGAAGTCGGCCCAGGTGCCCCGGTCGTGGTGCAGGGAACCGACACACACCGTCGGCACGGAGGCTCCGGCACAGATTTCGTGGAGTGCGGGGAGGAGGAGTGGGCGGGGGCTGACTTCGATGAAAGTGGTGTGTCCGGTGGTGAGAAGACTTTGGACGGTGTCGTGGAAGTGGACAGGGTGGCGGATGTTCTGCCACCAGTAGGCGGCGTCCATTTGTTCTCCCGGCAGTGGCGTGTCGTGTGGGTGGCCGCCGACGGTTGAGTACAGGGCGTATTGCGTGGGGCGCGGTGTCACCTCGGCCAGTTCGGTGAGGATCCGCCCGCGCAGTCGGTCCATCGTGGGGTTGTGGGAGGGGAAGGTGATGTCCAGTACCCGTGCCGGAATGCCGCGTGCCGCGCATTGGGCGACGATGTCTTCCAGTGATTGTCGGGGGCCGGAGACTACGGTTGAGGAGGGGCTGTTGACGGCTGCGATGGCCACCTGTCTGTTGTAGGGAGCAAGCAGCTCTGTCGCCTCGGTCTCGCTCAGAGCCAGTGAGGCCATGTCGCCCTGACCGGAAAGTGTGGCGGCGGCGCGTGAGCGCAGGGCGATAACGCGGGCCGCTTCGGTCAGTGAGAGTGCTCCGGCGACGCATGCGGCGGCGATCTCTCCCTGGGAGTGGCCGACCACGGCGTCGGGGACGATGCCGTAGGACTCCCACAGCCGGGCCAGGGACACCATCATGGCCCACAACACTGGCTGGACTACGCTCAGTTCATCCACGGTGGGTGCGCCGTCGGTGCCGCGCAGCACGGCAAGCAGGTCCCAGTCCACCCACGGGGCCAGGGCCTTGGCGCAAGTGTCCAGCTGTTGCCGGAAGGCCGGTTCGGCCTCGTAGAGCTGGATGCCCATGCCCGGCCATGGCGAGCCCTGACCGGGAAACACCCACACCACACCTCCACCAGGAGCTGTTCCGGTAGAGAGGCCCGGAGCAGGGCTGCCTTTGGACAAGGCGGTGAGCTGTGTGAGGAGTCCCTCGCGGGTACGGGCGGTAAAGGCGGCGCGGTGACGCAGGTGAGCGCGGGTCGTGGCGAGGGCGTGGGCGAGATCGACCGGGCGGACTTCGGGGCGCTCGGTGACCAGCTGACGTAACAGGTCTCCCTGCCGACGCAGTGCGTCCGGGGTCTTGGCGGAGACAGGGAACAGCAAGGGTTCGGCGTGCTCATCTGCCCGCTCGGGAGCGGCGTCTTGCGGTGCTTCCTCCAGCACGAGATGCACGTTGGTACCGGAAATGCCGAAGGAGGACACCGCGGCTCGCCGGGTGCGGTTCGAGGCGGTCGGCCAGGGGACCGGTTCTCGTAGCAGGTGGATGCCGCTATTGTCCCAGTCGATGTGCGGGCTCGGTTCGTCGGCGTGCAGAGTGCGGGGCAAGTGTTCGTGGCGGAGGGCGAGGACGAGCTTGATAAGTCCGGCGATTCCTGCCGCCGCCACGGTGTGGCCGAGGTTGGACTTGATGGAGCCCAGGTACAACGGCCGCCCTGCAAGGCGCTGTTCGCCGTAGGTGGCAATCAGGGCTTGGACCTCGATGGGGTCGCCGAGTGCGGTACCGGTGCCGTGCGCCTCCACCGCGTCGATGTCCTCGGGCTTCAGCCCAGCGTTGTTCAGGGCGGCGCGGATGACGCGTTGCTGTGAGGGGCCGTTAGGGGCGGTGAGGCCGTTGGAGGCGCCGTCCTGGTTGATGGCGGAGCCGCGGACAACCGCGAGTACGGGGTGGTCGTGGCGGCGAGCGTCGCTCAGTCGTTCCAGCAGGACGAGGCCCACCCCCTCGGACAGCCCCATGCCGTCGGCAGTGGCGCCGAACGCTTTGCAGCGGCCGTCGGGAGCGAGGGCGTTGAGCGTGGCGAGCCCGAGCAGGATCTCGGGGGTGGAGTGCACGGAGGCGCCGCCGGCCAGGGCAAGGTGGCAGTCCCCGGCGCGCAGTGCCTGACAGGCTAGGTGGATCGCGGCTAGTGAGGAGGAGCATGCGGTGTCCACGGTGATCGCGGGACCGGTCAGGCCGAAGGTGTAGGCGATCCGGCCGGAGGCGACACTGGCGGTGGTGCCGGTCAGGCCATAGCTCTCGTCAGGGCGTCCGTTGGGTTGCGCTAGCGCCGGACTTCCGTAGGCGGTGCAGACGATACCGGTGTACACACCGGTGGCGGTGGATCTCAATTGGGTCGGGTCGATGCCGGCGCGCTCCAGTGTCTCCCAGGCTGTCTCCAGCAGCAGACGCTGCTGCGGGTCCATGGCTAGTGCTTCCCGAGGGGAGAGGTCGAAGAACGCGGCGTCGAAGTCGGCGGCATCCGCGAGGCCAGCCCCTGAAGGCATAGGCGGGACTATGGAATGCCGGGTTCGCAGCTCTTGCCAGGGAGAAAGGTCCCAGCCACGGTCCTGGGGCAGGCTGGAGACGGCGTCGCGGCCTTCGTCCAGCAACTGCCACAGTTCATCCGGAGTGTTTACTCGCTCTGGGAAGCGGCAGCCCATAGCCACGACGGCTATGGGCTCCTGGGGCATGGCAGCGAGTTGTTGGGCTTCCTGTTTGAGATGGGCGTCGTCGCGCAGAGCTGCGCGGAGCGCGGTGGTCAACCGGTCGTTGCCGTGTGGCATCGGGCCTCCTCGTGTAGGCGCGTGGTGGGGGCTTTGAGGATGTGGATGATGGGCTGGCGTGCTGTCGTCGTGGATGAGCCAGAAGGCGTGGACCATCTCAAGAGCTGCCGCCGTGTGGATGACGGCCGTGTCGTTGCACTGTCCGCTGGCGTCATGCCAGCCGAGCACATAGAGCAGTGGGCGCAGCCGATTGCCGTCGGTGGTCAGGAGGTCCCGCAACGCGGCGGGAACAACCACGGGCAGGCATTGGTTGGCACTGCGCGCCTTGGCCTCGAGGAGGAAGCCGTGCAGCGTCCTGTCGACCCGGGACGGCGGTGGTACCACGCGCACCACCGGTGGCCACGACGACAGCTTCCGCGCACCTCCAAGGCAGGAGGCGCCGTGCTGGGTGGTCGGCAGCGGTGCGGGGCACACCTGCGCCACGTACCGCAGGCCCTGGCGGTACTGGACGACGGTGTGGTCCCGGCGCGCGGCCATCTCCGTACCGAGCTGACCGAGGCAGGTGTCCAGGTCGGCGTCGGTGACCACGGCACGGTCAGCACTGGGATGTTCGTGCGCCAGGGTACGGAAGAAGCCGGTGATCAGGGTCAGGGACGGATGCGTGGCGTGGCCGCGCAGCGGGTACAGGAGCAACGCTGCCGCCGAGCCGCCCGTGTTCGGGGCGAGGGTTTTCACGGCGTGCAGTGCGCCCTCCTGCAGGCGCAGCAGCGCATCGGGGGGCGGAGCAGGCCAGAGGGACTCCGGTCCGCGGGCTGATGCGATCACCAGCAGATCGCGGCACTCGCCCTTGGGACGCCGAGCGGCCCCGGCCACTGCGGTGGCCGCCCTGCCTGGCCGGGTAACCGTCACCGGAGCGTTCCCGGTTTCCGGGTGGTCCGTGCACACGATCCGCGCCTGCGCTCCCGGGCTCGGCTGCCAAGAGCCTGTGCGGTTGCGGCCGAATCGGTCAGGATCAGCGCCCCAGGGCGGAGGGCGGGCGCGGCGTCCTTCTCGCCGACGGGATCGCGGCGCCGGAAGGCGAGCACCGAGCGGTTTAGGGCAGCGTCAGGCGGGGCCTGCTGGTTGCCGGGGCCGGGGGCGGTCACCCGCAGGCCGTCGTCCTGGTTGCATACCGTCACCTCGGATACGCCCAAGTGCAGCGCACGCAGTACGCCGTGGGCGCCCTCGGCCCCCAGATGGTCGGACGCCGACTCGGCGGATGTGATCTGCGGTGCTGCGGCGTCGTCGGCCGCCGCCCGGGTATGGATGCCGGCGAGGATCGGCCAGCCCGGCCGCTCGGCGAGAGAGCGGCGGGTGAGGACCAGGAGCACCACGCCCTCAGCGAGGGCTTCGGGCCGGGCGTCGGCCAGTTCTGCCATCGCCGCTGAGCTGTTGCCGTTGATGCCCAGGACCAGGGCGACGTTCAGCTCTCCGGTGGCGAGATACCGTCCCGCGACGTGCAGTGCGGCCTGGGTTGAGGAGCGGCCGGAATCAACTGCGAGGGACGGTCCGTTGAGGCGGAGCCGGTTGGCCACCTGGCAGGAGATCACGTTGGCGAGCTGACCCGGCATGCTGTCGTCATTGGCGTGCGGCAGCCGGTTCCGGAGCAGCAGAACGTACGCACGCAGGCGGTCGCAGTCCTGTGGCAGCACGGCCGGGTGCTCGGCGACGGTGGTGAGCAGGTTGTCCTCTCCCACCCGTACGGAATACTCGGACATGGCGCGGGTGGGCCCCACATGACCGGTGATCACTCCCGTCGTTTCGCGGTGCTGCTCTCGCAGTTCGCCGTGCTCCGCGACGAACGCCGCAGTGACGGCCGTGGCCATCAGCTGCGTATGATCCATGCTGCGGGCCGTGAGCGACGGCATCCGCAGCTTCTTGAAGGGAGGCAGCGGGCACTCCTGGCCGAAGGTCCGTCGGGGCGCCGCTCCGCTGCCGCGCAGCCAGGCCGCTGTTGCGTCCCGGTCCATCGCGGCGGGCAGATGGGTCTGCCAGCTGACCAGGACGACGGGGTCGTCCGCCCGTGGCGTGAGCGCCCCGCGCGGCGCGGAGGCATCGGCCGGCTCGGGCCCGTGCAGGACGAGGTGCCCGTTGGTGCCGCCCAGGACGTAGGCGCGCACGGCGGCGGTTCGGCGGTGGCCGGGACCGGGGGCCCACGGCTGATTCGTCACCGAAACCGTGATGCCGTCGGCACGTACGCCCCTGGGGAGCTGGCCGAAGTGGCGTTCGCTGGGAATGGAGTGGTGCTGTAGGCCCAGCAGGGCGTGCACAACGGAGACGACGTCGGCGGCCCATCCGCCGTGCCTGCCCATCGGCTTGTTCGAGGTGACCACGTGTCCCCGTGGGCCGTCGACTTCGGCCAGACCCTCCAGTTCCACGGCGTCACCGATCCGGGTGCCGGTGCCGTGGTCGACGATCCAGTCCACCTGGTCCGCATCCAGGTCGTTGACCGCGCGGGCGCGCCGGACGGACAGTTTCTGCCCGGTGACATCCGGGAGCTCGCGCACTGCCCTGGCCGTCGACGCAGCCGCCGAACCCGCCAAGCAGGCCCAGGACCGCATCGACGTCGGCCAACGCCCGGTCGAGCCGCTTGAGCGCGATGATGCCGGCCACGTCGGAGACCAGTACCCCGGACGCGTCCTTGTCGAAGGCGCGGATCTCCCCGTTCGCGGACAGCCCTTTGAGCTTGGCGAACAGGACGAGGTCGCCTCGGCCGCCGGTGTTGCTGCCGCCACACAGCACCACGTCACGTTCGCCCGACAGCAGGCTCGTGACGCCGAAGCCGACGGCGTAGAGCGAGGGCGGGCAGGCGGAGTCGACGACGAGCCGCTCACTGTCCTCAGGCAGCAGCCCCGGGCAGGAGCGCTGGACCATGTGGTCAGGGAAGGGGCGCGGGGGAGCGCCGCCACGTGTGGGTATCGGGGCGTTAGCGCCTCGCGCAGCCGGTCCTTGGCCGGTGGTGTGTCTGCGGTGCTGACGGCCGTGGCCCGCAGCATCGACTCCTCCAGGCTGACGCTGCCCGGGAGCGCGCCCGCATAGCAGCCGAGCCAGTCTCCTTCGCGCCGGGTGACTGGGCCGAGGGCCTGGAACAGGCAGTGACGCATCAGATGAGCTGTCAGATCGTTGGAAGCCCAGCGGCCCTCAGCTAGTTCGGCGGCCAGCGTCGGGTGCGGGATGAACCCGCGCAGGAAGCCCACCGCGCGTACATGGGTCTTGTCCTCGGCTTTCGGATTGGGGTCGAACCGCCGCTCCAGGTCGAAGTGCTCAGGCTCGCCAAGTGTGCTCGCGTCCTGGCGCAGGACACGCCAGAACTCCTCCGGGCGGTTCGCACCGGGGACCGCGAGTCCCATCCCCAACACAGCGACCGCGTCCGGTGAGACGCCGGGGCCCGCCTCTGCCCGGCTCGCCGGCTCAATGGCCGTCGTGCGTCCCGGCGGGGGCCCGGCGAGCCGCAGTGACATGCCTGCATCGAGCACAAGGGTGCTTCCGGTGATGGCACGGGCCGCGCCCGATGCGAGATAGACGACGGCCTCGGCGACGTCTTCGTCCAAGGACAGCCTCCCCAGGGCAGGCCCGGCCCTGGCTTGTCTCCGTCGTCCCTCAACGTCAGGCCAGTAGCCGAAGACGTAGTTGTCGACGAGGCCCGTCGAGACCGTATTCACCCGGATCCTTCGAGCCCCCAGTTCCACCGCGAGATAGCGGGTCAGAGCCTCCTGCTGCGCGGCCTTGGACGCGGCAACAGCCGCATAGCGGTCCAGCACGGACCGGATGGGCAGCGCAGAGAGATTCACGATCGCTGCCGGCTCCTGGTCCATCAGTTCCGCGGCGGCCTCGGCGCACCAGCGGATCCCGTGGAGATCGACGTCCAGGGTGCGCTTCCAGTCCTCGTCGTCGAGTTCCGGCAGATCACTGGGAACACTGTGGCCAGCATTGTTGACCAGCGCATCCAGCCGCAGATGAGCCGCGGCCACCTCGCTGACGAGCGAGGCGACCGAGACCCCGGCTGCCGACCGAGGCGCGCACCAGCTCACGTGAACCGCCACAGGTCTCCAGATCGGCGAGGGTCTGCTCGGCCTCCGGCTCGGAGTGGAAGCAGTTGACGATGACGTGAGCGCTGCGGCGGGCGAAGACGAGCGACACGGCCCGCCCGATGCCCTGTCTGCCACCGGTCACCAGGACTGTCCGCCCGGCGAAATCCCGCAGCGAGGCACTCATGCCGCTCTGCCTCGGCATCCTCATCGGCAGCGAGATGCTCCATCAGATCGGCGAGTCTGGGAAGCGTGGTGTAGTCGCGGACCAGCACGCTCGCCGGAGGGCAGGGCGACAGATCGGACTCATCGATCAACTGCGCCAGGAGCTCGGTCTTCTTCACCGAGGCGATACCAAGATCGGCCTCCAGATGTGTGTCCTCGGTGGACACCCCTTCTGGATAACCCAGGGCCTCGGCGAAGGTCCGGCGCAACTGCGAGAGCAGCTTCTCGCGCTCCGGCGACCGTGTTCCCGAAGCGGCCGCGGCAGCCAGCGGTGTGGGGAGCTCGGCGGGTGCCGCAGCGAGTGCGAGCCCCGTCGGCCGGTCATCGGACAGACGCATTGCGGGAACCGAGGGCTGCATGGGCACCGGGTCGGCCACTGCAGCCGATGGAATGGTGTCCTGCACGCCGTCGGCAGCGGCGCTCCCGGGGAACACGGCAAGGATCTTCTTTGCGTCAGTGGCCCCGGGCAGTGGTCCGACCAGGGGTACCGAAGGCGGCAGACTCTCCCGCACGCACTCGGTCAGAATGGGGTGGACGCCCACCTCGATGAAGGTGCCGACCCCGTGGTCGGCGCACAGGGCCCGGATGGCCTGCTGATAAGGCACAGGATCGACCAGGTGCCGATCAATGATCCGGCGCACATCCCCTGCCTTCCGTGCGAAGCCGCCGAGCAGTGGTGAATACACCTTTGTGGCAGGCTCCACCAGCCGGTAGTCGACGGTGACGTGTGCCAGGCGGTGGGCGGCAAGGGCGAGTATCGGATTGTGGTGCGGATGGACCACCAGCAGGCGAGTGGCCTGCACCCCCGCCGCCCGCGTGACCTTTTCCAAGCGGGCCAACTCATCGACGGCCCCCGAGATCACCGTCTGCTCCGGCGCATTGAACAGGGACGACATCAGCGTCCAGCCGCCCGTGGCACCGCACAGATGACCGGCCCGCTGGGCACCAGTCCGCACAGCCGTCAGACCTCCGGCGAACCCACCGTCGGCCAAGGCCACTTCACGCTCACACAGCACCCGTGCGGCGTCAGACACGGCCAGCGCGTCAGCGGCGGCCAGCGCCGTCAGTTCCCCGGTGCTGTGCCCGATCAGCACGTTACCGGCAAGCCCCTGCGCCCCCGCTACCAGATACAGCACCAGCGACGAGGCGATCGCTGCCAGATGCAGCAGTGTCGGCGTCCGGGCCAACTCCTCGATCTGCGGCCCATCCGGATCAGGGAGAGGTCCGGACACCGAGCCGATCCCATATGCGCGAGCCGCCCGGTCTACCTCTGAGAGCAGAGCCGCAACCTCAGAGGCGTAGGCAGCCAACCCGGCGAGAAGGCCATGAGTGTAGCCACGCAAACTAGGAAACTGAACAGCAGTGCCCTTTTCCACAGCAGGCTCTCCTCACACGAACGCGATCCCGAATGGGGGCCAGCCCCGTCGCCGTCGCGCAGCGCATCCTCAAAGCGCTCGAGCCGCAGTACCCCCGCATCCTCGCCGCGCACATAGCCGTCGGCCTGGCCGTCGAAGGCAAAGCACACCCCGCGCTGCGAGGTCAGCAGCGACGCCGCCTCCAGATGGCGGGTCTCCGACGAGTGCATCAGCACGGCCCCGGCCAATGCCGCATCGCACTCGCCGAGCGCCAACGCGTCAGATCCACCGCCACCAGCCTGGACGAGCACATCGTGTGCAGCGTCAGCACCGGCTCGCGTAGATCCATCCCGAACGCCAGTCGGCCAGCCATCGTCCCGGTGAAATCACCCGAACAGGTACACACAGAGGCGTCCTGTACCGGCCGCGCAGCCGCGCACCTGGAGACTCTGCCTCGCCCGAGGACCGGCATCAGATCCTGGTGATCGCGATCGGCACAGCGTTCGATGCGGACATCTCCCGGCCTCATTATTCGGCGATCTTCGTGCTGTAGGACCACCGGAAAACCGGCAGCGACTGTCCCTCGGTAGTCTTTGTCTCGGTGGTCCGCACGAAATGCTGATGCTGGCCGTAGTACGCGATCGTCACCTTCTCCGGTCGTACCCTGCCCGGGATCTGCCACACCCGGGCCAGGCCGCTGGGCCCGCCCCGCAGTACGACCAGCAGCGGAAGGCTTCGCCACCCGGGTTCGCCAGCCACGGTCTCCGGGGCCATCGCGCCTGCCTGAGACATACCGGTGTTGGCAGTGGACATTGCCCGCCTCCTGCGCCATGTGCACCCCACGGCACCAGAATCCCGCTCGCTGATGCCGCGTCCGCGCAGCCCTGCACCCAGTGCCAGCCCCACACCGCAGGACACACGCCAAGTCATCGACGCAGAACACCCCCAGGGCCCGCACCGCCCCGGAACGCCACGCAGGCTGTCACTGCCTCCTGCTACCACTTGACGCGAAAACAGCACACCGGTCAACGGTTCGCGCGAGGGCGCACGGGCGCTTCCGGAGTACGGCAGTCCGCACGCACCACTGCCGAAACGCCCCGCGCGCCCCCAACAGCGCAACGCCCTGTACTGAGTCAGGGTTTCGTCGTTCTCGTGATCGGTGTGGAATGATCACGTGAGTCCGGGGGTCGCCAGCGGTCGGTTCATGTCCCGCCCGTGATGGCGCAGGCCCTCGGTGATGTTGTCCCGTCCTGCCAGGCGGAGTGCGCCGATGGCCAGATTCCGCGGGGAGGCCATCACCGGTGGTGCCCCGCCGGTCCGCACCCGCGAGGCGTCCTCCTCGAACGTCACGTCCCGGACGTGGTGCTCGCGATTCTCGATGGCCCCGTGTCCGCGCACGCGTTCCGCCAGGTCAGCGGGTGGCGCCTGGTGAGCTGTCAGGCGCGTGATCGCGTAGACGCGTTCGAGTGACACCTTCCCGGTGCGCATGGTGCGCCGTCGGCGGACGATCTGCAGTGCCTGGCCGGCGTGCGGGAACGGCAGCCGGGGCACGGTGACGGCCTTGAGCCGGCGGATCTCATCGCGGCCGTGGGCGGTGGCCCGGGTGCGGTCCATCAGGGCACTTCCGTCCAGGCAAGGTCCTTCACCCGCGTGTGCAGGGCCGGGTGGTTGCCTTTGAGTACGGCGATGTAGTGCGCGTTCTTCTCCTCGACCAGGAACCCCGCGTGGCCGGTCCGGGTCAGCAGCGGGTCGAAGGCCGCCACCGCACCGGTCAGGTCCAGCGGCTCCAGCAGTGGCCGGAACGCGGTGATCTCGTTGCTTTTGGCGCCGGCCTCGCGCTGGGCGAGCACGATGCCGTCGTCGCGCAGCGCGGAGATCAGGTGGACGCAGCGGGCCGTCGGCACGGATCGCGCCGCGAAGGGACGTGCCGTCCACCGCGACCGCTGCCCGCGCCGGACGGTTCGGCGGGCATCCGTCCTGGCTGGCGGCGCGGGAGGCGGCGGCGCGAGCGGTGAGCCAGCCGCCGGTCACCGCGTCGAACGCGTCGCCGTCGACGCGTTGCAGTACCCGGCGCACGGTCGCCTCGCCGGGCGGCCTCCAGGGCCGGTCCGGATCGCGCAGCGAGGCGACCGTGCGCCGGACAACAACCGGTCACAGGCGTCGGCGGCCCACTCGGCGATCGCGGCCAGAGACTTTGCTCCGGCCAGGACCGCGCAGGCGGCCACGGCCAGGACCTACGGCAGCGGGTGCCGACGCCCCCGGCGGCGGCGCGGGTCGGGCAGACGCGACAACCGGTCCAGCAGATCGGGCAGATCATCGGGGCAGGCCGGAACGCGGCCCGCGAGTTGGCCCAGCCCAGCGGGGACGGGTGATGACGGCGCAGCAGGCACGGTCTTCTTCTGTGGTGATCAGCGAACTCGACACTCCATGATCACCGGAAGCCGTGCCTGCAGGCACATCCATGCCCGTCACGAACCGCCCACCACCGCCGCCGACTTGGGGCATCGGATACATAGCGACGGCTTCGGACCGACCGCGACAACGACGGAGCCCTGGGTGGTACAGCCCCACGACATCAACGACCTTCGCAACGAACTGCGGGTCGGTGGAGAGCTTGAAGGTGTCCTGCAGGTGCGGCTTGAGATCGAACCGCTTCCAGATCCGGCCAATCGTCGGCTTCGAGAGCCCCGAATGCTTCGCCATCGACGCCCGTGACCAGTGCGTGTCCCTGCCCGGCGTGGACTCCAGCGTCGCCACGACCACGTCTTCTACCTGGTCGAGCAGGATAGACGGCGGCCGTCCCACCCACCGCTCGTCCGCCAGGCTGTCCAGCCGACGGGCGATGAACCGCGAGCGCCAGCGGCTCACCGACTGCTCGCTCACCCCGAGCTCGGCGGCGACCTGCTTGTTCGCCTCACCCTCCGCGCACCGCAGCACGATCCTCGCGCGCAGCGCGAGGTACTGCGCGGTCTTCGCGCGCTTGGCCCAGCGCGTCAGCTGGAGCCGCTCGTCCTCGCTGAGCACCAGTTCCGGCTTACGCCGCCCCGTCCGGGGTGCATCTGCCAGACCCGCCAAACGGTTGGCGGCGAACCACGAACGCCACTTGCGGACCGTATCCGTCGTCACGCCGAACTTCGCGGCCACCCGCGCGGTCGGGCAGTCCCTCCGCACACGCCAGCACAATCCGGGCCCGCTCGGCGAGACGAGGCCCGGGCGACATAAAAACACCCTAGCAACTTCTGCCTCTGATTTCCGGCGCATCACACTACCGAGTCGTGCGCGAACTGCAGCACCTCCTCGTAGCCCAGACTGACGTCTGTCTCACCCGTCACCACAACATCCCCGACCCAGCACCAAGCTGACCAGGCCCTATTAGAAGTCATATGTCGAATGGTGTCCGAGGGGGTACTGTGTGGCCATGGCCCAGAAGACAATCGTCATTACGACCGATGACCTCACCGGTGAAACGTCCGAAGAGGTGAGCGCACACACGTTCTCACTCAATGGTGTGACTTACGAGATTGACCTCACTCCGGAGAACTACGACAAGCTCGACGCGGCTTTGCGCCCATTCATCGAAAAGGGACGAAAGATGGGCCGTGTGAAGAAGGGAACAAGGGCACGCAAGACCGACATTAGCGGCCCGAAGCCCGAAGAAGTGCGGGCATGGGCGCGAGGAAAAGGCTTCGAGGTAAACGACCGTGGTCGCGTGTCAGCTCAGGTGATGGAGGCCTTCGAAGCTGCTCATTGAGCCCTTTCCAAGCTCATGCTGATGCGTGGTGAAGGACGAGGGCGGTCTTCACGATGTCGGTGATGCGGTTGGTACTACGGCGGAGCTTTCGCAGAAGGCGTCAGCCTTTGAGGGTGGCCATGGCCCAGGGCTCCGTCGTTGTCGCGGTCGGTCCGAAGCCGTCGCTATGTATCCGATGCCCCAAGTCGGCGGCGGTGGTGGGCGGTTCGTGACGGGCATGGATGTGCCTGCAGGCACGGCTTCCGGTGATCATGGAGTGTCGAGTTCGCTGATCACCACAGAAGAAGACCGTGCCTGCTGCGCCGTCATCACCCGTCCCCGCTGGGCTGGGCCAACTCGCGGGCCGCGTTCCGGCCTGCCCCGATGATCTGCCCGATCTGCTGGACCGGTTGTCGCGTCTGCCCGACCCGCGCCGCCGCCGGGGGCGTCGGCACCCGCTGCCGTAGGTCCTGGCCGTGGCCGCCTGCGCGGTCCTGGCCGGAGCAAAGTCTCTGGCCGCGATCGCCGAGTGGGCCGCCGACGCCTGTGACCGGTTGTTGTCCGGCGCACGGTCGCCTCGCTGCGCGATCCGGACCGGCCCTGGAGGCCGCCCGGCGAGGCGACCGTGCGCCGGGTACTGCAACGCGTCGACGGCGACGCGTTCGACGCGGTGACCGGCGGCTGGCTCACCGCTCGCGCCGCCGCCTCCCGCGCCGCCAGCCAGGACGGATGCCCGCCGAACCGTCCGGCGCGGGCAGCGGTCGCGGTGGACGGCACGTCCCTTCGCGGCGCGATCCGTGCCGACGGCCCGCTGCGTCCACCTGATCTCCGCGCTGCGCGACGACGGCATCGTGCTCGCCCAGCGCGAGGCCGGCGCCAAAAGCAACGAGATCACCGCGTTCCGGCCACTGCTGGAGCCGCTGGACCTGACCGGTGCGGTGGCGGCCTTCGACCCGCTGCTGACCCGGACCGGCCACGCGGGGTTCCTGGTCGAGGAGAAGAACGCGCACTACATCGCCGTACTCAAAGGCAACCACCCGGCCCTGCACACGCGGGTGAAGGACCTTGCCTGGACGGAAGTGCCCTGATGGACCGCACCCGGGCCACCGCCCACGGCCGCGATGAGATCCGCCGGCTCAAGGCCGTCACCGTGCCCCGGCTGCCGTTCCCGCACGCCGGCCAGGCACTGCAGATCGTCCGCCGACGGCGCACCATGCGCACCGGGAAGGTGTCACTCGAACGCGTCTACGCGATCACGCGCCTGACAGCTCACCAGGCGCCACCCGCTGACCTGGCGGAACGCGTGCGCGGACACGGGGCCATCGAGAATCGCGAGCACCACGTCCGGGACGTGACGTTCGAGGAGGACGCCTCGCGGGTGCGGACCGGCGGGGCACCACCGGTGATGGCCTCCCCGCGGAATCTGGCCATCGGCGCACTCCGCCTGGCAGGACGGGACAACATCACCGAGGGCCTGCGCCATCACGGGCGGGACATGAACCGACCGCTGGCGACCCCCGGACTCACGTGATCATTCCACACCGATCACGAGAACGACGAAACCCTGACTTCACCATGCCCATGTCGTGGGCCCTCAGCTTGACTCTGTCGGGGATCTTGAAGATGCGGGGGTCAGGTTCCCAGGGTTCGCCAGGACTTGGGCCGGGGGTATCGCGTGCTGGTCGAGGTAGTGCTGGAAGGCGGTCGGTTGGCGGGGAGCGGGTACTTCCTCGGCCGGTGGCAGTTGGCTGAGGCGCTCGATGTTGACGGCGATGGCCGTCAGGATGTGCTGGATGTGGGCCTTTCCCTGTCCTCGGTAGCGGCAGCGCCGCATGCCGTGGCCGTGGGCGAACTCGTTGACCGTGCCCTCCACTCCGGAGCGGACCGCGTAGCGGGTCTTCCACTCGGGCTTCTGCTGCTCGGCGCGGACGCGAAGTTGCAGGTCGCGGAGTTCTCGTGGGGGAAAGCCCACGGTGCGGTGGCTTTCGCGGGCGGTGGTGCACTGGGTGCGGGCCGGGCAGGGCTGGCACTGGGTCTTGGTGAATCTGGCCACGATCAGCGGGGCCGCGGTCGGCGAGGAGGTCGGGTAGGGGCCGTGCCAGCCCGCGCTGACCTGTCCCTGGGGGCAGGTGACCTGCTGACGGTCGTAGTCGATGTGGAAGTCGTCCCGGGCGAAGCCCTCGCCTCGGCGGTGCTGGTGGGTGGGGTTGCTCTTCAGCGGCCCGGAGACGGTGACCTGGTGTTCACGGGTGGCCTGTTCCAGGTGGGGCAGGGAGGTGTAGCCAGTGTCGACCAGGTGCTCGGCGGGCAGCAGTCCGCGACGCGCCAGGCGGGTGTGGATGCCGGGCAGGACCTGGCTGTCGTGGGTGGTAGCCGCAGTGGTCGCGACATCCGTGATCACGTTGGGGCCGTCGGGAGCACAGGTCTCCGTCAGATGAGCGGCGAACCCCTTCCAGCTGATGATGTGCCCGTGCCTCGCGTAGCGGGCCGAGGTGTCGTAGGGCGAGACGATCGCCCGGGACGAGGACGGCAGTCCAGGCCCGCCTTCCTTCTCGGCGGTGCGCCAGCGCAGCCGACCTGCCTGATCACGGTGGTAGTTCTGCACCATGATCTGGCGCAGGGCCTGGACACGGGAGCCGGGCGTGCGGTCTGCTCCGTGCCGGTAGAGGTGTTCCAGGAGCCGGGCGGCGTCGTTTCCGGTGGCGAGGATCCTGGTCATGGGCTTGGTGGGGTTCTTGCCCAGACGGACCGGCCGGCCGTAGCGGAGCCCCCAGTCCTCGTCGACCAGGCCGTCGAGCAGGTGCGGGGAAGAACCAGCGACTTCTTCGAGTGCGGCGCGGACTGCCTCGGTGATCAGCTCCAGGCGGGTCAGGTCGCGCACCGCGGCCAGGACGTGGGTGGAGTCGGTGCGCTGCGTGGTGCGCTCGCGCACCAGTCTGGCCTCCTTGAGGCGGGCCAGCGCGAGGTCGAGGAGGCGGTCGGCGCGGTCGCCTTCGGCGAGACGGTCGCGGAAGTCGGCCAGCACACTGTGGTGGAACCCGGGATCGTCCAGCTCCATCGCCAGGGCGTACTTGAAGTCGATGCGGCAGCGGACCGCCTCGGCGGCCTGCCGGTCCGACAGGCCGAGCAGGAACTGCAGCACACAGACCGTGGCCAGTTGAGCAGGCGAGAGCCCCGGCCGCCCGTCCCGCGGGTACCAGTCGGCGAAGTCCTCATCGCACCACAGCCCATCGAGGCGGTCGCGTACCCATATCGCCGTCGTCCCGCCCGGGTTGCTCGCCCGCGCGACTTGCGCGGTCAGAGACGGGACCTGCTCACCGGAACGAGGGCGGAGCGACAAGGGGCACCTCGACAGCTGCGTCGGTCGGCGGAACTACCCGAGCATGCCTGTCGATCATGCTGTCGCACCGAGGAACTCCAAGATCCCCGACAGAGTCAAGCTCAGGGTGATTCGTTTCGGCTCACCGAGGCGACTTCGGGCAAGGGGGTGAGGCCCATCAACTGGCCATGTTCCAGGAAGGATCGCGTGGACCAGGAAGGGAAATCCGCTGTCCGCGGGGAATCCGTGGGGAGTTCTCGTGTCCGCCAGCCGTCCGCCACCGGGGGGAACTCGTGGCCATTGACACTTGCCCACGCGATGACGATGCGGGGCGCCGTCGGCCTGATCAGCACAGCGATCGTTTCGGCACTTCCCGGGCATCTCCAGCGCCGTCTCGTTGGGCCGCAGCGCGCTGTGCTGGTGGCCTTGCAGCGGGGCGGTCACGGTCCGTGGAAGCGTCAAGCGATTTTGGGTCGTTGACGCGGGTCGGGGTGTGGGCGGGCGGGGCTGGGGGTAGGCGCAGGGCACACGGTGGTGGGGCCGCGTTTCGGCGTGGGGCCTCCTGCCGTGTGCCCTGGCTCCCGTGGGGCCGACAACTCTCCCGCTATCGCGGCGCCACGGTCGAGGACGCGAGACGGTTGCCGCAGGGGAGCCGGGCGGCCGTCTCAGCGTCCCTGGCACGCATCATGCACCGGCCCACGACCGCTGTCTGCCCCTCGCGCAGGCGCTTCCCAGCCCAGTTGCCAGCCATCGCCCTCCCCGGCATGCGCGTACCGGCCCAGTCGCCGTCACGAACGTGAGCGAAGCAGGCGGAGACGCGCGGCACCGCCGTCGCGGCCCCTCTGGGTCTGTTGGCGGGACCCGCTGCCCCGTACGCGCGCCGTATTCTGGGAGGTGACGGGAAGGAGCCGCTGATGGGCGTTGACGCGATCATGCACACCGAGTTCCCGGAGGGCTACACGGTCTTCTTCGGAGCTCACGGGAAGGTGATCATGACTCCGCAGAGTGAGGAGCACTCCAGCACCATCCGTTCGCTACAGATTGACACACTCGCGCTGGGGCGTCATGCGAAGGTGACATCGGATGTGTACATCGACTTCCCGGCGGATGAGAACTCCGCTCCTGACCTGGCGATCCTGCGGGAGAACGCACACAAGCAGGGCAAGCGGTACAGCTTCGAGGATGTCCTGCTGATCGCGGAGGTGGTGTCGCTCTCCTCCGCCCGCAAGGACTACGACGACCGCACCGTGAAGTACGGCCGCTACGGCATACCGAAAGGTAATTCAGAAGTGGTGGATCATGCTGGGCTCCAGGTGCGGAGGAGTTCGAGCTGGATCATTGAGCTTCTTTGAGTTGGCCACCGATCAGGTGACGGCCTATAGCGCAGCGAGTGAGGCCCCCGGGATGTTGATCGAGATGTCTGACGTCTCAACCATGCTGCTCGGGGGCCTCGTTGGTCATCCATCCTGCCGCACTCGACCTGCCCCGTGCACTCGTGGAGTGGGGCACCATGCTGATCGTCACGCGTGAGGGCGACCGGCGCTGCAAGCTCCGCCCGTCTCAGCGCGCGATGGTGGCACCGGTGTACCTGCGCGAACACACCACCCTGGCGAAGATCGCTGCCGGGTTCGGGATCAGCCAGCCCACCGCCCACGCCTACACCAGCACGGTCATCCACCTGCTCGCCGAGCGTGCACCGGGACTGCTGAAGGTCCTGCGCGAGACCGGTCCCGACTTCGTCCTGCTGGACGGCACCCCCGCCGAGTGCGACCGGATCGGCGACGGACGAGCCGACTACTCCCACAAGCACCGCCGGCACGCGGTGAACGTGCAGGTGGTCACCGATCCCGGCGGCCGGCTGCTGTGGCTTTCACCCACGCCGCCGGGCCGGTCTCACGACCTGACCGCCGCCCGCACTCACTGGATCATCCGCATCTGCGAGCGCCAGGGCGTCCCCATCCTGATCCTGGCCGATCTCGCCTACCAGGGCGGCGGCCCCTGGCTGACCACGGGCATCAAACGCAGACCCCTGCAGGAACTCACCCCCACCGAGAAAACCGTCAACCGGACCCTGGCCACAGCACGGGCACCGGTCGAACGCGGCATCACCCGCCTGAAGTCCTGGCAGACCTTCCGCAGATCCCGATACAGCCCCAACCGCATGACGTCCATCGCCAAAGCCGTCCTCACCCTCGAGCGGCAACACTGAAGAAGCTCACTGAGCGTTTTCTAAGCTGGCGGTGCTGACGGCGAGTTGGACAGTCCTGCGCAACGACGAAGCTCCTGGCAGACGAGTTCTCGCGCTGATCATCGGTGACACCGGGTTCCTCAAGGACGGGGGCGTGTCCGCGTGCGTGAGCAGGCAGTACACCGGCACTGCGGGCAAGGTCACCCACTGCCGGGCCGGGGTCTTGCTGCATCTGGCTTCCAACGGGGCCTCGGCGGCGGTGAACTGGCGTCTGTTCCTGCCCGAGAGCTGGGATCCCGCCTCGGCGAAGGCCGATGCAGTGAAGGTGAAACGACGTGCGAAGTGCGCCATCCCCGCCGAGGCGGGGCACGTTCGTAAATAACTGTCAGATTGGATCTGCGGTGCTGTTCTCGGCAGGCCCAAGGCGGGCCTTCAGCTGGTCGAGAGTGCGTGCCGGCGATCCGGACATCGGGCCCTGACCCCGGGCTTTGGACACCAGAGTCACTTGGATCTTGATGGTCCGGGTGGATATGGAGTCCCGTACAGATGGCTATGAAGCACTACCCCGCCGAGTTCAAGGCGGACGCGGTCGCGTTGTACCGCTCGGGGCCGGGAGCGACGATCAAGTCGGTTGCCACCGGTCTCGGGGTGAACACCGAGACGCTGCGCAACTGGATCCGGGCTGCTGACGGTCGGCGCCCCGGCGCGCACTCCGCGCCGCGTGCCGCGGCTCGGCTCCGGCCAAGGTCCCGGACTCGGTGGAAGCAGAGCTGGTCGCCGCGCGGAAGAGGATCCGGGAACTGGAGGAGGAGCGTGACATTCTTCGCAAGGCTGCCCGGTATTTCGCCGGGGAGACGCGCTGGTGAACCGCTGCCAGTTCGTTGAGGACCACCAGCGCCACTTCGGCGTCACGCGGTTGTGCTCGCTGCTGGGGATCGCCCGCTCGGGCTTCTCCTACTGGCGCCGCACCTCGGCAGCACGGACGGCCCGGCAGGCTGCCGAGGCCGAACTCGCGGCTCGGATACGCAAGGTCCACCAGGACTCCAATGGCGTCTACGGTGCCCCGGGGATCACCGCCGAACTCCGCGAGGACGGCGGCCTGGTGGTCAGTCACAAGCGTGTCGCGAGGATCATGCGGACCATCGGCCTGGCCGGGGTCCGTCTGCGGCGTCGGCACCGCACAACCGTCCCGGACCCCGCTGCGGTGAAGGCGCCGGATCTGATCGGCCGCGACTTCACTGCGACCGCGGTGAACACGAAGTACGTCGGTGACATCACATACTTGCCGGTCAGCGGCGCGAAGCCGCTCTATCTCGCGACCGTTCTCGACCTCTGCTCACGCCGTCTGGCCGGGTGGGCGATCGCCGATCACATGCGCACGGAGCTCGTCATCGACGCCCTCAAGGCTGCCGAGCGGACTCGCGGGAGCCTGGCCGAGGCCGTGATGCATACCGATCACGGCTCGCAATATACGAGTCGGGCCTTCGCTGCAGTCTGCAGGTCAGCAGGGGTGCAGCAGAGCATGAGCGCAGTCGGGTCCAGCGCGGACAATGCCGCCGCGGAGAGCTTCAACGCAACGTTCAAAAGGGAAACCCTCCAAGGCCGAAAGAGCTGGCCGAACGAGCGCGAAGCCCGACTCGACGCCTTCCGCTGGCTGACCCGATACAACACCAGACGCCGGCACTCCTACCTCGGACAGCGATCGCCAATCGCCTACGAGGACGTCCTCCAAACAACATCAACTACCCTGGCCCGAGCCGCATAGACGTGTTCAAAGTCCAGGGTCAAGGCCCATCCGCCGTCAGTCCACACCTTGCGAACCGTGGCGAAGCCGCGGCGCAGTCGCGCAAGCAGGGGCACGGCCACGTCCCGGTCCTGCAGGCCGGCCGTGGTCACCGGCACCACGAGGAGCAGGCCGAGGGTGTCCGCCACCAGGTGCCGCTTACGGCCCGTGACCTTCTTCCCGCCATTGAAGGCGCGGGGCTCCGCGGCGACGTGCCAGGACGCCTTCACGCTCTGAGAGTCCACGATCGCGGCCGTCGGCCGCGCCTTCTTCCCCGCCGCCTTGCGGGCCAGCTCGCGCAGCGCGTCATGCAGGCAGTCGGGGAATCCGCACTGCTGCCAACGGCGGAAGAAGCGATAGACCGCCTTCCACGCCGCGAAGTCCACCGGCACCTCGCTCCCACTTGATCCCGATGTTCACCAGGTACAACACCGCATCGATCATGACCCGGTGGCAATAGCCTTCCGGCCGCCCGCCCCGCCCCCGCAACCACGCCGGCACCGGAATCAGTGCCCGGACCACCCGCCACTGCCGCCGGTTCAGATCCGAGGAGTACACACGCTCACGCTGAGTGCCGTCGGCTGCGTTCCCCGCCCGATGCGCCAGGCAGTCACAGTCGTGACCAGCCGACTTGCCCGACACCGACGACTCGGATGTACTGACGCGCACCAACGGGACCTCGGATCCCGCGTGTTGAGGAAGTAGAGACCCCTCACGCCAGAACCAGGTCCCGTCGCCATGCCGCGAACTCTCGCCGCCCGGACCACCTCGCACAACAGTCCAGATCACACCCTCGCTACCCGGATTCGCGAAGGGTTCTGAGGCACCGTCACACCGCTAGAGTCGAAAGACCGCCTCTGACCAGCACGAATGGTGAAGTGCCACTGGAATACTAGAGCGCGGCGACGCGCGGGCTACCGAAGTCCCGCAGTAAAACGTCGACGGGGTAGGATCGTCCAACCGTGGGGAACTCAATGAACCCCTTTCACCCTGGGGCTCCGAGGGTGAAAGAGCATCGCGCCTTCACAGGTGAGCGGCCTGGTGAAGGTGCCCGACGCCGGAGGATGAAAGAGGTTCAATGAAGTCGATGGGTTAGGTGTCTCGGGTAGGGAGCTATCCACCAATCACGACACGCACGTGGGAATCTGCGGCGGCTGGCAAATAGTCATCGCCTCGTGATCGTCCTCCGGCGGGTGGGGAAGCCTTGCCTTCCGTGACCGTATGCGATCGCGTACAGATCGTCCCGATGGTGCATAAGCGCAGGCCGTTGCCGTGGTGAGGGATCGTCCCTATTGGTTCCGGCGGCAATGTGGCCGATCCATTGACGGCTTCTACTGCATAGATCGCCCCACGTGCGCCAGGATCCCGTCACACGCTGGTGTGCTCTCCCTTGTGTGGGGAGCCGCCCTGCATACTTCTTGCCTCGTTAACACCTGGTGCCACTGTTCTCACAGGATTATCCCTAGTCTGGGCAGCTGGCTCGTGGCGCTGGTGTTCGTGCTGGATGGCCTCTGCGGCCTCGCCGATTTGGTGGAGTGAAGAGCCGTCTTCCTGAGGGCTGTCCGGTGTGTTTGCTCTCGCTCTGTGGAGTTGGGGGTGTTGCTGGGTGGTGTGGGACGCCAGCGGGTTACCCGCTGGAGGGCCCGCGGCCAGCGGCGTGGCCGGGGTCTTCTCGTTTCATCGCTCCATGCCCGGTTTCCCGTGGGTTGTCGGGTCTTACTGAGGCTCGGCGAGCGTTTTGAGTGTCCCCCCTATCGGAGGCCACTGCCGCGATCTGCTCTCGCGCGAGCCGCCGGATGGCGCTGGCGCTGTTGTGCGTGCGGTCCGCGGTATGACCGCACGTGAAGCAGGTGAAGCGCGCGTGGAGGGGCGGGGAGTTTGGGTTTCGCTCTCCGCACTGTCCACACGTCTGGTTCGGTGCCGATCCCTTGTCCAAAACCAGGAGTTCGGACCCGTACCAGAGGCTTTTATAAGTGAGCTGACGACGCAGCTCACCCAGGGCTGAATCGAGGAGGTGCCGGTTGAAGGCTGCTTTCACCTTCACGTTCTTGCCGGGGTTTTCTGCTGTTCCTTTGCTGGAGGCGGTGAGCTGGACCAGGTTCAGGTTCTCGATCGCCACCTGGGTGAAGCCAGTGGTCAGACGCTTGGAGACGTCATGAAGGGCTCCGGCGCGGTGCAGGGCCACCTTGTGGTGGATCCGGGCCACCCGGCGGGCCGCCTTCTGGCGCCGGCCAGAGGACTTCATCTTCCGTGACAGCACCTGCTGGGCGCGCGCGAGTTTACCCAGCATGGTGTTGAGGCTCTTGGGGGCGGCCACGGTCATCGAGCCAGGATCGGACTGGTCCAGGCGCGCGGTGAGGGTGGCAAGATGTTTCGACCCCAGGTCCACCCCGACGAGGCCGCCCACCCGCTGGGTAGGGGTGTTCTTCCCGACACGCTGCACCGGCCCGCCGTGGACCTGGGCGAGCTGGCGGGCGCGGGCCCGCTCGGCCGCGTCGGCGCAGGTGCCCGGTGAGCAGGGGGCGAGGGCGTGGGTGATCTGGGCGAGTTTCGCGGCGGCCTGCTGGTCTCCGCGCCGCTTGTGCTGCTCTGCCTGTGCGGCCAAGGCCTGCTTCGCACACGCCGCGGCAGCCGTGATGGCCTCAGAGTGGCTGAGGTAGAGAGCACTCGTACCGTCAGCAGCGGTGTGCTTGAACGCCACCGGGACATCCTGCTCGATGCGGCAGACCACGGAGGCGTACCAGCGGTCCGCGGCCCGGCTGATCGTCACCGACGAGATCACCGCCCGCCCACTCTTCACCAGCTTGGCCAGGCGGCGGGCGTCGTCCCATGTCCGCACCCGGCCGATCTTCGGCAGCTGAAGATAGTGATAGGCACCCGCGCCTTGGTGCTGCTCGATGCGGATGGCCGGATGGTTCACGTCGTGGCACAGCATGAACGAATCCGTACTGCGGCCCTTCTTCTTGAACCGGGGAAACCCCACCGCACGCCCCGCCCGCAGCCCGGCGAGACTGTCAGTCCAGTTCTTCCACGCCCGCTCCGCCCGGTCAAACCCGCCCGAGAACGCATAACTGGACACCTCCCCGTGCCAAGGGCCATCCTCGCCCGAGCACACTACGTCACGCTCATCACGCCACAACGCACAGATATCCATCGCCGACGGAAACCGATCCCCCGCCGCGAACTGCCCGCCCTTGGCCGCATCGCACCAAGCCCGCGCCTCAGCCAGCAGCCGACGATGCTCCAGGCTGCCCCGCTCGACATCCTCACGCAGCTCCCTCAGACGCGCCAGCACCTCAGGATCAGCGTTGGCGGGCTCCCGTACCAGCTTGGGATTCCTACGCGTCCACGACACCAGCACCTTGCGGTGATACTCCCACGCTGCCGCCTCACGCCCCCGCAGAGCAGCCTGTGCCCTCAACCGCTTCGACGCCTCCGCCTTGCCCACACCCGCATCCACCAGAGCATTACGCCGCTGCGCCCACGCACGATAGGAAGCGGTCTTCTTCGCCAACGCGTAGTTGTACGCCCACCGCGCCGCCCCCGCATGCCGCGCCAACTCCGCCCCCACCCGCGGCGAAACATCCAGAGCAAACCGGAAACCCCGCGTCAACTCCACCACAGGCACGACCAATCCACCCCCTCACGCAATGCGACTCAACGGGTACGCACCGTAGTATCTCACAGCTCCGCCCTACCCACCCCCACCGGATACGAACGTTGAACCAGCGGTAGCCGGAACCTCCCGCTGGACGGGCAGGACCCGAGGCGAGGCCCTGACGCCCAGCGCCACCAGAGGAGCGTGGCCACACCCCTCGCCGGGCTGAAGCCACCGCAACCTCCAGCGCGACCAGGCGCTGGTGCACCGCATCCGCAAGGAAGATCGACTGCCAGGGCCAACGACCTATCACCTCGTGGCGCACGATCCTGCACCTCCATTCGATTCATCGCGGCTCACACGGGGACTGTGAATGAAGCGGTGTAACTCAGTCGTGTCCAGAAAGTGGTGTAAAAGGCGACGAGCGTAGGTTTCGTACTGGACCGCCAAGTTCGTAGGGAAGGACCTATTCTCGTGCACGAGCGAGTATCGCCTACCGGGGCGTTCCGTGCCGGGATCGATGCCGTCTTCGCTGAGGGCCGGCCGCTGGCCGACTGCCTGGAGCAGGTGGCCCGGCCCGGCGCGAAGCTGATCATCCAGACGGCCCTGGCGGCTGAGGCGGGTGAGTTCCCCGGCCGCGCCCGGTACCAGCGCGCCGACACCGCTGCGGCCCAGGACGACGACGGCCGGGATGCGGCCGAGGACAGCCCCGTGGCGCCGGTGGTGCGGGCCGGGCACCGCCAACGCACCCCCGGGAGGCGGTCATCAAGACCACATCCGGGCCGGTCAAGGTCAAGAAGCCCGAGCTGCGCGGCACGAGCGAGAAGTTCGCCTCGCGTCTGTTCGGGACGACGGTGACCCGCACGAACGCGCTCGAGTCCCTCGTCATCGCCTCGTTCGTGCGCGGCCTGTCCACCCGCGACGTTCGGAACATCCCCGCCGAGGCATTTGGGCCCGGATGCGGCGCTGTCGAAGTCCACGCTCTCCAGCATCTGCCAGGCGGTCCGCACCGAGTACGACGCCTGGCGCGAACGCGATCTGTCCGGCGTCACGCTGGACTGCTTGTTCATCGACGCCTCGCCCTTCCGCATGCACCCGAACGCTCCCGCGGAGCCGGTGCTCGCCGCCTGGGGCATCGACACCGGCGGCAGGCCCGTCCTCATCGGCCTGGAAGCCGCCGGCTCCCAATCCCACGACGCCTGGGCCGGCTTCCTCCAGGGACTCCTCGACCGCGGCCTCACCCCGCCGCTGCTGGTGATATCCGACGGCGGCAGCGCCCTCATCTCCGCCTGCGAGCCCGTCCTGGGCCGCAGCCCGCGCCAGCGGTGTCTGATACACCAATGCCGCAACGTCACCTCGAAGGCCAGCCGCCACGACCTCGAGCAGGTCAAGAAGGAGTTCTGGGAGAACTTCGATACCAGCGAGCTCAGTATCCCGCCTGGTCAGCGGCTCGTCGAGACCGTTCAGCGCCGCACCGACGCCTTCGCCGCGAAGTGGGAGAAGAGCTACCCCGCAGCCCTCAAGCCCCTTCTGGCAGACCGGAGTCCACTCACCGCCTCCCTGCGCTTCCCTGCCGAGCACCACAAGCGGATCCGCCACTCCAGCTTCATCCAGCGGACCTCCGGCAAGACCCGGCGCCGGGTCAAGGCCATCGGCCGCTTCCCCGGCGAGACCTCCTGCGTCAGCCTGGCCTTCGCCGTCCCGTCCCGCACCGCGACCGGATGGCACGGCTTCACCACCACCCCCACCGGCCCGCGCCAACTCGAACGCATACGCCGCGACCTGCTCCACCCCACCGAGACAGAAGTGATCCACCTCGCACCCCCGGCCCGCGTGTCCCTCACCAAGGCCGCATCACATCAACCCCACGGAACCCCTCGTCGAGCCTTTTACACCGCACCGAAGACGCGACCTCACGCTCCATCGGGGTGAAGTGGGCTAGCGCTGGTTGAATCCGTGCTGTGCTGCCCGGTGTGGGTGCGATTCCGTTGCTTTTCTGGGAGTACGGGGTTGAGTGTCCTGTGAGGTGTGCGTGTGAGGTGTGTGTGGAGCGTGGTGTGGTCCTGCCGTGTGAGCGCGGGCGCCAGTTCTGGTGGGGGCGGATCCGGGAGCTGATGCTGGCTCTGGCCGCTGCAGCCATCCTGGCCGCGTTGCTGTTCACCATGGCGGTCTGAGCCTGGCCTGGTCTCGCTGGATGGCCAGAAGAAGGGGGTGCCGCTGGCGGAGAACCGGGCGCGAGGTTGTCTGATGGTCGGGGCGAAAGTCCTGTTTACCTTCGGGAGGGTGCTGGATCGCTTGCCTTCACCCGCCACTCCCGTAAAGATCATCTGGCAGCCGCCGCGATCCTGGCCTCCCCCGGCCACAGCGGCGGCTGCGTTGTACTGTCTCTCCTCGTAGTGTGGAGATGCCTGCTATGAGGAAGTTTGATGGCAGAGATGTGCAAGAGGTTCGAGGCGGAGTTCTGGGCCGGGGCCGTCCGGATCGTCCGTGAGGCCGGGAAGCCGATCGCCCGGGTTGCGGGGGGCCTCGGGGTCAGCGAGGGCACGCGTCGGCGCCCTGCACATGGCCGCCGCCACCCGCGGCGGCAACGCGCACCGCGTCATCACGCACACGGACCGGGGCAGCGAGTACGCCCAGGATCTCCGGCGAGGCATGTGACCGCCTGGGCGTGGTGCAACCCACGGGACGTGCCGGCTCCGCCCTGGACAACGCGGCCGCCGAGGCGACCAACTCGACCCTGAAGACCGAGTCCATCCACCCGCGCCGTTTCACGACACGGGCCGAGGCCCCAA
Organism: Streptomyces sp. YIM 121038; assembly: GCF_006088715.1. Taxonomy (NCBI): domain Bacteria; kingdom Bacillati; phylum Actinomycetota; class Actinomycetes; order Kitasatosporales; family Streptomycetaceae; genus Streptomyces; species Streptomyces sp. YIM 121038. The sequence continues at coordinate 421,429 of NZ_CP030772.1, forward strand.
TCAAGACCGCGACCTGCACCACCGACTGGCACAACCCCCGCCGCAGACACTCAGCCTGCGACCAGCCGTCACCCATCGACCACGAGAACCGACACCACACCACAGAACAACAGCCCCAGGCCACTTAACGAAACCCTCCACACACAGAGACAGAGAGGATGGACACTCCTGAACTCCCCCGGAAACGGAGACTTCCGTCCCGCCACGACACTCCTCCCCGGATCTGCAAGGTCCAATCATCAGAATGTCCACACCGCCGAGGTCACCTCAGCCGGGGTGGCCCGTCAATATTCCGGAGCCCTGGGCGGGGTGTGCCCCTGCCAGATCGGGGTGATGGCCGCCTGGGCCACCGGCGCCGGACAAGCCCTGGTCGACCGGGAGTTGTACCTGCCCAAGGAGCGGGCCGAGGACCGGCCGCGGTGCCGTGCGGCGTACGCCCCCGACGAGGTCGTCTTCGCGGCCAAGCCGCGTCTGGCAGAGCAGATGATCTCCCGGATCCTGCCCGACCTGCCGCAGGGACGGGTGTGGGTGGCCGCCGACGAGGTCTGCGGCCACGGCGGGGCCTTCTGCGGCTTCCTCGAAGAACACCACCTGCCCTATGTGGTCAACGTGCAGGCCGACCACACCGTGCTGCCCCGCCCCGGCTGGCGCCACCTCGCCCGCCTGGTCGAGCGCGTCGCGACCGAGGACGAGTGGGTCACCCTGCCCGCCGGACCCAGCCAGCTCGGCAGTCGCACCTGGCGGTGGTGGGTCCGCCAGATCCCCGATCCGGAGGCAGGACCCTGGGCGTGGGCGCGGTGGATCGCGGTCCGCCGCCGCCCCGAGGAGCCCGAAAACCGTGACTACTACATTGGGTGGGGGCCGCCCGGGACCGAGCTGGAAGAGATCGTTCTGGTTCCCGGTGCCCACTAGCCTGGCTCTTTCGCTGGGGGTGGTGGGGTGCTGCTGATCGTTAATTTGTGGGTGGCGCCGATGAGTTCGGGCCGTGGGGCATGGCTGAGTTCCGGCGCGGTGGCCGGGTCTTCGAGATCCTTGAGGTCGTGGGCGGTCAGGGGTGCACCGTTCAGCCGGCGGGTCGGGGCAGGGCGGCGAGCCGATGGAAGGCGTCGGCCAGTTCATTTCGCCAGGACCAGGTCGCGGAGATCCGCAGGCGGAGACGGCGGCAGCTGCGGGTGGGGCGGGCGGCGAGGTGGAGGAACTGGTAGCGGAGTCGCTTCGGCTCGGCGGTGGCCAGTTCGCCGTCCAGCAGCAGGAGCTGTGTCCAGGCGATCAGGTCGCCGGCGGCCAGGGACAGTTCGAGCCAGGCGGTGTTGATGTTGAACTGGCGGGAGGGAAAACGGCCGAGGCCGGTGTCCTTCCCGCAGCGGATGCGATCCTCCACGGTGGCATGTCCGCGGTGGCGTACTTCCGGGAACTGGGCCGGTCCACTCCCCGCGACGGGGGTGTCGGTGAGGAAGACCTGGTGGCGCAGGCCCTCGTAGGACTTTGTTAGGTGGTGTCGTAGGGCTGCCAGGGGGCGGGTTGGTTGCAGGTGGGGCAGCGGCCGTTCCAGGTCGCGAGGAGGTGCTGGAGGAGGTCGAGGGCCTGGTAGAGGGTCAGGCCCTGGCAGGGGCTTTTGGGTCGGTGCGCTGTTCGGTCAGGAAGAGGTGGGCGGCGGTCACGAGGGTGACGTGGCGGTGCCAGCCGTTCCAGCTGCGGCCTTCGAAGTGGTCCAGACCTAGGCACTGTTTCTCGGATCTCCTGACGTGACATGGGTGTTGGGGTCAGGCTGGGTGTATGGGTCGTGGGGATTTGACGAATGCGGAGTGGGATCGCCTGGAGTCGCTCCTGCCTCGTGGTGGTGCGCGTGGAGGCCGGTGGAGTGACCATCGGCGGGTGATCAACGGGGTGTTGTATCGGGTGCGGACGGGTGTGCAGTGGCGGGACCTGCCGGAGCGGTTCGGACCGTGGGAGACGGTCTACAAACGTCATCGCCGCTGGTCGGCGGACGGAACGTGGGCGATGCTGCTGTCTCGCGCCCAGGCGGCCGAGGACGCAGAGGGCCGGATCGACTGGGACATCTCGGTGGACTCCACCACGGTGCGGGCGCACCAGCATGCTGCCGGCGCGAGGAAAGCCCCCTCGGCCCCGCCCCCTCAAAAGGGGGCGGGGCGGGGTACGAACCAGGTCGATCCGGTGGTGCGGAAACTGGTCGTCCGGCTGGAGGAGGTGGTCCGCTCGGCGAATGCCTGGGACGTTCCCGCGGCGGGTTCACCACCAAAATCCACCTCGCTGCCGACGGACGATGCAGACCCCTCACCTTTGTCCTGACACCCGGACACTACGGTGACGGGCCTCAGTTCGAGCGGGTGCTGAGCCAGATTTCCGTGCCCCGCAGCGGAGTTGGGCGGCCACGGAGCCGCCCCGATCACGTGCTGGCCGACAAGGCCTACACGTCCCGGAAGAACCGCCGTTACCTGCGACGACGCGGAATCCGGCACACCATCCCCGAACGCCTCGACCAGCAAAGACACCGGCGAAACCGAGGTTCCCGCGGCGGTCGGCCCACCGGATTCGACAGCGAGCGTTACAAGAAGCGCAACACCGTTGAACGGGCCATCAACCGCCTCAAGGGCTTCCGCGCCGTCGCAACCCGCTACGAGAAACGCGGCTACATCTACCTCGGCACCATCACCCTCGCAGCCCTCGCCATCTGGCTTCGCACGTGATCCGAGAAACAGTGCCTAGGGCGGTCTTCAGTTCGCGGTAGTCGTGCTCGATGCGCCAGCGTGTCTTGGCCAGCCGGACCAGGACACTGGGCGGGAGGTCGGCGGGCAGGTTGGACAGCCAGTACCTGACCGGCTCGTCGGCGTCCGGGGGCCACTGGGCGATCAGCCAGCGCAGGGAGAGGGTGCCGTCGGCGGCGGGCCGGGGGCGGCGCCCGGCCGGGCGGACGCGAAGGAGTACGAACCGGGACCGCATACGGTCTTTGGAGCCGTGGCGCCAGGTGATGGTGACGGCCTGGCGGCGGCCGGCGGTCAGCACATGGCCGCGCAGGCTGAGCGGACGGGTGCGGTAGCGGGACAGCGGGCGTGGTCTCCGCCCGCCATAGGGCGGTGTCACCGGCTGGGCGTCCGCCGCATAGGCCGTCAGCTCGCCTTTGACCTGGAGCACGTAGGCCAGGTGCCGTTCCTCCAGCCCGGTGCGGAAGGCGGCGTTGCTGCCGTAGGCGGCATCCGCGGTCACCACTGGCGGCCGCAGTCCGGTCCCGGCCAGGTCATCCAGCATGTCCAGCGCCAGCTGCCACTTGGGCCGGTGACGCACCATGGGCGGGATCCGGCAGCGCCGGCGCCGCTCGGCGGCCGCTGGCCCGTCCCAGCACGCAGGCACGAACAGCCGCCAGGCCAGCGGGCAGGAAGCGGCATCGGTGGCCGCGTGCACGCTCACCGCGACCTGGCAGTTGGCCTTCTTGCCCAGCGTGCCGCAGTACTGCACTGCCACCGCCGGCGAGTGATCACCATCCTTGGGGAAGGCGGTGTCATCCACCACCCACACTTCCGGACAGACCGCGGCCACCGCCCGCCTGGCCAGCCGCCGCTGAACCACAGCGGCCAGCCAGGTCGACGACGTGACGAACTGCTGCAACCGCTGGTGATCAACACCGAGGCGGCGGGCCATCGGCTGCATCGACTTGCGCCGCCCGTCCAGCAGCAGGCCCCGCAGATACAACCCGCCCTTGGCCCGCTGGTCCGACCGCACCAGCGGAGCGAACACCTCCGCCGCGAACTCCTCCAACCGGTCCCGGCACCCGGCAAGCTCCTCCGGAGTCATACCCCCAGCCAACAACCAACCCCGAACTACGCCAACCCACCTAACAAAGTCCTACTCGACGGTGTCGAGCAAGGAGAGCTGGGCGCCGGGGTGCGGGCGTTCACGGCGCACGATGATCCGGGTTCCGGCCGGATAGCCCACCAGGCTGACCATGCCGGTCAGCTCGGCGGCCTCGGCGCCCTCGCGCAGGCTGCCGTCCTGGTCGAGGGCCGGATGCCACAACCGGTCGGGAACAGCGCGAATCGCCCTGCGGATGGGCTCGGTGACGGCATGGCCAACCGAAAAGAACGTACGTATCCCGCGCTCGCGCAGGTCACGGATGTGCGCGAGGAACAGCTTGGAGCATCCGGCGCTGTCGGTGCGGATCAGGATGTCGGTGCCGTGCCGGTGGGCGTCGGGGAGCTGAGCGAGGGCATCGTCGAGCACGGTGATGTGATCGCTCGCGGTGTTCGCCCCGGCGTTTCCGGGACGCAGTCGTCCGGCCAGGGCACCGCGGGTGCTGGCCGGGAAGCACAGCAGCGGGTGGTAGCCGAAGCCGCCCTTGTATGCCGGCGCGGTGTCCTGCTTCTCGGAATGGCAGGTCACCAGGGTGGCATCGAGGTCCAGCACGAGACCGGGCACCTCGCGTCCGCCGGCTCGTACTGTGGGAATGCCTTCGCCGCTCTCGGCGGCCTGCAGCCAGGCTATCTCCCGGGCCTGGGCGCGAGCTGTCCGCACCCGGGTGAGCACCTTGTCGTCGATTTGGGCGAGCAGCCGCCAGGCGGTGGCTGTGGACGCCACCGGTCCGAACACCTCGCCCTGGTCCCGCAGTACCGCGAGATCGGTGATCGTCTCGCCGCCGTCGGCGATCATCACCGCAAGGTCCACGGCGACCCGGCCGGGATCGTGGCCGGTCCCGCGTGGCCGCAGCGAACCCAGCACGCTCGAGTACGCCGCCGTCAGTCCCGTCGCATCGGCGAGATCCACGAGCAGGCGTGCCCCGGCATGCCCGACCACCCCCGAACCGTCCGCCGTGACATGGACCTTGGGACGCGAACCGATAGCCTTCACGCAGAAAGTGCCTTCCAACCGAGACAGCAGAGACCCTACTGAGTTTTTCGTTAGTTCTGTGGTGGTTTGGGATGGAGTGTTAGTCCGGTATGGGTGAGGAAGGACCACGGGAGTTGTTCGTTGGAGCAGATCCGGTGGATGCCGCTTTCGGCGGCGTCGGCGATGTCGGCGAGGTGGTCGCCGGCGAGGTTGGCCAGCTCGCGGGTCTTGATGGCCGACCACAGCAGTTCCACCGGGTTGAGTTCGGGTGCGTAGGCCGGTAGCCGCTCCAGGGTCAACCAGTCCTGTTCGGCCGCCCAGGCCCGCATGTCCCGACTCCGGTGGGCCGACAGTCCGTCCCACACCAACACCACCGATTCGCCAGCGTAGAAGGCCTTGACCTGTTCCAGCACCTCGTTCAAGGAAGTGGTGTTGCAGCTGCCGGGTTTGAGGTGGAAGCACATTCGCGGGCCGCGTTCGGGGTCCGCGGCGTGGTAGCCCAGCGCGGCGGCCATCCCGGCGCGCTTCCAGTTCAGCCGGTGCCGCAGGATGGGAGTGTGCCCGCGGGGTGCGTAGGTGCGGCGTACCTGGGGCAGCAGCGACACGCCTGATTCGTCGAAGAATACGATCCAGGCACGTTTCTTCACCGCCCCATTTTGATGCGTGGCCACTCCTTGGCGACCCATCGGGCGATCTCGGGCTCGTCCCGCTCGACGGCCTGACGTCGGGGACGCTGCAGACTCCACCCCAGCCGCCCGGTCAGCAGCCGCCACACGGATGCCCGGGCCAGCCTCACCCCGGTCACCCGCTCCACCAGCACGCCGACCCGTTCCAGGGTCCACAGATCCGCCTCGAACCCGTGCGCCTGGGCGCCTTGTTCCAACGCGGCCCGCACCAGCCCGACTTGGGGGTCATCCAGCTTGGGCGGCCGGCCGGTGGCAGGCCGCCGCCGCAGAGCTTGAGCTCCACCCTGCTCCCACAGGCGTCTCCACCGGCGCACGCTCTCGGGATGCATCCCCACCATCCGCGCGACCTCGGATGTAGAACGTCCCAGTTCGAACAACTCGACCGCGCGCATGCGACGGGCCTCGGCCAACTGCGGCCGCGTCAAAGGCAGAACGGAGACATCGGAAACAACAGCCTGCGACTCGGAAGACACACCAGCATGCTCACACCGCCGAAGCCCCTGCACCCACAGAACCAACGAAAAACTCAGTAGTGCCGTGACCGTAAGTCCTTCGGGGGTTGATCATGCTGCCAGTGCGACGGAGGATTCTTCGTGGTGATCGGCGGTGTGCCGGTCGAGCCTGGCCAGCAGATCGTCCAGGTCGGTGGTGGTGAACTTCCACTGGAACGGCTGTACTGTGGCGTTGTAGCGGTCTTCGAATGCTCGGAGCCGGTCCCTGACCTCGGCGAGGTCGGTGAAGTCGTTGGGTGAGACGACCTTGCGCTGCACGACGGAGAAGTAGATCTCGATCTGGTTCAGCCAGGAGGCGTGTACCGGGTGTGGACCATGGCCGCGTTCGGGAACGCTGCGGTCAGCCGGTCGGCGGCTTTCTGGCCGCGGTGGGAGGAGCCGTTGTCCACGATCCAGAACACGCGCTTGGCGCTGGCATAGGGCTCGGTGCGCATGACCTGGGTGACCAGGTTCATGAACGGGACGATGCCGGTGCGTTCTTCGGTACGGCCGAACACCTTCGCGGCGTGGACGTCGTAGGCGGCGAGGTAGGCGAGTGCGCCGCCGCGCCGGTAGGTGTGTTGACGCGCATCGCCCTCGCTTTCCCGGGCGGAAGAGTGGGGTGGCAGCGGAAGCGGGCCTGGATGGAGGTTTCTCGTCCGCGCTGATGACGTACTCGTCCTCGCCCAGCGGCGTGCCCTCGAAAATGCGGGCGTACAGGTCAAGGACGCGCTTGGCCTTGGGGCGGAAGTCCGGGTCGGTGATGAAGATCCAGGACTGGTGCTGCCACGGCTTGAGCGCGTCGGCCCTGAGCCAGCGGCGCACGGTGGAGGCCGATACGAAGGCGACGATGCCCCGCGCGATGGCCTCACGGGCCAGCTCCGGGCACGACCAGCGCGAGATCGGCACCCCGCTCTCGGCGGGGAGACGGCAGGCCACGGCCTTGACCCCGGCGGCCTGCACCGGCGTGAACGAGGCCGGGCGGCCGCAGCGTTCACGGTCCTTCAGTCCGGGCAGGCCCGCCCGGGCAAACCGGCCCCGCCAGCGGCGCACGGTGTCCAGGTGCAGCCCCGTCTCCCGCGCGATACGCGCATTGGAGCGTCCACGCGCGGCATGCAGCACCACCTGAGCGCGCACCCGCAGCCGGTGCTCGGTCCTGTGACCGTAGGCCATCTTCTTCAACCGCTCACGCTCGGCGGAGCTCGGGGCTATCGGACAGGCCGGGGCAACAGGCATGGCGGACCGATCGTCAAGTGGATCAAGAACAGGCCCAGCCTGCCCCGCCCGCCGCCCGGGCGGGCCCGCCACACCGCAGCGGGCGACGGTCGGGCAGGATGACCGCCATGCCCACACCGCCGCCCTCCACCAAGACCTCCCTCGCCCAGCGGCTGTCCGCCCGCGCGCGCACCGCCTGGCCCCAGCTGGCCTCGGTGCACGTGCGTCACCGCGGCGCCTTCGCCTACGCCGACGGCGAGCTGCCCGGCGGCGACGTGATCAAACTGATGCGCCTGCCCTACGGCGGCTCCGCCAGTACCTGGGGCTTCGCTCTCTACCTCGCCAGCACCGACACCTACCAGGACACGCTCCTGCCCACCGGCACCTTCGCCGGCACACCCGAAGACGCCCTGGACTGCGCCTGCGGCCTCTACCTCACCGGCCCGGATCTGTAACACCCCGCACCCGCACACATCACGCCCCACCGTCAACCCCCGAAGGACTTACGGGCGCGACCACTTAGACACCACGATGATCACGAAGCCCGCGCCTGTCCTGCTCTACGCCGACCGGCCCGTGCTCAACCAACCACGCAACCAGGGAACTTGCACAAGCCCTGGCGGCGAAGCGGTACGGTGCCCCGTGGCTGAGGCAGGTCACCGAGGGCTGGTTCGGCGTGCAGCATCGGACCGACGAAGACCGGCACTCCTGGACCGAGCGGCTTATTCAGCTGTGCGCTGCGCTGCGCCCGGAGCACCGCGGTGGCAGCTACTGGTGGCCGGAGTCTGGACCCAGATGGACGTCGAGCTCCGACGGGCGCAGCTGGAGAGGCTGAGCCCGCCGCTGCTCTGCAGCCTGCCGGCGGTCGGCACAAAGCTGTGCGACCGGATTCCTGACGGCGCTGCACCTGGCCGGACACGGTCCTTGAGGCCCTGCTGCCGCTGCGGCGTGGCACAGGAACGGGCGGGCGCGCCCCTGGGCGGAGTCGGTCCAGGGGCCTGGACCCTCGTGGCGCTTTCGTACCTTGACCGTATTCTGGGGTGTGACGGGAAGGAGCAGTTGATGAGCGTCGATGCGATCATGCACACCGAGTTTCCCGAGGGTTACACGGTCTTCTTCGGCGTGGACGGGAAGGTGATCATGACCCCGCAGAGCTTCGAGCACTCCAGCACGATCAAGTCGTTGCTGTACGACACGATCGTGTCTCTGGGACGTCACGCGAAGACCGCCTCCGACGTCTACATCGACTTTCCTGCCGACGAGAATTCCGCCCCCGACCTGGCGATCCTGCGTGAGGACGCGCGGAAGCAGGGCAAGCGCTACAGCTTCGAGGACGTCCTGCTGATCGCCGAGGTGGTCTCGGTCTCCTCCGCACGCAAGGACTACGACGACTGCACTGCCAAGTACGGCCGCTACGGCATTCCGGTCTACGTGATCGTGGACCCGTACGCCGGGGAGGTCGTCGTCCACACCGAACCCGCCGGGGCCGGCTACATCACGGCACGCACCCACCCCTACGGCACCGGCAAGCTCCCCATCGAGCTGGCCGACGGGCGGACCTTCACCCTCGACCTGGACGAGCTGCCCCGGCCCGAACCGGAGACGGGTACCCGCTGAAGGAGCCGCCCGTGAACGGAGACGGCTGAGATTTGCTGCAAACCCCTTCATGCGATGACCTGGGCAACTTATGAGCAGGGAACTTCCCGTCGACGGCTAACGAAGTGCAAACGGTAATAGGTGTGTGCCCACGATGTGGTGCTGCAGAACCTGCACGGCCTGTCGGACTTCGAGACAGTCCTGGAACTGCGCTGCGACCTGCGATGGAAGGCCGCCTGCAGGCTCGGTTTGCTGGATACGGCCTTCGACCCGTCGCTGCCGACGTACTTCCGGCGCCGCCTGCAGCGCTCAAGGGCACCGGACCGGCTGTTCACCAAGGTCGAAGAGGTCGTGGCGGCCACCGGCGTGCTCAAGGGGAAACACCGGCGTGCCCTGGACTCGACCGTCTTCGATGACGCGGTGGCCGCCCAGGACACCGTCACCCAGCTGATCGCGGCCATCCGGGCCGTGGCCCGCGAAGTCCCCGGCGCTCGCGAGGCCATCGCCGAGTACTGCACCGCCCATGACTATGCCGTCCCGGGCAAATCGAAGATCGCCTGGAACGACGAGGCGGCCCGTGCCGCCCTGGTTGACGCGCTGGTCACCGATGCCCACCGGGTGAGGTGGCGAACCGCACGCTGGGTGCGCGCGGGTGGTGCGCCTTTCGAGGTGAACGCGCCTGGTTGAGGTGAAATATCCAGGTCATGCTTGAAGGGACAACTGTGCGGGCTTGTGCGTCGCCTGCTTGCCAGCTGTGCCTTCGTCGGCTGGGTCACGTGCGGACATGCATCCGGCTCAGGGGTGTACCTGTGGGGGCCGAAACCGCCAGGAGGGTTCGTCAATGAGTTTTGTGAGTGCGGGACCGATCGCGATGGCGGGTTATCTCCCCGCGAAGAAACTGCTGGCTGACGGGGTGGCTGAGCTGGCCGCGGTGCTTCGCGCCCGGACCGCCCTGCCCGAGGAGTACATCGCGGTCATCGAGCAGACCTCGATGCTGCCCGGGCGTGTGGAGACCAATGAGGAGGGCTGGAGCGGTCGGCCGTGGTTCGACGCGTGGCTGCGGGCTCTGCCGGAGAAGAAGAGGGCAGACCCCTTCCAGGGCGCGGTTGAGCGCCGGCGTGTGCCCCTGGACCCGGTATCGGTCCGGGAGTCCCTCCACCCGCATCCGATGCTGCCCTCGGACGCCGAGACCCTGGCCGGAGCCATGGCCCTGCTGAATGCGGGCGTCGACTGGGACGAGGTGGACCTGGTGCTGGTCGCCTCCCAGGTTCCCGACCTGGCCCTGCCCTCGAACGCCTCGCTGGTCCAGCACAAGCTGGGGCTGTCCAACGCAGGCGCCTACGCCCTCGATACGTGCTGTTCGTCGGGGGTGACGATGCTGGAGACTGCCTGCGCGTTGGTCCGCGCTGGCATGAAGCGCAACGTCCTGATCGTCGCCAGCTACATCGACTCCCACGTCACCGACCGGTCGGACTACTTCAGCATCAATACCGGCGACGCTGCCGTCGCCATGCTCATCTCCCGGGTCGAGGACGGCTTCGGCTACATTGCCTCGCACTCCCACAGTCAGGGCAGCCGCCACCAGGGCATCATCTTTGAACGCCGCACCCCCCAGCTGAGCCGCCCCCGTCCCTCGGGCCTGGACCAGGCCCAGCTCTTCACTACCTTCAAAGACCCGAAGATCACCAAAGAGATCGCAGCCCACGCCACACAAGACCTCACCCGTGTCGTGGCACGGACCCTTGGCAAAGCCGGCCTGACCACCACCGACATCGACTTCCTCGTCACCCACCAGCCCGTCGCCTGGGCCCCGAACGCATGGCGCACCGCCCTGGACATCCCCGCCGACCGCTTTCTCGACACCTTCACCGAATACGGCAACATCGCCAACTGCTGCGCCCCGGTGAACCTCCTCGAAGGCGTCCAGCGCGGGCTCGTGGGCAGCAGCGACCGGGTCATGGTCACCTCCTCCGGCGCGGGAGAGAACGTAATCGCCGTGTTCCTGACGGCCCCACCTCAGCTGATCGGCAACTGCCGCCTCGGCTGACCCCCGCCCCGGAACGCGGCCGGCGTGACACCCGGGGCCTCCATGTCCAAGATGATCGTTCCGTAGACGTGCCCCTTCTTCAGAGCGAAATCATCGACACCCAGCACCCGGGGTGCGGCGCCAACGCGCTTGTCCGGAAGCCTGCGTACGAGTCTGCGCAGGGAGGTTCGCACTCGTCGGGATGGACAGGTGCGTGGCGAGCCGGGCGCCCGGCCGACCGGCGAGCGCCAGTGCGATCTTCTCCAGCGAGTGGCGCAGGAACGGTGTGCGCCGTGCGAATCGCTTGGTGAGCCCGTCCACCTGCTCGACCAAACGTGCGGCGACCCCACGCAGTGGCTGGGCAGAGGAACCGTCGCACCAGCAGATCGAGCACGACCTCCCGCCCGGCCGCTGCGAAATCGGCAAGACGCCGCCAGTAAACCGCCATGAACACGGCCGGATAGTGCGCCGCAGTCGGGACAAGCCGCTTCACGCGTCACCGTTCGAGCCACGAGAAGCTGTTTCACATCTTCTTTCCGCACGTCACGGCACTGTGAGGTGCGAACGGTTTCTGGTTTCCGTTCGGTTTGGCGTCGATGGACGGGCAGTCGAACGGCGGGAATGTGGGCGTGTGCGCCCCGCGGTTCGGCCGCTGGCCCTCCGAGGGGCGAACGTCCCCGCCCAGCACCGTTGAGGAGCGCGGGATTTCTCCTGCCCGGCGTGTGCGAGGACCTCGTAGTGGCCCTGTCAGGTGTGGGTCTGCCCGGTGTTTGGGGCCGGCAACCTGGGGGCGGAGGGAACATGGCTGGTTGGAGTGGTGCCCGGCGGGCGTCCCCTGCCGGGCACCGGCCGTCCTTGCGCGCCAGGGCGGCCGAGCTCTATGGAGACCGCCGCCCCGGGGTCTGGATGGTGTCCCTGAGGGGCCCTGCGTTTCCCGGACAGCTGACTATTAGCTAATTCAGGCCGCGATCTGCTGGTTTACGAAGTGCAAACGGTAACAGGTGTGTGCCCACGAGTGGGCACACTTCTCCGGCGGAGGCGGATCGAGGCGGATTCAGGCGGATTCAGGCGGATTCAGGAGGACGGAAAAGTCCGGGTTTTCCGCAAAACCGCAGGTGAGAAGGGTCTCAGTTTCGGGTTCGACTCCCCTGGTGTCCTGCGCCAGAAATCCCGAGGGTTAGGCACTGTTTCTCGGATCACGTGCGAAGCCAGATGGCGAGGGCTGCGAGGGTGATGGTGCCGAGGTAGATGTAGCCGCGTTTCTCGTAGCGGGTTGCGACGGCGCGGAAGCCCTTGAGGCGGTTGATGGCCCGTTCAACGGTGTTGCGCTTCTTGTAACGCTCGCTGTCGAATCCGGTGGGCCGACCGCCGCGGGAACCTCGGTTTCGCCGGTGTCTTTGCTGGTCGAGGCGTTCGGGGATGGTGTGCCGGATTCCGCGTCGTCGCAGGTAACGGCGGTTCTTCCGGGACGTGTAGGCCTTGTCGGCCAGCACGTGATCGGGGCGGCTCCGTGGCCGCCCAACTCCGCTGCGGGGCACGGAAATCTGGCTCAGCACCCGCTCGAACTGAGGCCCGTCACCGTAGTGTCCGGGTGTCAGGACAAAGGTGAGGGGTCTGCATCGTCCGTCGGCAGCGAGGTGGATTTTGGTGGTGAACCCGCCGCGGGAACGTCCCAGGCATTCGCCGAGCGGACCACCTCCTCCAGCCGGACGACCAGTTTCCGCACCACCGGATCGACCTGGTTCGTACCCCGCCCCGCCCCCTTTTGAGGGGGCGGGGCCGAGGGGGCTTTCCTCGCGCCGGCAGCATGCTGGTGCGCCCGCACCGTGGTGGAGTCCACCGAGATGTCCCAGTCGATCCGGCCCTCTGCGTCCTCGGCCGCCTGGGCGCGAGACAGCAGCATCGCCCACGTTCCGTCCGCCGACCAGCGGCGATGACGTTTGTAGACCGTCTCCCACGGTCCGAACCGCTCCGGCAGGTCCCGCCACTGCACACCCGTCCGCACCCGATACAACACCCCGTTGATCACCCGCCGATGGTCACTCCACCGGCCTCCACGCGCACCACCACGAGGCAGGAGCGACTCCAGGCGATCCCACTCCGCATTCGTCAAATCCCCACGACCCATACACCCAGCCTGACCCCAACACCCATGTCACGTCAGGAGATCCGAGAAACAGTGCCTAGTTCTGCTCGGGTTTGTGAGTGTTGGCTCCGACCTTGGCGAGGTGGTCGGCGAGGGAGTTGAGGATCTCGTCGGCGGTCTTGGTCCAGGTGAAGGGCCGCGGGTTCTCGTTCCAGGTGTCGATCCACGCGGTGATGTCGTCCTCCAGGGCCTTCACCGACGTGTGGACGCCCCGGCGGATGAGTTTGTCGGTCAGCAGGCCGAACCACCGCTCGACTTGGTTCATCCAGGAGGAGCCGGTGGGGGTGAAGTGGACGTGGAAGCGGGGGTGTTTGCCCAGCCACGCCTTGATCTCGGCGGTGTTGTGGGTGGCGTAGTTGTCACAGACCAGATGGACGTCGAGGTCGGCCGGCACCGCCTTGTCGATCCGGATCAGGAACTTCTTGAACTCGATGGCCCGGTGGCGGCGGTGCAGTGCCGATATGACGGTGCCGTCGGCGATGTTGAAGGCGGCGAACAGGCTGGTGATGCCGTGCCTGTAGTAGTCGTGGGTACGCCGCTCGGGCATGCCCGGCATTATCGGCAGCACCAGTTGTGACCGGTCCAGCGCCTGGATCTGGGACTTCTCGTCGACGCACAGCACCACCGCCTTCTCCGGCGGGTGGTGGTACAGCCCGACTACATCGACGACCTTCGCGACGAACTGTGGATCGGTGGAGAGCTTGAAGGAATCCTGAAGGTGCGGCTTGAGGTCGAACCGCTTCCAGATCCGCCCGATCGTCGACTTGGACAGTCCCGAGTGCTTCGCCATCGAAGCCCGTGACCAGTGGGTGTCCTTGCCGGGGCTGGACTCCAAAGTCGCCACGATGACGTCCTCGACCCGGTCGAGGAGGATCGAGGGCGGCCGGCCCACCCGGGCCTCATCGGACAGACCGTCAAGACGTTTGACGATGAACCGGGCCCGCCAGCGTTCCACCGTCGATTCGTCGACGCCGAGGTCGGTCGCGGCCTGTCGGTTCGTGCCGCCCTCCGCGCAGCGGAGCACGATTCTTGCGCGCAGCGCCAGGTACTGGGCGGTCCTCGCCCGCCTCTCCCACCGGATGAGCTGATCCCGTTCACCCTCGCTCAGGACCAGGTCGGCCTTCGGCCGACCGATCGGGCCGGTGTCCTCGAGCCCGGCCATCCGCTCCATCGCGAAGGCCCCGCGCCACTTCCGTACCGTCTTGAGCGCAACGCCAACGGCCCGCGCGGCGCCCGCATTCGACATCCCATCGGCACACGCCAGGATGATCCGGGCCCGCTCGGCGGGCCGCCGATCCGGCGACCCCGCCCGCCGCAGCAACTCGACACGCTCGTCCTCGGACATCGTGATCTCCACCGCGGAAGGCCCCGGATGCGACATACCAAGCAGGGTACTTACTAACCCTCGGGATTTCTGGCGCATCACACTACTGAGTTTTTCGTTGGTTCTGTGGGTGCAGGGGCTTCGGCGGTGTGAGCATGCTGGTGTGTCTTCCGAGTCGCAGGCTGTTGTTTCCGATGTCTCCGTTCTGCCTTTGACGCGGCCGCAGTTGGCCGAGGCCCGTCGCATGCGCGCGGTCGAGTTGTTCGAACTGGGACGTTCTACATCCGAGGTCGCGCGGATGGTGGGGATGCATCCCGAGAGCGTGCGCCGGTGGAGACGCCTGTGGGAGCAGGGTGGAGCTCAAGCTCTGCGGCGGCGGCCTGCCACCGGCCGGCCGCCCAAGCTGGATGACCCCCAAGTCGGGCTGGTGCGGGCCGCGTTGGAACAAGGCGCCCAGGCGCACGGGTTCGAGGCGGATCTGTGGACCCTGGAACGGGTCGGCGTGCTGGTGGAGCGGGTGACCGGGGTGAGGCTGGCCCGGGCATCCGTGTGGCGGCTGCTGACCGGGCGGCTGGGGTGGAGTCTGCAGCGTCCCCGACGTCAGGCCGTCGAGCGGGACGAGCCCGAGATCGCCCGATGGGTCGCCAAGGAGTGGCCACGCATCAAAATGGGGCGGTGAAGAAACGTGCCTGGATCGTATTCTTCGACGAATCAGGCGTGTCGCTGCTGCCCCAGGTACGCCGCACCTACGCACCCCGCGGGCACACTCCCATCCTGCGGCACCGGCTGAACTGGAAGCGCGCCGGGATGGCCGCCGCGCTGGGCTACCACGCCGCGGACCCCGAACGCGGCCCGCGAATGTGCTTCCACCTCAAACCCGGCAGCTGCAACACCACTTCCTTGAACGAGGTGCTGGAACAGGTCAAGGCCTTCTACGCTGGCGAATCGGTGGTGTTGGTGTGGGACGGACTGTCGGCCCACCGGAGTCGGGACATGCGGGCCTGGGCGGCCGAACAGGACTGGTTGACCCTGGAGCGGCTACCGGCCTACGCACCCGAACTCAACCCGGTGGAACTGCTGTGGTCGGCCATCAAGACCCGCGAGCTGGCCAACCTCGCCGGCGACCACCTCGCCGACATCGCCGACGCCGCCGAAAGCGGCATCCACCGGATCTGCTCCAACGAACAACTCCCGTGGTCCTTCCTCACCCATACCGGACTAACACTCCACCCCAAACCACCACAGAACTAACGAAAAACTCAGTAGTAGGACTCCGTTAAGAGCATGCGCGGATAGGCGGAGTGTGAGGGGTTGGACGTGGGTGCAGGCACGGACCTGCGCGATCATGTGATTTTCCTACGCTCCGTGATCGTGGAGGCTCCGTGCCTGCGCTCCCGTCATGGCTCACCGGCCCACTCTGGGACCAGTTCCGTGAACTGCTGCCCGTGCGCGGTGAGTTCGTTGCGGACCATCCTCTGGGATGCCACCGCCGTCGGATCGGTGACCGCATCGTCTTCGACAAGATCGTGCAAGTGCTGGTGTTCGGCTGCGGCTACCGCAAGGTGGCCGACGCCTCCTGCTCGGCCACAACGATCCGCATACGGCGCGATGAGTGGATTGCAGCCGGGGTGTTCGAACGCCTGGAACTGATCCTCCTGGACGCCTACGACCGCTTCATCGGCCTGGAACTCTCCCACCTGCCGGTCGACGGCTGCCATACCAAGGCCCCCTGCGGCGGCGAAGTCGCAGGTCCCTCGCCCGTGGACCGGAGCAAGGGCGGTATGAAACGCTCCACCGCCACCGACGCGAACGGCATTCCGCTCGGCGCGGTCACCGCGCCCGGCAATCGGCACGACTCCCCGCTGCTGCGCCCGACACTGAAGCGACTCAGAAGTCTGGCTGTCTCCAGCGGGGACTTCTCTGTTGCCGTCGATATGGCCGGTGCTCTGAGGGGCCCGGAGACTTCCGGGAGCTGGACGGTACGTCGCAAGGATATGGTAGTGACCAAGACCGACGCCGGGCGGATGCGCTGCGGTCCGGTGACCACCACGCCGGCAGCCTCCAGGCCCCACCCGCGGCCCGCGGCCCCACACATCCCCGGGAACCTCCCGCACGATAAGCACACCAGGCAGGCGACAGGCCGTCAGACCCGGGGGTCTGACGGCCTGTCCCGTGACCTCAGGAGAGATCGAGCAGCAAGCACCCCGGCTGGCCGCTGCTGCCAGCGCCAGGCTGCGTGGCCTCGGGGTTCCTGTCGCCTCCCTTACCGCCGGTACCGGAGGCGATACCGGTATCGGGGTTGACGCACTGTTCGGGCACCGGCGCTCCCGCCCAACCACCGGTCCCACCTACCGCAGTACCGGGTTGCCCCGGGAGCTGGACCTGACCGTCGCCTTCCCGGCCGCCGGCCTGAGCACTCTTGAGTTCACTGGCCTGGCAACTCCCCTTCGGGGTGGGATTGTTGGACGAGCCGACCGCCCCCCGTTATCTTCTTCGCGGTCCTGCAAGAGGGCCGCTGGCCTTCGGGTCCGGCATGGCTGTTCCCCCCTGTCGAACGAATGACCTGGGGGGTGGTGCCACCGGGCCCGAGAGGCGCCGCTGGAGACGCTGATGAGAGGTCCGACACCGCCCCGCCGAGCGCAATGCCCGGCACCTGGTGGGCGGCAGGTCTGCATAACGTGGATGCGCGCACGACGCCAACGCCCCGGCCAGCACCGTACGAACCCGTTCGGGAGGACGGCTTGATGGAGTACGACGAGATAGGCGTCTTCCTGGGCCTGGATGTCGGCAAGAGCCACCACCACGGCCACGGCCTCACCCCGGCGGGCAAGAAAGTCTTCGACAAGCAACTCCCCAACACCGAACCGAAGCTGAGGGACGTCTTCGAGAAGCTGAAGACCAAGTTCGGCACCATCCTGGTGATCGTGGACCAGCCCGCCTCGATCGGAGCCCTCCCGCTCACCGTCGCCCGGGACACCGGCTGCAAGGTCGCCTACCTGCCCGGCCTGTCGATGCGGCGGATCGCCGACCTCTACCCCGGCGAGGCCAAGACCGACGCCCGCGACGCGGCCGTGATCGCGGACGCCGCCCGCACCATGCCGCATACCCTGCGCTCGCTGGAACTCACCGACGAGATCACCGCCGAGCTGACCGTCCTCGCCGGGTTCGACCAGGACCTCGCGGCCGAGGCCACCCGCACCAGCAACCGGATCCGCGGCCTGCTCACCCAGTTCCACCCCAGCCTGGAACGCGTCCTTGGACCACGACTCGACCACCAGGCCGTCACCTGGCTCCTGGAACGCTACGGATCACCGTCCGCGCTGCGGAAGGCCGGACGCCGCAGGCTCGTCGAAGTGATCCGGCCCAAGGCCCCGCGCATGGCGGTCCGGCTGATCGACGATGTCTTCGACGCGCTCGACGAACAGACCGTGGTGGTTCCCGGCACCGGCACCCTCGACCTCGTGATCCCGTCGCTGGCCCGCTCGCTCGGCGCCGTCCACGAACAACGCCGGGCGGCAGAAACACAGATCAGCGCCCTGCTGGAGGCGCACCCTCTTTCCCAGGTCCTGACGTCGCTGCCCGGCGTCGGCGTCAGGACCGCCGCCACCTTGCTGGTCACCGTCGGCGACGGGAGCGGCTTCGCCACCTCCGCCCACCTGACCTCCTACGCCGGCCTCGCCCCGGCCACCAAGTCGTCGGGCACCTCGATCCACGGCGAACACGCACCCCAAGGCGGCAACCGCGTCCTGAAACGCGCGATGTTCCTCTCCGCGTTCGCCGCCCTGCACGACCCCGCCTCCCGCACCTACTACGACAAGTGCCGGGCCAGAGGAAAGACCCATACCCAGGCGCTTCTCCGCCTGGCCCGACAACGGATCAACGTGCTCTTCGCGATGCTCCGCGACGGCACCATCTACGAACCGAGAACCCCACGCCTCGCTTGACGAAAGACATAGAGGCCCCCCCGCCGCACCAACTACCGCCCCGCGCCGCCTGGGCGGTCGCGCCGCCGCCCGAGCCCGCCGCACCCACACCGAGATCCATCAGTTACTGGAGCAGGGGATGGCCCTGCGCGCCATCGCCCGCCACCTGGACCTCGACCGCAACGTCGTGCGACGCTTCGCCCGTGCCGTCACCTGGCAACAGGCCGCACCCACCTGGCCACAGCGCGTCGGCATCCTCACCCCCTACCAGGGGCATCTGCACCGCCGATGGAGCGAGGGTCAGCACGATGTCGCCGCGCTGTTCCGCGACCTCGCCGCGCGCGGCTTCGGCGGTAGCGAGCCAACCGTCCGCCTCTACGTGACCAACCACCGCGAGGCCCTCGACCTGGGCCTGCCTCCTCCCGCCCCGGCACGCAGCGCCTTCGAGGTCTCCCGACTGCTGATGAGCAGACCCGACCATCTGACCGAGAACCAGCGCGTCTTCATCAAGGACCTTGGCCAACGCTGCCCGGAGCTGAACACGACCCACCAGCTCATCCGCGCCTTCGCCACCGTCTTCGACAAGCAGCGCCCCGCGCAGCTCGACGACTGGATCCGCCGGGCCCGCACTTGCGGCATCCCCCAACTTCGCAGCTTCACCGCCGGATTGCTCGACGACCTCGACGCGGTCACCGCGGCCGTGACCATGCCCTACAGCTCGGGAGTTGCGGAGGGCAGAATCACGGACCTGAAACTGATCAAAAGGCAGATGGCGGGCCGCGCCGGCATCCGCCTCCTACGCAAGCGCGTCCTGCTCGTTGCGCACTCCCGACGCACACCACCCCAGGACACGGCCGAAGACCCCTGGGCGATCAACGCCAACGAAAATCTTGTATGAGCCAGGAGCTACACCCACCGGAGCTTCGTTGTGTACGAGACGGGGCCACCGGCAGTCGTCACGCCACCGTGACCTGCGCCTTCACCTCACCACCCGGACTTCGCAACAGCCCTGACCCACAAACCGACTGATCACTGGCCAGCAAACCACCGGCAGGAAAATCGGAACGGTTCAGCCTGATACACGTCTGCAACACGACAGTGTGGCCAGGTGGTACGGAGTTGAGCAGGCCCTGACGTCTTAACGACCCAGCGCCGACACAAGGGCCGCGAAAGATTGGCGGCGGTGCGTCACCCGGCGTGCCCATCTCACAGAAGGTGTACGTATGTGGCTCAACCCGCCTCCTTAACGGCCGGGCGATCGGCTTACCCAGCGCAAGCTGCTGGAGCTCATGCTCATCCCTTCGGGCAACGAGGTTGCGTCCAACCGAGCCAGTAGCCGGGCGATGTTCACCGCCAAAGACCTTGGGGATGCGCCACACCGTCTACACCGGCGCGAGTGGCATCGAGGCCACCGTCACCGACCAGCTCAAACCAGCAAGGCAGGCTATGAAGGACCTTACCTTCCGGCAGATCGTCGTTCAGCCCCGCACCGCGGTCCCTGGAACCTCGAACAACCTGAAGAACACCAACACCCTGCTTGGCCACGGCGGTGTGATTGATCTAAAA
This sequence comes from Streptomyces sp. YIM 121038, assembly GCF_006088715.1. NCBI lineage: Bacteria > Bacillati > Actinomycetota > Actinomycetes > Kitasatosporales > Streptomycetaceae > Streptomyces > Streptomyces sp. YIM 121038. The sequence goes on from NZ_CP030772.1 coordinate 441,241, forward strand.
CCGGCTCCTTGGCTCGGGTCAGCGCCCCTATATCACTCCCACCGAAGGAAGCCAGGACGCCCGTAGCCGTAGCCACAAACTGATCACCACCGCACGCGACGCATTGCCCTTCGCCTTCACTGCGAAGGCGTCGGTGCCTTCTGTAATTTGAATGGATCGCTGTCACACATCCGCCATGCTCCCCTGGCTTCAACAGCCTAGCAACTGACAGGCCTATGGGGCGGGTGTAGACGATGGCGGTTCCGTCGGCACATTGGTAGGCCTTGTCCACGAGGATCTCGAGGTCTAGCTGTGTGCAGGTTTCGATGATGGAGCACTGTCACGGGTGCCGTCGGACAGAGTGGTCGAGAGAGCCACAGTAGCCCGCCATCGTCCGGAACGATGATCGGCAGTTTTACCCCTTCGCGGCGGGCATAGAAGGAAGCGGCCCGAGGCAGCGCCCCGGTTGCTCTCGGCGACGGTGATGTTCAGCAGCAGGTAGCCCTTGGCATAACGAAACCGGCCGCGATCTACTCGAAAGTGTCGTACTCGTGCAGTAGATGAGGGTGCACCGCGCCTCATTGTACGGACGAACCGTGCAGCTGCGGCCTGTGTCGCGCCGCGCGATTGCCATCGGCATTGCATACAGCAGGCTATAGAAACCACAAGGTATCTCCGTAGGGATAGCAGTTTGGTGACTCGCTAATCGGCAGGATACCCAGTTCACCACATCCCCGGCGTGCAGTTCGGCGAATTCTAGATAGAAAACTGCACAGTTCCGATCCAATCCCTCAAACAACTACTGTCAAACTGGTTCGAGCTCCCCTATCCGTAAGTTTCTTCATCCACTCAAATCCTGGAGAGAGAGTCCCCAAGTAATGCGTCTTCGTGCCCTTGTCTCAGCGGGAATCGCGCTGAGCGCGTCCGTTTTGGTTGCCGCCCCAGCCCCCGCCATAAGCGGTGGTACTAAATCATCCGCACCTTATGCGTTCATGGGTTCACTACAGCGTCCGGATTCCGCTCGACCTGACGGACACGTGTGTGGCGCTGCTCTCATAGCACCGCAGTGGATGGTTACCGCTGGCCATTGTGTCCGTAACGACGAGGACGTTCTGGTCGGGCATCCGCACGGCTGGAAGGTGCGCATTGGCTCTACCAGTGTTTCCTCCGGTGGTGAACTTATCGAGGTCGACACATTCATTAAGCGCCCTGGCGATTTGCAGGGAAACGACGTAGCTTTGCTCAAGCTGAAGACCTCGGCGAGGGCTCAGCCTGTCAAGCTGGCCACCAGTAAGCCGACGGCAGCAACCCCGACTCGGATCCTGGGCTGGGGTATTACCTGCGATGAGCTGAAACCCAAGTGCTTTCCTGATCACCTGCGTGAGGCTGACACGGTGGTGCAGCCCAGCACCGCTTGCGACGATGTCGGTATCCAGCAGAGCGAGATCTGCGTGGGCAGCCTCGACGGCAAGACCGGTCCGACTAACATGGACTCCGGCGGCCCGGCTATCGTGCGGAGCAATGATAGCTGGATTCTGGCCGGCACCGTCAGCGGGGGCAACACAGGGCAGCAACCTGCTGTATACAGCGCCATCCCGGCCTTCCGGACCTGGATGTACGACGCCATGACGGACAGGCAGCCGTCCCTGGAAGGCGCCGTCGACCTCGATGGCTGCTCCGGTTCAGTGGTGCGCGCGAACAACGCCAAGCCCAGCGACCCCGCACTGTTGCTGACCAACGGCCACTGCGTTACGGGCGACCGGCCCGCGCCCAAGGCCGCAGTGGCGAATCGAGTGGAGAAGCGAAAGGTGACAGTACTCAACCGGACGGGAAAGCCCAAGACAACCGCCGCCACTACTAAACTGGTCTACGCTACGATGACCGGTACCGACGTCGCGCTCTACCAATTGAACAAAACCTACGCCCAGTTGACGGCAGAAGGCGCGAAGGTCTTCAAGCTCGCGGCCATGGGCCCACGGGAAGCCACCCCGCTTGACCTCGTCGCTGGTGGTTTGCGGAAGACTTGGAGCTGCGCGGTGGGCGGCGTGGTGCCAGAGCTTCGTGAGGAGGGATACGCGTTGCGTAACGCGATCCGCTACACCGAGGACTGCCGAGCCGGTGCCGGAGCCTCCGGAGCACCCCTGGTCAACCCGCATACCGGCGCTGTCATTGGGATCCACAATACGACTAACGAATTGGGCAGGGTCTGCACGGCAAGCAACCCGTGCGAGGTCGACAGTCAGGGGCGCAAGACCGTCCACAAGGCACGACGATACGGTCAGCAGACAGCAGGCATCATCCCTTGCCTGACTTCTGGGTCACGGGTCGACCTTTCCCTGCCAAAGTGCACTTTGACGAAGCCGACAACCTGAATGAGCCTCTTTCATTCTGAATAGTCGCAGGCCGGGAAGGAGCCCTTTCCAACCTGACCATGGGGCTGTGGTGTTGGTCGGTGCGGGCCGCACGGAACGATGAAGCTCCTGGTAGACGGGTTCTCGACCAAGGAAGGTAATTCAGAAGTAGTGGATCTTGGGCGGTGGATCGCCGGTGACTGGATCGGCCCCCTCGGCGTAGCGTGTGAACTGCCATGTGTCACGCGCTCGTTCAGGGGGGACCGATGCCCTTCCAACGTACTACGGGTTTGAGTCCGCACCGGTTGTCGTTGCTCATCGGCCGGCCACCGGTCCCCTCCCGGCCTGGGAGGAGACCGGTGGCCGGCCGCACGTGCTGCCGTTGTGGAAAACGGTCATCTTGCTGTGCTTCCTGCTGCGGCACGATGCGGTGCAGGAGATGCCCGGGGAGTTGTTCAGCTGCTCGCAGTCCACGGTCTCGCGCTACACGGCGGTGCTGCGGCCGGTGGTGCGCGACAGCCTGAAGCAGTGAGGCTGATCCTTTGGAGTGGGCACCCTGAGGATGGATCTTGATGGTCCAGGAAGGGATGTCCAGGTGGGACGTAGGTCTGCGTATCCGGAGGAGTTCCGGAGGGACGCCGTCGCCTTGTACCGGGCGGCAGGCGGGAAGCGCATGTATGCAGCAGTGGCGGCCGATGTCGGGGTCACCGGTGAGACGTTGCGTAGTTAGGTGCGGCAGGCGGACGGGGTGGCCGGCCGCGGTCCCCGGAACGAGCAGGCCGCTGAGGGCCAGGACGAGGAACTGGTCCGGCTGCGGGAGGAGAACAAGCGGCTGCGCAGGGCGGAGGCCCAGTGGCAGCTGGAGCGCGAGGTCCTGCGCCGGGCGGCCGCGTATTTCGCTCGCGAGGTGAAGTGAGAACCTGCCGCTGGGACTTCATCTCCGCCCACCGCGCCGCCTTCGGCGTGAAGCGGATCTGCCGGGTGCTCGGGGTGTCCCGTTCCGGCTGCTACCGCCATCTGGCCACCGAGGAGGCCCGTGCCGAGCGTGAGGCCGAGCAGGAACGGACCGTGGCCGAGATCCGCGCCGTCCACCTCGAGCACAACGGTGCCTATGGCGCCCCGCGTATCCACGCCGAACTGCGGGCACAGGGCCGGAAGACCAACCGCAAGCGCGTGACCCGGCTCATGCGGGTCCACGGCATCGTCGGCCGTCACCTGCGCAGGAAGAAGCGGACCACGATCCCCGACCGCACGGCACCGCCGGTTCCGGACCTGGTGCACCGGGACTTCACCGCGTCCGCGCTGAACACCAGGTGGTGCGGTGACGTCACCTACGTCTCGGTGGGATCGTCCTGGCTGTATCTGGCCACGGTGATCGACATCTGTTCACGGCGGGTGGTGGGCTGGTCCATCGCCGATCACATGAGGGCCGAGCTTGTCACCGACGCCGTCGAGATGGCCGTTGCCGCCCGCGGCGGCCGGGTGCACGGCGTTGTCTCTCACACGGACAGGGGCGCCCAATACCAGTCGGCGGTCTTCGCCGAGGTCTGCCGCCGGCACGGCATCCACCGAAGCATGGGCCGGGTCGGCTCGAGTTACGACAATGCCCTCGCCGAATCGTTCTTCCAGGGCCTCAAACGGGAGCTGCTGCACGGACGCCGCTGGACCTCGAAGGCACAGACCCGCCTCGAGCTGTCTCGCTGGCTGACGTACTACAACCGGCGCCGCCGGCACTCCGCCCCCGGCTACCTCACACCAGCCGAGATCGAACAGCAGCTGATCACATCACCTACGCTGTCACACGTCACATGAAACCCGGCGTCCACTCCCGAGGATCAACCTCAATCAGCGACAGACCCCGTTCACCCGTACGCCGACAACTCCTGCTCAACGCCATCGGGATCCCGCGAGCCAGGCCGTGAAGGAGGGGCCTCCCGCTCGGGCAGCAGGTCGACCGGAGCCCGCGTCTCGCATCGATCAGGACGGTGCCGTACTGGTCGTGCCCCTTGCGCAGGGCGAACTCGTCCACCCCGAGCACCCGAGGCGTCTGGGCGGGCGGGTCGGGCAGTGCCATGACCAGGGACAACAAGGTGGTCCGGCTGACCGGCGCTGGGAGCCAGGCCGCGAGGCACTCGCCGGCCCGGCCCGCCAGGGCCACCGCGATCGCGCTCAACAGCCGCTGCAGCAGCGGTGTCCGCCGTCCGTAGCGCACGGTCAGCCCCTCTATCTGCTCGGCGAACGTCACCCGTATGCATCCGGGGGGCGCTGCAGAACAGACGCCGGATGGTGAGCCCGATGCACACCTGCCGACCGACGGCGTTGCGCAGTCCGGGCACACCACCGGCACCTCCCGGGTTCTGGCCACGATGCGCAACACCCCGCCCTCGCAGCCCACTTGCTCCACCAGCACCCCACCCAGGTGCGGCAACACCGCCTCCAGCAACTGCCCACACTTGCCGAGTATCACCCTGCCAGTGACGGAACGTCACCAGCCCACGGAAGCATGATCATCTTCACGGAAATCTTGGCTGCGCCACGATTCGCGCGTCGCCGACACACCCGATCACTTACCGGTGAAGATGCTCGCTTTGGCTGGTCACAGGGGGATTGCACACACACGGCAGAAAGGCCACGGAACGGAACTGTAGCCGCTCGTGGCCCCCTCCGACGTACGGACGCAGGGTGTATTCTTCGCCTGTGCAGCCTGGGCCAGTGAAGACGAGGGCAAATTCATTGGTCCGGTTGAGAGGGCTGTGAGCAGGTGAGTGCTCTTCGGGTAGGTCGGTGCAGGCACCGGTCTTTGGGTCCATCAGTTCTCCATACTGAGGGTTGCCGTCTGAGTCGGTATAGGTGTACCCGAAGTCTCCGGTGGCTGCGGATGCTGGCGACACCCCTGCCATCAGGGCGATCGCTCCGATCGCGGTAGCGACGCAACGGCGTGCACGCATGAGTAGCTCCTTCCCTTGACTCAAAACTCCTTCGCACTCTGCGACCTACCCGGGACTGGCCCCTCCGAGGTACGCCATCGACCCACTACCACTCGAACGCCTCGTTGGTTAGCCCGGACGGCAGCCTACCCAAGTCCACGCTCGCCGCCCGCAGATAGAGTGATGGTGGTAGATACAGCTACTCGGGCACTCGCGGCCGCCGCGCTGGTCCCCGGCGAGCCCGTGGTCGATGCTGCCTCACATCACCCCGACCCGTGTCGAACGCGACCAGCGGGTCCGCGGCATCACCCTTGTGGGGCTGATCGTTCCCGACCACGGCCACCAAGCGTCTCGGCATGCTCGCCGGGCTCCGCGCCGATCCGCGAGGTGGCCTCGGCCTCGATGAGTTCCTGCAGGATCCGCTGGGCCAGAACCCGAACCAACTCGATTCCGTCCGCCGTACGCGGTGACTCCATCAGCCGGAGTAAGTCATGCTGGGACAAGGCCATCGCCGCACCTCTCTCAACGAGCCTCATTGCTCGGAGAGTTGCGCGATGGCTGCCTCATGACCAGGGGCTATGCAGTGATCGCTGCTACACCACCCAGTGGACACCGTTGGTGAATTCAGCGGCGGCCTTCACGTGCTGTTGTCGTGGCGGGATGATGGCCGGAGCGGCGTGGGGGCGCGAGCGTGAGGTGATCAACGTGTCGCTGCGTCCACGTCTGCCGGGCGAGGTTCCGGCCCGGACCGCCGAGGTGGCCCGGCTAGCGTTCCCGAAGGGCTGTCTGTGCATGCGGATCCGGGAGGCGCTCGGGCCGCTGTTCGCCGACAAGGACTTCGTGGATCTGTTCCCGCAGCGAGGTCGACCCGCCTGGCCGCCCCACCAGTTGGCGATCGTTTCGGTGCTCCAGTTCGCGGAGGGCCTGTCGGACCGCCAGGCGGCGGCTGCCCTGCGTGGACGCATCGACTGGAAGTTTCTTCTGGGGCTGGAACTGACCGATCCCGGATTCGACCATTCCGTGCTGAGCGAGTTCCGGGACCGTCTGGTGAATGACCGGGTACCACAGCGGGTGCTGGACCTGGTCCTGGACCGGCTGCGGGAGGCCGGTCTGCTGCCGCGCCCCGGCGGCCAGCGCACCGATTCCACGCATGTCCTGGCTGCGGTGCGACGGCTGAACCGCCTGGAGAACACCGCGGAACACCTGCGCGCCGCCCTGAACGCGCTGGCCGCCGCGGCTCCCGACTGGCTGCTGGGGACTGCGCCGGCCGACTGGTTCGACCGCTACCAGCGGCGCATCGAGGACTATCGCCTGCCTCGCGGCGAGGGCCCGCGCACGCAGTACATGGAGCAGACCGGCCAGGACGGCATCCGGCTGCTGACCGCGATCCACGATCCCGGCGCCCCGTCGTGGCTGCGGCAGATCCCGGCCGTTGAGGCCCTGCGTCGCTACTGGGTCCAGGAGTTCTTCATCACGCAGGACCGGGTGCGGATGCGCGCCCCGAAGGACATGCCGCCCTCCCATGACCGCATCGAGTCCCCCTACGACGGCGAGGCCCGCTACTGCGTCAAGAACGCCACCGAATGGACCGGCTACAAGGTCCATCTGACCGAGACCTGCGACGCGCACTCCCCGCACCTGATCACGCATGTCGTTACGACCGAGGCCACCGTCACCGATGTCGAGGTGACCGAGTCGGTTCACGCCACTCTCGATGGGGCCGGACTGCTGGCCGGGGAGCACTTCGTCGACCGGGGCTATGTCAGCGCCAAACTGCTGGCCACCAGCGTCTCCAGCCACGGCGTGGAACTGACCGGCCCGATCCGCCACGACATCACCTGGCAGGGCAGGGCCAACGAGGGCTTCTCCATCGACGGCTTCCTCATCGACTGGGACACCCGCACGGCCGTCTGCCCGCAAGGGCACCGCAGCGTCCGCTGGAAACCCCACCAGCAGCGGCCCGGCTACTGGCAGTCCGACGTGTTCTTCGCCCGCCACGACTGCGCCGCCTGCCCGGTACGGTCGAAATGCACCCGCTCGAAGACCGAGCCACGCAAACTCTCCCTGGCCCCGCGCGAGGAACACGAAGCGATCCGCGCCAGGCGACAGCTCCAGGAAACCGACCAGTGGCGGAGCCACTAAGCCACCCGAGCCGGCGTCGAAGGCACCCTCGCCCAGGGGTTACGCCGCTGCGGCCTGCGCAGAAGCCGCTTCACCGGCCTGCACAAGACCCGCCTCCAGCACGTACTCACCGCCACCGCCCTCAACCTCATCCGCACGGACGCCTGGCTGACCCAGACCCCACTCGCCAAGACCCGAACCTCACGCTTCACGCGCCTTCGCCCCGCATGAGACACCGCCGAATTCGCCAACGGTGTCCTTGTTGTGGTGTAACAAGGATCAGGCTTTCTCAGGTTACGACGTCTGATTGAGCCGAAAGGTGAACTTGAACTCTGCGGGCAGCAGGCCGACCAACGGCTTCTGCAGTGTGCCGATAGCGTCGCCAGTGGTGTTTCGGAAGTCGCCGGTGCCACCTGTGACAGCGTAGTTAATGACATTAGGCAGGCCGGTCGTCAGTGTCATGACAGTGCTGGTGTGGATTTCACCTCTCTGGCGGCCGACCGAGTCGAAGCGGAAGATGACGTCGCAGTGACTGGTGAAGGTCACCGGGACATCGGATACATGCGTGACCACACATTCTCCGGTCGCCGCGCCGATCTGTCTTCCTGTCACGTCAAAAAGATCGGCGTTACCGGTGAACGGTGCCCCCAGGGACGGGGTGGCCGGTACTCCGAGTTCGGTCTTCGAATAGATCTCGAAGGTCTCCTCGGCCTTCGCCACAGCCTGCGGCGTACTGATGCCGCAGGCAGCCATAGCCATGGCAACAGCACACAAAGAGTGCACTGCCCTGAGTCCGCCTGGCATCCACATGGAACGGCCCTCCTGCCTACTCGTATACTGGTCAGCACATGCTGGTAACGGCGTGGCGCCGGTACGGCTCACGGCGGGGAGGCCGCACATCACTATGGCCGGGCGGCGACGTATAGCGCATGCCGTGGACGGCGGACGAGTGACGGTGGAGCACGCCCGACTGGCTCTTGGGGCAAGAGGCCTGAATCATGGAGTCGTGTCCAGGATCCAGGGCGAAGGGCCCTTCCCCCCGCAGCTACCTCCCCAAGGCGGCATGGACTCGATCTCTGAGCCGCCCCAAGGTTCTCGGACAGTAGTCCCCGATAGGGTCATGGTCCGGAACGGTGGAGAGAGCACGTGGCACCCAAGCGTAGGAAGTTCAGTCCCGAATTCAGGGACGAGGCAGTGAAGATGGTAGTCGTGGAGTCCCGGGCGATAGCCGAGGTCGCACGGGAAATCCAGGTGAACGAGGGAACTCTGGGCACCTGGGTCAGCCGGTACCGGCAGGAGCATGCCGGCGAGGAACCGCCCCTTGAACATCAGCGAACGTGCCCGCCTGCGTGAGCTGGAACGCGAGAACCGTGAACTGCGGATGAAGACCGAGTTCCTGGGGAAAGCAGCGGCCTTCTTCGCCCAGAAATATCAGTGACGGAGAAGTACGAGTTCATCGACGGCGAGTCCGGTACCTGTCCCGTGCGGCGGATGTGCGCCTGGGCAGGTGTATCCACGTCGGGTTTCTGCCACTGGCGTTCCCGGCCGCTGCTGGCCACCGCGGGACGCCGTGCAGAACTCAAGGAAATCATTTGCCAGGTCTTCTCCGACGCGCGCGAGACCTACGGCTGCTGGCGTGTCCACGCCGCCCTGAAGAGGATGACCGTGCAGGCCGGACCGGAGCTGGTCCGCGCCCTGATGCGCGAGCTGGGCCTGGTCCCGTGCCGGCCACGGCCCTGGCGGCTGACCACGGTCACCGACGGCACGGCACCGTTTCACACCCGACCTGATGGCCCGTGACTCCACCGCGGACGCACCCGGCCGCAAACTGGTCAGCGATATCACGTATATCCATACCCGGGCCGGGTTCCTCTATCTCGCGACGGTTATTGACTGCCATACCAAGGCCATGACCGGCTGGGCGATGGCCGACCACATGAAGACCTCGGTCATATCGGACGCGGTCGACATGGCGGCACTGAACACCAACTTCACCGACGGCTGCATATTCCACTCGGATCGCGGCAGTCCATACACTTCTCGGGAACTCCGGGGGAAACTCAGTTCGTTGGGACTCAGGGCATCAGCCGGCCGTACCGGGGTCTGTTGGGACAACGCCATGTCCGAATCGTTCTTCGGCGCTCGGGATGAACCCCGAAACCCTCCGGGGCTGGGTGAAGAAACACAAGGCACGCCAGGAGCCGGCGCCAGACGCGGAACTGACGCTCAGCGAACGAGCACGCCTCAAAGAGCTGGAACGCCGGATCCGCGAAGCCGAGATGGAAAACACCTTCCTCAAAATAGCCGCAGCGTACTTCGCGGGGGATCCCCGGCAGCGAGCACGTACGAGTTCATCAACGAGACGCGGCTCGACACGACGGAGTACGCGTACAGCGTCGGGTACAGGTGCAAGCGACTCGGCGTCTCCAAATCCGGCTACTACGACTGGCGAGGCCGTCCCGAATCCGCGACAGCCGAACGGCGTGAGGAACTGAAACTGCTCATCACGAAGGCGTTCGAGGACTCCGACAGCACCTACAGCCACCGGCGCATCCACGCACAACCGCACCGCCGGGACGTCACCGCCGGCCTGGAGCCGGTCCGCCGCCCCATGCGCGAACCGGGCCTGGAGCCCAGCCAGCCGAAGCCGAAACGCTTCGGCCTCACCCAGGGCACCCCCGGCCCCGCGCCTGACCTCGCCGGCCGGAACTTCACCGCCGACGCTCCCGGCCAAAAGCCGGTCGGGGACATCACCTACGTGTCCACCAGTGAGAGGTGGCTGTACTCGGCGACCGCCATCGACCGCCGCACGAAGGAAGCCATCGGCTACGCCATGGACGACCACTACCACACCCCCCTCACATCCCGGGCCATCCGCAACACAGCCCGGAACAGGAAACTCACAGACGGCACAATATTCCACTCGGACCGCGGATCGAACTACAGGCCAGCCGAGCACGGTGAGACATTGAAACACCTCGGCCTTCCACGTTCCGCCGGACGGACCGGGACCTGTTTCAGTAACGCTATGACGGAATCATTCTTCGGGGCGCTGAAGAACGAGCGTGTATCCAGGATGACTTACCTGACACGCGAAGCCACCCGGCAGGACATCACTCGACACATCGAATCCTGGCACAAACACAAACACCTCCACTCGGCAGTGGGTAACCGCCCACCTCGCGAAGCCCACACCGAATACCAGACGCTGCACATCACGGCGTGAAGTCATCACCAGACACCTGCCCGGAAAGCGCGAGACCCCTCACCCGACGCCGCCACTCCTGCCTCGGACAACGCAGTCCCATCGCCTACGAGACAGCACTCGACACAACATCAACTACCCTGGCCCGAGCCGTATAGCCCGTGTCCAAGATTCCGGGTCAAGCCCCGTACACCGCGGAGTTCAAACGGGATGCGATCGCGCTCGTCGGCTCCACGGGTCTTTGACCGTGAGAGGGAAGCCTGGCGTGATGGCATGGCGGGTTCGTGGTACTTGAGGCGGGTTGTCCGGTTCCGGGGCTTCACGGACGACTGGGGTTGCGGTCCGCTGGTGGGCGTGGACAGACATGAGTCGTCCCGAGCGAGTCTGTCGGATGAAGCTGGGGAGCTGACCGGGCCGGTCATCACCGCCTGGATGGCGAGACATCCCTGGCCTCGTCCAGGAATCGTTCCAACTCAGCCCAGCGAGGGAGGAATGACGTCATGAACGGACCAGTACCATCGGCGCGATCGGCCTCGGTCGGGTTCGCGCCGGGCTGGCTGCCCGTGCTCGGCCATGCGGAGAGCGTCGTCGACGGGCAATGCGGCAATAGGCATGCCCACATCATGACGATCCTGGCCACCCGAATGTCCCAGTGGCCCCCGATTGTGAAGGGCTCGGTGGACCTCAGCCGGTGGCAGCAGCTCATGCCCGCCGTGTTCTGCGACCTGCGCCCCGACCCCTGCAACCCTGAACGCCGTGTCGACGTGCACCCGTGGAACGCCCCATCGCCAGGTGCGCCATGACCACCACCGGCACACCGGCCGTGGCCGAACTGTTCGCGCAGGCCCGGCACCTGATGGAACCCGAGCTGCGGGCCGTGGTCACCGGCCTGCACCCGAAGTTGGCCACGATCGCCGGCTACCACATGGGCCTACTCGACCGGGACGGCCGCTACCAGAATGCCCACGGCGGAAAGCTGCTGCGCCCCGCCCTGACGTTCCTCGCCGCCCGTACCGTCGGCGCCCAGCCAGCCATGGCGATGCCCGGCGCGGTCGCGATCCAGTTGGGACACGAGTTCTCGCTGATCCACGACGACATCACCGACCGGGACCGGGTCCGGCGCGGCAGGCCGACCGTGTGGACCGTATGGGGGATCGACCTGGCGATCCTCGCCGGGGACGCCGTGCACGCCCTGGCGGAGACCGTCCTCGCCGACCATCCGCGCGCGGCCAAAGCACTGGCCGACGGGATCCAGGGAATGTGCGCGGGCCAAGCCGACGACTTCACCCTCCCAGCCCGCTCGACCGTGACGATGGCCGACTACCAGCGCATGGTCGCGGGCAAGACCGGCGCGCTCATCGTCGCGTCCTGCCAACTTGGGGCGCTGCTCGCCGACGCCGAGCAGCCATCGGTGGACACCCTCACCCGGGTCGGTGCTCAGCTCGGGTTCGCCTACCAGGCGGTGGATGACTGGCTGGGCATCTGGGGTGACCCGGCCGTCACCGGCAAACCCGTCGGGGCGGACATCGCCGAACGGAAACCCTCCCTGCCGATCATCACAGCCCTGGCTGCGGGTGGCCCGGCGGGAGAGGATCTCGCCACGATCCTGGCGACCGACGGTGACCTCACTGAGGACCACATCGCGTCGGCCACCGCGCTGCTGAGCCAGGCAGGTGCCGACCTCACCACCCGCGACCACGCACACCGACACGCTCAGCTCGCCGCCGAGGCACTCGATGAGCTGAGCATCCCGGTGGATGTACGCCGTGGCTGGGACTCACTGATCACGTTCATGGTCAACAGAATCACCTAAATTTCCGGGGTGTCGATGTTCGCCTACTACTGCGCGAAGTGTAAATCGGAACAAACCGATCCCAGACTGGCGGAACAGTTCGCGAAAACACTCGGGTTGAACCTATGGAAACCGAAAGACGAGGTTTCCTACGACTATCCCACTGGGGCATTGGCCTGTCGGGCCGCGATCGACCAAGCGGCCTGTGTGATCTGTCAGCCGCCCATCGGTAACGACTGTTCTTGGGAACTGGGTTACGCCATGGGAACCGGCAAGAAAGTCTACATTCTGGGTGCACTGGAAATCGACGACTGGATGACGAAGATCGGCCTTCTGCGGGTGAACGTCTCCACCGGAACGATTTCCGAGTACTGGGAAGAGGCGGATTCGGTGTCATGACCGACAAGACCGGTGGGGTGTTCCAGTTCAACGACGCGTACGGGTGTCCGGTCCAGCGTGTGCACGGCTACAGCCGGGACGATCTTGCCGACGGGATCGGGCGGGTTCTGCCCTGGATGCGTACCCGCCTGGTGATGAGCTATGCGCGGGTCATGGACTCGGTGCGTCGCGAACTCGGGCTGGTCCCACGTGGCAGCGGCATCCAGGAGTGGATCCTCCCGCCGCTCGGGGGCGATGGCAGGCGTGTCAAGGCGGATGTGCGGCAGTGGGCGTTGCGACGAGGCTTCGTGGCGCCCGAGCACTCTGACCGACTCGACAGCAACCTCATGGCGGACATCGTGTACGCGGTGCTGCACGACCTGGGCATCGAGGTATGCCGGGTCGTGACCATGTACTGGGAGGTGATCATCAATCTGGATGACGACGTCATCGAAAATGGGCGACTCTCCCCCGCCTATCCCGCCACGATCCAGACAATCATCGCCTCAGGACGGCTGCCCGACGATCCAGACCCCTACCAGATCGCGTTTCGGGACCTTCGTGAGGAGATCCGCGGTCTCAATGGAGACTGGATGCTCCCACTTTTCGCGCAGTGCGTGGCCACAAGCCTGACCGGATGGCTCAGGGAGCAGCAATGGCGGCTCGACGGCGCGTTTCCCAGCTTCGACGACTACCTGACCTACGCGACCGACAACGGCCTGATCGAAGGAGCGCTTCTCCTGTCCCGCCTCACGCCGGGAGGAATCCCCCGCAGCATCACCGCACCGACAGAACTGGTACACCTGGAACGCGTCACGGGAACACTGTGCCGCCTGACCAACGATGCCGTCGGCGCCCTCCGCGAAGCCAGACAGGGCAGTGCGTCCGTGTTCGTCGTCATCATGAACCAGTACGGGCTGTCCCCCGTGCAATCCGCGACGTTCCTCATCGGCGTCATCGACTCGATGCTGATAACCCATGCCAGCCTCGGCGCACTCGTCCGCCGCTCACCCGCGCACCAGCCGTACGCACAACGCCATGTCGATCTCGCCGACCGGATGCTGTGCGGAGCCTACGCCTGGGAGTTGTCCACCATCCGCCAGGAGGCAACCGACTCCCTGGCGCCCGTCCCGATCCTCGACCCGACATGACGGGTGTGATGAGGGTCTGACACGAGAATAGAGTCAACCGTGCAGGTCAGCCTGCTGTGATGGGTTCGAAGCGGATGGTCAGACCGAGGCTGTTGGCCTCCTTGGTCATACGGCGCATGGCGCGTTCGGGATCGCGACGGGTGAAGTGGTCGGCTCCGAGATCTCGGTAGGGCTCGTGGTCGTGCAGGACGTGCCAAATGGCGATCACGAGTTTGTGCATCACCGCGACGAGGGCGCGTTTGCCGCCTCGTCTGGCCGACAGGCGGCGGAAGAAGACTCCGAGGTAGGAGTCCTTTTCCCTGGTCGCGGCCATGGCGGCGACGCCGAGCAGGCGCTTGAGGTTGGTGTTGCCGGGGCGGGTGCGGCCGGACTTGCTGATTCCGGCGGACTCATTCTGGCCGGGGCAGACCCCGATCCAGGAGGCCAAGTGGTGGGCGGAAGCAAACTGCGCCATGTCGCCGCCGGTCTCGGCGATGATGATTTCTGAGCCGAGGCGGCCGATGCCCGGGATGGTCTGCAGGATCTCCATGTCTCGCTCGTGGCCGGCCAGCAGTTGGGCGATGCGGGCGTCGAAGTCGGCGATGACGTTCTTCCAGCGGTCGATCTCGTCGAGGTAGTGGCGGACCATGAAGGCGTGGTGGTCGGTGAACTCGCCGTCCAGGGCATCGATGAGGGCGGGGATCTTGTTGCGGGCCTTGCCGCGGGTGAGGTCGGCCAGACGGTCCGGATCGCGTTCGCCCGAGATGAGGGATTCCAGGATCGCCCGGCCGCTGGCGCCGGTGATGTCGCTGAGGACGGCGGAGAGCTTCATGCCGGTGTCCTCGAGTTCCTTCTCCAGCCGCTGGGCCTCCCAGCCTGCTGCCCGGACCAACTCGGTGCGGCGGCGGGTGAGATCACGCAGTTCCCGGATGTCACGGCTGGCACGAAGGAGGCCATCACCATGCCAGAGGCGCCGGCGCGGGCAAGGAAGGCCGCGTCGCCCGGATCGCTCTTGCGGCCACGGATGCCCTTGAGGTGGGCGGGGTTGACCAGCATCAGATTCAGATGCGGCTGCAGCAGGTAGTACACACCGCGCCAGCAGTCCGAGGTTGCCTCCATGACCACCACCTCGGCCCGGCGCTCGAGCAGCCAGGCCAGCAGGCGCCGCACCTCGGCGGTAGTGGTGCCGAACCGCTCGGTCTCCAGCGACCAGCTGCCGGCCCGCTTCGTCGAGGGAACGCGGACACAGGCCGGCAGGAACCGCTTGCCCAAGTCCACTCCCGCGGACCGCAGATGGATGACCTCGTCCTTCACGTCCTGGAGCCGGGGCATCATGGTCTCCTCCCGCGTGGTGCGTCCGTACTCGGCGGGTGCCCCGGAAGAGCCAAGGGAGATGGCGGAGTCCGACACACGTGCTCTGGCAGCGGGGATCCGATGCCCTGACAACAATCCGTGGTCCCCTGGTCGGCACCCATCGCCATCCTGTAAAACGAGCTCGCTCGCATCGCAGGCCCATCGGCTGACCGGGACGCCCGGCCCGATTTTCCCGTACCCGAGGTGATCAGCGCAGCGATCTCGCCCACCTGTAAATCGAACGGTGTTTCTGGGGTTGTTGGGGGTTCAGCGGCGGGCGGCGGTGAGTCGTCCGTCGAAGGTGGTCTCGAAGGCGTTGAGGGCTGCCTTCCATCGCTGTGACCAGCGTTTGCGTCCCTGCCCTGTCGGGTCGAGGCTCATGATGGCCATGCAGACGCATCTGATCGCGGCCTGCTCGTTGGGGAAGTGCCCGCGGGCCCGGACGGCCTTGCGGATCCGTGCGTTCACGCTCTCCATGGCGTTGGCCGTGCAGACAACGCGCCGTATCCCGCTGTCGAACTGGAGGAAGGGCACGGACTCGGCCCACGCGTTCTCCCACAACCGCACGATCGCCGGGTACTCGCCGCCCTAGGCGTCGCGGAGCTCAAGGAACCGCTCCCCCGCGATGTCCTGAGTGGCGGCGGTGCGGATGGGCTTGCGCGCGCGTGCGGTCCTGTCCCAGTCCTGCCGGGCCGCGTAACGGAACGACGCCCTGGTCAGGTGAACGGCCCAGGTCTGCGTGATCGCCTGGGGCCAGACCGCCGCGATGACGCCGGGCAGAGCCCTGAGACCGCCGCAGACGACCATGCAGATGTCTCCCGTCCCGCGATTCCTGATCTCGGTCAGCACCCGCAGCCAGTACTTGGCACCCTCGCCACCGCCGCCGGCCCGCAGTCCGAGTATTCCCCCGGTGCCCTCGACGGTGACTGCCAAGACCACGCAGACCGGCCTGTCGGCGGCCTCGCCGTCCCGTGGCTTCACGCGCACACAGTCGATGAACAAGACCGGACAGACCCAGTCCCACCCGCTGCCCTGCCATTCACGCATGCCGTCGATCACCTTGCCGATGACCGTGGAGACGGTCGCCCTGGACACCCCGGCACCACAGACCCCGGCCAGGTGAGCGGAGATCTCGCCGTGCGCCAGACCGCGGGCGGACAGCGACAGCACCATCTCGCCGACACCGGACAGCCGCCGCTGCCGCTCCTTGACGATCTGCGGCTCGAACAAGCCCTCACGGCCGCGGGGCACCTCGACCCCGACCGGACCGGCCTCCGCCGTCACGGTCTACGCACCGGCGCCGCTGCGGGTATGGCCCGAGGCCGTCCTCTCGTGCTCCTCATGCCCCAGACGGCCGGTGATCTCCCCCTCGAGGGCGGACTCGAGGATCCTCTTCGCCAGCTGCCGCACCAGCCCGCCCTCACCGGCGAGCTTGATCCCGCCAGCCTGGGCACGGCCGGCCAGCTGACTGACCAGCCGGCCATCCACAGCGTCCGGCACCCGCCCCGCCGGCCGGACTTCCTCCACGGCCTCAGCCCACACCATCACACCTGTCATCAGGTGCCACTCCACTCTCAAGATCCACCGCTGACCGTACAGACACGGACCTGGACAACCTCGACACGACCCCCGGTATCGGCCGCCTGGCCGCCGAGATCATCATCACCGAGACCGGCGGGGACATGGCCCAGTTCGCCACCGCCCAGCACCTGGCCTCCTGGACCGGCGTCTGCCCGGGCCAGAACGAATCAGCCGGGGTGACCAAGTCCGGCCGCACCCGACCGGGCAACGCCAACCTCAAACGCCTACTCCGCATCGCCACAATGTCAGCGATCAGAAACAAGAACTCCTACCCGGCGGTCTTCTACCGCCGCATCGCTGCCCGGCGAGGCGGCCGACGCGCCCTGGCCGCCCTCATGCACAAGCTCGCCATCGCCACCTGGCACGTCCTGCACGACCACATCGCCTACCGCGAACTCGGCGCCGGCCACTTCACCAAACGTGATCCCGAACGTGCCATGCGCCGCATGATCAAGGAGACCAACAGTCCCGGGCTCACCGTCCGCTTCGAGCCCATCACAGTGGGCTGACCTGCCCGGTTCACTCCATTCTCGCGTCAGTCGCCTCCCCCCAGCCCAAAATCCCAAGCCCGCCAACGGAACACCAGGCCACAACAACCCCACTACTGCAGAACTACAGCTCCGTCACAGAGACCCCTGTGCAGTACCGGCCGGGTTCCGCCGGGTCCTCAGTCGACGTTAAGTCCGATCTTCCTCGGTTCGTGATCGCTCGATCGTGGTACTGATCGCCGTGCCGGGCACGTGCTGGTCATGTTCATGCTGAGATGCGGGTCATGGAGAGAAAGCCGTACCCCAGCGACTTATCGGACGAGCAGCGGGCGTTGATCCAGCCGATGATCACGGCCTGGAAGCAGGACCGGGTGGCGCGGTCGGCGACCGGGGATCCCGGGACCTGCGACCTGCGGGAAGTCGTGAACGCGATCTTCTACCAGAACCGGACGGGCTGCCAGTGGCGCTACCTGCCGCATGATCTGCCGGTCTGGCCGGCGGTGTTCTACTACTTCACGCTGTGGCGCCAGGACGGTCTCGACCAGCGCATCCAGGAACTCCTGCGCTGCCAGGTGAGGGAGAGAGCCCGCCGATTACCGGTAGTTCGTTAAATCCGGCGGTAGAGGTCGAGGGGTTTGCCGGTGGTGACCGCGTCGATCAGGGACTGGAGGTGAGCGGGTGGGTCCTTGTCGGTCCAGGCCTGCCACCAGCGTTGCAGGGTGGTGGCGGGGGTGAGCCAGGCCCGGATGGCGCGTAAAGCCCTGGGCCAGCAGGGCAGTTGGGGCTGGTGGGGCATGGGGGTGCCCCCTCTCTGCCCGGTCGTCGGGGCAGGGGTCGGGAGCGGTGGTGTCCACGGGTCCGGGTGGGGCGAACCATTGGTCCCAGCAGAAGGAGAACGCGCAGTTCACCAGGGTCTGGTGACGTGCGATAGCGCGGGCGGACCGGACCTGGAAGTCGGCCCACCCGAGCTCGTCCTTGATCTGTTTGTAGCTCTGCTCGATCCAGGGCCGCAACCCGTACAGCCGGACGATCTCGGCGAGGTCGGCGGGCGGGTGGGGGTCGGTGGCGGCGTGGGGTGCGTCGGGGTGGGGCAGGTTGGTGGCCAGGTACCAGGTGGCCTTGGGCGGCAGGGTGGCCGGGTCGGTGGTGGCCACGACCAGCCGTACCCGGTTATGGGGTCCCCAGCCGCTCAGGCGGGCGTCGGCGGCCCACCAGGTCTCGGTGTGCCCGTCGCGGAAGTGGCGCTCAACCGGTGTCCAGTCGCCGGGGTGTTCGGGGTCGTGCCAGGCCAGGGCGCTGGCGGCGTCGACGGGGGTGTGCGGCTGGTGGGCGGGTGCCCAGGTGCCGCGGTGCGGCTTGAGGTGAACCACGTAGGGCAGGCGGGCCTCGCGCAGCGCGAGATACCAGTCGTCGCTGACGGAGTAGGCGCAGTCGGCCACCACCGCCCGGCACGCGAAGCCCGCCTCCTTGCCCCGGGCCGTAAGAGCTGCGGCGATCTGCGGCTTGGTGCGGAAGGCGGGATCACGCCGGCCGCGCGGGAAGTGGTGGGCGGGGGTGTAGGGCTGGGCGTGCAGCGGGTAGTACACCCGCCCATCGGTCCATACCGTGGTCACTGTGACGATGCAGTTGTCTGTCTTGCCGTACCGGCCCAGCCACTGCCGGCCCACGTGGGCGGTGGCCGTGCCGTCCTTGCGGTCTCCGGAATCGTCGATCACGATGACCCCGCCCGGGTGCGGAGCGGTTTCCGGCTGCTCGCGCAGCAACTCAAGCCGTCTGCTGTTGACTTGCCCGGCGTCCCAGGCAGACTCGGACAGGAAGAACTGCAACCGTTGCACCGCCGGGTTGCGGGCACCGACGACCGGTTCCGCACCGGCCAGACAGGTCAGCGTCTTGTTCCGGTCCCGCGGCGCCAGCAGGCCCGTGAGGTACTCGCGGAATCCCCGCCGTTGGGCCAGGGAGGCGAACAGGTCGTCGAAGCACGCGGCATACCTCTCCAGCGGTCCCGGCGCCGGTGGACACGGGCGACGAGCGGTCATCGTCACCACCCCCACCATCCGGACTACCGCTGCCCTGCCCCCAAGTCAACGAACTACCGTTACTGGTCTCTTCGGGGTGTTGTCGGGTGGTAGTCGGTGATGGTGAGTCCGGTGCTGGCGAGGCATCCGTCGATGAGTTCGGGGTGGTGCTGGATGTGCCGTAGTCCGCGGCGGAGGGTACGTTCGAGGTGGTCGTCGTCGGTGAAGGCGACGCTGGCCAGCGGTCCTCTGCGCAGGAGCGACCACACTCCCTCGACCGGGTTCAACTCCGGCGCGTAGGAGGGAAGGTGGACAATAGTGAGCCAGTCATGGGCATCGGCGTACTTGCGTAGCGCGGCGGCTCTGTGCGTGCTCAAGTTGTCCCAGACGAGCACGATGGGGGCGCCGAGCTGGATGTGCGCGCGCACGGCCAGGTCGCGGTAGTCGCACCAGTCGAAGCTCCTGCGTCCGGAGCGATTGGGGGACGGGTTTCGCCTCGGCCGAAAGATCAGCCTTGAGGTCTCGCCGGGCTTGTAGCAGCACATTGCGGCGATCGAGTAGCGGCGCCAGGACCGGCCCCGGACCTGCACCACGGGCGTGTGGCCACGTCGGGCCCAGGTGCGGGCGATGGACGGCGTCATTGCAAATCCGGCCTCGTCCTCAAACACGAGGTAGGCCCCGAGCGTCGCCGCTATAGTTCCACCTGCGGCCACACCTCCTTCTTCCACAGCTCGACCGCGCGCTCGTCTCGTTCCAGGGCACGACGTGCCGGGCACTGCCAGGACCAGCCGTGCCGATGCATGAGCCGCCACACGGCCGCCGACGAGCACACGACACCGAAGGTGCGGGCGATCAGTTCTCTGACCCGCTGGAGCGTCCACCGCTGGTCCTCCCAGCCGTGTGCGGCCGGCCCCCGCGCCAGCTCAGCCTCCAGGGCGGCGAACTGGCCATCGGACACCTTGGGCAGCTTCGCCGCCCCCGATGAGGCAAGACCTCCCATGCCGCCGTGCCGCCACGCATGCCGCCAGCGTTCCACCGACCGCTCACTCACCCGCAATTCCCTCGCGATCGCCGCGGTCTTCTCACCCCGCTCGAACCGCTGACCGGCCTCAAACCGGATCCCTTCACGGAACCGCTGCCGCTCCGGAGTCAGCCCTCCACCCTGCGCATACCGCATAGTCCCGGCTTACCGCAGGGATCAAGGAACGTCACCACCCGACAACACCCCGAAGAGATCAGTAATGTTCTATGACTCAACACTGGTGCGTTACGCGGTGAATGCATGGGCCGAGGGGCTTTGGTCCTCGGTTCTCGGGTCGTTGTGCCCTAAATCGTGGCAACGGAACTCCTGTAGATCGACTTGTTGCGAAGCGAGTGCATCAAGAAGGAGTCCCGTTGCAGGAGCAGTCTGTCATCACCCGGACGGTCAGGGTGGCCCAGGGGGTGTTCGCGCCGGGGCATCTGGGCGAGCTGACCAGGATCGTGGACTTCGCGCTGGTGGACGCGGTGCTGGAGAAGACCGGGAGGCGCGAGAAGCGGCTGCGGGTGCTTCCCCCGCGGGTGGTCGTGTACTTCGTGCTCACCCTGGCCCTGTTCGAGTCGTGCTCCTACCGGGCGGCCTGGGCGGCGATGACGGCCTCGCTCACGCGGCTGGCGCTGGTGCGTCCCGCGGTCTCCTCGCTGTCGCGGGCCCGCCGCCGCGTCGGCGTGGCGCCGCTGAAGCTGCTGTTCGACACGCTGGCGGGTCCGGTCGGGGAGCGCGGGCGGCCGGGGGTGTTCTGGCGGGGCCTGCGGTGCGTCGCGGTGGACGGCACCCACCTGCACGTTCCCGACGATGATCAGGTCACCTGGCGCTACCCGAAGCGGGCGGGCGAGGTGCGGGAGTTCGGCTATCCGCTGCTGCGGCTGGTGGCGCTGGTCGAGTGCGGCACCCGGGCCGTGCTGGCGGCCGCCTTCGGCCCCAAGGACGAAGGCGAAACCACCTACGCCCGCCGCCTGCTGGCCGCGCTGGACCCCTCGATGCTGCTGCTGGCGGACGCCGGCTTCGACGCCAGCCGGTTCCTGGCCGACGTACACGCCAGCGGCGCGCAGTTCCTGGTGCGCTCCTCCGCCCGCCGCGTCCCCACCCCCACAAAACGCCTGCCGGACGGCTCCTACCTGGCCCGCATCGGCTACGGCGTCCTCCCCGGGCTGCTGACCGTCCGCGTCATCGAGGCCGAGGTGACCCGGACCCTGGCCGACGGCACCACCACCCGCGAACAATGGCGGCTGCTCACCAGCCTGCTCGATGCTGGCCGCTACCCGGCCGACGACCTGGTGGATCTCTATCACCGCAGGTGGCAGTGCGAGACCACCTACCTTTTCGATCAAGGCGATGCTGCTGGACGGCCGTGTCCTGCGCTCCCGCAGCATCGACGGCTTCGACCAGGAGGTCTACGCCCTGCTCACCGTCTACCAGGCCCTCGTCCGCGCTGCCGCGGACGCCGTGCACGACCGGCCCGGTCTCGGCCTGGACCGCATCAGCTTCACCGTCCTCCTGGCCACCGCCCGCGAGCATGCCGTCCTCGGAGCGGGCATCCTCCCCGCCCCGGGCCCCGTCGACCTCGCCGGCGCCATCGGCACGGCCGTCCTCGACGCGCTCCTGCCGGCCCGGCGACGGCTGCGCGCCAAGGCCCGCAGCCGCAAGAACCCCACCAGCAAGTACAGCGCAAACGCCGGAAAACACCCCGCGACCAGCCAGAACTACACCCTCAGCATGAAGATCACGTTCTTCGAGACAGGACTTGAAAGCCGCCACAAAAACTAAACGCACCAGTGTTGACCGTTCTATTTATAGTCCCGCGCGGGGCGGCTCAGATGCGGGGCGCTCCGCACAGATCGGGGGCCGTGCAGATCAGGGCCTATGCGCTGGGTGCTTCTCGTGCTCCCGAGAGGGGGCGGGGCGTCGTTTCTGCACTGAGGCAAGGTGGGCAGGTACGGGTCAAGGACATTGCTCTTTCAATTGTTGGATGTGGTGGTCGGTATCCCTGCCTCGCGTCCCCCGCCTTTCCCGGACTCTGGACAAGAGGCTCGCCCCGAGTGCCGGGGGCGTATCGCGCCCGGCTGCATCGGCGGGTGCCTTGTCCCAGGGCGGGGACGAACTATCGGCGCTGGCGGGGTATGGCTGGGTGGGGGCGGTGGCTCCCGGGCCGGTGTTGTCGGCAGGTGCTGTGGGTGGCCATCGAGGTCTGGCTTCCCGGGCAGTGGGCTGGTGCTGTGTCCGGCGTCCTTGCCGCTGGTCGACGCGCTTGTCCGCGGCGGGCGGAGGGTGCGCACCGGGCCGGTGGAGGCATTGCCTCAGGGTCAGGCGTCGCCGTTCCGGCTGCGGATCAGTCCCGTCCCCGGCGGCGGTAGCCAGGGCGGGGCTGAGGGCTGTGCTGGCGGCCGGTGTCCCGCAGGGCAGCGACGGTCATGCGCTGGCTGGCCTCTCTGCGTTTGTTGCGCGCGGGCATGGAGCGTGCCATCCAGACTGCAGAAGCCCTCCTCGACCGGCGGCTGGGAACGTCCTGCACGCGGAAAGGCGCGGAGCGAAAACACCCCCGACGGTGCCTCGGTCGGTGTATCTCGTGTATCTGAATCGGCCGCCCGCAGTTCGTTGGACGGCTGGATCTACCACCGGGGCGGGCATAGGTTCGATCAAGTTTCTCAAGGGTCCTCAGCATTGTGGCCGGTTGGGCGAGGAAGGCCTTGTGCCGAGGGCCGTCGGCCCGTCTGAAAGGGGTTCTCCGTGGTCGTTCGTGTTCCGGCCGGGCTGCTTCCAGGAGTCAGCTTCCGACTGCCCGAGGTCGCCTGCCGCACCCGGCCACGCGTCAACACGGACTATCCGACGATCTATGAGGACAATGCGGATTGGGTGGCGGATTTCTTGCCGTTCCCGAACGCGGAGGCGAAGCGATGGATGCTGGAGTGCCGGTACCCGATGTGGGACTCGCTGGTCTTCCCCCGCGGGCTCGCCCAGAGGGTGGCGCACTCCTCCCAGATGACGTCGCTGATGTTCGAGGTCGACGACATCGCCATACTTCAGCAGGCCCTCTTCCGGAACGTCGCGGACGCCTGGGGCGCTGATCACCCCTACGGCGCCGCGTTCGCCGACGTCCTCGCCAAGTTTGAGCGGAACATGCCCGAACGCCTCTACAAACGCTACCTTCAGACATGGCAGGACTGGTCCGACGCGGTCCTCAGAGAAAACGGCTACCGCCGGAGTCGGGAGCTTCCCGACTTCGACACGTACCTTGACCTGCGCCGGGTCTCTGTCGGGCTGTTGCCCTACATCGTCACCGCGGAGTACGTCCTCGACCTGGACCTGACCGATCTGCTGGCGGCAGACCCCGACCTGGCGCGAGCCGGAGACCTCGCGGTGGAACACGGGATGTTCGTCAACGACCTCTTCTCCTGCCGTGCCGAATGCCTCAAAGGCGACTACTTCAACGCGGTGGGCGTCCTCCTGCACAACAGCGTCCCCACCCTCCAGCACGCCGTGGACCTCATCTGTGACCGCATCCAGCAGGCGGACCAGGACCGCGCTGCCCTGGGCGAACGGCTTCACCACAGATACCCCACCCCGGCCATGCACACCTACCTCGACACCCTCGACGACTTCTGCGCGGGCAACCTGCGCTGGTCCTTGGAGACGACCCGCTACAACGGCACCGGCAACGCCTGGAACGGACTGCGCACCGGAAGCGTCACCTTCCACCACGACCGGACGGCCATCACCCGCGAATGACACAACACGAGCCTGCTCTTGCCGGAGGTGTCCAGGACGCGAGGTCAAGGCCCGTCGATGATCTCACCCTTGAGGGCGGACTCGAGGATCCTCTTCGTCAGCTGCAGCAGCGCGCCCTCCCCGGTGAGCTTGATCCCGCCAGCCCTGGGCGCGGTCGACCAGCTGACTGACCAGCTGGTCATCCAGAGCGTCCGGCGCCAGCCCCGCCAGCTGAACTTCCTCCACGGCCTCAGCCGACACCGTCACGTCTGTCATCAGGTGTCACTCCACTTTCAAGATCCACCGTACAGACCCTCGAACTTGCGTGTGGGTGCAAATGGTCGCGCACCGCCCGGGATTGCGGGCTTCGGGCGCTCGGTAGATGCGCTGAATGCGCCCTGCGTGTGGAAGTCGTGCGTGCACTACCCTCGCATCGCGGACGTGAACACGTCAGGGTAGCTCTGCTATCGAGGGGTGAAACAGTCCTGCATTGCCACTCGCATCCATCTGAGAATGTCGATTCATCGCGATGGGGGTCTTATGGACATGCGTTATGAGGCATTCTCGTATGTCGATCCGGTGTTTTACGACTCGCCTGTGCGGTGGGCCACGGTGGAGGAGTTCGACGCCGTCGGTGCTCCCATACCCGTCGGCTGGGTAGGCAACGCGAGAGACGTGTGGGTGGGACGGCAGCTTGCGGGTGTGGTGCTGCCCGACCAGGGTTGGAAGATCCATGTGTCTGCGTGCATGGACAACGCGGAGCACGTCCTGACCGTGGTCGCCGCCTACTGCTACGAGAACCGGGTGGCGTTCAAGTTCCTGCGCAGCCCGGTGCTGGTGCAGACTCAAAATGCTAAGAGATCATCTCATTTGGCCGGTCGGCGATAGCGGATGAGGGTGCAGGCGATGCTGGCGAAGGCAAGGTAATGGATGGCTTTGCGTTCGTAGCGGCGGTGGAGTCGGCGGCATCCTGCGGGCCAGGACATGGTGCGCTCAATGGTCCAGCGGTGGCGTCCGAGTCGTTCTGAGGACTCGATGCCTTTGCGGGCGATGCGGGGTGTGATGTGCCGGGACCGGAGCCATTGCCGCAGGCGGCGGTTGTCGCAGGCCTTGTCCGCATGCAGTTTGGCGGGGCGGCGCCGGCGGGGTCCGCGGCGGGACCGGATGGGCGGGATGCCTCGGACGAGCGGTTCGAGTGCCTGGCTGTCATGGAGGTTCGCGCCCGAGATACCGGCCGGAAGGGGCAGGCCGGTCCGCTCGGTGATCAAGTGGATCTTCGAGCCGTACTTGCCCCGGTCCATAGGATTCGAACCCATCAGGTCCCCCTTTTTTCAGAGGACGTCTGGTTCACGAAGTTTATGGCTGATTGCATTTTATGCGCCTCGCCAGGTTGGGGTGGTTTCGTCGGCTGCTCGCTTCGCGAGGTTCGAGATCATCGCGAAGCGGATCATGCTCTCGGAGTGGGAGGGTTTGGTCTCGTAGTCGCGGGCCAGGCGGCGTGAGTGCATGAGCCAGCCGATGGTGCGTTCCATCGCCCAATCACACTGCACCTATGGATGGTCAGGAGAGTGAGAGGGCGCCGATAATCGGCCGTGAGGGGCTGTTGCGGCTGGTCACAGTGGCCGAGCGGCTGGCGGTCCGTGAGGGGAGCGAACCGTCATGTGCGGCGGAAGCGACGTCGGCCCCAGAAGCCGGTCCGAGCTCATCTGAGCGAACGTGTGTGGGACAGGTTGCCGGAAGTGAACCGGCAAGTGGTCGTTCAGCAGTTGGTGAGGCTGGTCGGCCGTGTGATAGCGCCGGATGAGCGGGGTCGGCCGTGACGGCGGTGATGCCCTGGGAGAGGGCTAACAGCAAGGTATGTGACCGTCACCTGCAGCGGTTGGCGGTGGTCTATGTCCGGCAGTCCACGCGGCAGCAGGTTCTCAGCCACCAGGAGTCGACGCGGCTGCAGTACGCGTTGAAGGACCGGGCCGTCGCGCTGGGCTGGGAGGCGGACCGGGTGCTGGTCATCGACGACGATCTGGCGATGTCCGCGACGAGTGCGGTGGCCCGGACAGGCTTTCAGCGGCTGGTCACTGAGATCGGCCTGGACCACGTCGGCCTCGTCCTGGGCATCGAGATGTCCCGCCTGGCCCGCTCGGGCAAGGACTGGTATCAGCTGATCGAGCTGTGCGCCCTGTCCGGTGCCCTCCTGGCCGATCTCGACGGAGTCTATGACCCGGCCGACTACAACGACCGCCTCGTCCTCGGTCTCAAGGGGACGATCAGCGAGGCCGAACTCCATCTGATCAAGCAGCGGATGTGGAACGGACGCCTGAACAAGGCCCGCCGCGGCGAGCTCGCTTTCCCGCTGTCCAGCGGCTATGTCCGCCTCCCCTCCGGTGAGGTGGGCTTCGACCCGGACGAGCAGGTCCAGACCGTCATCTATCTGCTCTTCGCGCAGTTCGAGCGGATCGGGACCCTGCACGGTATGCTCCGCTACCTCGTCCGCCACGACATCCAGCTGGGCATCCGGCTGCGGGAGGGACCGGACAAGGGCACCCTGGAGTGGCGGAGGCCGAACCGGATGACGCTGCAGACCTTGCTGCACAACCCCGCCTACGCCGACATCTACGCCTACGGTCGGCGCCGGGTCGACCCGCGCCGCAAGGACCCCGCCCGTCCCGGCACCGGGCGGGTCGTCCAGGCCCGCGACGAGTGGCTCGTGATGATCCCGAACGTGCTCCCTGCCTACATCACCATCACCCAGTTTGAGGCCAACGAAGCGAGACTGGCCGCCAACCGGGCCCGCGCCGAGGCCACCTGCGCCGTCCGAAGCGGGCCCGCACTCGCCGCCGGACTGGTCTTCTGCGGACGCTGCGGCAGGCGCATGACCGTGCGCTACCACACCCAGCACGGCCACAACCTGCCCGAGTACATGTGCGTGCGGGAGGTGACCAATTACGGAGCCGACAAGACCTGCCAACTGCTGAACGCCGCCTGCGTGGACGCCTTCGTCGAACAGCAGGTCCTCATCGCACTTACCCCTGCCGCGGTCGAGGTGTCCCTGGACGCTGCCGACCAGGTGGTTGCCGAGCGGGCCGAGCTGGAGAAGCTGTGGTCGCAGAAGCTGGAGCGGGCCGAGTACGAGGCCGACCGGGCCCGCCGCTGCTACCACCTCGCCGAACCCGAGAACCGCCTGGTCGTGCGCCAGCTGGAGAAGGAATGGGAGACGGCCCTGGCCGCCCAGCAGAAGCTGAGGGAGGACCACGAACGCTTCACCCGCACCAGCCCACGCGTGCTCACGGCTGCCGAACGGCAGACCATCACCGCCCTGGCCAGCGACATCGACGGCCTGTGGCATGCGAGGACGACCACGATCACGGACCGCAAGGAGACCGTCCGCGCGATCGTCGACAAGGTCGTCATCACGGTGATCGGCACCACCGAACGTGTGCAGGCCATGCTTGTCTGGGCCGGAGGCGCGACCACCTCCGGCGAGCTCGTCCGCCCGGTCCAAGGCCTCGAGCAGCTCTCCTACTACCCTCAGCTCGCCGCCCGAGTGCGTGAACTAGCTGGCCAGGGCGCCCGTTCCACTGCCATCACCCGTCACTTGGAGGCTGAGGGCTTCCGTCCGGCCAAACGCGGGAAACGGATCACCGAGCCCACCGTTCGCGCACTCATGCGGCGGCTCGGCTGCATGCCGGACCGAGTCCAGCCTCGCCGCCTTGCCCCACCTGGTGAAGAGCCCGGGCCCGACGAGTGGTGGCTGGATCAGCTCGCTGACGAACTCGACATGCCCATGGGCACCCTGCACTCGTGGATCCGCTGCGGATGGCTCACCATCCGCAAAGAGACCCGGCATCCCTACCGCGTCATCGCTCATGCCGACCAGGCCGAACTCGCCGTGCTCCACGAACGACGCACCCGTCCGCCCGGCTGGTACAGCCGCCGACTCTGGGCAGATAGCACCGACGAACTGACGCATCCACATTCATAGGTGCAGTGTGCTTGACCCATCTCGACCACCCAGCGCCGCGGGGTCACCGAGAAGCCTTTGACCTGGGTGTTCCTGGGGACGACGTCCACGTCGATGCCGAGGGCGGCGCCGTATTCGGTGGCCTGGTTCTTGTAGCCGGTGTCGACCCAGGCCTTGGTGACGGTGGGGGTGGTCGACCGCGAGGTGGGTCAGGAGCTGCTTGCCGGCCTCGTTGTCGGAGACGCTGGCCGCGGTGACCATGACCAGCAGCAACAAGCCGAGGGTGTCGACGACGATGCTGCGCTTGCGGCCGACGATCTTCTTCCCGGCGTCGATTCCCTGGGTGCTCGTGGGCACGCTGGAGGCGGTTTGACGCTCTGGGCATCGATCGCGCAGGCGGTCGGCTCGGCTTTGCGTCCCTCCTGTTCACGCACGAGGCGGTGCAGACGGATGCCGAGCTTCTCGATGGTGCCGTCGGTGGTCCAGGCACTGAAGTGGGAGAAGACGGTGGTGTGCGCGGGGAAGTCGTGCGGCAGGTAGCGCCAGGGGATGCCGGTGCGGTTGACGTAGAGTATCGCGTTCATGACTTCGCGCAGGTCGGCGAGTTTGCCGCCGAGATGGAGCGAGGTCTTCTGCCACTCGGCCCGCCAGGCGCTCAGCGTCGGCTCCATCAACTCCCAGCGGGCATCGGACAGATCACTCGGGTAGGACTTGCGGGGCGGCTGCGTCGTCATGACAGTACTGATACGACCGGGAGTTAGCGCCCGTATATCGCTCGTCCGAGTGACCGAGGAGGGCAATGCCGCGCATATTCGAACCGGACAGGAGCTCTCGGGGCAGAACGGGACGACACGCGAGCCCCGCGGCAAGCGATACCCCTCAACATTCGGAGTGAAAGGTATCAATAAGCCCACCTCGGACGGCCGACGAAACAGCCAAACCCGCACGTCAGCAGTATGAACGTCCTCTGAGGCAAAGCCATGCATCAACACCTGGCGGACACGATGAACTGCGACACCAGCATCACCGCGTCTCACCGGACGATGCATCATGCCTGCTCAGAGCCTCGATCGAGAGCTAGATCAAATGAGACGGGACACTCGCGGGCGGTGGTGCGTTGGACTGTGATGTTCCGCCTTCGTCCACCTGGCCCCCGTCTCAGGTGATCTGGTCCGATTCGCTTGTGGTCTCAATTGATCTGGTTCTCGCGGTGTACGGAACGGGCGGTCGCTCGATGGGGGGATGCCTTGCAGCTCCGGGGCATGGCCGCGTATTGGGTGGCCGACGCTGACAGCGAGGGCATCGAGGTAGGTGGCCGTGAGCGAGCCGGTGAGGTCGGGGTCCGCCTGGGAGTACGCGCCAGACGCGCAGGTGGGTTTCGTCGGCGTCGACGGGGTCGAACGGCTGGGATCGCTGGCCCGTTGCTGGGACGAGCCCTTTGAGCGTGCTGCCCCGGTGAGGAAGTTCATCGCGTTCGAGGGGCAGAAGAACTTCACGGGTGAGTACTGGGCGGCGTCCTCGCGTGACCTGGTGGGTTACGAGTCGTGGGTCGAGCGGGATGCCGCGATGGCTCTGGATTTCGACCCTTCGGTGGTGGCGTTGGCCTCGCAGCCGTTCTGCCTGTCCTGGTGGGACGGCGATCGGGATCACCGGCACACTCCCGACTACTTCGCACGGCTGGCCGATGGCACCGGTGTGGTGGTCGATGTCCGGCCGGAGGGTCTCGTCGACGAGGAGGCCGCCGAGGTCTTCGCGTTCACCGCGGAGGTCTGCGCGAGGGTGGGGTGGCAGTTTCGGCTGGTCGGCGACTTGGATCAGACGTTCCGGACGAACTTGCGTTGGCTGGCGCGCTATCGCCACCTGCGCTGCCACCGGGCCTCGGTGGCGGATGCCTTGCGGGAGGTGTTCGCCGAACCTCAGCTGCTGTTCACCGGTGCTGACCAGGTCGGGGACAAGTACGCGGTGCTGGTGGTGGAGATGCCGTCGCGGGCGACGTTCTACCACCTGTTCGCGAAGCTGTCCGGCGGCGTCCCGGTGACCGGGTCGGCCCGCACCCGCCAGTCCCTGGCCAACCAGCCGGAGGGGCCGTTCCGTTACGAGCAGGTCGCGGCGCCGGGCGAGTTGATGCAGATCGACGCCACCCCGCTGGACGTGCTGGTGCGGCTGGATGAGGGGGTGCCCGGCAGGGTCGAGCTCTGCGGCCTGGTCGATGTCGCCACCCGCACCATCGCCGCCGCGGTCGTGCGGCCGACCATGAAGTCGGTGGACGCCTCGCTGCTGCTGGCCCGTGCTCTGACCCCGGAGACGATGCGGCCCGGCTGGTCTGACGCACTGAAGATGTCCCGCTCGGTCCTGCCGCACCGCAGACTGCTGTCCTTGGACGAGCGGTTGGAGCACGCGGCGGCCCGGCCGGTGATTATCCCGGAGACCATCGTCTGCGACCGGGGCAAGGCGTTCATCTCGGAGAACTTCCGGGCCGCCTGCCGGGCTCTGGAGATCAACTTCCAGCCCTGCCACCCACGCTCGCCCGCGGAGAAACCTCGTGCTTCATACTGCGTCTCTTCCGGTTGATTCGATGGGTGTTGGGGTCTTCGGTGGTCGGCCGACGCGAGGTCGCTGGAGGCCGGGCGGGGCAGGTAGTAGAAGTACTCGCCTTTGTCGTTGGCGACGCGGCCGGTCAGCAGACCGCGGTTGCGCCAGTTCTGGACGGTGCTCAGACAGACTCCGAGCCGGCGGGCGATCTCGCGCAGGCTGGCCATGCCCTGGTCGGCGAGCCGCTGCGGGTGGCTGCGCAGGCCGTAGGCCCGGCGGATGTTCTGGACCATCCGGGGTTGAAGGGGTTGTCCGGTGCCGCTGACGTGGCCCTTGGCGGTAAGGATCGCGGCGATCTGGCCGTCGGTGTGCTCGTCCAGGAGCTGGTCGACGGCGGCGACGACGCCGGGAGGTGTCTGGCGGATCTGCCAGGAGGTGAGGGGGGCCGGCATGGTCAGGGTGTGGGCCTGGCCGCCGCGGAGCCGGACGTGTGCGGTGATCTGCTCGTCATCGCGGACCAGAGTGTCATCGAGTGGTGAGCCGCCTGTGGCTTTGGCCTGTTCGTAGGCGTCGGTGGCGTCGTTCAGCTCGCGCAAGGCGGTGTTCCAGTCGGCCTCCAGGCTCTGGGCGACGAGGCGGTTGTCCGGGTCGACGGCGAGGTAACGGCGGCGGGCGAGGTCGGCCTGGTAGCGGGCGCGGTCGACGCCGGCCTGACGCAGCCGGTCGGCTTCGGCGGCCCGGATGGTGAGTTCTTCAGCGACCGCGAGGGCGGCCTCGATCGCCAGCGGGGTGAGGGCTTCGACCAGGAGGCGTCCCACTGCGGCATCGACGCCGGCGCCGGGGATGCGCTGGCAGATCGAGCCGCCGTATTCGATGCCTTGGGCCTGGCAGTTGTATTCAGGTTCGAGGCCGTGTTTGCGCTGGTGGTAGCGGACGGTCATGCGGTTGCCGCAGATCCCGCAGACCACCGCGCCCTGCAGCAGGGCTGGGCCTTCCCGGGGCGGGCCGGCTTCGCGTTCCTGCCCGTGGGCGGTGCAGTTCGCGGTCAGTTTGGCCTGGTTGGCCCCGTACTTCTCGAAGCTGATGTATCCGACGTGGGCATCGGGGAACAGCGCGAACCACTCGTCACGGGGCAGGAGTTGTGATCCCATCTTGCCGCTCGCGCCCAGTCTGTGGCCGTGGCGGCCATAGACGAAGGCACCCGCATAGCGGGGGTTGTGCAAGATCTGCAGCACCCGCGAGTGCGCGATCGGCGCCCAGACCACGGTGCCTTTATTGGGGCCGGAGGCCAGGCGGCGGGGCAGTTTCAACCCGTCGTGGTTGAAGGACTTGACCACGCCGGTGGCCGAGCCGGTGGTGTCGAACCGCTCGAAGACCAGGGTGATGGCCTTCACGATGGCGGCATCCGGGTCGAGGACGACTTTGTTGGACAGGTCATAGACCAGCCCGATCGGCAGGGGGCTGATCAGCTCCCCGCGCCGGGCCTTGGACAGCTGCCCGCCGCGAAGACGGCCCTTGAGCAGGTGCAACTCGGCCTCGGACATGGTCCCTTTGAGGCCGAGCAACAAACGATCATTGAAGTCGCAGGGGTCATAGAGGCCGTCCTCGTCCAGGATCAGAGTGCCGGCCATGGCGCACAGTTCGAGGAGCCGATGCCAGTCGGTATTGTTCCGCGCGAGCCGGGACACCTCCAGCCCGAGCACGATCCCGGCATGCCCCATGCCGACCTCGGTGACCAGCCGCTGGAAGCCTTCCCGATCCGCCGCCGAAGCCCCGGACTGGCCCTGATCGGTGTCGATCACGATGATCCGGTCCTACGGCCAGCCGAGAGCGACGGCCCGTCCCCTGAGGGCGTACTGCCGCACCGCTGACTCGGTGTTGTTGAGGACCTGCTTGAGCGAACTCTGGCGGACGTACAGGTACGCGTCCCGCGCGAGATGCCCGGCGGTCACTTTGAGCGCGGGGCCGAACAGCACGTCAGTCATCGCTAACTCCGGCGAAAAGGCAGGTCAGGGAGCATGCGCCAGCACCATGGACGCCCAGATGCGGACGACCTCCGGCTCCAGACCACAGACCGCATCCGGCGTCGTGGGCGGCACGGGTGCCCGCGGAACGCGAGGTGACAGGGCCGCGGCGACCGTGAGGAACGCGACCATGCCCTTGTCCACGAGCACGGCCAGCCCGCGGCGATGACCCGCACGCCGTCCGGCTGCCTGGCGCAGCAACTCGTACTCGCCGGCCAGGTCAACAGACCCGGTAGCAGAGCCCGGTCCAGGACCGGGCTCTGGTATCCCCGTCCTCCTGAGCCTCCCGTCGGCGGGCCAGAGCCCGCTCGATCGACCGGGGGTGGACGGTGAACCCGAACTCGGCCTCGACTCGCACCGCCAGAGCCCTGGCACCGGGCACCGGGGCGTCGCGGGTCCACTCCTCGACACGGGTCATGACCGCCTCGGTCAGCTTGCGCGGCCCCTTCGGACCGGGCTTGCCCGGCACCAGTGCCATCGGGCCGCCGGCATCGAGCGCGGCAGCGATCTCGTAGAACGTCTGGCGGCAGTAGCCGAACGCGCGGGCCGCCTCGGCGACCGACACCTTGTCGACCCTCACTCGGCGCACCATCTCGTACTTGACCTGCACCACATCGCGTGGATCGCAGAACGGCGAGGCCAGAAACTCCGCGTCGGTCACCAACTCCGGGCACGGGTTCAGCGACCTGGACGCCGCCAGCGCCGTCACCTTGGGATCCGCTGCTGCCACCACCGTGCCACCTCCCAGTCCGGACTCCTGTCGGCACAATCCCGCCGCCCCACCACCTGGCCAAGCCCTTCAGCACGGCGCATAGGAGCGAAAGCAGCAGGTGCAGCGCGCGCCCGCATGCTCCCCCGACCAGGACGTACGCTATTCCGGCGGGCGGGAGCGGCATCAATCGCCTGACGCTCACGGCGTCAACCCACCGACACCACCAGCGCGGAGCGCATCCACCAGGTCCCCCACCGCCAGCAGATCCACGAGCCGCAACGGGCAACGTCCCGCCGCGATCACCACGACCGGGTCCACCAGGTCGATGTCCGTCCACGCCGCAGGCAGGGACATCACCACCCCGTCCTCGCCTCGGACCGCGACCCGGTCCGCGTCCCAGGCCACACGACGGTCAACGAAAGCGAACTCGCGCCCGAACAACGGATGGAACGGGTGCGTCACCCTCACAACTCCGGGCCGACCGTTCGCATCGGGTGCAGTCGACGACTCGGGACAAGGGCGCCGTGGAACGGACCTTCGGCAGCATCAACACCCTTTTCGCCCAGCACGTCACCGGCTACACCGGCTCCCACATCCTGCAGCGCGGCGAGATGGCGGACGACGAAGCCCGCTTCAGCGTGGCCCAGCTGCAGGAACTGCTGGACGAGTGGATCACCGCGTGCTGGCAGCACCGCCCCCACGACGGGCTGCGCCACCCCCTGCTGCCCAAGAAGGCACTGTCCCCGGGCGAGATGTGGGGAGCGCTGCTGGGCGCGAGCGGCTACGTGCCGCTGCCCCTGACCGGAGCCGACTACACGGAACTGCTGCCGGTGCGCTTCCACCCGGTCACCGGCCGCGGCATCCGCATCAACTACCGCACCTACGATCATGCCGTCCTCAACGAGCACCGCGGACGGCCCTCGCCCACCGGCCCCGGCGGCAAGTGGGAGGTCCACCTCAACCCGCACGACGTCCGCCAGATCTACCTTCGCCTGCCCGACGGACACCTGCACGAGATCCCGTGGATCCACCGCGACCACGTCCACGCGCCCATGAGCGAGACCACCTGGCGCCACCTGCGCGCCACCCTTGAGCAGCGCGCCGAACACGGGGCACACGAAGCCGCCCTCGCCGAGGCCGCCGACCAGATCCTGCGCCACACCCGGCCCACCGCCCCGGCACCCCCCGCACCGCCCTGCGCGACGCCGGGCACACGCGCCGGCAACGCGGTCTTTCAGGCAGCAGGCGGCGAACCGGCGGCGCCGCACCGCACTGCGGCGGGGGCCGCAACGCAGGCGGAGGACAGCCTGGAGGCGCTGGACGCCCGATCCCATGCCGCCCGGGACGACAGGGCCAGCACCGATGCGTCCGGCGCACTCACGCTGCCGGGAAGCGGCGCGCTGACGCTGTACGACGCCGACCAGGAGGCCGAACTGTGGTGATCCCTGCCCGCCCTTCGCTCCCGGACGACGGGGAGGCAGCCACGGGCACGGTGACGACGTTCGACGCCTTCGCCCGGTTCGCCCACGCCGCACCCCCCACGCCGCCGCAGCCGGGCCAGGCACCCCGCTCGGCGGAGGAACGCCTGGCCTACCACTCGCAGTTCGTCACCGTGCGCACCCCGGCCATCGAATCCCTGGCTCGCCAGGTCCGCACCCTGATGATCCTGGGCCAACACCAGCAGGCCACCGCACGGCCATCGCTGATCGTCACCGGTCCGGCCACCACCGGCAAGACCACCGCGCTGCTCCAGGTCGGCCGTACCTGCCACCTGGCCCACACCCGTCGCGCTGCCCCGGGCGACGACCGGGTGCCCGTCGCCTACGTGCTGGTGCCGCCCGGTGCCACCGCCAAGACCCTGGCCGCCGAGTTCGCCCGCTACCTCGGCATCCCCGTGACCGG
Organism: Streptomyces sp. YIM 121038; assembly: GCF_006088715.1. Lineage (NCBI taxonomy): Bacteria > Bacillati > Actinomycetota > Actinomycetes > Kitasatosporales > Streptomycetaceae > Streptomyces > Streptomyces sp. YIM 121038. The sequence continues at coordinate 476,433 of NZ_CP030772.1, forward strand.
CCGCATGACCACCGCACAGATCACGACCGCCGTCTGCCACACCTACACCGCGGCCGGCGTCACACTCGTGCTGATCGACGAGATCCACCGGCTCAACCCGCGCACCTCCAGCGGCGCGGAGGCCGCCGACTGGCTCAAGGACCTCACCGAACGTATCGGCGCTACGTTCGTCTACGCGGGCATCGACGTCACCACCAGCGCCGTTTTCAGCGGAGTACGCGGCGCGCAGCTGGCCGGGCGGGCCTCTCTGATCGACTGCGGGGCGCTGCCCGCCCGTGCCGGCCACCGCGAGCTGCTCGCTGCTCTGGAAGGGGCCCTGGACCTCACCGCGCACCGGCCGGGCATCCTGCCCCGGCTGGCGCCCTACCTGCACGAGCGGACCGCCGGACGCATCGGCAGCCTCTCACGCCTGATCCGCCAGGCCGCCATCGAAGCCATCTGCGACGGCACCGAGCGCATCACCAAGACCCTGCTGGACACCATCGCGCTGGACCACCTCGCCGAAGAGCACTACCGGCCCCGCGCCCTGGCCCGCCGTACCCGGCCCGGCCGGTGACCGCCCCCGCCCGGCCCCGCCCCGCACCCGCGGCGCGGCCCCGCACGATGTGGCCCAGCCCGCCCGGCGCGCTGCGCGTACGGCCGCTGCCCCGCGAAACGGCAGCCTCCTACCTCACCCGCCTCGCCGCCGCCTACCACCTCTCCCCCATCCACCTCCTCGACGGGCTCCACATCACCGCCACCGGCACCCCCGCCGCCCCACACGCCACCGAACTCCACTACAGCTGCGAAGCCGCCCGCCGCCTGGCCGCCTTCACCCGCATCCCGCCCGCCCACCTCGACCGCGCCCTGACCCGCCGGCCCCCTCCCGCCGCCATCGCCACCACCCACACCGCCACCGCCCGCTGGCAGCCCCTCGCCCCCGCAGTGCAGCCACTGCCGGCCTGCACCACCTGCCCCCTGCGCCGCCCGCCCCACCACACCACCCCCACCGCGTGGATCCACCCCGCCCCCGGCCTGCCCCGGGCCATGATCTGCCCCCGCCACCAGCAAGCCTCCAGCGACCCCCGACAACGCATCCCCCTCAACATCCGCACCCTGCCCGAGCTCGCCCACGCCCGCCTCACCGCCCGCCGGCCACCCACCACGCCTTCCCTGAGCTGGGCAACCACGATCACCACCCGCTGGTACGACCACCACCAGCACCTCCACAACCGCTGGCGCACCCGCCTCCACCAGCTCGCCACCGCCAATCCCCACCTCACGCACGGCCCCGCCTCCCCCGCCCTGACCTGCCGGAACCTGATCACCTACCCCGAAACCCTCACCCTCGCCACAGCCCTCGACCGCCTCCCCCTCCGCTCCCTGCTGACACACACTCAGCAGGCCGCCTTCCTCCACCACCTCGCCAGCCGCCTCCACCTGCCCCGCCTAGCACCCGCCGACCACGACGTGCTCTGGCAACGCCTCACCACCCGCTGATCCAGCCCGCACCCCACGCCGCTCCAGCCCTCACACAGCCAGCCAGCACCGGTACCTATAGACGCACCAATCCCACTGAGCAAAAGCCACCACCCCGCTCAGCGCGCTGCGCAACATCAAACACCCAGCTCAACCCAGATCCGCCCGGCCGCCCACACTCCGGCCCCACGGAGCCCTGCCCCGCCACAACGAACTAACCGCCCAGTAGAACCGAGCAATACCAGGTCACGACCAAGATCAATAAGCACACCATCAGCTACGCCATAGCCCGAGCGGATGCTCCGCGTCCCCAAATACCGTGCCAGCCTGGTCGATCCCTACCGCGAGCACCTGCGTAAACGCCGGGCCGAGGACCCCGGCGCCCCCGTCAAGCACCTCTTCGAAGAGATCAAAGCCCTCGGCTTCACGGGCTGCCTCAACTTCCTGCACAAGTACATCAACCAAGGCCGCGCGGACGCCGACCGCAGTCATATCTCCCCGCGTCGGCTCGCCCGGATGCTGCTGACCAGGCCCGACAACCTCAAGGCTGAGCAACACGAGCTCCTGGCCAAGCTCACCTCCGCCTGCCCTGAGATGACCCAACTAGCCACCGCTATCAGGGACTTCGCTCCGCTCCTTACGTCACACGCCGAGAACGCCGACGCACTCACGCGCTGGATCACCGAAGTCCGAGCACCCTACCTGCCCCACCTGCACGCCTCCACCCGGGGCCTGGACCGGGACATCGACGCCGTGATCGCCGGACTCACACTTCCGTACAGCAATGGCCCCACCGAGGGCGTCAACACCAAGACGAAACGGATCGCGCGCCAGATGCACGGACGAGCAGGCTTCACCCTGCTTCGCCACCGCATCCTCCTCGGATAGCAGCACGTTCCGTCACCACCGAAAGCGAGACAGGGCCGTTAAATTGACACACCCCGGCGTGGGTCCAGCCGACCGCCATCTCGCCTGACAAAATGCGTGTCAGCGACTCGAAGGCGCTGATCGAGCGGGCAAAGGGGTCAGCACTTACATGCCCGTCATACGGTGTCATCTCCGGGGCTCAGGCCCTGACCTATGGCACGTACCCCCACGCCCCTCAAGCACTCCTGCGCGCCCCCGCCTGGCCAGGCCGCCCACCGGCGGGCTCTTCCGCCTCGCCGGCGTTGGGGTGCACCCCATTCTCAGGAAGGTGGTTGGAGATACGCCCGAAAGGGCCCCGCGGGGCCCTTTCGGGCGTATCTCCTAACGACCAAGAACGGCCCAGAGCGGGGATGGAGGGGCGCAGGGTTCTTGTTCCCGGGTCCCTTGATGCCGCGCTGGTCTCATGAGTTTTCAGTGCTGTTGTATTTTCCCGCAGGGCTGGTGTCGTGCGCGGGGGTGTGCTGTGGTGCGCCGGGTGTGGGGGCTGGCCGGTGTGTGTGGTGTGGCCGGAAACTGTCTGCTGTGATCGGCTGTAAGGGGCCGGGGCTGTCTCTGCGGCCGGTGGGCAGGAAGCAGCACGAAACAGACGAGGCCCCTGCCCCCGCGTCGCCTCCACGGGGCCCGTCCCGCCCTCTGCGCTGTGCCCTGCCCGTTCTGCTTCTGGGAGGTAACTAATCATGAGGCGTCATCCGCGTTCCACCGTGGTCAGAGCGTCACTGGCCGCATTCAGCCTGCTCGGCACCGCCCTGCCCCTGACCCTGGCCACCCCCGCCCACGCGGCCCCCGCCTGTCCCAAGGTCTTTAACAAACCCGGCACCTACGAGTGCACCATGCTCCAGAGCATCGTCTTCTTCACCGTCTCCGTGTACGGCGGGGGCGGGGGCGGGGCCGGAGGCGGAGGCGAGGGGCTCGATTCCTCTGCCGGGGGTGGGGGCGGAGGCGGGCAGGGAGGCAGCGCCTTGTCGAACTGCCGCCAGTCCTTCGGGCCCGGTCAGTCCAGGACGGTCCGCATCACCGTCGGTGGCGGGGGTGCCGGGGCCGGAGGCGGAGTCAGCTCGTGGCCCAGTTCCGGCGCTGGCGTCGGTGGCCGTGCGGGACGGGGAGGCGGCACTTCCGGTTTCGTCTTCGGCGAGGCGACCTTTGCCGCCGTCTCCGCCTCCGGTGGCGGCACGGGTGCCGGAGGCGGAGGCGGCATCCCCGGCTTCACTAACCCCGGGGGTGGTGGTGGCGGCGGCGCGGTCGCCGGCATCCGCGGAACCCTTCTCTCGCCCGGTGTCGGCGGTGCCGGCAGTGGTGGCGGCAACGGCGGCAGCGCACGGAACAGCGGCAGCGGTGCCCCCGGTGGGCTGGGAGGCATTTCCCCCGCCAGCGCCGGTGTCACCCGCTGCTACGGCGCGGACACCACAGGTACCGGTATCGGCAAGCGCGGCAGTGACGGCGCAGGAGGCGGGAACAGCAACGCTGGCGGTAACGGCGGGGCACCGGGCCTGGCACCACCAGCCGAGTGCGGCGCCGTCGGAGGCGGAGGCGGAGGCGGAGGCGGAGGCGGAGTCGGCTACGGCCACACCCCCGGCCCTGGTGGTGCCGGAGCCAGCGGCGGCAGCAACGGCAGCGGTGGCCGTAACAGCGGAAGCGCTCCGGGCAACACCCACGACATCGGCGGAGCAGGCGGGGCTGGTGCGGGCGGCTGCGTCGTCCTGAACTTCTGACAGCCGACGACACCTGGAAGGTCATTCAAAAGTCGGTGGATCCCCGGTAGCTGTCCGCTGAATACAACATCGGTCCCCGCGGCGTAGCCTGTGAGGTGCCGACCACAGCACGCTCGTTCGGGGGGACCGATGCGCTTCCTGAACTCCTCCGGACTCGGAGACTTACGTCCCACCAGGACACCCTTCCCCCGGATCAACAAGATCCATGTCGGAGTGTCCACACCACCGACTTCGCTGGCCAATTCACAAGTCCGGGCTCGTGAGCGCGTGGTGGAGGTGGCTGAGTCGTGAGGTCCAGCTGCCCGCTGGTCGTGTTCCGGTGATCCAGGCGTCGAGTCGGATCGTATGCAGGGCGAGTGCGGTGAAGACATGCTGAAGATGCGTCCGGTCCGCTCCTCGGTAGCGAGCGTGCCGGATGCCGCATCGGCGGGTTGCCTGGGCGATGGTTCCCTCCACTCCAGAACGCTTGGCGTAGGTCGTTCTCCACTCAGCCCGGATCCACCGGTTGGTGTCCGGTCGGGGTGAAGGCCGAGAACGAGAAGATGCCTTGTGGCCTGCGATGATGGGGTTTCTCTAGGACCACATCAGGCAAGAACAGCAAGGCATCTTCCAAGTGCAATCTTCCCATGCTCCGGCGAAGCTCTCCGCCGCGTTCGATGACCCGACCCTGATCGCGCACGGGGGCCTGGAACCGCTGATCCGCCTGGCCGAGCGGAGCGGCTCAAGCCAGCGCCGGACACTGCGGCTGCTGCCGCGGTAGCCGCGTTCCTGGAGCTCGCGGAACAGCCTGCCGCTGTCGGTGCAGCCCTCGTGCCAGCGCATGTTGAGAAGCCGTCCCGCTTCCTCTCTTGATCGTTACTTGGCGTGATTGGTGGGCGGCTGGCTCGTTGATGAAGTCATGAGCGATGTGGGGTTGCGGGAAGCCAGGCTGCCGTGTCAGTCGGACTGTGCATGTTCATGCCTGCCCGATCCGGCCGATATCGGTGAGAAGCACGTCTGTGGGTGCTGGTGTCCGTCGAGAGAGGAAGGCTGTGCCTGCGACGACGCGGAGTTTCTCCAGTACGGATGCCGTTGCTGAGACGTCGTAGTCCCGCGTGGTCCGCGCGGTCTAGCAGATCGGTGACGCGGGGGCGAGACGGACGGTCCAAGGGCGCAGTCTGATCCGCCGCGATCCGGCCGGTGATGGTGGTGGGGGTTTGGGCTCGCGCCAGTCACCCACAGGTTTCGTCAGCCGACGCGTCATCAGGGCCATAACGCTCCAGGCCAGGTGGGCCTCAGAGTGCCGGGGAAGCTTCTCGTAGTCACGGCAGTTTCTCCGGGATCTCATCAGCCACGAAATGCTCCGCTCCACCACCCACCTCTTCGGTAACAACACGAAGCCCTTCGTCCGTGGCCGGTTGACGGTCTTGAGGGTGAGGCGGAGGCGGTCCTTGGCCCAGGTGACGAGTTCGCCGCCGTAGGCCGAGTCGGCCCAGACCAGGGTGACCTCGGGGTGGGCCAGGCGGAGGCGGAAGAGGAAGTCGCGGGCGGCGTGGGCGTCGTGGACGCTGGCTGGGGTGACCATCATCATCACCGGCAGCCCTCGTGTGTCGACGGCCAGGTGGCGTTTGCGGCCCGTCGTCTTCTTCCCGGCGTCGTAGCCGGTCGTCGATCTGGGGACGGTGGCGTCGGCCTTGATGGTCTGGGAGTCGACCACCACGGTCACCGACCGCGGGTTCTTGCCCTCCCGCAACCGCACCTGTTCGTGCAGGACGGCGCAGATCCGGGAGGTGACCCCGGCCGCGTGCCACTTGCTGAACCAGCGGAACACGGTCCGCCAGGGCGGGAAGTCGGCGGGGACCGCGCGCCACTGGCAGCCGGTCCGGTTGACGTAGCGGATGCCGTCCACGACGTCGCGGCGGTCGTAGACCTCGGGATGGCCGCCGGTCGGCAGGCTCGCGGCCGGTGGCGGCAACAGCGGCGCGATCAACTCCCACTCGGCGTCGGTGGTGTCGGAGGGGTAGCGGCGTTCACGCACGCCAGTGCCCTGTTCCTAGCGTTCCATACGGGTGAGGACCTCGAAGGTGGCCTTGGCCCCGCCGAGCTGTTCCAGGGCCAGGCGCACCCACTCGTCCGAGGGCTGGCGGCGCGCGTGCGGAGCGAGAACCTGTTCGATCACGTTGGCGATCCGGTGCAACTGGGTGGCAAAGATCGCCCGCTCGTAGGCGACCCAGATATCCGGGTCCTCCGAGAGCTGGAAGCCCTCAGCTTTCGAGTAGGTCACCGGCGGCAGTCCCTCCTTCGCCGCGACCTTCCGCAGGAACTTGATCCCCGCCCAGACCTGGCACGGGGTCCGTCCCGTCGAACCGCACAGCTGGACCAGGCTGGCCCCGGTCGGCCGTGCCTCCCTCAGCGCCTTGCGCACCGCCTCGCCGTGGACATGGGCGGGGTGCCCCTGCGCGGCCACTACTCGCCCCGCAGCAACGCCGCGAGGGCCTCGTCGAGGTCGGTCTGTCCCGTCGCAACGGCCGTCTCGATCCAGTCGGCCGTTGCCCGTAACTTCTCCAGGACTGACCCGACCTGCCCGTGCTGGCGCTCGGTGAACTCCTGCCCCCTCAGCTTCGGCACCAGCCGCGTCGCGCCCGCGATGAAGCCCTGGCAGACCGCTATCAGGTCCACGAACTCCATCTGGCGGTGCCAGTGGCGCACGACGGTCGCCGGATCGTCGAACCGCTCCTGCCCCTCCCCGCCACCGAGCTCGTCGGCCGCCAGGACGTCCTGGAACTCCTCGTCGAACTCGTCGTCCGCCTCGGCCTGCTCGAACTGCGCCTCGTTCACCATGTAGCGGGCATCGCCGTCCCGCATGGCCACGAACACGACCTCACGGCGTTTGAGGAGATCGACCGCGACCCGGCAGGCGACCGCCTCGTCCTGTACCAGTTCCGTGACCGCCTCGACCTTCTCCTCCACCGTGACCGGCGTCGACGTCTTCCAGCCGACCGCCCGCTTCGCTGCGTCCCCGTCCCACGAGTAGCGCCCCGTCCGCTCGTTCAACGGCGGGTGCGCGATCACCTCGAACGGCTCGTCGGCGGAGGCGAGGATCTTGTGGACCTCCCAGGACACCCCGGCCACCCGATGCTCGGCCGGCCACTTCGCCGCCACCCACCGGTACGTCCGCACAGTCGCCGCCGACAACCCCACGTCCTCCGCGAAGTACTTCAGCGAGTCCTCGACCCGCTGCCCGCCCTCGCCTATCCGCAGGTGACCGCCCCACTCCCGGATCGGCTCGATCTCCAAAGCCGCGTCCCCGAGCGCCCACTGCGCAGCGGACTCGACTTCGACCTGACGGAGCGAGGAGGCCACCAACTCGTGGTAGCGGCTCGCGGCGACGTTCCCGATCACAGCCACGCCGGATCACCACCCCCGGCAGGACAAGGACACGGCCCCACGCCGTCGATACGGAACCCCGTCCCGCCTCTCCCAGCACCGTCCACGCCCACCCGCACAGATCACTAGCAATGACCACAAAAGGCCGATGCGAACACATGATCCGTCAACCGCCTACGGATTCTCACCCACTTCAGACCCCTTGACGACCGGACCGGACAACACCCTCCACCTCGTCACTCCCCGTAGATGCTGGACGGCTTCTCACATGTGGCGAGCACGACCGGCGAGTCCGGGTCTTCTCCAGTCAACTGGGCCTGTAGGAAGCGGGTGACAGCGAGCGGTGTGGGATAGTCGAAGGGCAGGCTCACCGGCAGACGCAAGCCGGTTGCTGCGTTAAGACGGTTACGGAACTCGATCGCAGTGAGAGAGTCCATCCCCAGTTTCTGGAACGTCATATCTGCGGGCACGGCTTCGGTGGACCGATGCCCGAGCACTGTGGAGGCTTCGCTCTGCACCAGGCCCAGCACCACACGTTCTTGCTCCATACCGGCCAGTGCGCGCGCCTTGCCCCAGAGATCGGGCGCTGTCTCACTCCGAGGTGTGTGCGTTCCACTGTGGGAAGGTAGAAAGACGTAGTCGCGTAACACCGGTGGCACCAGCTCCACCCTGGGAGTTTCGCCCAGCGCGGCAGCGTCGAGGCGTAGCGGCACCGTCACCGCATGGTCAAGGAGCAGGCTGCGGTTGACCAAGGCGAGTCCGTCTGCTGTGGGCATTGGTACGATACCGGCCCGCCGGATCCTGCTCATCTCGCCAAGGCCGAGGTGGCTCGTCAGACCGGTGGCTGGCGCCCACAGGCCAGATGCCAGCGACAGCGCAGGAAGTCCGGCTGCCTGGCGGTGGTGGGCCAGGGCATCCAGGAACGCGTTAGCTGCCGCGTAGTTTGCCTGTCCTGCCAGCCCGAGGGTGCCTGCGGCCGAGGACACCAGAATGAACGCGGACAGCTCGTGGTTCCGGGTGAGCTCGTGGAGGTGAAGCGCAGCATCGATCTTCGGCCGCGCCACGGCGTTCATGTGCTGGGGTGTCAGTGCAGTGATCACCCCGTCCTTTAGGACTCCAGCAGCATGGACCACCGCGGTCAGGGGATGTGCCGCCGGGATGGCGGCGAGGACTGCTGCAAGGTCCGCGCGTACAGCGGCATCGCAGGCGACTACGTTCACCTGAGCCCCCAATTCTCGCAATTCACACGCCAGTTTGGTGGCCCCTGGGGCGTCGTGCCCACGGCGGCTGGCCAGTACCAGGTGCCGTATCCCATGGGAGGCGACGAGTTCGCGTGCGATCAGACTGCCGACCACTCCAGTGCCACCGGTGATGAGGACTGTGCCCTGGGGGTCCCATGCTGCGGGCACAGTGAGCACGATCTTGCCGACGTGCCGGGCCTGTGCCATGTATCGGAATGCCTCATGTGCGCGGCGAACATCCCATGTGCGGATGGGAAGAGGCTGGAAAATACCCTGTTCAAACAGGTCGCTGATAGTGGCGAGCATCTGCGCGATGCGCTCTTGTCCAGCATTAGTGATCAGGTCGAATGCTTGGTAGCGAATGCCGGGGGTACACCGGGAAACATGGTCAGGGTCGCGGATGTCGGTCTTGCCCATTTCGATGAACCGGCCGCCCGGTGGTAGTAGCCCCAGGGACGCATCGACGAATTCCCCTGCCAGACAGTTCAGCACCACATCGACTCCACGGTCTTCCGTTGCAGCTAGGAAACGGTCTGCGAAATCGATGCTCCGCGATGAAGCGATGTGGTTGTCGGCCAGGCCACAGGCACGCAGCGCATCCCACTTTGCCGGTTGAGCAGTACCGAACACCTGCGCGCCCAGATGTCGTGCGACTTGGATCGCTGCCATGCCCACACCGCCTGCCGCGGCATGCACCAGCACGGACTCGCCCGGCATGAGGCCAGCAAGGTCCACTAACGCGTAGTAGGCGGTCAAGAACGCCACCGGTACTGAGGCCGCACGCGGGAATGCCCACCCTCCGGGCATCTTTGTGAGCATTCGGTGGCTGGTCACGGCAAGGGGGCCGAATCCTCCCGGCACTAGCCCCATCACCCGGTCGCCTGGCGCGAAGTCGGCGACCTGGCTTCCGACCGCCATCACAATTCCTGCCGCCTCTACCCCCACTTCGGCTTGGCCGGGTGCCAGCCCGAGATGCGCCAGCACATCGCGGAAGTTCAGGCCGGCGGCTCGGACCGCCACTCGTACCTGGTCGGGTGCCAGTGGGCAGTTGGCGTCAGGATGGGCGATGAGAGCTAGCTCGTTCCGGTTGTCGTGGGCGGTGATTGCCAGTCGCCATGGGGAAGTCACTGTCGTCCTGGCTGGAGGCGCAAGCACCCCCTCTGGAGTGATCGGCCGCAGGCGCGGCACTGCCGGAGTGCCGGTGCGGATGGCCAGTTGCGGCTCGCCGGTGGCTACGGCGTCTGGAATGGCGGCATAGGATGTGTCGGCTGTGTCCACGTCCACGAGGACGAAGCGGTCAGGATGTTCCGCCTGGATGGAACGCACCAGCCCCCACACTGCTGCATTGGTGAGGTCCTGCACGTCCTCACCGGGTGTCGCGGCCACCGCCCGGCAGGTGACGATCACCAGGCGGGTAGCCGCAGTCTGGTCTGCGGCCAGCCAGTCCTGCAGTTGATGGACTACTTCGTTGACCTCGGCGCGGACATGCTCGGGTGCAGTCAAGCCAGTAGCCGAGCGCAGCCACAACACGGTTTGAGGGCCGGGGGTGTTCTGCGCGGTGTCCCGATTTAGGCTCTCGAGATCCGGGTACCTTGGGTGGCCTGGTAGCCCGGGGGACCGGTCAGTGCCGACAATCGCTAACTGCCCGATCGGGGTGATTGTGGATGGGGGCACAGGGCACCAGCAGACGTGGAGCAGTGCTCCATCCCCGACTACGGACCGCAGGTGATCGGGTGCGACCGTCCGGAGCACGAGGGAGTCCGCGCTGAGTACGGTCTGGTCGGTGTCGTCGGTCACCACCACTGACACGCAGTTCCCATCGATCGCACGCAGGCGGGCCCGCAGAGTGCGGGTGCGCGGTGTGCGGATGCTCACCCCGCTCCATGCCTGGGGCAGGAGCAGCGATCTGGCTGCCTGATGACCGGGCAGCAGTTGTCCGGCGAAAATCGCCTGAAACAGTGCGTCGAGCGCGGCGGGATGCCCGGTGAACCAGGGAACGGAGGCTGATCCTGCTTCCGCTACGGTGACCTCGGCCAGGAACTCCTCACCGAGCCGCCACACTGCCCGAAGGCTGCGGAATGAGGGACCGTAGTTGAGGCCCTTGTCGTTCAGTCGCTGGTACAAGCCCTCCAAGGCCACGGGTTCCGCCCCGCTGGGCGGCCAGTGAGTGACTGCCACCGCCTGCCCGGGCGTGTCCACCTCTGGGCCGAGGAGGCCCGTGGCGTTCTGGCGCCAGCTCTCATCGCCCGGGTCTCCCTGGCGTCGGGACTGGACTGTGAGCCTCCGATGTGCGGTGTCGTCGGCAGCTGCAACGATTACCCGCAGCTCCGTCTTCTCTTCTGCCAGCAAGGCCAGGGGCGTCTCCAGGGTGAGTTCTTCCACTCGCAGATACCCGGTATGACTGCCGGCCAGGGCAGCCATCTCCAGGAGCGCTGTGCCGGGCAACAGCGGGGTTCCTAGCACGGCATGATCTGCCAGCCATGGCTGGATGTGCAGGGACAGCACTCCCGTGAACATAACTTCGCCGGTCTCGGGATGTTTGTCGACGGCGGTGAGGAAGGGATGATGCAGTGCCTTCGGCCCGGCTGGAATCGGAGGTGTACCGCTGGGTTCCAGCCAGTACCGCTTACGTTGGAAGGCGTAGGTAGGCAGCTCGGTCAGTTGTGCTCCTGTACCAGCGAAGACTGAGATCCAATCAACTGCGACACCGTGTGAGTGGGCCGCAGCCACGGCCTGGAGAAACCGGTCGCCCTCGTGGCGGTGGAGAGTTTCGATGACCGACGCATCGGCATCGAACTCGGCCGCGGTCTGCTCGATTCCCAGGACAAGCGTCGGATGAGGGCTGATCTCGATGAAGTGCCGATGCCCCCGTGCCACAAGTGCCCGCACGGCCGGGGCGAACCGCACACGCTGGCGAAGATTGCGATACCAGTAGTCAGCATTGAGTTCGGCCATGTCCAGCAGTTGTCCAGTCACCGTGGACATGAAGGGAACGTCACCGGTGCGCGGAGCGAGGTTGGTGAGTCCCGCCAGAAGCGGGGTGCGGAGCACATCTACCCCGGCCGAGTGCGCGGCGTAGTCTACCGGAATCCGTCCTGCGTGCAGGTTCGCTGCGGTGCATTCGGCGATCAGCGCGTCCACCACCTGCGTATCCCCTGAGACCACCGTGATCGCGGTGCCATTATCGGCGGCGATAGTTGCGCGCCCATCCCATTTGCGTAGACGCCTCTCCACTTCATCCAACGGCGCGGAGATTGCAGCCATACCTCCTTGACCACAGCATCTCCGGAGCTCCCTGCTGCGCACGGCCACGACACGTGCAGCATCCCGCAAAGTGAGCCCGCCAGCGACATAGGCGGCGGCGATCTCGCCTTGAGAGTGCCCGACGACAGCGGCGGGCAGGACGCCATACGCTCGCCAGACGGCAGCCAGGGACGTCATCACCGCAAACAAGGCGGGTTGGAGGAGATCCACGCGGTTCCACCGAACGCCATGTGACGATCCGCTGACCACGTCGAGTAGTGACTCCTCGAGCCATGGCTCGAACACCTCGGCACAATGTTGCATGTGCTCAGCGAATACAGGGCAGGAGGCCATCAGCGCGCGGCCCATGCCGCGCCACTGTCCACCCTGGCCTGGGAAGACGAACACGACGCCGTCTGCATCTTGAGTTTTTGACGGTGTCTGTGTTACCTCCTGGCTGATGAACCGATCCAGCTGATGAGCCAAGCCTGCCGCGTCGGCAGCGACCACGGCACCGCGGTGCCCGAACGCGGTGCGGGATGTCGCCAGTGAAAGTCCGACGTCAGCTAGGTGTAGGTCAGGCTGGTCGCGTAGGAGACCTCGCAGCCGCACCGCCTGCCCACGCAGAGCAGACGGTGTCCTGCCGGAGAATACCCACGGCACGGGCTGGCTGGGGACGGTGCGAGGTCGGTTCGCCGGTCGCCGCATCACCGGAGCCTGCTCCAGGATGACGTGGGCGTTCGTGCCGCTGATGCCAAACCCTGACACCCCTGCCCGGCGCGGTGACTGAGTGTGCGGCCACTCGATGGCATCCCTCAGCAACCGGACAGCGCCCGTATTCCAGTCGACCGAGTATGAGGGTTCTTCCACGTGCAGCGTGCGGGGAAGAACACCGCGTCGGAGGGCCTCGACCATTTTGATCACCCCAGCAACGCCGGCAGCAGTGGCGGTGTGCCCGATGTTCGACTTCAGCGAACCCAGCCACAGAGGGTGATCGGCGCGCCGCCCCTGCCCATATGTGGCGAGCAAGGCCTCTGCTTCGACGGGATCCCCCGTCTGGGTGCCCGTTCCGTGAGCCTCTACGGCATCCACCTCAGTGGCCCTGAGCTGAGCGTGAGCAAGCGCCCGCCGGATAACCTGCTGTTGCCCCCAACTGCTGGGCGCAGTCAAGCTACTCCGCCCCCCGTCGTGGTTGACTGCAGACCCCCGCACGAGAGCCAGCACGGGATGGCCCTGCCTGCGGGCCTCGGCCAGAGGCTCCAGCAAGAGCACCCCGGCGCCCTCACTGAGCCCCATGCCGTCAGCAACGGCCGAGAACGCCTTGCACCGTCCGTCCGGTGACAACCCGCCGAGCCGGGTGAACTCAATGAAGTAGTCGGCGGTCGACATCACTGCGACCCCGCCTACCAAAGCTAACGGGCACTCACCGGCGCGCAGGGACTGGCAGGCCAGATGAAGAGCCACCAGCGACGCGGAGCATGCCGTGTCGACAGTGACTGCTGGCCCGGCAAGGCCTAGGACGTGGGCAATACGGCCGGAGCTGACACTCCCCATGTTCCCCGTCACCCAGTGGCCGTGGATATCCGGGCCGGTACCGCGCAACCGTGCCACGTAGTCCTGGTATGCCGTGGCCACAAAGACGCCGGTGGAGCTGTCCCGCAGGTCAGCGGGAAGAATGCCTGCCCGTTCCACAGCCTCCCACGAGGTCTCCAGTAGGAGACGTTGCTGGGGGTCCATGGCCAGTGCCTCACGAGGTGAGATGCCAAAGAACCCGGGGTCGAAGTCTGCCGCGTGGCGGAGGAACCCACCATAACGGGTACATGACCGCGGCTCACCCCTGATATCGAGAGCCGTGAGTGAGGCCAGGTCCCACCCGCGGTCAGCCGGGAAGGGCGTGATGGCGTCCTGCCCAGTCCGCGTGAGTTCCCAGAGCTCGTCAGGGGTCCACACGTCACCGGGGAACCGGCAGGCCATGCTCACGATCGCGATGGGGCTGTATGGCGGCGCGGTCATGACTTCTCCTCCTCGCGGTCGGCCCGGATGTGCCGGATCATGCTGGTGAGAACGGTGGACTCGCCCACTTCGACGAACTCGGCCGCGCCCTCGTCGAGAACGGCGGTTACGCACTCCTGCCAGCGCACAGCCTGAGTGAGGTGGCTGACCAGCAAACGTGCGGTATCTGCGGCTCTGTGGGGCCGTGCGGTGCAGTTGGACCATACGGGAAATGCCGGCTCAGCAAAGGTGAGACCGTCCAACACATCCTGGAACTCCTGGGCAGCCGCCCGCATGTAGCGTGAGTGGAACGGACCGTTGATCGCGAGCCTTGTTACCACCTTGGCCCCCGCCGCCGTTAGTACCCGTGCCGCAGCTGACAGCTCCGCCTCGGGGCCGGCCAGCACCTGGTGCCGCCGCGAGTTGAGATTGGCGATATCGACACCGTTAAGGCTCGCTTGTTGCAGGAGAGTCTGCAGTTGCTCAGTGGTCGGCCCGACGACGGCGAGCATGCCGCCGTCCGTGCAGGTGGCCGTGGCCGCAGCGCGGTCGCGCACCAGGCACAGCCCGGTCACGAAGTTGAAGACGCCTGCTGCTTCCAAGGCGTTGTACTCGCCGAGGCTGTGGCCCAGCGCACCGGCTGGCACACGGTCACGGCGCCGCGACCGCCAGGCGAGCGCGTTCGCGACGTAGACCGCAGGCTGGGTGAAGCGTGTGTCGGCGAGCTTTTCGGGTGGCCCTTGCACGCATAGGGTGCGGATCGAATAGCCCAGGACCTCGCTGGCCACAGCTGCTATCTCGGGAAACCGGTCGAACAGGTCTGCGCACATGCCGACACGTTGTACCCCCTGGCCCGGGAAGCAATAGACGGTCCGCATCCCTATCGCTCCCCTGCCCACGTCGGATAGTCCGCCTCGATTCGGCGGCGGGTCTCGGGTAGAGCCATCAGGGTCTCGAAGGTCGTCACCTCGTGCGCGTACGCTTCGCACACGGCAGCCTGAAGCTGAGCGGTGCGGTGACGTTTGAGTAAGACCAGCGAACGGCGGGGTGCCGAGGCCATCTGTTTGGCAATGGCCATCACACGGCCTTCCACGTCGTCGTGGCCGACCACCTCCACGGGCGCACCCCGCCTGCGGAGCTCGGATCCTTGATAGTTGCGCGCCGTCAGCAGCATCTCGTTGGCAAGGAAATCGCCGAGCCGTGCGCCGAGCACATGGGTCGCTCCTGCCATCGGGCATATCCCGTAGCGCATAAAGTTGCTTCCGTAGCACGAGCGGTCGCTGAGCACGGCGATGTCTGCGTACATTCCCAGCAAGAGCCCGCCGCTGATCGCGTGGCCTCGGATGGACGCCACGACCGGCAGTGCGCACCGCATGGGGGCTGACACCGCCGATTCAGCCCTGGATACATCTGCTCCTTCGGTGAAGGCCAGCAGTGCTTCCCGGGACGCCCCCAGAGAGAACACGTCAGGAAGGCCAGCGAGAATGACGACTCGGGTGCCCTCATCCTGCTCCGCCACCGCGAACCCGTGTGCCAATTGGGATAGCAGATTCTGGCTGAGTACGTTGCGATGGGCTGCGTCCGCCATGCGCAATACCAACACCGGACCGTGTCGCTCAGCCTCAATCGCGTTATCGTTCATCGTAGAAGGCCGTCCGTGTGTAGGCGGCGGAGACGCTCGGCGACCGACGGCGCGCCTATCCGCTGGACAAGCACGTCCCGGGCGGCCTCTGCCAGTCCGCTAGGAGTTGGAAGAGCGATGCGCAGATAGGACTTCAACACTCCGACTGCGTCACGGTCCAGCCGACTGAGGCTGACGAGTAGGTGCCGCACGAAAGGCGTGGGGTCATCTGCGGTGAAGTCGGCCAGTCCAATGCGCACTGCCTCACTCGGGCCGATCTCTGCACAGGTTAGCGCGAGCCGACGGGCTGCCTGGGGCCCAGTACGGCGTGCGATGAATGGCATAGCCATCGCGGGCACCAGGCCCAGAAGAAGCTCTGTCAGCCGGAACCTGGCCGCCGGGCCGACGACCACGAGATCGCACGCGGCTGCCAACGCGACGCCGCCGCCCGACGCTTCGCCGTCGACGACCGCCACCGTGACCACAGGCGCATGCGCGAGGCGTTGGAACAGTTGCCACGGTGGTGGCTGGGCAGCGTCGGCCCAGCCCGCAGGCAGTTCGGCGTCAGCACGCAGCGGCATACCGGAACAGAAGACCGGTCCGTCGGAGTGGATCACCACGGCGAGGCAGTCCCGATCGGCTTCCACAGTGTCGAGGGACCCCAGCAAAGGGCACACCAACTGGTTGTCCAGAGGATTATTGCCGTTCCCGAGCCTAACCCGGAGATACCCTGTCCCGGGTTCGAGCACTACCGTTTGTGCCTCAGTCATCCTGGCCTCCCCACCACTCGTACTGCCGGTGGTAGCCAGCGACCCCGGTGAACAGCAGCAGCGGGGCGGAGCGTGCGTTCAGCAGCGGTTCACACGAGGCCATGTCGATAGACGCCGTATGGGTGCCGAACGGTAAGTGCTGGGCACACAGGGCGTCATAACTCGCCGGATCTACCCGGTGTCTGGCGCGCAAGGCGTCATCGATGCCCATAGCCGACACGCGCTTGCGTGCCTGCGGTGTGATCACCATGCTGTAAAACTCCGAACCGCACCCAGATCCGTAGGAAAACACACCGATCCGCTGTGCCGGTGCAACCGGCGCGTGTGTGATCGCACTGGCCAGTGCGAGGAGAACACTTCCGGAGTAGGGGTTTCCCACCTGCCGCGCATACTGGATCGATGGTTCGGCCCGCACGGCGAAATCAGCCTCCACATCAACATCGCCCGCCTTGCCGAGCCGGTGCAGCAGCATCCGGTGTGCTCCCTTCACCATGCCGGGGAACGGTGTATGCATGACCAGCAAATCAAAGGTCGTGACGAAGTCGGCCCCGACGACCTTGCGTGCATAGTCCGCGAAGGACCCCTGCAAGCACTCCAGGTACGTCATCAAAGACAGATCGGTGTCGACAATGTCGAGATCAGGCTCGGGCCGGTAGGCGTCCATCACATGAAAGCTGTGCAGTCCATTGGCTCCGTGGTCCAGCGAGGCCACTGCGGGCTGGTCGCTGACCAGCACCGCGACGCCTCCAGGTGCCTGAGCCGGTTCATGGTAGGTTCCGACCTTGGCGACAGGGACATCTGCGGTCACGACGAGTGCCAGTGCTCCCCGCACTGGGCTGGCAGCCACCGCAGCCGCCGCCAGCTGAAGCGCTCCGGTGCCTGCGTAGCAGGCCTGCTTCACCTCCAGCACCCTGCAACGACGGCTCAGCCCCAGCAAGTCATGCACCCAGCTGGACACAGCCTTGCTGAAGTCGATTCCTGACTCTGTGGCCACCAGCAGAAGCTCGACCCGACCCCGTTGCGCTGGCGACAATGCCGCGATAACCGGCTGAGCGGCGTTGACCGCGTAGGTCACGACGTCCTCACACGGCAGTGAGACGCTGCGCCTTTCCATCATCAAATTGGGAAGCCGACTGGCATCCAGCCCACGCGCGCACAGCAATTCAGCCACATCGACCCAGGCCAGCCCGCAGTAGGCGTTGATGGCTTCGATTCCGACCCGTCGCATAGTCCCTCCGCTATGAGCACGTGGCAAGGACAAGGGAGCAGTTGATGCCGCTGAAGGCAAAGCTGTTAGTGAGTGCCACGTCAATCTGCATGTCATGTGCTTCGGACGTGGCGTAGCGGCACACCGTGGGGAGGGGGTCTCGCAATTGGGGGTTCGGGTGACAGAAGCCCTCGCGCATCTGCACGATCGACGCCACGATCTCCTGGAGTCCGGCTGCGGTCATCGCGTGCCCCGTCAATGGTTTCGTGGAATTGACAAGGGGCTGGCCTTTGTCACCGAAGACCATATCCAGGGCAGCGACCTCCACCGCATCACCCACAATCGTGCCAGCGGCATGCGCGTTGACGTAGTCGACGTCGGAAACGTCCATGCCTGACTCGGCGAGTGCACCTCGCATCGCGCTGACCAGCCCTTCGCGGGTAGGCGTGACGCCTCGGCGCCCGTCCAAGTGCTGTCCGCTTCCGGCTATCGCTGCCAGTGGCGTGGCACCCCGGTGGGTGGCATGCTCGGCATTCTCCACCACAATCGCGGCAGCGCCCTGCCCGTACACAAAGCCTAACCGTGAACGGTCGAAGGGGCGGCAGGCCCGAGGGGGCAGGTCACTGGAGAGGGGGCAGGCCAGTACCCCGCTGAGGCGGTACGCACGGAACTCAAGCGGCGAGAGGTCACTGAGCGGCGCGACCACCAGACATCCAGTTACGAGACCAGAGCGCACGAGTCGCGCCCCCTGGATCGCGGCGAGTGTGCCGCTAGCAGTGGCTCCTCCTAGGGTATAGCCCTCCCCCCGCACCCCTGTGGCTTCGCTCACCACCCCGACGACGTCAACATCGGCGTGCGTGAGCACATGCGACGGACGCAGATGATCGGTATTGGTCATGCGTGCGTAATAGTCGAGGGCCAGGTTGTTCCCGGCGACAACAAGGGCGGCGCGATCCGCGTCGGGGGAGTCCCACCATCCGGCCTCACGCACTGCCGCAACGGCGACACAAGCTGCGGTCTGCGCCGGCAGCCCACACTGCGCAGTGGCGAGCCGCAGCCGCTGCTCCGCCTCGGGGTCATCGGTAAGGTGACGCCGTGCCCAATTGGTGACAGTGAAGTCGTTCAGCCACGCGCCGACCACAGCATGCGCATGGCCCGCCCTGTGCTCAGGGGTGGTGGTGATCGCGCTGCGGCCATGCCGCAGCGCTGCCGTAAAACCGGGCACATCGTCCGCGAGTGGGTTGAGCACAGCCATGCCGGTGATCACAGCCGGTGATCCGGGTGCCGGCATGCAGGTACTACTGGTGCCGGTGGATGATCTCAACGAGTTCACTGAGATCGGTGGCTGCCGCCAATTCATCGTTGGGCACCTCGATGCTGAGATCGGACAGCGTGGCCACGACTACGTCCAGGCGGTCGAGTGAATTGACGCCGAGTTCGCGCATGGAGCAATTCGGCTGGATGTTGTCTGCAGACAGGTCAGGACGGAGCGCCAGCAGATGTCTGCGCAAGAGGCCGAGCACGTCGGCAGGGCTGTTGGTATCTGTCATTTCCTGTTCCCAGAGTCTGTCACCGTGGTGAGGAGATGGTTGGCAAGCAGCCGACTGCTGGGAAACAGGTGCAACACTTCGGACCGGTGAGCTCCACCGAATCGCGTGTTGATCCTGTGAACGCACTCCACGGCCAAGATGGAGTCCATGCCTAAGATGTGGAATTGATCGTCGTCGCCGAGCTCGTCGGTGGAGATTAGCAGGACTGCGGCCACGGCTTCTTTGACACCGTCGAGTACCGCAGCCGGGTCCAGTGCGGGAGGCGGGGTGGCCCCGGAGCGGGCCATGGGAGTGAGAGTTACCTGGGGGTGCACATCACGTGCTGCGAGTTCGGTGTCGCCGTCGGGATCGAGCCAGTAAGGCTGCCTCTGGAACTGGTACAACGGGCGGGCGATGCGCTGGGTGGACGAGGTGGCGCAGACGGGTGGTTCACGAAGGATGACATGAGCGTTGGCGCCGCCGAAGCCGAAGCAGTTGACCCCGATGAGTCGGGGTGATTCGGTACGCGGCCAGCTGACATCGCGGTCTGTGAATTGGATAGGCAGACGGTCGAGATCGAGCGCGGGCGAGGGGGCCGTGAATCCAGGCATGCGTGGAATACGCTCGCGGTGCAGCACCCCAATTCCGTTAAGGAGACCGAGAAGACCAGCTGCTGACTCAGTGTGTCCCACGTTGGCCTTGGCCGTCCCTATCCACAGTTGGCCCTCGGGGCCGGCCATGGTGCTGTGGTCGTGAAGCCCCAGTCCGTTGATGATCCCGTCGATCTCTGCCGGATCACCAGCCGCGGTGCCGGTGCCATGTGCTTCCAGGTATCCGATCGCTGAGCCGGGCACCTCGGCATCAGCCAAAGCACTGCGGATCAACGATGCTTGTGCCTGCGCACTAGGGCAAGTGAGCGTCGCGGACCGTCCATCGTGGTTCATTCCTATGCCCGCAATGACGGCTAGGACTGGGTCGCCCGCCTCGAGCGCGGCCGTGAGCGGCTTCAACACGACACACCCTGCGCCGTCACCACGGACGTAGCCGTCTGCCGCTGCATCGAAACCCACGGACCGCCCCGTGTGCGACAATACCCCAGCCTGCTGGAGCGTGGCGTGGTAGAACCCATCGCAGATGATGTTTGCGGCGCCGACCAGCGCCATCGAGCACTGCTTTCCGCGCAGCGCAATGACCGCCAGGGTGAGGGCAGTAAGCCCGCTTGAGCAGGCAGTGTCGATGGTGACGCTGGGGCCGCGCAAGTCGAAGTGGAACGATAGCCGGTTGGCCAGGAAGGCATGCAGGGTACCCGCGAGAGTATGAGAGTTCACTTGGCCGCGACGCAAGGCTAACTCGCGGTAATCGTAAGACGATACACCGGCAAACACGCCGACCGCCTCTCCGGCCAAATCGGCCGGTTCCAGGGCTGCGCGTTGCAGAGCATGGCAGCTGATCTCTAGCAGAGCCCGCTGTTGTGGGTCCATTGCTGCGGCTACGGCGGGTTTGATGCCAAAAAACTCCGCATCGAAGCGATCCGGGTGTTCAAGCAGTGCCGCCATCGGCACGGGAGCTTCATTCACAACAACTTCGTATCCTGGCACTCGTGTCGGGGGAACTCGCGCTACCCGCTGCTCTCCGTGGTCGAGGAGGTCCCAAAATCCTTCCATTGTGTCGGCACCGGACGTGCGGCAGGCGGCACCGATAACCGCGATCTCTCGTTCCATCGCAACCCTTTTCCCATCTCCTTGTACTAGCACGGTCGCTACACCTTGAAGGATCTCCAGACTTACCACCCGCGCGGCCCGTCGTCCGCCTCCGACCATCCCCCTCACCGTCCGCTTCACACCCTGCATCCTCTGGATCGCGAGCAGGGACAGCGGAGTTGCCGATTGAGAACGGCCCGGTCGTTACTTCGTATTGGGAGAACCCGTCCTTGACTCGGTCGTACTGCTTACCAGATCGCTGCTGACATCCGAGTCAAGGGCAAACGTCCTCTGGGCGCCTCCGCCTGGAGGTCGCTGCCCGGTCAGTGCGAACGCTGTCGCCCTGTGCGCTTGCCGACCTCGGCAAGAGGTCGGGAGAGCTGTTGTGCGAACTGAGCAACTGGGGTCGTAGTTACCGACTCTGGGGTTTGACAGTATGCCTACTGCTTGCCAGTTACCTTGCCCCTCTCGCTCCTATAAAGAAACACCGATGCGCTCACTTGTGGGAGCAGAGGGCGTACACAGCGCACTCACTAAAGCATTATGTATGCCCTCGGCCTATGCCAGCCCCCTGCGCTCTCTGTGCACTCCCACAGGTGTTCTCTTTGGGGCGCATGGCGCTGCTGATTTCATAAGTGAAGGCGGGAGTGTCTGTCCCTGAAGGAGTGGGGAGGGGCAAGCGGCGGGCTTGTCCGTATCGTTGAGGGCTGTGCATGCTTTTCGGGCAACCGTGATCAGTGGCGTTGTGGAGCAGGCACGCGAGGGTGGCGGAGATGTGTGGTTGCAGGGGCGCCCCGGGGCGGTTATGGCGTTGGCAGGCTTGGACCGGCTGTCGTTCATCCCTTCGAGGTCCCCCGGGGGTGCGGGCCAGGCATGGGGCGGTTCGCGTCCGGACGGCGGGATCAATCACTTGGTCGGCGGTGCCGCCGGGGCGTGCGCCAGGACGCTCCCGATCATGCGTCGTCCGGGTTCTGGCCCGTTCATCCCGCGTCCGCCCGTTACAGGCAGCGGGCTTCGCCGTCGCGTAGGGCGTAGTGGACGAGAGTGAGCAGTTTGCGGGCTGCGACGACCCTGGCGACGTGCTTGGCCTCGGGACCGCGGCGCTGAACAATGCGGACGGCTAGGGACGGGAGTGTCCAATAGACGGCGGATCTGATGATCAAGGACGCCTGATGAGCGAGACCATCACCGAGAACGAGGCCGTGGGGGAACCAGTCGCCAAGCTGGCTGCGGAGGCGGTGTCTGACGGGCCTTGACCCCGGATTTTGGACACCGGAGGCACTTGGATCTTGATGGTCCAGGAGAACGGAGTCCCTGTGGGGATGAAGCACTACCCCGCCGGGTTCAAGGCGGACGCGGTCGCGTTGTACCGGTCGAGGCCAGGAGTGACGATCAAGTCCGTCGCCGGCGATCTCGGAGTGAACACCGAGACGCTGCGGAACTGGATTCGGGCCGCCGACGGACGTCGTCCCGGCGCCCGTTCCTCGCCGCCAGCCGCCATCCCGGCCGGTGGTGACGCCGTCGAGGCGGAGCTGGCCGCTGCCCGGAAGAGGATCCGTGAGCTGGAGGAAGAGCGGGACTGAGGTTGATCCTCGGGAGTGGACGCCGGGTTTCATGTGACGTGTGACAGCGTAGGTGATGTGATCAGCTGCTGTTCGATCTCGGCTGGTGTGAGGTAGCCGGGGGCGGAGTGCCGGCGGCGCCGGTTGTAGTACGTCAGCCAGCGAAACAGCTCGAGGCGGGTCTGTGCCTTCGAGGTCCAGCGGCGTCCGTGCAGCAGCTCCCGTTTGAGGCCCTGGAAGAACGATTCGGCGAGGGCATTGTCGTAACTCGAGCCGACCCGGCCCATGCTTCGGTGGATGCCGTGCCGGCGGCAGACCTCGGCGAAGACCGCCGACTGGTATCGGGCGCCCCTGTCCGTGTGAAAGACAACGCCGTGCACCCGGCCGCCGCGGGCGGCAACGGCCATCTCGACGGCGTCGGTGACAAGCTCGGCCCTCATGTGATCGGCGATGGACCAGCCCACCACCCGCCGTGAACAGATGTCGATCACCGTGGCCAGATACAGCCAGGACGATCCCACCGAGACGTAGGTGATGTCACCGCACCACCTGGTGTTCAGCGCGGACGCGGTGAAGTCCCGGTGCACCAGGTCCGGAACCGGCGGTGCCGTGCGGTCGGGGATCGTGGTCCGCTTCTTCCTGTGCAGGTGACGGCCGACGATGCCGTGGACCCGCATGCGCCGGGTCACGCGCTTGCGGTTGGTCTTCCGGCCCTGTGCCCGCAGTTCGGCGTGGATGCGCGGGGCGCCATAGGCACCGTTGTGCTCGAGGTGGACGGCGCGTATCTCGGCCATGGTCCGTTCCTGCTCGGCCTCACGCTCGGCATGGGCCTCCTCGGTGGCCAGATGGCGGTAGTAGCCGGAACGGGACACCCCGAGCACCCGGCAGATCCGCTTCACGCCGAAGGCGGCGCGGTGGGCGGAGATGAAGTCCCAGCGGCGGGTTCTCACTTCACCTCGCGAGCGAAATACGCGGCCGCCCGGCGCAGGATCTCGCGCTCCAGCTGCCACTGGGCCTCCGCCCTGCGCAGCCGCTTGTTCTCCTCCCGCAGCCGGACCAGTTCCTCGTCCTGGCCCTCAGCGGCCTGCTCGTTCCGGGGACCGCGGCCGGCCACCCCGTCCGCCTGCCGCACCCAACTACGCAACGTCTCACCGGTGACCCCGACATCGGCCGCCACTGCTGCATACATGCGCTTCCCGCCTGCCGCCCGGTACAAGGCGACGGCGTCCCGCCGGAACTCCTCCGGATACGCAGACCTACGTCCCACCTGGACACCCCTTCCTGGACCATCAAGATCCATCCTCAGGGTGTCCACTCCAAAGGATCAGCCTCACTGTCCCTGGCCGCCGGCGGCCTGATCGCCTGGACACAGCTCCTGCTGCTGGACGGCGAACTGGCCACCGCCGAGCCGAAGCGACTCCGCTACCAGTTCCTCCACCTCGCCGCCCGCCCCACCCGCAGCTGCCGCCGTCTCCGCCTGCGGATCTCCGCGACCTGGCCCTGGCGAAACGAACTGGCCGACGCCTTCCATCGGCTCACCGCCCTGCCCCGACCCGCCGACTGAACGGTGCACCCCTGACCGCCCACGACCTCAAGGATCTCGAAGACCCGGCCACCGCGCCGGAACTCAGCCATGCCCACGGCCCGAACTCATCGGCGCCACCCACAAATTAACGATCAGCAGCACCCCACCACCCCCAGTGAAAGAGCCAGGCTAAGAGATCATCTCATTTGGCCGGTCGGCGATAGCAGATGAGGGTGCAGGCGATGCTGGCGAAGGCAAGGAAATGGATGGCTTTGCGCTCGTAGCGGCGGTGGAGTGTTGGGCGACTCTCTGCATGAGCACGAACGCGGCAGTTGGCGACTGTCGCGGTGGACATGAGTGCTGATCTTGGTGGGCAGTCTGGTCTCGCTTCGTGCACGACGACACGGTGTGCACGTGGTGGAGGTACCGAGTGCTCATCGTCGATGCCGACGTCGTCCGGGCGGGACGCCAGTTGCGGGCCGGTGAACTGGCGTGCCCTGGGTGCGGGGCGGTGCTCGCGCCGTGGGGACACGGCCGCCCGCGGGAGATCCGTGGTGATCTCGGGGCCCGGCTGTTGGTACGTCCTCGTCGTTCGCGCTGTATGGGCTGCCAGGTCACGCACGTGTTGCTGCCGGAAGGGGTGTGGCCTCGGCGGATGGATGCGGCCGGGGTGATCGGGGCCGGGCTGGAGATAGCGGCCCTGGGCATGGGGCACCGCCAGGTCGCCGTCCGTCTGAGTCTGGCCGAGGGCACGGTCCGCGGCTGGATCCGCCGCTTCAAGAGCCGGTCCGAGGAGGTTCGCCGGTACTTCACCGTCGCGCTGGTCGCGCTCGCCGACGACCCTGTGATGCCCGGTCTGTCCGGGACGGCGCTGGCGGACGCCGTCTCGGCGGTCGCGGCCGCCCATCGGGCGGCCGCGACGAAGTGGTCCCACATGCACACGGTGTCGCGGTGGGAGGTCGCCGGCCGCGCGATATCAGGACGTGTTCTGGCCTGCTCTCTTCCTGCTGGTTGATCAACACGGGCCGCCCCTGGGCGGCGATCGGAGCCGCGGTGAGTCTTGATCGTGTCCGTCCGCGACAGGCGGACGCTGATCGAGATGCGAGGAGAGTCCACGCATGGCATCGAGCGAGGACGAGGACCGCCGCCGGGCGGAGAAGGCCCGGCAGGTCGGTCTGTTCCGCTATTCCCTGATCCAGGACCTGCTGGACAACACGCTGACCACCCGCGAACGCGGCCGTCTGGCACGGGAGGTGGCCCAGAAGGAACACACCGATCCCTTCGGCCGGCAGGTGAAGGTGTCCAGGGGCACGATCGACCGCTGGACGCGGCACTACCGCAGCGGCGGGTTCGCCGCTCTGGTCCCCGAGCCGCGCAAGGCGGTCCCCAGGACACCACCGGAGGTGCTGGAACTGGCGGCCGCGCTGAAGCGGGAGAACCCCGGCCGCACGGCCGCGCAGATCCAGCGGATCCTGCGGACCACGCAGGGCTGGTCGCCGACCGAGCGCACGCTCCAGCGGCACTTCGTCGCCGCCGGGCTGACCGGCCCTGGCGGCGACAAGAGCGTCTTCGGCCGGTTCGAGGCCACTCACGGCAACGAGTTGTGGACCGGGGACGCCCTGCACGGTCCGAAGATCAGCGGACGGAAGACCTATCTCTTCGCCTTCATCGACGACCACAGCCGGGCGATCGTGGGGCACCGGTTCGGGTTCGCCGAGGACACCGTCCGCCCCGCCGCGGCCCTGCGGCCGGCGCTGTCGGCCCGCGGCGTCCCCGAATCGATCTACGTCGACAACGGGAGTGCCTTCGTCGACACGTGGTTGCTCAGGGCCTGCGCGACGACGAACGTGTCGGCCAGATCGAGCATCTCACCGACCTGAACAGACTGTTCACCGCGTGGGTGGAGACGGTCTATCACCGCACCGTGCACTCGGATACCGGGCAGCCGCCGATCGAACGATGGCTGGGTTCGATTCCCAAACCGCTGCCGCTGCCGTCCACGGCGGATCTGCGGGAGGCGTTCTTGTGGTCGGAGTTCCGCACCGTGACGAAGACCGCGACGGTGTCGCTGCACGGCAACTCCTATGAGGTCGACCCGTCGCTGGCCGGGATGAGGATCGAGCTGGTCTTCGACCCGTTCGACCTGACCGACATCGAGGTGAGGGCCTCCGGCAAGGCCCTGGGCAAAGCGGTCCCTCATCACGTCGGCCGCCATGCCCACCCCAAAGCGAGCCCGGAGACGCCGGCCGGGCCGGTGCCGCCGACCGGGATCGACTACCTCAAGATCCTCGACGAGGCACACACCGCGAACACCGCCAGGGGCATCAACTACTCCTCCCTGTTGAACGATGCGCGGGGCCGGCAGTGAAGCCCTCCCGGGCCGAGGAGTTGTACTTCGACCCCGAACCCGACCTCTTCATGCTCACGCCCCGCGAGCTGGCCGGCCGGGCCCTTCACCTGGCGGGAGTCTGCTGCCACCGGGCCGAACACGCCGCCGGGGCTCTCGGCACCCCCGCCGTCCGCACCGCGTTGCGCGCGGTCCGTCTCGCCGTCCGGCTCGGGCAGCGGGCCGCTGCCGACGAACCGGCCGAACCGGTCGCTAACCAAGCCCAGTTCTGCCCCTGCCCGAGGAGGATTCCTTGATCGACCGCGTCCAGGGCTACTACGGGTTCACCCGGGTCCCCCTTCGGCCGGGACCTGGCCCCGTCCATGCTCCACCAGCACAATTCCCACCAGGAGGCCGCGGCCCGCATCGCGTGGTGCATCAACAACAAGGCGATCGGCGTCGTCACCGGCGAGGTCGGCGCGGACAAGACCGTCGCCCTCAAGGGCGCCGTCGCCTCGCTCGATCCGGCCCGGTTCACCGTGATCTACCAGCCCAACCCGGAGGTCGGCATGCGCGGTCTCTACGACCGGATCGTCACCAGCCTGGGCGGCACCCCGAAGTACCAGTCCGCCGCTCTCGCAGCTCAGGCGTCCGCCGCCCTGGCGGCCGAGGTCGACGAGCGCGGACGCATTCCCGCTGTCGTGATCGACGAGTCGCACCTCCTCGACCACCACGAGCTGGATGCCATCCGCATGCTCACCAACTACGACATGGACTCCACGACGCCGTTCGCGGTGTTGCTGATCGGCCAGCCAACGCTGCGGAAGCGGATGAAACACGGCGTCCTGGCGGCCCTGGACCAGCGGATCTCGATCAGCTACCAGATGCCGACCATGAACAAGGACGAGACCGCCAGCTACATCAAGCACCACCTCACCATCGCCGGACGCTCGGACACGCTGTTCTCCGACGACGCCGTCGACCTGATCCACCTCACCAGCCGCGGCCTGCCCCGCTCGGTCAACAACATCTCCCTGCAGTCCCTCATCGCCGCGTTCGCCGACGAGAAGAGCATCGTCGACGAGTCCTCAACCCGCCTCGCCATCACCGAGACACACGCGACAGAGTGACGACGAAAGCGACACCACGTTCACGACGCCCCCGGCGGCCTGACGGCCGCCGGGGGCGCTTCATCCCATCCCATCGACAACCAGCACGTCGCCTTCGTACACACCTCCAGCGTCGCTCAACAAACCACGCGCAACTGCACCGCTGGGGCGTCGCCGCCGGCCTGGAGCTGGTCCGCCGCCTCATGCGCGAACTGGGTCGAGGACATCCATCCACTGCTGCTCGGTGGGTATCCAGGGCAGCTTCGTCAGCCTCGGCACGAGACCGCGCTCGTGCCCGCCACGGTGTCGGCGGCCGGGCGTGTAGCGGCCCCGGCCGACCGGGTTGGAGTCGCGCTGCCCGTCCTCCATGAGGAAGTCGTAGAACAGCCGGACCGACACCAGGCGCTGCTGAATGGTGGCGTTGGCCAGACCGGAGCCCGAGTCGATCGAGACCACGTTCGCACCCCGACGGCTCGGCCGTGAGGTCAACTCCCCTACATAGACGCCGATGTGGGCCCGGTTCGCGGTCAGCGGGTCGACGTCCTCCCGCTCGCACATCTCCAGGTACTCGGCCAGCCGGGCGTAGGCATCGATCGTCCGGGGTGCCCGGCCCAGGTCGGTCCACACCTGCAACCACCCGGCCGCCCGCTCGTGTCGGCCGAGCACCGGCCACTTCTCTTCCAGCACCACCGTGCCCGACACATCTCCTCAGTCCGTGGTCGTACCGCAGGGAGATGATCTCCGCTGCGGTCAGATTCCACGTAACTGATACGAAGATGGTTTTCTGCGCCCGGCCGACTTCGAGCATGGCTTGGTAGACGGGGTGGGAGGCGGTGCGGGTGAAGCGCCGCAGGATCGCCTCGGTGGAGGCGGTGCCGACCCGGATCGCGGTCGCGTACTTGATGGGCTGGTCGTAGTTGTTCTCGATGACGTCCCGGCGGATCGGGTGGGTCATCGCGTCGGCCAGGCGCTCGTAGCTGTCCTCGTCCTCACGGCCCGGCCGGTACAGCTTGACCTTGTTGATCTGCTTGATGCGCGGCAGCAGGTCGTAGCCCAGGAGCCTGGTCAGTCCGAACCCGATTTCCGACTGGCCATGCGAGTCGACGTAGTTGCCCTCGGCCTGCATCGTCGTGGCGTGCCGCACCATGCCCTCGATGGCGGCGGCGACCTCGGAGGCGGTGCAGTTCAGCAGCTGGCTGTGAATGGCCATCGAACCTTTCTCGATGTGCCAGTACACGAGCACGCCGCGGCCCCCGTACCGGGAGTGCCACTCGGTGAAGATGTTGCGGTCCCACGCCTTGAAGCGCGTGGAGTCCGACGCCACGGTGGTCGTGCCCTGCCCCCACACCGTCTCGGAGCGCGCCGCGAAGGTGGCGTTGGCGATCTCGACGCCTGCGGCCTTGAGGCCGACGGCCGTCAGGTAGCGGCCGGCGGTGTAGCGCAGCTCTTCCTCGCTGTGCCCGTGCTCGTCGGCCGCGACCGAGCTGATCCCCGAGTTGGTGCCGTACGCGTAGGCGATCAGCAGCAGGCGTTCCAGGAGCTTCGCCTCGTCGATGGCCTCGCGGGTGCCGACGGGGGCGAGGGCCTTGAGCATCCCGGTGCGCAGGGCGGCTTCCTTCAGGATGTCGATGAGGGCCACGGTGCCCCACTTCTTGCGGATCGCCTTCTTGAGGCGGCGCAGGTTCTTGGGCTCCTTCTGGGGCTCGGGCTCGGTGAACTTGATCGCCCCGTTGCGGTGCTTGCCGCTGATCGTCACCCACGGGAGCTTGGGCAGCTTGGTGTCCAGGGCGGACAGCTCGGTGTGCATCTCGCTCTGGAGCTGGGCGATGAACAGCTTGGCGTCGCGCGGCTTGTTCAGTTTCTCGTAGTACTCCGCGCGCCTGATCTCGAAGTCGTCGGGCAGGTCCTCGTCGGGGTTGCGCCACTTGTCGGCGCCGTCCACCCAGATTTCCTTGCAGCGCAGCCTCTCGCGCAGGGCCTGGAAGACACACGCCTCGTACACGGTGCACATGACGCGCTGGGGCCCCTTGTCGGGGGTGAAGAGCGCGAACTCCATCCAGTCCTTGCGCACGACGCCGTCGAGCGGGATGATCTCGCCGAGCGGCAGGTAGGTGGTGGCGGAGTCCTTGTGCCGCTCAATCAGGGCCAGGGCCTCGATGACGGGCTTGTGCTGGTCGTTGGAGGAGTGGAAGGCGAGCACCTCCAGGAGTTTCATCAGGCCGCTGCGGTAGTGGTTGCTGTAGGAGGACTTGAACACCTCCCGCTTGGACTTGGCGAAGGCGGCGTTGGTCGCTTTCATCTCCGCGACCAGGTCCTTGAGCGTCTTCTCTCCGCCGGCCGCCGGGTAGATGACGGAGCGGACCGAGCCGTCCGGAGCCCTGAGGGAGGCTTCGGCGATCTTTCCCAGGAGTCCGGACTTGCCGCGGACCTTGGTGAACTCGGCGACGAACGCCTCGGTCACCTTCTTCTCCGCCCGCGCGTTGATGCGGTGCACGGTGGAGTTCAGCAGCTCCACCAGGGTGTCGGTGATCTCCCGCTGGCGCTGGAACAGCAGGGCGGCCAGCAGCACGTGCCGTACGGGGGCGTCGAAGCGCCGCAGGTGGCTGGGTGAGGACGCGGATGCGCGGGCTCGCCAGGCGTTGATGACTTGCACGCCGATGCCGGTGAACGCGGTGGCCGGGACGCCGACGGTGCGGACCTGCTTGAGTTTCTTGATCTCGTCCAGCACCGAGTTGAGGCTGGCGTTGCCCGGATGCGCCTTGATGTCGGCCAGCACCGACTCCACATCGTCTTCGTCCTCTTGCGAGGCGTCGCCATCCACGGCCGCCCGGTCGTCCTGTCCGGTGTCGTCGCCGTTCGGGTCGGTGAAGACCAGCGCGTCCAGCCGACGGGGGCAGTCCTTCTTCCGGGCGAGCCGTGCGGCGACCTCGGCGACGGCCCGCTCGCCTGCCTGGTGCAGCGCGGACCGGATGATCGTGGTGACCTGGGCTGTGGTCGGCGGCTCGATCAGGTCCACGCGCATCTGCCGCAGCAGCTCGGCCCGCACCTGCTCCTCGCGGCGTTCGTCGTGCCAGATCACGTCCACCAGGTGCGAGACGAGCTTGACCAGGTCGGTCTTCGTGCACTCGTGCCATCCGGTCAGATCCCGCAGCTCGCTGCGGTGCCGTTTCGCGGCACGCGAGGTGAAGTCATAGGACCCCAGCTCGGAAGAGGCGACGCCCACCTGTTTGGCGACGTGCTCGACCGCATCGGGCGGGAGCTCTAGTACTCCAGCAGCGGTTCGCTATCTGGCCTGGTCGAAGGCGTCGTCGGGAGTGTAGTGGTTTGGTCGTGGGTCGGGGGTGGTCTGGCCGGACCGCCCCTCCAACGTGTGGAGTCGTCGCTGGTAGTGGCAGCGGCGGGAGACGGCCTGGTGTCTGCGGCGCCAGCGAGACCAGTTCAGAGCGTGCGTGCGAAGCGGCCGCCCGGTTTGGCGGTTCGGGCCGAGGCGAAGTGCCAGGAGCCGGCGGACTTCTGCCACGGTGAGCGGAGCCAGGGTGCCGGAAGCGTTTCTGCACCCCCCTTTCCCGCCGCGTCGGCTGCCATGACCGCGAGGTAGGCGTGAGCGAGCATGGCCAGGGTGATGTGCCGGAACCAGCCGACGTAGCGGCGGACCTCGTACTGGTCCAGGCCGCACTCGTTCTTTGCCGCCTGGAAGCACTCCTCGATCTGCCAGCGCATCCCGGCGATCCTCACCAGGTCGGCCACTGTGGTCTCCCGCGGTGCGTAGGCGAGGAAGTAGGCGATCTCCTGGGACTTGCTGATGCTGCGGCGGGCCAGTGCCCAGCGTCGGCGTACGGGGGCCTCGCCCTGGCAGTCGAACTCGGCCACCGTGGGCAGCTCCAGTGCCGCCCAGTGGTAGCGCCTTGGTCCTTTGGCGCCGTCACCGCACGAGATCGTCTCCCACGCCTCGCCGGGGGCCTGGGCAAACAGGTAGTCGATGCGCGGGCCGAAGACCTGCTGGGACTTGGGCACTGCGAGCACGTAGCCGAGGCCGGACTGCTCGATCAGGCGACGAAAGCGTCCCTCCTGCCCGTAGGCGGAGTCCGCAGCCACCCACGCAAGAGGGAGATCCGAGGCCAGAGCACGCAGCACCAGGCGCTTGGCCAGCTCGCCCTTCGTGGCGAAGCCTCGTTCGTCGGGGACCTTCGCCGCCCGGCAGCGTTCCCGGTCCTCCGTCCAGGACTTGGGCAGGTAGAGCTCCTGGTCCACCAGGGCGCGGCCGCGGGTGGTGGCGTAGGCGGCGAAGACGCCGATCTGGCAGTTCTCGGTGCGGCCGGCGGTGCCGGAGTACTGACGCTGCACCCCGGCGGAGGTGGTGCCCTTCTTGACGAAGCCGGTGTCATCGATGACGAGCACCCCGCCGTCTACGCCGAGGTGCTCGGCGACGTATGCCTGAAGGTCGTCGCGGACGTCGTCGGCATCCCAGTTGGGTGCGGTTCTTCTGAAGGGAAGCAGCCAGTAGGTCGGTGCTGATCGGGGTGTGCTCGGCCTGGGTCCTCTCTACCGTGGACGGTGGAGGAGGCGATCCTGATGGGCTCGTTGTTCGAGGAGTTGGAGGCCCGGGAGGCGATTGCCCGGGTGCGGGTGGACGAGCTTGAGGAACAACTGGCCGAGGTGACGGGTCGGTTGGAGGAGGCTCGTGAGCATCTGCAGCGGTTGCGGATCGCTCGGGATACGGTGTCCGAGGTGATGGCCGAGATGTCGGCTGATGCATCCGCCGCGGTGGATGCCGAGCCGGAGGCAGTCGGGGCGGAGGACGCCGAGGATTCATCTGCGTACGCCGGAGCCGAGCGGCAGATGGTGGGGGTGCTGGCGGTGCCCCACTGGCGGCCGGGGATGGAAACAGGTGCACTCCCGAAGATCTACCGGGACATCGTGGAAGTGGTCCGGGATGCGCCGGGGCCGGTGCGGGCCAAGCAGGTCGTGCCGAGGATCGGGTTGCCTGCCGAGGTGGGGAAGATCGAGGGGACACGGGGGAAGCTGAAGCGGCTGGTCGCCAGGGGCTGGCTGGCTGAGGGTGATCCGGGCCTGTTCACGGTGGCCCGTCACGAGACGGAAACGGGGTCCAACTCCTCTTGAGGAAGGGGCTCTTCTCCTTAGAGTCGAAGGTGCCAACCAAATCGACGCCCGCCGAGAAGAGCCCCGGGATGGAACCGTATGACACAAGCGTGAGTGCTGACCTGTTTGCCGGCTCGGTCAGTGCCTTCGAATCGCTGTTACGCACCTTGCAAGGCGAGCCAGCCCAGTCGTTGACCCATGCTGAGCTGGAAGAACACCTGGAAGAAGCCGGACGCGGGCTGCTGCGGCAGCTACTGCAGGATCACCTGGATCTGCGGGCCCGCAGGGAACAAGAGGCAGCCAGGCGGGAAGCCCGGCCACGAGTGACCGGCTCGGACGGGCGGTCGCGTCCGTGGCGGGAGACGGGCCATGCACGCTGGCTGGCCTGCATGTTCGGCCTGGTGCGGGTGAAACGCATGGCCTATCGAGGCCCGTCGATGGCCAACGTCCACCCGGCCGATGCGACGCTGTCGCTTCCCGCGGGTCGGCACTCGATGGGACTGCGGCGCCTGGCGGTGACCGAGGCGGTCCGAGGCTCGTTCGACCAGTCTCAGCAGGCGATCGAGCGACGCTGCGGACCCGTGCTGGGCAAGCGCCGTCTTGAACAACTCGTGGCCGCCGCCTCCGGCGACATCGACTCCTTCTACCAGCAGCACATTCCCGTCCCCAGCAGCCGGGACGTCCTGCTGGTCATCGAGGTCGACGGCAAGGGCGTGGTCATGCGACCGGAGGCATTGCGGCCCGCCACTCAAAGAGCCCGTCTCGCCGCCGAGTCCGGACATCGCAGCCGACTTGCGCCGGGCGAGAAGCCCAACCGCAAGAGGATGGCCACCGTGGCCTGCGTCTTCGACGCCGTCCCCGCTCCCCGGCGCCCGCACGATGTGATCCATCCGCCCGGCGGCCGCAGCACCCGCCGCCGCATCCGCCGCGGCCCGGCCGCGATACGGAAGTGGTGCACTGCTTCCCTCCTGCATCCGCCTGAGAAGGTCATCGCCGACGTCTTCGCCCAGGCCGAAGCCCGCGATCCCGGTCACCAACGCTGCTGGGTTGTTCTGGTCGACGGCGCCCGCCACCAACTCGACCTGATCCAGAAGGAGGCTGCCCGTCGCGGCTGCACGATCAACGTGCTCCTGGATTTCGTGCACGTCACCGAGTATGTCTGGACCGCGGCCCATGCCTTCCACAAGGTCGGCAGCGCAGAGGCCGACGCCTGGGTCGCCGACCATCTGACCATGATCCTTGCAGGTCAAGCATTCCGCGCCGCCCAGGAGATGAGCACCCAAGCTGAACAGGCCGGCCTCCGCGCCAGCCGACGAGAAGCCGTCGATATCTGTCGTCGCTATCTGACTGGTCACCTCGACCAGCTCCGCTACGACATTGCCCTGGCCGCGGGCTGGCCGATCGCCACCGGCGCGATCGAAGGTGCCTGCCGCCACCTGATCGGCGACCGCCTGGACATCACCGGAGCCCGCTGGGGCCTCACCGGCGCCGAAGCCGTCCTCCGACTCCGTTCACTGATCACGAACGGCGACTTCGAGGGCTACTGGATCTTCCACTCGGCCCGCGAACACCAACGTCTCTATCCCAGCCCCAACCAGCAAAACTACGGCCTCTCTGCTTGATCCCGCATCGAAAAGTGCTGGCCCGATTGCCCTCGTCGAGTCAGGATCCTGTGGTGCGCTATGCCAACGAGGACGCCGAACTTCTGGACCTGGTCCGCCGCTACGTAACGCCTGGCCGCCGCTATCTGAAGCTCGGCGGCAGTTTGACGAACCCGAGTACGGCCAATTCGCGCGACGTCTTGCCGAGGATGCCGAGCTCATCACCGCGCATGAACTCCTCACCCTTCTTGAGGGCGGGTGGCGTGAGCGACGAACCGCCGCATGGCTCATCGCCGTGTCTCGCCGGACCGAGTTCCGCGAGCGCCTTGGGGAGCTCCTGCTGGCCAGCGAGGTCTGCTGCACAGGCTTGGCATACTGCGTGGCTCTGGCCTCCTTCGGCACACCGGAGGACGCCGATCACTTGACCGCTTACCTTGATCGCTACCTGGGCCGCCCCGACCTCGACTACGACCAACTCGTAGCGATGGGCGCCCTTCTGTACATCGACCTGAACCTCAGCGACAACAAGGCCGCCCGCTTCCTAACTCCGGACGGACTGTGGCATCAGTGGCTCCAGGACAGACCCGACAGGCAGCACGCCAACGCCTACGTGACCTACCTGAGCCTGATCCGCCGACTCTGCGCCTTCGCCGAGGAATGCGCTGAGCTGCGTTCAACGGGGTAGCGACAACACCGTCGCAGTCGGTCTGGTGTCACCCCCTGTGACAACTACCGCGTTTCGACGAATCACTTCAGAGGATCCGCACCCATCCCAGTTCGCCGCGTTCAGCAGCCGCTGGAAGCCATCAGGGGTGTGGTGCCCGGCGAACTCGGCCAGCTGCCAGCCGTTTTTACGGCTGACGGGAGCGAGAAGCCCCCGCACATAGTCCCGCATCCGACGCCGCAGGTCCGCGCGGCCGAAGCGGTGGCCAATGCGCAAGAAGAGAGTGTCGAGTTCCCGCTCCCAGGTCACGTCCGCATGCTCGTCGATCACCTTGGAAGGCTGTCGGCACCGGAGTCGGCCAGCCAAATCCTGACCCACACGTGGGAGGGGCGGTCCGGCCAGACCACCCCCGACCCACGACCAAACCACTACACTCCCGACGACGCCTTCGACCAGGCCAGATAGCGAACCGCTGCTGGAGTACTAGTGCTGCGTTCCTCATAAGACGTACACATATCGACGCTTGCGTGTGCGGGTGGGAGGGGCCGGTCGGCCCCAGACCCAGGGTCTGGCGTGGGCGTTGAGCTGGGTGGTGGCTATTTCGGTGGCGTAGGTGATGTCGTGAGGATTGCAGAAGGAACGACCGGCGAGGGCGGCCTTGCGGAACAGCCGCCACCAGCCTTCTTGCAGGTTGAGCCAGCAGGCGCCGACGGGGATGAACGCGTGGTGGATACGCGGGTGGTCTTCCAGCCAGGCCCGGGTGGACACACTGCGGTGCGCGGACAGGTTGTCGGTGACGATCCAGATCGTCCCGGTCGGGTTGGCCTGCTCGACCCGCTCGAGGAACTGCTGGTAGCAGACGCTGCTGCGCGATGGTGCGGTCATCGTGACCTCATGACCGTCACGGATACGCAGCCCGCCGAAGACCCAGGTCTTCTCCGGCCCGCGTCCGTAGTCAAGTTCGGACTTGATCCGGTGCCCATCCGCGACCAGGCCGGTGCGGGTGGAAACGTACGCGGGATCACCGGACCGAGTTCGTCGGCGCAGATGACCGTGGCGCCGGGCGGCGGACTGGTGTACAGGCCGATGATCCGCGTCCTTTTGGGGCGTCCGGATCACGCGAGCGGGTCCACGAACGGGGACGACGCCATCGCACCCCCTCGGCCAACAGGATCCGGCGGACCTGTGAACGGCCGACCTGGATTCCCCCGGCCTGGGCTGCAGCGGCCAGCGCGGACAAGGTCCACTCCGCCGGGCCCAACTCATCTGGTGCCCACAGCTCGCCGACGGGTTCCCAGCGCAGTCGGCCCGGTGGCAGCCCTCTGACCAGCGCGATGATGCGAGAGCGTTCCTGCTCGGTGATCCGGCGCTTGCGGCCCTGCCCGCCCAGGTCCTCCAGCCCAGCAATGCCCTGACGGTTGAAGCGGTGCAGCCAGCGCCGCACGGTCTTGGCACTGCACCCCAACGTGTCCGCGATCGCCGGCACCCGCTGTCCGGACCAGCTCAGCTGAACCATGCAGGCCCGCATCGACAGATCGCGCGGCGCTTTCCGGGCCCGCACCAGCCGGTTCACGATCTTCTGCTCTTCCTCGCCGCGGCCTGGCCGCGCCCACAGCACCATCGCTCAGCACCCACCCCGAGCATCCGCGCATGCCCCGCTACCAGCACATTTACCCCCCAAACGGGAACGCAGCACTACTGAGTTTTTCGTTGGTTCTGTGAGTGCAGGGGCTTCGGCGGTGTGAGCATGCTGGTGTGTCTTCCGAGTCGCAGGCTGTTGTTTCCGATGTCTCCGTTCTGCCTTTGACGCGGCCGCAGTTGGCCGAGGCCCGTCGCATGCGCGCGGTCGAGTTGTTCGAACTGGGACGTTCTACATCCGAGGTCGCGCGGATGGTGGGGATGCATCCCGAGAGCGTGCGCCGGTGGAGACGCCTGTGGGAGCAGGGTGGAGCTCAAGCTCTGCGGCGGCGGCCTGCCACCGGCCGGCCGCCCAAGCTGGATGACCCCCAAGTCGGGCTGGTGCGGGCCGCGTTGGAACAAGGCGCCCAGGCGCACGGGTTCGAGGCGGATCTGTGGACCCTGGAACGGGTCGGCGTGCTGGTGGAGCGGGTGACCGGGGTGAGGCTGGCCCGGGCATCCGTGTGGCGGCTGCTGACCGGGCGGCTGGGGTGGAGTCTGCAGCGTCCCCGACGTCAGGCCGTCGAGCGGGACGAGCCCGAGATCGCCCGATGGGTCGCCAAGGAGTGGCCACGCATCAAAATGGGGCGGTGAAGAAACGTGCCTGGATCGTATTCTTCGACGAATCAGGCGTGTCGCTGCTGCCCCAGGTACGCCGCACCTACGCACCCCGCGGGCACACTCCCATCCTGCGGCACCGGCTGAACTGGAAGCGCGCCGGGATGGCCGCCGCGCTGGGCTACCACGCCGCGGACCCCGAACGCGGCCCGCGAATGTGCTTCCACCTCAAACCCGGCAGCTGCAACACCACTTCCTTGAACGAGGTGCTGGAACAGGTCAAGGCCTTCTACGCTGGCGAATCGGTGGTGTTGGTGTGGGACGGACTGTCGGCCCACCGGAGTCGGGACATGCGGGCCTGGGCGGCCGAACAGGACTGGTTGACCCTGGAGCGGCTACCGGCCTACGCACCCGAACTCAACCCGGTGGAACTGCTGTGGTCGGCCATCAAGACCCGCGAGCTGGCCAACCTCGCCGGCGACCACCTCGCCGACATCGCCGACGCCGCCGAAAGCGGCATCCACCGGATCTGCTCCAACGAACAACTCCCGTGGTCCTTCCTCACCCATACCGGACTAACACTCCACCCCAAACCACCACAGAACTAACGAAAAACTCAGTAGGCGCCAGCGACCGGGGCGTGGGTGCGCCGTGCTCGCGCATCCGGTGGACGAAGCGGCGGACGGTGCGCTTGCTGACGTGGATGCCCTGGGCGGCGAGTTCTGCGTGCAGGATGTGGGCACCGCTGCAGCCCTCGTCCCAGCGCCGGGCGAAGTAGTCGGCGTGTGCGTCGAGTATCCCGGTGCGGCCTGACGGCCCGTGGACGAGGATCTCCTCGATGGTGGCCGCGCGCATGAATCTGCGGACGGTCTTGGGGTCCAGCCGCAGCTCTCGCATGATCCCGGTCAGGCCCACACCCCGTTCCATCAGGGCATGCACGGCGGCATGGCGTTCCCGGTTGCGGCGGGTCAGTGGGCCCTCATCCTTGTCGGGCAGCACCTCAGCAGTTGCGGAAGGCTCGCGCTCCGGCGGCAGCCAACCGGGGCGGAGCCGCCCGGCCGCCCGCTCGGCCGCGGTGCCGAGGTTCTGCCACAAGTGGAAGCGGTCAGCACACTGTTGAGCGTGCGGGGCACCTCGTTGGGCCCCGTCGCTGAAGGAGTTGGCCCGGTCCCGGCATATCACCTCGGCCCCCGGGTGGGCCGTGAGCCAGGCGGCGAACGCATCGCCTGAACAGTCGGCAAGGATGTCGATGACCCGGTGGGTCTCGACATCGACCAGCACCGTTCCGTAGCGGCGGGACCGTTTGAGGGCGAACTCGTCGACCCCCAGGATCCGCGGACACTCCACCACCGGTTCCGGTAGTGCGAGCACGATGGACAGCAGCGTCACCCGGCTGATCACCACGTTCAGCACCGTCAGCAGACGAGCCCCTGCACTGCCGGCCAGCGCCAGACCCACGGCCCGCAGCATCTCCAGCAGCAGCGGGGTATAGCGGCCGTAGCGGATGGTCAGCCCCTCCACCTGCTCGGCGAACGTACGCCGCGGGCACCCATCGACATCGCAGAACAACCGCCGCACGCTCAGCTCGATCACCACGGGTCTGCCGCCGACCGCCGCGTCCGCCAAACGCCGCTGGTACCGGCTGTGCACCCGGCGCGAAGCCGTCCGGCAATCCGGACATGGCAAAACGACCTCATCGCGGGTACGCGCCGTGATGCGCAACACCCCGCTCTCCACAAGCATTTGCTCCACCAGCACCTTCTCAAGGTGCGGGAACACCATCCCGAGTACGTCCGCACACAGTACGGACGATGGCACCACCGTGACGGGCTGTCACCTCGTCACGAAAATCTTGCGAGACCCTAACTGCTCCTCCTCGTTGGCCGTGAGAGTGCCGCGCGGCCGCATGATCCATGACGTGATCTTGTGCGGGCTGGGGATGGTGCCGCGGGCCGGTTCCACGGTCCCGGTCCGCAGTCCCTTCAGGTAGTGGCGCACTGGCGTTGCTGTGCCCTGGTAGCCGCGTTGCCGGATCTCGTGAAGGAGCTGGGTGCCGGCTGGTGCAGCCCTCGGTGAACCGTTCGGTCAGGTAGCCGGTGAACGGCTCCAGCACTCCTTTGGGGCGGCCGTGGCGGGCGGAGGCCAGCAGCAGTCTGAGGTCGGTGTCACGGAACCGGCGGACCGTCTTGCGGTCCAGGTGCAGACGTCGGGAGATCGCTGAGAGCGAGTACCCGGCGTCCAGAAGGCGGTGGATATCCGCGTACCGGTCGCGGGTCCGGACTGCGATCTTCGGCGGGGGCAGGACGGGTGCCGGCAGTGGTATCACCACCGGCCGGGTCACCGATTCCTGTTCGGCCTCGGTGTGTTTGCGCAGGCAGGGACGGTGTTGATGGCATGTCTTCTCGACCGCGGAAGAGAGGTTGTGGAGCAGGTGCCAGCGATCCGCGATCTCCTGGGCATCTGGTGCGGCCTCGCGGATAGCACTGCTGTAGGCGCTGGCCCGGTCCCGGCAGATGATCTCGGCACCAGGGTGCTCGCGCAGCCAGCTGCTGAAAGTGGCCGCGTCCCGGTCCGGGAGCACGTCCACCACCCGATGTGCTTCCACGTCGACCAGCACCGTGCCATAGCGCCACCTGCGGCGGAAGGCGAACTCGTCCACGCCCAGTACACGCGGGGCTCGCGCGGGCACCGCGGGCGCCTGCAGCAGCCCCAGCAACTGGGTGCGGCCAGCCGTCACCTGCAGTCGGCGGCACATGCGTTCACCAGGCCGCCCGCCCATTCCCGCCGCGATGGCCCGCAGCCACTTGCGCAGCCCCGCAGTCGCACGGCGATACCGTTCACTCAGATCCGGGACCTGCTCCACGAACGTGCGCCGCCGGCAGGCGGCCGACTCACAGAAGAACCGGCGCACCTTCAGGTGGACAACCAGCGGCCGTCCCACCAACGGCCGTTCGGCCAGGCGCCGTACATAGCGGGAGTGCCCGCGCATTCCCCGCCGCCCGCACGACGGACAGAGCGGCGGACGCCCGCAGGCGAGCGCCTCCACCGCGACCACCTCCGCGGCGACGCGCATCGACACGATGCGCACATTGATCCCGGGAAACAGCACGCCTTCAACCGCCACGGCCCCCATGGCCAAGACATCCCCGCAAGAAGCGTTCCCGCACTCACATGCTGACGCGGGGATTCACGCAATCACGGCCAGATCCCATTACATGACGCACAAACCACCTGAGACGGGGAAAATCATGACCGCCCACACGGGGATACGAACAGAGCGCCTCGTGGCGCACAAGGCGCGCTCGACCACCCAG
Organism: Streptomyces sp. YIM 121038; assembly: GCF_006088715.1. NCBI lineage: Bacteria > Bacillati > Actinomycetota > Actinomycetes > Kitasatosporales > Streptomycetaceae > Streptomyces > Streptomyces sp. YIM 121038. The sequence goes on from NZ_CP030772.1 coordinate 516,632, forward strand.
CGGGTCTTGCCGAGGCCGGAGCCGTGCGCAACGCCGCGGCGGGCGGTCTTCGGGGTGATGCCGCGGGCCCGCAGGGGGCGGCGGTAGCAGTCGTAGCCGCGGTCGGCGAACAAGCGGGCCGGCCGGTGGCGCGGGCGCCCGCGCACCCCGCGGATGCGGGGGATCGCGTCCAGCAGTGGCATCAGCTGGGTGACGTCGTGGCGGTTCACGCCGGTCAGCGACATGGCCGGCGGGGTGCCGTGCCGGTCGACGATCAGGTGATGTTTGCTGCCCGGCCGGGCCCGGCGGACCGGCGAAGGTCCGGTGTGCGCCCCCCTAATCCAGTGCGTAAGCAGATAGCCCGGGCCCGTGCAACGACCCGGGGCGACTGCTCGCGCAGACAGCGAATGCCTGGGTCCCCCCTGGCCGTCAAGGCCTCCTCAAAGAGCGGCATCGCTGTCCGTTGCGGGGCTCGCGGTGCTGACGCGGGGCGCCGGGCTGATGCCTCCGTTTCTCCCGGCCCTTGAGGCCTCTGTCAAGAGCGGCGCAGCCCGGCGCCTCCGTGATCACCGCGAAACTCGCGGCGACTGCTCGAACGTTGATCGTCACGGCGCGAGCCCGCTCCAGAGCCGACCTCTTGTTCATCCGCGAGCCCGCGAACTCTGCAGAAAGATCGAGCCTCTGGAGTGCGCTGGTGTCGCGAACGGCTACTGAGATGGCGGACCAACGAGTCCTTGGATTAGGGCGCCGCGTGACCCGCATGTGCTCGTGACCTGCGTAAACGAACGGATCGGGGAGGATCGCTTGACCGTGTTCTGCGGCATCGACTGGGCGGAGCACCACCACGACGTCGCCCTCGTCGACGAAGCTGGCACTCTGCTCGCCAAGGCCCGTATCACCGACGACGCCGCCGGCTACCACCAGCTCCTAGCGGTCCTGGCCGAGCACGGTGACAGCCCAGAAGACCCGATACCGGTGGCCATCGAGACCAGCCACGGCCTCCTGGTCGCGAGCCTGCGCACTGGTAGTCGTCGGGTCTTCGCGATCAACCCGCTCGCCGCTGCCCGCTACCGCGACCGCCACGGCGTCAGCCGCAAGAAGTCCGACCCCGGCGACGCCCTGGTCCTGGCGAACATCCTGCGCACCGACATGCACGCCCACCGGCCCCTGCCGGCCGACTCCGAACTCGCCCAGGCCATCACAGTCCTGGCCCGAGCCCAGCAGGACGCCGTCTGGACTCGGCAGCAGGTCGCCAACCAGGCCCGCTCGCTCCTACGCGAGTACTACCCCGCTGCTCTGCTGGCTTTCCAGGGGAAACAAGGCAATCTGACCAGGGCTGATGCCCGTGTCATCCTCACTTTGGCCCCGACCCCGGCCAAAGCCGCGAAGCTCACCCTCACCCAGTTGCGGGCCGCCCTCAAACAGTGGCCGCCTCCGCGCTGCGACGCAGAAGCCGAACGGCTGCGGGCTGTCTTCCGCGCCGAGTACGCCCACCAGCTGCCCGGCGTCGAGGACGCCTTCGGTCACCAGCTCCTAGCCCTGCTCAAGCAGCTGGACGCCGCCTGCGAGGCCGCTGACGACCTCGCGGAGGCGGCCACATCCGCCTTTCACCAGCACACCGACAGCGAAATCCTGCTCAGCTTCCCGGGCCTTGGGCCCATGCTCGGCGCCCGCGTGCTCGCAGAGCTGGGCGACGACCGGGCACGGTTCGCCGACGCCCGGGCGCTGAAGTCGTACGCCGGATCCGCGCCGATCACCCGGGCCTCCGGCAAGAAGCGGTTCGTCGGCCGCCGCTTCGTCAAGAACAATCGCCTCATCAACGCCGGCTTCCTCTGGGCCTTCGCCGCCCTCACCGCCTCACCAGAAGCGAACGCGCACTACCGACGCAGACGCGAACACGGAGACTGGCATGCCGCCGCCCAACACAACTTGCTGAACCGCTTCCTCGGCCAGCTCCACTACTGCCTCAAGACCCGGCAGCATTTTGACGAACAGGCGGCCTTCGCACCGCTCCTGTCACCTCCGACCGACCAGGCGGCTTGACTTCCTGGCCCCCTGAGATGTCTTTGAGAGCCCGGACATGCGAGCCATCGATCGAGCAGTCATCCATGTCGGGCAGGTCGGCCCGGCGAAGCTCGACCAGGAGGACTTCGTGGAGGCGCGGCCGGACTCCGGCCTCGGTCCAGTCCCGTAGGCGCTGCCAGCAGGTCACCCCGCTGCAGCCGATCCGCTCGGCAGGCACGTCCGACCAGGTCACGCCCTTGCGCAGCACATACACGATGCCGACCAGGGCGACGCGGCCCTCCACAGGCTTCCGGCCGGGGAACCGGTGGCGACGCGGCGGCCGGGCCGGGAGCAACGGGGCTATCCGCTCCCACAGGTCATCGGGCACAAGATCGTCAGCCATCCGGCAGACCCTGCCGCACGGCCCCCTCAACTCCCAGCCGCCACACCGAACTCATTCTGAAACGATCAGTAAGGCAAGTTGGTCACGAACCTCGCTCGATATGCACGTACCACACCAACGACAGAAACACTGAGAAGCAACGCTTTGATCCTTTATGAGCCCTAACTGCCCCAAGCTGGGGTATCGGCCGCCTTCCTCGCCGGGGATGCCCTCCTCCTGGCCACACAGGCCATCTCCGGTGGCGTGCCACGCGCGCCAGGCGCACACTGCACTCGCTCCCACGACTCCATAGTGCTTCTAACGCTCCGAGCGCTCTCTGCACCCTGATTGCCGCAATTCGTCCGTGCGAGTGCAATTGTCGATGTACACAAAGCTGTTGCTCCCCTCAACTGGGCAACAGCGCGGCACCTCCATGACGTTCATGACGGGTGTGAGGTGTCTCCCTCTCTGCAGGAGACCGTCTGCTTAGCCGCCGGTGTCGTGAATCACCCGGGCGGCGCCGCGTTCCGGCACTCGGGATCGCGGTCTACCAGCCAGGACCTGCGTCCCCTTCTAAGTACTGGCCCTGGCTGGTCGATGCAGGAGTTGCCGTGAACAAGCGCAGCGCGAGAGACGACGATATCGCCATTGTGGGAATGGCTTGCCGACTTCCCGGCGCATCCACGCCTGAGGAGTACTGGACACTGCTGCGTGACGGTGTGGACGCCGTTGGAGAGGTGCCGGCCGAGCGTCGTAGCCTTGTACCTGAACTCTCGACCAACGCGGTTGCATCTGGCCTCAACGCGCCGCTTCGCGGCGGGTTCCTCGACCATGTGGACCGGTTCGATGCCGGGTTCTTCGGCATCTCACCGCGCGAGGCGTCTCACATCGACCCGCAGCAGCGCCTGATGCTCGAACTCGGCTGGGAAGGCCTGGAAGACTCCGGAATCGTACCGGCCGCCCTCGTGGGAAGCCGTACGGGCGTCTACATGGGTGCCATGCGGGACGACTTCGCGACGGTCGTCCACCGTCGCGGACTGCGGAACATCACTCAGCACACCTGCGCCGGTCTGCAACGCGGGATGATCGCCAACCGGCTCTCCCATTTCCTGCGCCTCACTGGGCCCAGCCTGACACTCGACACCGGACAGTCCTCGTCCCTCACTGCGGTTCACATGGCCTGCGAGAGCCTGCAGCGCGGCGATTGCACGCTGGCACTGGCCGGTGGCGTCAACGTGATCCTGGTGCCGCAGAGCACGGTCGAAGCCACCCGGTTCGGCGGGCTCTCGCCGGACGGCCGGTGCTTCGTCTTCGACGCGCGCGCCAACGGCTTCGTCCGCAGCGAGGGGGGCGGTCTCGTCGTGCTCAAGCCGCTCGCCGAGGCACTGGCCGACGGCGACCGGGTTCACGGGGTCATCCGCGGCATGGCCGTCAACAACGATGGGGGCGGTCGCCTGACCGTGCCCAGCGGAGCCGCCCAGCAGCAGGTCTTGGAGCTTGCCTACGAGCGCAGCGGAATCAGCCCGCTTGAGGTGCAGTACGTAGAACTGCACGGTACGGGGACCAAGGCGGGCGACCCGGTGGAGGCAACCGCGCTCGGTGCCGTGCTGGGCAAGGGCAGGAGCCCCGACAGGCCACTGCGTGTGGGATCGGCCAAGACGAACGTGGGGCATCTCGAAGCTGCGGCGGGCATCGCCGGTCTTCTGAAGGCCGTACTCGCGCTGCGGCATCGGGCGATCCCGCCGAGTCTGAACTTCCGGTTCGCGCCTCCCGGTATTCCCCTTGAAGAGCTGGGTCTGCGAGTACAGACGGCCTTGGAACCCTGGCACAGCTCGGACGGTCCCCGGACCGCGGGGGTAAGTGCCTTCGGCATGGGCGGCACCAACTGTCATGTGGTCCTGACCGAAGCCCCCGAGGCAGGGCCGACCGTCCCTGATGAACGACGTCTTCCGGACAACAGACCCCACCAGAGTGCGGCCTGGGTCCTGTCAGGCAGAAGCGAACAAGCACTGCGGGCCCAGGCCAGGTCCCTGTTGGCCCACGCGGATGGGCGCGAAGAGCACACGGTTGCCGACATAGCGCACTCCCTGGCCACAACACGCTCGGCCCTCGAGTACCGCGCAGTGGTCATCGCGAGCGAGCGAGCGGAGTTCCTCGAAGGGCTGCGCGCCTTGGCGGACGGGCTGTCGCACAACAGCCTGGTGCGCCACGCGGCCGGGATGCCTGGTGTCACGAACCTGCCGTCCGGGAGTCAGACGACAGACGACAAGAACGGCGGGTCTCCGCTGCCAGCGCTGGCGGCAGCCTACGTCCGGGGCGAAGACGTGGACTGGGCGAAGGCCTTGGCCTCCATCGGAGGCCGCCGGGTGGATCTGCCCTCGTACGCCTTCCAGAGGCAACGTCACTGGCCTGACCAAGCCGACGATGGTGCGTCCGATCCGGCGCCCCGCCCTGCACCGACTGACCAGCGAATCACGCTGGAGTCCTTGCCGGCCCCTGAACGGCAGCTGGTTCTACTCGAGCTGGTCCGCACCGAAGTGGCTTCCGTGCTGGAGTACTCCGGACCGTCCGATGTCGAGGAGGATCGCTGCTTCGACGACCTCGGGCTGGACTCGCTGACGGCAGTGGAGCTGACCGAGCGGCTGTCCTCGGCCACCTCGCTGCCACTGACCAGCGGCCTGGTCTACGACCACCCCACACCGCGCGCCGTAGCCCGATTCCTGGACAACTTGTCGTTCGAGCCGCAGGCTTCCCCTCCTCCCCCTCCGATGCCCCATGCCCCAGCCGGAGTCCGCGATGAGCCGATCGCCGTTGTGGGCATGGCCTGCCGATTCCCGGGCGGCATCCATTCCCCGGACGATCTATGGGAGGCAGTCGCGGCCGGCCGTGACCTCCTCGGCGATTTTCCCCATGACCGCGGTTGGGATCTCGACCGCCTGTTCGACCCTGATCCCGACCAGCGCGGCACCAGCTATGTTCACCACGGGGGCTTCCTGCACGACGCCGCCGAGTTCGACGCCGACTTCTTCGGGATCTCGCCGCGCGAAGCACGGGCCATGGACCCCCAGCAGCGTCTGCTGCTGGAAGTGGCCTGGGAGACCGCCGAATACGCGGCGATCGATCCGGACTCGCTCCGCGGAAGCAGCACCGGAGTCTTCGTCGGGGCCATCCCCCAGCAATACGACACGGGCGTGATCCAGGCATCCGAGGACCTGGAGGGTTACATCTACACCGGCAACACCACGAGCGTTCTCGCAGGCCGGGTGGCGTATAACTTCGGCTTCGTGGGGCCAGCATTGGCGGTGGACACTGCTTGCTCGTCGTCACTGGTAGCGATCCATCTGGCCTGCCGCTCGCTGCGGGACAAGGAGTGTTCGCTGGCGCTGGCAGGCGGCGTGACGGTGATGTCCACTCCGTCCATGTTTACCGAGTTCAGCAGGCAGCGCGCACTGGCGCCGGACGGTCGGTCCAAGGCCTTCGCGGCCGCAGCGGACGGCACCGGGTGGTCCGAGGGAGCCGGCCTTCTGATGCTGGAGCGGCTGTCCGACGCCCGCCGCAACGGACACCGGGTCCTGGCCGTCGTCCGCGGAAGCGCCCTCAACGAGGACGGGGCGAGCAATGGGCTGACCGCGCCCAACGGCCCTTCACAACAGCGCGTCCTGCGCCAGGCCTTGGCCTCTGCCGGGCTGAGCGCCGGGGAGGTCGACGCCGTGGAGGCGCATGGTCCGGGTACAACGTTGGGCGACCCGATCGAAGCTCATGCACTGCTTGCCGTCTACGGCCGCGAGCACGCCGCCGAGCAACCCTTGTGGCTTGGATCGGTCAAGTCCAACATCGGGCACACCCAAGCCGCCGCCGGAGTCGCCGGTGTGATGAAGATGGTGATGGCCATCCGCCATGGCGTGCTGCCCCGGACACTGCACGTCGACGAACCCACACGGCACGTGGACTGGTCGAGCGGCACGGTCCGCGTACTGACGGAGGCACGGGCCTGGCCCGAGCTGGGCAGGCCTCGGCGGGCCGGCGTGTCCTCCTTCGGCGCCGGCGGCACCAATGCCCACGTGATCATGGAAGAGGCGCCGCCCGACGCCACGACGGCAGTCATCCACGAGCCCTCAGCTAGGGCCGTAGTCCTGCCCTGGCCGCTGTCGGCCAAGGGCGACCAGGCCCTGAGCTCCCTGGCCGGCCGACTGCGGCGGCATCTGGCCCATGATCCGGAGCGGTCCCCGGCGGACATCGGGTACACCCTGGCCTGCGGACGCTCGAACCTCGACAACCGTGCGGTACTCGTAGCCGCGAGCCCCGCGGAATTCCAGGAAGGCCTGGCCGCCCTGGAAGAGGCAGGCAGCGCGGCTTCGCTGGTGCGGGGATCCGGTCGGCGGGGCGGCAAAGCGGTGTTCGTGTTCCCCGGCCAAGGGTCGCAGTGGCCGGGCATGGCCACTGACCTGCTCAAGTCCTCGCCGGTGTTCCGGGACTCCGTACAACTCTGCGTCGACTCCTTCGCGGCGTATCTGGACTGGTCCGTACTCGACGTGCTGCGTGGAACCGACGACGCTCCTCCCTTGGACCGGGTGGACGTCGTCCAGCCCGCTCTGTTCACCATGATGGTCTCGTTGGCAGCGATGTGGCGGGCTCACGGGGTGGAGCCCTCGGCCGTCGTGGGTCATTCCCAAGGAGAGATCGCCGCCGCCCATGTCGCGGGGGCACTGTCACTCGAGGACGCCACGCGGATCGTGGCCCTGCGCAGCCGCGCCCTCCTGGCACTGTCAGGACAGGGAGCGATGGCTGCCGTCGGGGCTCCCGCAGACGAACTGCGCAGGTGGGCCGAGAGGTGGCCCGGTCTGCTGGGCATCGCAGCGGTCAACAGCCCTATGTCGACCACCATCGGCGGCGACCCCCGGGCGCTGGACGAACTGCTCACCGACCTCGCCCGGGAGAACGTGGAGTTCCGCCGCCTTCCCGGGGTCAACAATGCCGGCCACTCAGCTCAGGTCGAATCGCTGCGCGGCCATCTTCTCGACGCGCTCTCTCCTGTGGCGCCTCTGCCCGCCGCTGTTCCCTTCTGCTCGACGGTAACAGGCGCCCTCCTCGATACGAGGCGGCTGGACGCGGAGTACTGGTACCGCAACGCACGGGAACCGGTGTTGTTCGAACAGGCCTGCCGTGCGCTGCTCGACTCGGGCCACGGGCTGTTCATCGAGGTCAATCCGCACCCGTTGCTGCACATGGCTCTGGAGGAGACCATCGCAGACAGCGGCCGCGCTGCGGCTGCCATCGGCTCCCTGCGCCGTAATGACGAAGCCACCAGGCGCTTCCTCACCTCCCTCGCCGAGGCCTGGGCGCATGGCGCCCCGGTGGACTGGCGCTCCGTCTTCACCGGAACCAATGCCCGGCCCGTCACATTGCCTACGTACGCCTTCCAACGGCAGCGCTACTGGTGCGATGCCCCCGCCGGACGGGCCGAAGCCACCGGCCTGGGGTTGGACACCTCTGAACACCCGCTGCTCGGCGCCTCCGTGCCGCTGCCCCACACCGACGGGCTGGTGCTCACGGGGAGCGTGTCCAGGCGCAGCCACCCATGGCTCGCCGACCACGCCGTGTGGGATCAAGCACTGCTGCCGGGAACCGCGTTCGCCGAGATCGCCGGAGCGGCGGGCCGCGAGGTCGGCTGCGATGTGGTGGCAGAGCTGGACCTGGAGGCCCCTCTGTGGCTGCCGGATGCGGGCGCGCTCCGGCTCCAGGTCGTCGTGGAAGGACCGACGCAGCACGGCACACGCCCGTTCAGCGTGTACGGCACATCGGACGCGGACGTCGGCAACCAGTCCTGGACCCGCCATGCCAGGGGCTCGGTGAGCCACCCGTCACACGGTGCGAACCCAGCCGATGCCGTCCCCGGGCCATGGCCGCCCTCGGGCTCGCAACCGGTGGACCTGACGGGCGCGTACGAACGCCTGCACACCCTGGGCTACCACTACGGTGCCACGTTCCGAGGCCTGCGCAGGATGTGGCGGCACGGTACCGAACTCCTGGCCGAGGTGGCCCTGCCCGAGGAGGCCCGTAGCCAGGGCATCGGATTCGGCATTCACCCGGCGCTGCTGGACGCCTCACTGCACGCAGTCCTGCTGGAGACAGCGGGCGACTCGCCCACCATCCGCATGCCCTTCTCATGGCACGGAGTCAGGCTTCACGCCACGGGTTCCTCCACACTCCGTGTGCGGATCACCCGGACCGGTGATGACAGCATCGGGCTGGTGGCCACCGACAGCACCGGACAGCCGGTCGTGTCAGTGGATTCGCTGACCTCCCGATCGGTGTCCCGGGAACGATTGCACGCCGACAGCCCCGAGTCCCGTGACTCGTTGTTCCGGGTGGAGTGGACCGCCCTGCCGCCCGGCACCGTGCCATCGTCAACACACACCGTGGCCGCGATCGGCACCCCAGGAGACCCGGCGCTGCGCGACGCGGCCTGGTACCCCGACATGCCGTCGCTGGCCGCGGCACTGGAGGACGGTGCTCCCCCACCCTCCACGGTGATCGCCTCGATGCCCACGATCGCCGATCCCGCCCTTCCAGGGGACGTCCATACCCTCATCCATCACGTACTCGCGCTCCTCCAAGCCTGGCTTGCCGACGACCGCTTCACCCACCTGCGCCTCACCGTGCTCACCCACGGCGCGGTGGCCACCGACACACGCGAGGACATCGCCAGTCTGCCCTCCGCCGCAGTCTGGGGCCTGGTGCGCAGCGCCCAGGCCGAACACCCCCATCGCTTCACCCTCCTGGACCTCGACGACCACCCCGCAAACCTCGACGCCCTGTCCACCGCACTCGCCACGGCGGAGCCCCAGCTCGCCGCCCGAGCCGGTGTCCTGCTCACCCCTCACCTCGTCCACGCCCTGCCGGCGAGCGTGCTCACGCCACCGCACCACGCATCCGCGTGGCGCCTGGACATCCCGCGCAAGGGCACCCTCGACGGCCTCGCACTGGTGGAATGCGAGGAACACACCCAGCCACTGGCCGAAGGGCAGGTGCGCGTCGGGGTACGAGCAGCAGGACTGAACTTCGTCGACGTCATCATCTCCATGGACCTGTTCCCGGGCTCGGCGGCGCTGGGCAGGGAGTTCGCCGGGATCGTCACCGAAGTCGGGCCGATGGTCTCGTCCTTCGTGCCGGGAGACAGGGTGCTGGGCATCGTCGGGATCGAGACGGGGGCGATCGGCCCGGTCGTCACAGCTGACCACCGCATGATGGCGCGGGTCCCGGAGGGGTGGTCCTACGAGCAGGCCGCTTCGATGCCCATCGCCTACCTCACGGCGTACCACGGGCTGGTGGAACTGGCCGGGCTGCAACCGGGCGAGGCAGCGCTGGTGCACGCCGCCACGGGCGGCGTCGGCATGGCGGCCGTCCAGCTGGCCGGGCACATCGGGGCCGAAGTCTTCGCCACCGCTCACCCCGACAAGTGGCAGCACCTGGCCCAGATGGGTCTCGACTCTGACCACGTCGCTTCCTCACGGACCCTCGACTTCGGGGAAGCGTTTCTGTCGGCCACTTCGGGCCGAGGCGTTGGGGTGGTACTGAACTCACTGGCCCGGGAGTTCGTGGATGCTTCCGCACGGCTGATGCCCGGTGGCGGCCGCTTCCTGGAACTGGGCAAGACCGACATCCGCGATGCTTCAGAGATCGCAGGGCAGTACCCTGGGGTCACGTATCAGGCGTTCGACGTCCTGGACGTCGGGCCGGAGGACATCCAGCACATGCTGGAGGCGGTGCTGGGCCTGTTCGCTGACGGCAGTCTTCAGCCACTTCCCGTCACTTCCTGGGATGTGCGGCGGGCCCCCGAGGCCTTCCGGCACTTCAAGGAGGCCAAGCACACCGGCAAGCTCGCGTTGACGATTCCACAGCCGCTGAACCCCGACGGGACGGTGCTGATCACGGGGGGCACGGGCATGCTGGGCGGGTTGTTCGCCCGGCATCTGGTGGCCCGCCATGGTGCTCGCCACCTGGTGCTGATCAGCCGACAGGGATCACAAGCCCCTGACGCGGCCCGCCTGGAACAGGACCTCACGGACCTCGGGGCGGCGGTGACGGTCGCCGCCTGCGACATCGCCGACCGCGATGCCGTGGCGGGCGTCCTCGCCGCGATTCCCTCGGAGCATCCGCTGACGGCGGTGGTCCATGCCGCGGGGACGCTGGAGGACGTGGTCGTGACCGGCCTGACACCCGAACGCTGTGACAACGTCCTCGCGGCCAAGGCCGATGGTGCCTGGCACCTGCACACGTTGACCCGCAACGAGGACCTCGCCGCCTTCGTCCTGTTCTCATCGGTCGCCGGTGTTCTCGGGGGGCCCGCACAGGCCAATTATGCCGCCGCGAACACCCTCCTCGACGCCCTGGCCCAGCACCGCGCCGTCCAAGGTCTGCCTGCCCAGTCCCTGGCCTGGGGCCTGTGGAAGCAGGCCAGCACGATGAGCGGTCACCTCACACCACGTGATGTGACCCGCATGGTGCAGAGCGGACTGCTGCCCCTGGGCGACGAGGAAGGGCTGGCGCTCTTCGACACGGCTCTGCGCTCGGGCGAGACCGTCCTGATGACCGCTCATGTGGACACCAAGACTGCCCACTCGGACACCTCCTCACCGCTGCTCCGCAACGTGCTGCGCCCCACCGTCCGGCAGGCGGTGCACGGAGTGCCGGCCAATGTTCGCTCGCTGAGGGAGCGGCTCGCCTGCCTCGCCCCGGCAGAACGCGATCGCTCACTGCTGGAGCTGGTGCGGCAGCACGCCTCAGCGGCCCTGAGACTGGCCGCCGCCGACCGTGTTCCTCCCGAGCGCGCGTTTATAGATATCGGTTTCGACTCGCTCACCTCCGTCGAGCTGCGCAACCGTCTGAACCGTGTCACCGGAGCGCAACTGCCCGTGTCCGCGATCTTCGATCACCCCACCCCGGTCGCACTCGCGGCCCACGTACGCGACCGATTGTTCCCCAAAGGAACGCAGACTCGTCCGGCCGTGCTGGAGGAACTCGGCAGGCTCGAGGGCCTAATCCTCCAGCCGCAGGCCGACGCCCGCACGGCTGCCGCGGCCCTGACGCGGCTGGAGTCCCTGCTCGCCCGGCTGCGCGAACAGCAGCGCAGCCTGGCGCTTCCCGCTGGTCCCGACCTCGACGAGGCAACGGCCACCGAGGTGTTCAAGCTGATCGACGATGAGTTCGGACTGCTGTGACCGCCCGATTGCAGCAAGCCCGCTCGTACTCAGAAGCAGGTGCACGATGACCGAGGACGAGAAGACACTCGCCTATCTGAAGCGGGTGGCGGTGGAGCTGCGGCGTTGCCGCAACCGGGTACAGGAGCTGGAGGAGGGTGCGTATGAGCCCATCGCGGTGATCGGAGCGGGATGCCGCTTCCCCGGAGGCGTGCGCTCCCCCGAAGACCTGTGGAACCTCGTCCTGACGGAACAGGACGCCATCGGCCCCTTCCCCACCGACCGCCACTGGGACCTGGAACAGCTCTACGACCCCGACCCGGACCGCGCGGGAACCTGCTACGCCCGCGAAGGCGGCTTCCTCTACGACGCCGCCGGCTTCGACGCCGACTTCTTCCACATCTCCCCCCGCGAAGCCCTCGCCATGGACCCCCAGCAAAGACACCTCCTCGAAGTCGCCTGGGAAGCCCTCGAACACGCCGGCATCAACCCACACACCCTCCGCGGCACCCCCACCGCCGTCTACGCGGGATGCGTCCGACAGGAGTACGGCCCGCCGCTGCACCTGGCGTCAGAAGACGTGGCGGGGCACCGGCTGACCGGTGTTTCCGCGAGTGTGGTGTCGGGGCGGATCGCCTACACGCTCGGCCTCGAAGGCCCCGCGATCAGCATCGACACCGCATGCTCCTCATCCCTGGTCGCCACCCACCTCGCCTGCCAAGCACTCCGCCAACACCACACCCCACTCGCCCTCGCCGGCGGCGTCACCATCATGTCAACACCCGGCACCCTCACCGAATTCAGCCAACAACGAGCCCTCGCACCCGACAGCCGATGCAAACCCTTCGCAGCCGCCGCCAACGGAACCGCACTCGCCGAAGGCGCCGCCCTCCTCGTCCTCGAACGCCTCACCGACGCCCAACACAACAACCACCCCATCCTCGCCCTCATCCGAGGAACCGCCATCAACGAAGACGGCGCCAGCAACGGCCTGTCCGCACCCAACGGCAACGCACAACAACGCGTCATCCACCAAGCCCTCACCAACGCCCGCCTCACACCCCACGACATCGACGCAATCGAAGCCCACGGCACCGGCACCACACTCGGCGACCCCATCGAAGCCAACGCCCTACTCACCGCATACGGAACCAACCGACCCACCACCCACCCACTCTGGCTCGGATCCATCAAATCCAACATCGGCCACACCCAAGCAGCCGCCGGAACCGCCGCCACCATCAAAATGATCATGGCCCTACGCAACGCCCAACTCCCCCGCACCCTCCACATCGACCAACCCACCCCACACGTCGACTGGACCACCAACACCCTCCGCCTCCTCACCACCACCATCCCCTGGCCCACCACCCCCCACCCCCGACGCGCCGCCATCTCCAGCTTCGGAATCAGCGGAACCAACGCACACCTCATCCTCGAACAAGCACCCGCCCACGACAGCACCCCGCCGACACCCGTCCACGAAGACCACCCACTGACCTGGATACTCTCCGCGCACACCCCGAACACGCTCAAAGACCATGCCGAACGCGTGCGCCTGCACATCGCGGCGCATCCCGATCTGCGCACCGCGGACATCTCCCATGCCCTCGCCACCACCCGGGCGACGCTCGACCACCGCGCAGCCGTCGTCGGACGCACACGCGAGGACCTGCTCGAAGGTCTGGCTGCTCTTTCCTCGAGCCAGCGGCACCGCGGCACCGTGCGAGGAACGCCCAAGGCGGACCGTGCCCTGGTGTTCCTCTTCTCCGGCCAAGGAGCCCAGCGCGTTGGGATGGGTCAGCAGCTCTACCACACCCACTCCGCATTCAGGAAAGCTCTCGATGTGGTCTTCGAGGCCATGCACCCGCACCTCGAAGACCACCCCCTGCGCGATGTCATGTTCGCCCCGCCGACTTCACCCGAAGCGGCTCTCGTCCACCGGACCGAATACACCCAGCCAGCTCTGTTCGCCGTGGGGACAGCCCTCTTCCGCATGCTTGAACGACAGGGCATCTGCCCCGACCACCTAATCGGGCACTCCATCGGCGAGCTCACGGCTGCCCATGTCTCCGGCGTCCTCGACTTGCCCGACGCCTGCACGCTCGTCGCCGCCCGCGGCCGGCTGATGCAGTCGCTCCCTTCCGGCGGCGCGATGGTCGCCGTGCATGCCAGCGAGGCGGAGATCCTCCCCTATGTGAGGGCCCATCCCCGGCATGTCTCCATCGCCGCTGTCAATGCACCCACGTTCATCGTCATCTCCGGCCACGCCGAGACAGTGCGCGAGATCACCGATGAGCTCAGCCGACGAGGCCGGCGTACCAGCCCACTCCGTGTCAGTCACGCCTTCCACTCCCCATACATCGAGCCTGTCCTCCCAGAGTTCCAGGACGTCGCGGCCCGCCTGAAGTTCCACCGGCCCGCGATCCCCATCATCTCCACGCTGACCGGGCAACCAGCCTCCCCAGACGACCTCACCACGCCGCGCTACTGGGCCGAACAGGCGCGCCACGCCGTGCGCTTCTACCAGGCCCTCGACAGCGCCATTCGCGGTAGGCCCACGACGCTCCTGGAAATCGGCCCGGACACCACGCTGGCCACCATCGCCCACAGCTGTACGCGCGAGCAGACGCGGCATGACCACACCGTCGTTCCGACGTTGCGCAAGGGCCACGGCGAAGCCGACACGCTAGCCAAGGCGGTCGCCCAGCTTCATGCCAACGGACACATCGCCGCGCCCCTCCTGCCAGATGCGACGGCCGCCCTGCCCGCTCCGCTGCCCACCTACCCCTTCCAGCACCAGCGACACTGGCTCACCCCTACGGTCAGCGGCACACCTCGCACCGCCGCACATGCCGTCGGCGCTGAGTACGGAGACCACCCGCTGGTCGGTGCCGTGCTCCCCCTGCCGAATGACGACGGCTGGGTGCTGAGCGGACGGCTCTCAACAGAGAGTCACCCCTGGCTCGTCGACCACGTCGTACGCGGCGAAAGGCTCTTCCCCGCAACGGCGTTCCTTGAACTCGCGCTGCGCGCGGCTCGGGAAGCAGGCTGCGACAGTGTGGAAGACCTTGTGCTTCAAGCACCGTTGCGGCTTCCGAAGCACGGTGCTATCCACCTGCGCACGACCGTGAGCGGGGCCGACACGGCAGGGCGCCGTAGCCTCCGCATCTCCTCACGCGCGGAGTTCCCGGAGCCAGCGAGCGAGTGGGTTCAGCATGCGATCGGAGTGCTCGGCCCGGACGCGGTGCTCTCCGTCACCGAACCCACATCCTGGCCTCCTCCCGAGACCGAGGCCGTGGAACGCACCGATCTGCACGACCGGTTCGCGGCTCACGGTGTCGTGTACGGGTCTGCGTTCCATGGCCTCACGGCTGCCTGGAACCGTGGCGACGAGGCATTCACCCTCGTGGATGCCCCTGAGGCCATCAGGGCCGAGTGCGGTTCGTTCGGACTTCATCCAGCCCTGCTCGACGCCGCGCTGCATGCCCTGCCGCTCTGTCTGCCGGACGGCGCCGGGCAGTCGCTGCCCTTCTCCTGGGCCGGAGTGACCCTGCACGAACCAGGGGCTTCGGCTGTCCGCGTACACCTGTCACGCACCGGTGCACATGAGGTGGCGGTAACGGCCACGGACAGCGCTGGGCGCCCCGTGCTCACCGTGAAGTCGCTGACGATGAAGCCCACTGGACAAGCAGCGCCCGATGTCTCGTCACTCGAGTCACTGTTCCGGATGGACTGGCCGGAAGTACAGCTCGCCGCCAGGACTCCGGACACCGAGTCCTGGGCCGTGCTGGGCAGCTCCACCGACGGGCCACTCGCGAACATCCCGTTCACCCGAATGTATCCCCATCTGACAGCGTTGACCGCCGCGATGGATGATGGTATGTCCACACCCCGCGTCGTGATCGCCCCCGTGCACGCCGGACTCGCAGGAGACGTCGGCCTCCCTGTGGCCACCCGGTCCCTTGCACACCGCGTCCTCGCCCTCGTACAGAGCTGGCTCGTTGACGACCGGTTCACCGACGCCCTGCTGATCGTGGTGACCCACCGGGCCGTCGCCACCCACGCCCGTGAGGACGTCTCCGATCTCGCCGCTTCCGCGGTATGGGGGCTGCTGAGCAGTGCACAGAGCGAACATCCTCAGCGTTTCGCACTCCTCGACCTCGATGATCATCCCTCCACGTCGGTCGTTCTCCCCCGCGCACTCGACAGCGCTGAACCGCAGCTCGCGGTCCGGGCCGGAGCGCTCCTCGCCCCTGTCCTGAGCCGGGCGGCATCCACCGGGGCCGCTGCCGACAAGCCGCCGCTGGATGTGGAGGGGACGGTACTCGTCACAGGTGGTACGGGGGCACTCGGGGGGCTGGTCGCACGGCATCTTGTGACACGTCATGGCGTGCGTCACCTGCTGTTGATGAGCCGACAGGGAGCGAGCGCGCACGGGGCGAAGCAGCTGGAGCGCGAGCTCGCCGCACTCGGGGCCAGGGTGACGCTGGCGGCATGCGACGTCGCCGATCACCAGGCACTCCGCGGAGCCCTTGCCGCGATCCCCGCCGAGCGTCCGTTGACGGCCGTCATCCACACGGCGGGAACGCTCGATGACGGTGTCCTGACAAGCCTGACGCCGGATCGCTGTGACACGGTGCTGCGGGCCAAGGCCGATGGTGCCTGGCACCTGCATGACCTGACACGTCAGCACAACCTCGCGGCCTTCGTCCTCTTCTCCTCCGCCGCCGGCGTTCTGGGAAACGCCGGTCAGGGCAACTACGCCGCCGCGAACGTCTTCCTCGACGCGCTGGCACACCACCGCGCTGCCCAGGGATTGCCAGCCCAGTCGCTCGCCTGGGGATGGTGGCGCGACGCCGGGATGACCGCTCGGCTCAAGGACCAGGGTCTACAGCACGTGGGCCACCTAGGGCTCGCCCCGATGCCGGCGGAGGAGGCCCTCACGCTGTTCGACGCGGCACTCGGCAGCACGGAACCGTTGTTGGTGCCCGCACGGCTCGACTTCCATGCACTACGCACCCGGCCCGACATCTCCGCCACTTTCCCTGTGCTCCGCAACCTGACCTCCGGCAACGCGGAGGGAGAACGAGTCAGCGGCACCGGCGTGCCCATGATCCTGCATCAGCAGCTCGCCGACCAGGACGAAGTCGGCCGCCAAGCCATCGTGCTCGACCTGGTCCGCAGCCTCACCGCAGCGGCACTCGGATACCACAGCGGGACGAGCATCGAGGCAGACACCGGATTCAGCCTCCTTGGCATCGACTCGCTCACGGCAGTCATGCTGCGCAATCGCCTCGCGGCGGCTACCGGGCTCCAACTGCCCAGCACCTTGATCTTCGACCATCCCACGTCGGCAGCACTGGCCCGTCACCTGACCACTGAGCTCACGCGAACGTCCGTAGCCCCCATCGGTGCATGGCTGGACAAGCTCGACTCGGCCCTGTCCGCCACGGCACCTGGCGACCCAGCCCGTACGGCAGGCCTCCAGCACGTGCGGGAGCTCCTGACCAAGTACGGCGACATCGGGGAGCCTGCGAAGGGCAGCGATCTCGCGCAGTCCCTCGAAGCAGCGACCGACAGCGAACTCTTCGACTTCCTCGACCAGGAGCTGGGCTGAGATGGCAGGGGACAGCCCCGCGGCGCCCACGACGAACGAAGAGCAAATGCGAGCCTATCTGAAGCGGGTGGCGGTGGAGCTGCGGCGTTGCCGCAACCGGGTACAGGAGCTGGAGGAGGGTGCGTATGAGCCCATCGCGGTGATCGGAGTGGGATGCCGCTTCCCCGGAGGCGTGCGCTCCCCCGAAGACCTGTGGAACCTCGTCCTGACGGAACAGGACGCCATCGGCCCCTTCCCCACCGACCGCCACTGGGACCTGGAACAGCTCTACGACCCCGACCCGGACCGCGCGGGAACCTGCTACGCCCGCGAAGGCGGCTTCCTCTACGACGCCGCCGGCTTCGACGCCGACTTCTTCCACATCTCCCCCCGCGAAGCCCTCGCCATGGACCCCCAGCAAAGACACCTCCTCGAAGTCGCCTGGGAAGCCCTCGAACACGCCGGCATCAACCCACACACCCTCCGCGGCACCCCCACCGCCGTCTACGCGGGCGTCATGGCTGGCGACTACGCCGGATGTTTCTCGGGCGGTTCGGAAGAGGTGGCAGGCCGCCTCGCCACTGGCACTGCCGCGAGTGTGGTGTCGGGGCGGATCGCCTACACGCTCGGCCTCGAAGGCCCCGCGATCAGCATCGACACCGCATGCTCCTCATCCCTGGTCGCCACCCACCTCGCCTGCCAAGCACTCCGCCAACACCACACCCCACTCGCCCTCGCCGGCGGCGTCACCATCATGTCAACACCCGGCACCCTCACCGAATTCAGCCAACAACGAGCCCTCGCACCCGACAGCCGATGCAAACCCTTCGCAGCCGCCGCCAACGGAACCGCACTCGCCGAAGGCGCCGCCCTCCTCGTCCTCGAACGCCTCACCGACGCCCAACACAACAACCACCCCATCCTCGCCCTCATCCGAGGAACCGCCATCAACGAAGACGGCGCCAGCAACGGCCTGTCCGCACCCAACGGCAACGCACAACAACGCGTCATCCACCAAGCCCTCACCAACGCCCGCCTCACACCCCACGACATCGACGCAATCGAAGCCCACGGCACCGGCACCACACTCGGCGACCCCATCGAAGCCAACGCCCTACTCACCGCATACGGAACCAACCGACCCACCACCCACCCACTCTGGCTCGGATCCATCAAATCCAACATCGGCCACACCCAAGCAGCCGCCGGAACCGCCGCCACCATCAAAATGATCATGGCCCTACGCAACGCCCAACTCCCCCGCACCCTCCACATCGACCAACCCACCCCACACGTCGACTGGACCACCAACACCCTCCGCCTCCTCACCACCACCATCCCCTGGCCCACCACCCCCCACCCCCGACGCGCCGCCATCTCCAGCTTCGGAATCAGCGGAACCAACGCACACCTCATCCTCGAACAAGCACCCGCCCACGACAGCACCCCGCCGACACCCGTCCACGAAGACCACCCACTCGCGGAACAGCCGTCCGGCACGAGCAGTGGTTCTCTCCTGTGGTTGATGTCCGCACAGAGCGATTCGGCCCTGCGCGCGCAGGCGCAACGGTTGCAGGGCCTCCTTTCCAAACACTCCGCCCTCGGCCACGCCGACCTCGCAAACATCGGCTTCTCCCTGGCCACGACCCGCGCCTCGCTCAACCACAGGGCTGTGCTGATCGCCGACGGCACCCCGGGGTTCCTGGACGCGCTCGAGACACTGGCCGCCGACAAGAACGCTCCCGGCGTCATCCGCGGCACGACCGCACCCCACCCAGCCGAGTCAGACCGCGCGTCAGACCACCAGCAGAGCCTCTCTTCTGCCAGTCCTCTCGCCATGGTGGCCCGCGCCATAGCAGCCGGCGCCAGTGCCGACTGGCACGCCCTCTATCCACAAGCCCGCCGCGTACCGCTTCCCGCCTACCCGTTTCAGCATCGCTCCTACTGGCCCACCGACGCTGCGAGCCCTGCCCGGTCCCCCGTGCCGCCCGAGTCCTCTACATTCTGGGACGCCGTGCACCGTGAGGACATGACCACCCTCAGCGCCGCACTCGGCATCGATGCCGACCAACCGTTCCACCAGGTCGTGCCAAGGCTGGCCGCATGGCACCAGCGTGAACTTGGGAAGGCCCAGGCAGAATCCTGGCGCTACCTGCTGACGTGGAAACAGGAGGCCGGTGTCCCACCCGGAGGCTTGTCAGGGAACTGGCTCCTCTTGACCTCTGCGAATTCCTCCGACACCACGCCACAAACACTGTGCGTTCAGGCGCTCTCCGACCACGGAGCCCATGTCCTTCCCCTCACCGTGCCAGCTGGGGGCGCCGATCGGTCGTCACTGGCCACGCGGCTGCGCGACGCGTTCAGCGACGGCATGCCCCGCGCGGCAGGGATTCTGTCGCTGCTCGCCCTCAGCGAAGAGCCCATCGCCGCACACGCGGCCACTCCAGCCAGCTTCACCACCACCTTGGCACTCCTGGGTGCGCTGGACGACGCCGGCGTTGAGGCCCCACTGTGGTGCGTTACCCGTGACGCGGTACGCGTCGAGGAATCCGACCGCGTGGACCATCCGCTGCAAGCCCTCTGGTGGGGTCTGGGCCGAGTCGCCGCCCTTGAGCAACCACCGCGCTGGGGAGGAGTGATCGACCTTCCGCCGACCTTGGACGACCGCATCGCCAGCCGCCTCGCCACCGTCCTCGCAGCGGCACGCGGCGAGGACGAATACGCACTGCGGCAGACGGGGACGTACGTCCGGCGACTGGCCCGAGCTCCCCTCCCGAGAACCTCGGCGACCCACCGGTGGGCACCGGATGGGACGGTCCTCGTCACAGGCGGCACCAGCGGGGCGGGCGCCGAGGCCGCCCGAATGCTCGCGCGGTCGGGGGCACATCGCCTGGTACTGGCGAGCCGCCGTGGGCAAGCGGCCGCCGGCGCAGCCGAGCTGGCGGCGGAGCTCACCGCCGCAGGAGCCCAGGTCACCCTGGCAGCATGCGACGTGACCGATCTCGCGGCAACCGCCCGGCTCCTGAGCCAGATCCCGGCCGACCACCCCCTCACCGCCATCGTTCACGCCGCAGGCGCCACCGACGACGGGGCACTGGAGAACTTGACGCCTGAGCGCTGTGAGTCGGTACTGCGCCCTAAAGTCATCGGCGCGCTCAATCTCCACGACCTCACTATGGGACTGGACCTCTCCGCATTCGTCCTCTTCTCCTCCGCCGCCGGGACCTTGGGCAGCCCCGGGCAGGCCAACTACGCGGCGGCGAACGCCTTCCTGGACGCCTTAGCCCAGCACCGGGTGGCCCGGGGCCTCATCGCGACCTCTGTGGCCTGGGGCGCCTGGGAAGGAGTGGGCAGCGCCGCTGCCGAAGCCGTGGTATCGCAGATGCGGCACAGAGGTGTCCGAGGTATGGCAGCCGCGTCGGCCTCAGCTGCCCTGGAACGGGAACTTGACCACAGGGAGCCCTTCGCGGTCATCGCCGACCTCGACTGGGATAGGTTCGCCCCCGCGCACACCACGGACCGGCCGTGCCACCTGTTCGACACCATCCCCGAGGCGAAATCCCCGCCCCCCGGGGTCCAAACGCCCGCCGGCAGCACCTCCGTCCCACACCTCGCGCCCGCGCGCCTGGCAGGCATGCCACTCGCCGCCCAGCGTCTGCTGCTCGGCACTGTCATCCGCGAACACGTCTGCGAACTGCTGGGCGTGATCTCCCTGGGCGTGCGGGAGGAGGGACGCAGCTTCACGGAGCTCGGCCTGGATTCCCTGGGGGCGACGAGGCTACGCCGTCGTCTGGAGAGCGGACTGGATATCCGTCTGCCCCTCACCGTCCTCTTCGAGTACCCCACGACCGAGGCTCTCAGGGACCAGTTGCTCCGGATGCTCACCGCCGCGACGCCACCGTCTTCGGGACCAGGGGCAGATGCCGGACCGGACTGTATGCGGCGAGATCGCGCACTCACCGACGATACAGGCGATGGGCTGGATGTGATCGACTCGCTAGACGCTGAGAGCCTGGTCGAGCTCGCACTCGGCACCTCCCAGGGGGATCCAACCACCGACACAGGGACCCGGTCATGAGCACTCCTGAGAAGCTGACTGAAGCGCTGCGTGCCACGCTCAAGGAGGTGGAACAGCTCCGGCAGGCCAACCGGCAGTTGTCCGAGCGGGCCGACGAACCCATCGCCATTGTCGGAATGGACTGCCGCTTCCCGGGCGGCGTCCGCTCTCCCGAGCAGTTGTGGGAGGTGCTCGCCTCGGGTCGCGATGCCGTCACCGACTTCCCCGTTGACCGGGGCTGGGATTTCGCTGCTCTGTACGATCCACTGCCCGGTCGCGCAGGCCACAGTTTCGTCCGTCAGGGAGCGTTCCTTGATGGAGTGGCGGACTTCGACGCGGACTTCTTCGGTGTCGGAGCACGCGAGGCCCTGATGATGGACCCCCAGCACCGGCTGCTCCTGGAGACCTCGTGGACCGCCTTTGAACGAGCGGGCATCAACGCGCGGAAGCTGCAGGGCAGCAGCACCGGGGTATTCGTAGGGATCGGGTACCTCTACTACAACTACGGAACCTTCTTCTACGACAACGCGGAAGAGTTCGAGGGGCACCGGTACCTGGGCAACGCGACCAACCTCGCTTCCGGGCGGTTATCCCGGACCTTCGGCTTCGAAGGGCCCTCGATCACGATGGACACCGGCTGTTCCTCCTCGCTCGCGGCACTGCACACCGCGTGTCGTGCGCTCCGCACCGACGAATGCACGCTCGCCCTGGTGGGCGGTGCCACGGTGATGCCCCATGCGGGAGCCTTCGTCGAGTTCAGCCGCTACCCGTGCGACTCGCTGATCGCGCCGGACGGCCGCAGCAAGGCGTTCTCGGCCGACGCAGATGGAATCGGCTTCTCCGAAGGAGTTGCCGTACTCCTCCTCGAACGGCTCTCCACAGCCGTCCGGGAGCACCATCCGATTCTGGCGATCGTCCGGGGCAGTGCCCTGAACCAGGACGGCACCAAAGAAGGCTTCGAGGCTCCCCGAGGACGGTCCCAACGACGCGTGATCCAGACGGCGTTGGCAGCTTCCGGCCTTGTCGCCGACGAGATCGACGCTGTGGAGGCGCACGGCACGGGAACGCCCTTCGGCGACACGATCGAAGGTGAGGCGATCGCGGCGGTCTACGGGCAAGGACGCCCCAGGAACCAGCCGTTGTGGCTGGGGTCGGTGAAGTCCAACATAGGCCACACCCAAGCCGCCGCGTGCGCGGCCGGAGTCATCAAAATGGTCCTCGCCATGCAGCACGGTGTGCTGCCCCGCACCCTGCACGCCGAGGAGCCGACACCGCACATCGACTGGCAGGGAAGCGGTATGCAGTTGCTGACGCAGGCCCAGCCCTGGCCGAACACCGGGAGGCCACGCAGGGCCGGTGTGTGCTCGTACGGCGTCAGCGGCACCAACGGGCATGTGATTCTGGAACAGGCCCCACTCCCCGCGAACCGGCCACGCCGCCTGGCTGCCAGGGACCGTCCTACCAGCGGGCCACCCGTGCTCTGGGTCCTGTCCGCACGAACCCAGAAGGCACTGCGCGTCCAGGCCCATCAGCTCATCTCAAGGGTCGCTGCGGACCCTGCCCTGGACGTGAGAGACGTCGCCTTCTCCCTGGCCACATGCAGGGCGTACTTCGCCCATCGTGCCGCCGTGGTGACCCGCCATCGCGACGACTTCCTGAAGAGCCTTGCCGCACTCACCTGCGACCATGAAACGGACATGGTGGTCCGCGGAACTGTCAGCAGCGGCAGACTCGCCTTCCTCCTCCCTAGCGAGGACGCGCTGGGCCAACCGGCCGCGGAACCGGAGAGCGAGCGGGCGAGGGCTTGGTTCGGCCACCTGGAACGCTGGGGAATCAGACCCGACGTGCTCCTGAGCACGGCTCAAGAGCCGGGGACCTCATCCCGTACACCAGTCCTGCGCAAGGCTGCGGGCGGCTGGGCAACCGAAGGCGAGACCGCCACAACGCCACGGACTGTGAGCGTTTCCGGACCTGAATCGCACGGGCGGGCATTGCGCGAACACGGTGTCACCACCGTGGTGTCCATCGACGCGCATGGCCTGACAACGGTACAGGCACTCGACGGACCGCCCGATGGCGGCAAGAACTGCGGTCGCCCAGTAGCCACGGGCGGCTACCCCTCAGCTGACGCTCTGGTACGGGTGCTGGCCGCACTCCACGTACGGGGGTTCCCTCCTGACTGGCAGCGCTTCTTCGCCAATACGGATGCGCAAGCCGTGAGCCTGCCGACCTACCCGTTCCAGCGCCAACGGTACTGGCCACTGCCCTGAACCCACGTCGCCCGCCGGACTCGGAGCCAGCAGATGAAAGCAGGGAGGACATCGACGTGTTCTTCGATGAACTTTGGTTCGCGGAGGAACCAGGTGATTCCCCGGAGGTATTCGAGGAACTGCCCGCGTGTCCCTGGCCGCCGGGGCCCATGCCGCCCGAACGCTGGGTGCTTCCGGGAGTAGCCCCCATGGCACGCAAGCTTGCCCAGGGCGCGCACGTCTGCGTTGCCCTGAACGCAGTACGGGCCTGGCCGTCCGGGGCCACGCTAGACCTGGTGATCTTCGCGCGACGCGTTCGGTGGCCAGGACCTCGCTCGTTGGCCCCCTTCCCGCAGCCATTGCCCCGGGCCGGCAAATCCGAAGGGCTGGCCCTTTCCACACGCTACGCCGACGGGCGGCGGGCCTGCACCGCGGACCACCTCGGAACCAGCACCCAGCCAGGAAGGGCCAGCCCCTCCGAAGGCCCAGTCCTGCGCTATGGCGATGGCGGAGGGAGCCCCTTCCTCTATCGCCAGAGCGTCCATCTGTGGCCCTTGCCGCCCCCCGGACGTCTCACCCTCACAGCAGCCTGGCCCGGCCGCGGAGTTCCCGAGAGTCACACCGACCTCGACGCAACCGCGATCCGCGACGCCGCCGGGCAAGCCACCGCCATCTGGCCTGACTTGACCGGCCTCCCATTCTCAGGCGGCTGCACATGAGCGCGGAAGCCACGGGCAGTCAGCACAGCAGCGACCAACCGTGTGCGAACGATGCCGATCGGGCCGTGGCGGACTTGGAGCACCGCAAGGCCGAGTTGCGGGAAAGGGAAATCCTCGCGGCACGGCTGCAGCACGCCAAAGGACGCAGAACAGCCCGTGAGCGCATCGGCATGCTGCTCGACCCCGGATCCTTCACCGAAACCGGAGCCATGGTGAGGCACCACTCGAGGACACCGGGCCTGGTGCGCGACCGGCCCTTCGGCGACTCCGTGGTCACCGGCTTCGGCACCGTCGACGGACGCCACGTCTGTTTATTCGCCCAGGACTTCACAGTATTCGGTGGGAGCCTGGGAGAGGCAGCCGGAGAAAAGATCGTCAAAGTGATGGACCTGGCATCGGAAGCCGGGTGTCCCGTCATCGGAATCAACGACAGTGCTGGCGGCCGCATCCAGGAAGGAGTCGTTGCCCAGAGCCTTTACGGACAGATCTTCCTCCGAAATGTCAGACTCTCCGGCCGGGTCCCCCAGATCTCACTGATCATGGGCCCGTGCGCCGGCGGCGCAGTCTACTCACCTGCCCTAACCGACTTCATCGTCATGACGGAAGAGATCTCACACATGTTCATCACTGGTCCGGCAGTGATCAAGGCGGCTATGGGCGAGGAAGTGGACCTCGAGCGACTCGGCGGCGCCTATACGCACAACACCCGGTCGGGCAATGCCCATTACCTGGCGGCAGATGAGGAAGACGCAATCAATTTCACCAGGAGGCTCCTGTCTTTCCTGCCCTCACACAGCGAAGCAGAGCCACCGGCCTCCAATCCTGACAACAACCTTACCCAGGTACCCGATCGGTTCCTGGACTCCCTGATGCCTCACGTCGCGGCAGAACTCTACGACATGCACGAGGTCGTCACGCGAATCTTGGACAGTGGAACATTCCTGGAAATTCAGCGACTGTTCGCACCCAGCGTGATGGTCGGATTCGGACGCGTCGAAGGGTACAGCGTGGGCGTAGTCGCCAACCAGCCGAACAGCTCCGCCGGTTACCTCGACAACAATTCTTGCGAAAAGACCGCCCGCTTTATCCGGACCTGTGACGCCTTCAACATTCCGGTGCTCACGTTCGTCGATCTCCCCGGCTTCCGACCCGAAGTCGACCAGGCCCGATCCGGCGCAATTCGCCGAGGAGCGAAACTCGCATACGCCTACGCCGAGGCCACAACTCCCTTGATCACCATCATCACAGGCAGAGCATTCGGCGACGGATACACAGTGATGGGCTCCAAACACCTGGGTGCCGACATCAATCTCGCCTGGCCCACCGCCATGATTGGAACCGTAGATGCCGCAGAGGCCTTTCGCGCCCTCCACAGCCCTCCGTCCTCGCGATGGCGCGAGACCGCCACGCAGCACTGCAGTCCCTACATTGCGGCGGAGCGCGGCTATATCGACATGGTCATTCGCCCCTCCGACACCCGGACGCACATCATCCGGGCACTGCGGCTGCTACGCAGCGCATCACAGCCTGCCTTGCCGCCACGAAAGCACGACAACATCCCCCTGTAATCAGAACACCCGGCTGAAACGCAACCCATCTCCCTGTTCGCGCAACAGACAAGCCGAACTACGGCCAGCGACGCCCAGTTATGCCCTCGGCGACCCTGTTGGAACTTCCATCAAATGACCTCGATGTGCCCACGGATGAGTGCGTATACCAGACCGAGAAAGGCTCCGTGGATGCCACCGCGCATCCTCCAGACAGGTCCGTTGCAACGTTCTCGGTCAGCAGCTTCACCGCAGGTCAAGAAGTCCCAATCCTCTGTGGGCATCGGGCTTTCCTGACAGGTAGCCACAGGCGCGTTCGGCGTGCCAGCGCGGGCCGACCTGTTGGGACACCCCCAAGAGTAGACGTACCACCCCTTGACAGACGTCCACCAGAGCCGACTTTCCAACACCCCACCCCCCCTCGAACATGCGTTCCGCGACCCAGACGACACGGACCACAACGACCCGCTTCTAGCCGGTCAACCACTGCGGGAGGAAACCTCGGATATGGCCAATATCGACTATGATTCGTCTCGCCGGGACTCGCCCGGCCCGGAGCGCGCCGCCACCGTCTGCCTCTTGCATCATGCAGGCGGCTCTGCATCACTCTACGCACAATGGAGGCCACACTTCCCACCGCACTGGACTGTCTGCTGTCTGGAACTCCCGGGCCGGGCTCGTTTGAACGGCGAAGCTGTCGAGTCCCCGACACCCAAACAACTCTCTCACCATCTCCTCAAGAGTGTTCCACACGGTCAAAGACCGCTGGCGCTCTTTGGACACAGCATGGGAGCAGTGATCGCTTGTGAACTTGCACAACAGCTAGTAGAAATGAGGAACCCTCCAGTATGGATCGGTCTGTCCGCATGCCCAGCTCCCCATATTCTAGCCACACGTGATCACCTTCATTGCCTACCAGATGCAGATTTGCGGTCCGCCCTGCGCTCCCTTGGCGGGATCCCTAAAGACGTCCTAAGCAACCCAGAAATCTGGGATACCTTCAGCCACACAATCCGTTCCGACCTAAAATCCGCGGAAACATGGTCAGGTCCGTCTACTCAGATCGACATCCCCTTCTCCGTGTTTGGAGGTCGCGACGACCAAAATACGCCCCCTTCTCAACTCCGAGGCTGGGAACACTACCTCGGAACTTATCTGGGAAGCAGAATCTATCCCGGAGGCCATTTCTATCTCAACGCCTGGGCGAACTCCATCGCCCAGCAGATCAGACTTGACCTCCTTACTAGTATCTCGTGATTCTTTGGCACCATTTCGAGTTGCTTGTGACGAGCTCCTTGACACTGGTTTGGACGAGACAGGCCTTCGCTTGACCCAGGGCTTCGGCGTAGTCGTGCGATGTCCGGTTTGGTGTGATTCGAGGCCGAGGAGTGCGAGGGGTCGGTGAGGGGTGCGGGCGTTATGGCGGAGGCCGGCCGCGATGTTCTTCACTCCGGCTGTGCGGAGGGCTCCGATGGCGAGGTTGCGCCAGGTGGCCATCGTGCGGGGCGCGTTGCCGGTCCGTAGCTGGGAGGCGTCCTCGGTGCAGGTGGTGTCGAGGATGTGGTGCAGGGCCTCGATCTTCCAGTGGTCGCGGACGAGTTCGGCGATCTGGGCCGCGGTGGCCCGCTCGGCGGTCAGGCGGGTGACGGCATAGACCGTCTTGACGGTGGTCTTGCCGGTCTTGCGGCCGGTGTGTCGGCATTTGATCTGGACGGCCTGGCGGGCGCCGGGGAAGAGGAGGCTGTGAGGTTGATCCTTTGGAGACTCTACTGGTGAATTCTCCCGGCGGCAGGAGCGGCTGAGGGCTTGAGGCGGGAGAGGCGGGAGATCCACCTGTCGTGCGTGGGGCTGTCGTTCAGCCACGCGTCGGTGCGGACGAGGTTGAGTGCCATGGCGGTCAGGACATGTTGTAGATGGGTTCGGTCCTGTCCTCGATAGCGGGTGTGATGGATGTTGCAGCGCTGGGAGGCTTGGGCGAAGACCGCCTCGACGCCGGCCCGCAGCGTATACCGGTCCTGCCAGGCGGTGGTGGCCTGCTCGGCGCACAGCCGGTGCAGGGCCTCGGACTGCGGACGGGGCCGGAAGGTGAGGTCCCTGGGGTTGACCGCAGAGCGGGTGCAGCGGGATCGGTCCGGACAGCTGGCGCAGTCGGGCAAGCGAAAGGTGACCTGCACGATGGCCAGGGTGCTGCGGCTGCCCGGCCGCTCCCGCCAGTTCCGGCTGATCTTGCCGTTGGGGCAGGTGACCTGCTGGTTGTCCCAGTCAATGATGAAATCGTCGAGATCGAAGGCATCGGGGGTGCGGGCCCGAGCGGCGAGGCAGTGGGCCGGTCAGGGTGACGCCGTGGTCGGCGGCGGCCTTCAGGATGTGGTCCACGCTGGCGTAGGTGGTGTCAACGAGTTCCTCGTCGGGCAGCAGGGCCTGGCGGGCCAGACCGGCGTGACGGGCGGCGTTGGTGTCGCTGTCCATGACCGGGGCGGCAGTGGTGGCCACGTGCACGAGCAGGTGAGGCCGGCATCGCCGCAGACCTCGGTAACATGCGCCTTGTATCCGGTCCAGCCCTGGCCGCGCTTGACCCCGCAGCGGGCGTCCGGGTCGTAGGGGCTGCAGACCACCAGGTGAGCGGGCGGCCTCTCCTTCCCGGTGCGCCAGCGCAGCCCGGTCT
Source organism: Streptomyces sp. YIM 121038 (assembly GCF_006088715.1). NCBI lineage: Bacteria > Bacillati > Actinomycetota > Actinomycetes > Kitasatosporales > Streptomycetaceae > Streptomyces > Streptomyces sp. YIM 121038. The sequence continues at coordinate 545,033 of NZ_CP030772.1, forward strand.
CGTCACGGTAGTACTGCTGGACCCACACCAGGCGCAGGACCTGCACGGCGTGCATCTCCCGCAGCCAGCCCGGCGCCTCTGGGCCTTACTGATCGTTTCAGAATCAGATCTTGGTCTGACGTCTCGACTGAGATGTGCTAATCCAGTGCGTAAGCAGATAGCCCGGGCCCGTGCAACGACCCGGGGCGACTGCTCGCGCAGACAGCGAATGCCTGGGTCCCCCCTGGCCGTCAAGGCCTCCTCAAAGAGCGGCATCGCTGTCCGTTGCGGGGCTCGCGGTGCTGACGCGGGGCGCCGGGCTGATGCCTCCGTTTCTCCCGGCCCTTGAGGCCTCTGTCAAGAGCGGCGCAGCCCGGCGCCTCCGTGATCACCGCGAAACTCGCGGCGACTGCTCGAACGTTGATCGTCACGGCGCGAGCCCGCTCCAGAGCCGACCTCTTGTTCATCCGCGAGCCCGCGAACTCTGCAGAAAGATCGAGCCTCTGGAGTGCGCTGGTGTCGCGAACGGCTACTGAGATGGCGGACCAACGAGTCCTTGGATTAGGGCGCCGCGTGACCCGCATGTGCTCGTGACCTGCGTAAACGAACGGATCGGGGAGGATCGCTTGACCGTGTTCTGCGGCATCGACTGGGCGGAGCACCACCACGACGTCGCCCTCGTCGACGAAGCTGGCACTCTGCTCGCCAAGGCCCGTATCACCGACGACGCCGCCGGCTACCACCAGCTCCTAGCGGTCCTGGCCGAGCACGGTGACAGCCCAGAAGACCCGATACCGGTGGCCATCGAGACCAGCCACGGCCTCCTGGTCGCGAGCCTGCGCACTGGTAGTCGTCGGGTCTTCGCGATCAACCCGCTCGCCGCTGCCCGCTACCGCGACCGCCACGGCGTCAGCCGCAAGAAGTCCGACCCCGGCGACGCCCTGGTCCTGGCGAACATCCTGCGCACCGACATGCACGCCCACCGGCCCCTGCCGGCCGACTCCGAACTCGCCCAGGCCATCACAGTCCTGGCCCGAGCCCAGCAGGACGCCGTCTGGACTCGGCAGCAGGTCGCCAACCAGGCCCGCTCGCTCCTACGCGAGTACTACCCCGCTGCTCTGCTGGCTTTCCAGGGGAAACAAGGCAATCTGACCAGGGCTGATGCCCGTGTCATCCTCACTTTGGCCCCGACCCCGGCCAAAGCCGCGAAGCTCACCCTCACCCAGTTGCGGGCCGCCCTCAAACGCAGTGGCCGCCTCCGCGGCTGCGACGCAGAAGCCGAACGGCTGCGGGCTGTCTTCCGCGCCGAGTACGCCCACCAGCTGCCCGGCGTCGAGGACGCCTTCGGTCACCAGCTCCTAGCCCTGCTCAAGCAGCTGGACGCCGCCTGCGAGGCCGCTGACGACCTCGCGGAGGCGGCCACATCCGCCTTTCACCAGCACACCGACAGCGAAATCCTGCTCAGCTTCCCGGGCCTTGGGCCCATGCTCGGCGCCCGCGTGCTCGCAGAGCTGGGCGACGACCGGGCACGGTTCGCCGACGCCCGGGCGCTGAAGTCGTACGCCGGATCCGCGCCGATCACCCGGGCCTCCGGCAAGAAGCGGTTCGTCGGCCGCCGCTTCGTCAAGAACAATCGCCTCATCAACGCCGGCTTCCTCTGGGCCTTCGCCGCCCTCACCGCCTCACCAGAAGCGAACGCGCACTACCGACGCAGACGCGAACACGGAGACTGGCATGCCGCCGCCCAACACAACTTGCTGAACCGCTTCCTCGGCCAGCTCCACTACTGCCTCAAGACCCGGCAGCATTTTGACGAACAGGCGGCCTTCGCACCGCTCCTGTCACCTCCGACCGACCAGGCGGCTTGACTTCCTGGCCCCCTGAGATGTCTTTGAGAGCCCGGACATGCGAGCCATCGATCGAGCAGTCATCCATGTCGGGCAGGTCGGCCCGGCGAAGCTCGGTCAGCAGGGCTGCGTGCAGGCGCGGCCAGACGCCAGCCGCGGTCCAGTCCCGCAGGCGGCCCCAGGCCGTCACCCCAGAGCACCCGACCGCTTCGGCCGGGACATCGCGCCAGGCGACGCCGGTCCGCAGTACGTACATGACCCCGGTGAGTGCCGCCCGGTCGGGAACGCACAGTCGCCCGGGGCGGCGGCGTCGCTCAGGAGCGGGTGGCAGGAGCGGAGCCACGCGCTCCCACAGGCCATCCGGAACAAGATCAGCACGCACCCGGACACCTTGCCGACCAAGATCGCCAGGCGCAAGACCAGCCGTTCAACTCATTCTGAAACGATCAGTTAGCTTGTGATTTATGGTGTGGCGTCGAACGCGACTCGAACTTGATCAGTGTTTTCGCAGTTCAGCGGACGCGAAGGCGGCCTTCGTCTGATCCTGTGCTCCGTCACAGAGGCAGAGGAACAGCACGAAGGCCGTGGTTGTGAGTCTGGAGCATCAGGATGTCCTGCGGGATGCGTTCGCGGAAGTGTCACGCTTCAGGACGGAGTTGTACGCATCTCTGACCGCGCGGGGCGACGCCATGTTCGAGTTGTGTGATGCGTTGTTGTGCACGGACGGGCCAGTGCGGACGCTGGTCGATCTCGCACTCGCACCGGAACACCGCCGCGGGCACGGCGCCCTTTACGGTGGCCTGAACCAGGGGCGGATCGATGTCGCCCGATTGCGTCGCGCGCTGGCCGGGATGCCGCTGCCGAAGGCGGCGGACGGCCGGATCGTCCTGGCCGCGGACGTCTCGCCGTGGCTGCGGCCGGGCGCCGGTACCTGCGCTGACCGGGCCTTCGGCCACACCTTCGGCCGCGGGGAAGGCAAGCACCAGATGGTCCCGGGCTGGCCCTACTCGTTCGTCGCCGCGCTGGAGACCGGCCGCACGTCCTGGACGGCAGTGCTTGACGCGGTCCGTCTGGAGCCCGGCGCTGACGTCGCTGCAGTGGCCACGGTCCAACTCCGCGAGGTCGTCGAACGGCTCGTGGCCGCCGGCCAGTGGAAGCCGGGTGACCCGAAGGTCCTGGTCGTCCTGGACGCCGGCTACGACGCACCCCGCATCGCCCATCTGCTGGGCGGCCTGCCCGTCGAGATCCTCGGCCGTCTCCGCTCCGACCGCGTCATGCGGCGCCCGACACCACCACGAGTGTGTCGGCCAGGCCGTCCGCCCAAGCACGGGGGCGAGTTCGTCTTCGGCGACCCCGCTACCTGGGACACCGAGCAGGTGGTGACCGTCACCGACACCCGGCTCTACGGGAAGGCGACCGCGCAGGCGTGGGACCGACTGCATCCGAGGCTGACGCGTCGGGCGGCCTGGCTCGACCACGAGGGCCGCTGCCACTCATCGAGGGCACTGTCATCCGCCTGGTCGTGGAGAAGCTGCCCAGCGGCGGGGTCAACAAGCCGGTCTGGCTGTGGTGGTCGGGCACCGACGCCACCGCGGACGACGTGGACCGCTGCTGGCAGTCCTTCCTGCGGAGATTCGACATCGAGCACACGTTTCGCCTGTTCAAGCAGACCCTCGGATGGACCAAGCCCCGGCTTCGCAGCTCGGAGGCGGCCGACCGGTGGACCTGGCTGGTGATCTCCGCATATGCCCAGCTTCGGCTCGCCCGTCCCCTGGCCACCGACCTCCGGCGTCCCTGGGAGAAACCGTCTCCGCCGAACAGACTCACACCCGCCCGCGTCCGCAGGGGTTTCAGAAACCTGCGCACGAAGACCGGCTCTCCGGCCGGTGTACCGAAACCGACACGGCCCGGCCCCGGCCGTCCGCCCGGCTCGAAGAACCACCGCCCGGCCACCCGCCATGACGTGGGCAGAGTCCTCGCGACCGGCGAGGCCTACGCACGACCCGCCCACCACCAGAAGGGCACGAAACCCCGGCGAACTGGATAAATGACAAGTTGAGTCCCTGTCCGGAAACTTCGGGGCCCCTCAGCCGGCGCGATCGCGTGATCACGAGGCATGCTCGGGACGGTTTTGTAGGTTGCTGCCGTTGTTGAGGTGCCCGATGTCCGTCCGTCCCCGTGCCTGTGTGCAGGTCCCGCCCCTGACCGCGCAGGTCGCGCGGGCGAGCAACCCCCGTGGGGCGACGGCCATGTGGGTATACGACCGGCTGGACGGACTATGGCATGACGAGGACTTCACGGCGTGGTACCCACGCGACGGGCGGCCCGGGCTATCGCCGGCCCAGTTCGCCACCGTCTCCGTCCTCCAGTTCCTGCTCAACCTGTCGGACCGTCAGGCAACGGAGGCGGTCCGCTGCCGCATTGACTCTGTCGGGGATCTTGAGGATCCCCGGCTGCGCAGCATGATCAACGGGCATGCTCGGGTAGTTCCGCCGACCGAGGCTGTTGTCGAGGTGCCCGTTGTCCCTTCGCCCCCGTTCCGGTGAGCACGTTCCGCCTCTGACCGCGCAGGTCGCGCGGGCGAGCAATCCGGCTGGTACGACGGCGATATGGGTGCGGGACCGCCTCGATGGGCTGTGGTGCGATGAGGACTTCGCCGACTGGTACCCGCGGGACGGGCGCCCGGGGCATCTCAATGCCCTTTGTCAAGCGGCCCGAGGCAGGGGTGGGGTTGCGGTGAACAGCCGTTTGTCGCGGAGCATGGCCCACAGGACATCCACTCGTCGCCGGGCCAGCGAGAGCACGGCCTGGGTATGCAACAGCCCCTCCTTGCGCTTCTTGCGGTAGTAGTCCTGGGACGGGCCGGGCAGCGTCATCGCCGTGTGGGCGGACATGTAGAAGACGTGCCGCAGGCGCCGGTTGTAGTGCTTGGGCCGGTGCATGTTGTTGGTCCGTCGGCCGGAGTCTCGTGGGACGGGGGCGAGGCCGGCGTGAGCGGCCAGGTGACCTGCGTCCTTGTGCGAGGTCATGTCGCCGACGAGGGCCAGGAACTCGGCGCCGAGGATTGGGCCCATGCCGGGCATGGACTCGATGATTTCGGCCCGCTCGTCCGTGCGGAACAGGGCGGCAATGGCCTGCTCGTTCTCCTTGATTCGTTCGTCCAGTTCGAGGACACGATGGGCCAGCTCGTTCACGAGCTTCGCCGCCAGATCCTCGCCGGGCAGCACAGTGTGTTGCGAGGCGGCGGCCTCGACGGCACGCTCGGCGAACACGGCTGGGGTCCGCACCTTCCGGCGCGCAAGCCATTCCGTCAGCCGTTTCACTCCCATGCGCCGGATGGCGGCCGGTGTCTGGTAGCCGGTCAGCAGGACCAGCCCCGGCCGCTTGCGGAACTCGAAGGCCCGCTCCAGGGCCGGACAGACACCGACCAGGACCTCGCGCAGCCGGTTGATCAGCCGAACCCGGTCAGAGATGAGGTCCTGGCGGTAGCCAACGAGAAGCTGGAGCCCGCTGGACAGCTCCACCGACGGCTCAATGGGGCGGAAGTCCCGCCGTAGCCGGGCCAGGTCGGCGATGATCCGGGCGTCCTTGGCGTCGGTCTTGCCCTCGCCGCGGTAGGCACCGGTCATGCGGTTCACGGTCTTGCCGGGGATGTAGACGACCTGCTGGCCACGCGCGAGCAGAAGGGTCAGCAGCAGAGCGGACGGGCGGCTGGAGATGTCCACCGCCCAGCGGACCTCCTCCGCCATGGCCAGCACGTCGGCGAGAAGCGAGAGGACCTCGCCCTCGTCGTTGATCACCTTCCGCGACAGTAGCCGTTCACCGTCGCCGTCGATCGCCGCCGCCCAGTGGTGACCCTTGCCCGCGTCGATGCCCACCCAGATCAGCTGATGTCTCGTACCCACCGCGCGTCCTCACCCCTAGTGACCTGCAAGTTCGTGGTCCGAGGAACACCCCGCCGTCGAAGCCTTAGTCAGCGATGGGTCGCAACTCTCAATCAGCAGTCAGAGCGTCCAAGGGAACCGGGCGGCCATGCCCCGGGAGCCATCTGCGCGGCACTTTCTCATCAGCCACACCCGGTTCCCCCGGACCAGATCAAACCTGCCCAAGTCGCCTTAGAACCACACCAACAGTTCTAAGGCTCTCTCCTGCCCAGCTGGCCACCGTCTGTGTGCTGCAGTTCCTGCTCGGTCTGTCGGACCGGCAGGCCGCGGAAGCGGACCGCTGCCGCATCGACTTCAAGTACGCGATGGCCATGGAGCTGGACGATCCCGGATTCCATCACAGTGTGCTGGCCGACTTCCGCGACCGTCTCGCCGAGGACGACCGCGCCGACCGCCTCCTCGACCTCGCGCTGGCCCGCCTCAAGGAGGCCAGACTGGTGCGCGAGCGCACCACGCAGCGCACCGACTCCACCCACGTCCTGGCCGCGGTGCGCGACCTGACCCGCCTGGAGCTGATCACCGAGGCAGTCCGCGCCGCACTCGAAGAAGTCGCTGGTTCTTCCCCGCACCTGCTCGACGGCCTGGTCGACGAGGACTGGGGGCTCCGCTACGGCCGGCCGGTCCGTCTGGGCAAGAACCCCACCAAGCCCATGACCAGGATCCTCGCCACCGGAAACGACGCCGCCCGGCTCCTGGAACACCTCTACCGGCACGGAGCAGACCGCACGCCCGGCTCCCGTGTCCAGGCCCTGCGCCAGATCATGGTGCAGAACTACCACCGTGATCAGGCAGGTCGGCTGCGCTGGCGCACCGCCGAGAAGGAAGGCGGGCCTGGACTGCCGTCCTCGTCCCGGGCGATCGTCTCGCCCTACGACACCTCGGCCCGCTACGCGAGGCACGGGCACATCATCAGCTGGAAGGGGTTCGCCGCTCATCTGACGGAGACCTGTGCTCCCGACGGCCCCAACGTGATCACGGATGTCGCGACCACTGCGGCTACCACCCACGACAGCCAGGTCCTGCCCGGCATCCACACCCGCCTGGCGCGTCGCGGACTGCTGCCCGCCGAGCACCTGGTCGACACTGGCTACACCTCCCTGCCCCACCTGGAACAGGCCACCCGTGAACACCAGGTCACCGTCTCCGGGCCGCTGAAGAGCAACCCCACCCACCAGCACCGCCGAGGCGAGGGCTTCGCCCGGGACGACTTCCACATCGACTACGACCGTCAGCAGGTCACCTGCCCCCAGGGACAGGTCAGCGCGGGCTGGCACGGCCCCTACCCGACCTCCTCGCCGACCGCGGCCCCGCTGATCGTGGCCAGATTCACCAAGACCCAGTGCCAGCCCTGCCCGGCCCGCACCCAGTGCACCACCGCCCGCGAAAGCCACCGCACCGTGGGCTTTCCCCCACGAGAACTCCGCGACCTGCAACTCCGCGTCCGCGCCGAACAGCAGAAGCCCGAGTGGAAGACCCGCTACGCGGTCCGCTCCGGAGTGGAGGGCACGGTCAACGAGTTCGCCCACGGCCACGGCATGCGGCGCTGCCGCTACCGAGGACAGGGAAAGGCCCACATCCAGCACATCCTGACGGCCATCGCCGTCAACATCGAGCGCCTCAGCCAACTGCCACCGGCCGAGGAAGCCTCCCCACCCCGCCGACCGACCGCCTTCCAGCACTACCTCGACCAGCACGCGATACCCCGGCCCAAGTCCTGGCGAGCCCTGGGCACCTGACCCTGGCACTTCCAAGATCCCCGACAGAGTCAAGGCCCTGCCCAGCATCCACCAGCGGCTGAGCAGGCGGCGTCTGCTGCCCGAAGAACACCTGGTGGACAGCGGATACACCTCAGCCGCGGCCATCGACACCGCAGCCCGCGAGCACGGCGTCGAGCTGGTCGGTCCCCTCCCCGCCAGGGGACGAAGCTGGCAGCGCAAGCAGCAGACCGGCTTCGCCCGCGAGGACTTCGTCATCGACTTCGATCGGCGCACCGTCACTCGCCCCCAAGGCAAGGTCACCGGCCGCTGGGCCCAGGCCCCGGCCATGGCCCCCCTACACCGCGGCCCGTTTCCACCAGACCCATTGCACTCCATGCCCAGTGCGTTCCTCCTGCACCAGCGGAACCTCGCCCCGGACCGTCAACTTCCTCCCGCGGCATCTGCATGAGCTCCAACCCAAGAATCGCTCTGACCAGCAGGATCCCGCATGGCGGCGACTCTACGGCTGCCGGTCCGGGATCGAGGGCACCGTGAACGAGATCGTCAACGGCCATCGGATGCGCCGCTGCCGCTGCCGCTGCCACGGACTGGCCAAGACCCACGTTCAGCACATCCTGACCGCGATCGCCATCAACGCCGAACGTCTCAGCGAACAGAGCGCAGAGCCCTCCCCTACCGTCCCCGCCCCCCGACCACGTTCCAGCGCTACCTCGAAGAGCGAGGACTGCCCCGACCGCTGTGGTGGCGCCAAGGCAAATGATCAGGACTGCCAAGATCCCCGACAGAGTCGTCCACCGAACCAGCCAACGACATCACGAACCATGGCAAAGCCCTGCCGAAGAAACTTCCCTTTGTCAATTCATGAACTTCCAGCTCACTCGTATGGGCTGGAAGACCAAAACCATGCAACCTTAGGCTGGTAAGGGTTGTCGATTTCAAGGAATCGTTGAATCGGCTAGCGCGTAGAGGTGATCAATGAACACAGACAGGAAGCCTGGGATTAACTTCTTGCCAGCTGCCGTTATTGAAAGCCTACCCATTGCCATATGGGCTACGGACTTGGATTTTCATCTGACCCACTTCATTGCGGCACCTGAACTTGATATCCTGATCTCAGGATCTTCTGTTATCGTAATACAGGACGGGCGGCGTGGATATGATGTTCGATACCCGCAGCACCCGGACGTCGCAGCCCACCTTCGGGCCCGGGCAGGTGAGACCGTAACTTGGCAGACGGGCCGGGGAGAATCGGCAAGAGCTTGCGTGGCTCCGATCAAAGAAAGCGATGGGAAGGTCGTTGGCGTAGTTGGCGCCGCAGTGGATCTGGCGGCCCTGAGGGAAGAGGAGCATCGTAGGGAGTGCGCCGAGGAGGTTCTATATACTCTATTGGATAGAGGTGACTACGCGGCAGCCCTCCTAGATAAAGATGATCGTGTAATTTACGCAAACGAAACATATTTGGAAGCCGTGGGTATGCCATTGAGGGAGGTTCTTGGAAATCCAGAATATCCCATCATGAAAGATCCTTCAGGCGAGAACGGAAAGCTTGCTGGAGAGGGCGAAGGCCCCACGAGCGGGAGGAAGGATTCCCCGGGGAATAGGTTCAAGTCACGTCGCTTCGCTATTTCCCAGTCGGGTGTGGATATTAAGATGCACCTCGCCATCGACGTTAGCGAGGTAAATGCTATTCGCGGCGCCCTTCGTCGGAGTGAGAGGCTCTATAGAGCAGCCTTGGAAGGAATTGGCAAGCCAGCCTCTGTTGTCACACTGCAGGGTCGGATCGAAGGCGCAAATAGGGAGTTTGCTGAAATGTTGAAAAGCCCCCAACGGCAGATCGCTGGAATGCATATCGACGACTTTGCCATGCCATCCGAACGTGATACTCTTGCAGCGTTGCGGGAGTCCTTCGGTCGGGGAGCGCGAGGTCCGGTTAACGGCAGGTTGCTGTTTAGGGTCGATGGGCAAGCCATCCTGGGGGAGGTTGAAATCCGCCCCCTTCCCTCGCCTGAGGGTCACGACCTTGAAATCTGGACAGTTCTCAGCTGGGGGGATCCGGTCGAGCAAATGGCGCGCACCGTCAGAGGCTCCTCTAACATCACTGAGATCGATCAAAAAGTGCTTGAACTCTTGGCGGCAGGTTACAGTAACAGCGAAATCGCTTCAGATCTTTCCCTGAGTCGCCAGGGTCTTGATTATCGACTCAAAATTCTCCGGAAGAGGCTGAGGGCGGACAGTCGGGGCGCCATTATTGCACGTGCCTACAACCAAGGACTCTTGGATGTATATTCTTGGCCGCCTCGGTGCTCGCCAACTGCGGGGCTTTTGGGAAATTGAGTGGCCCCTGTGGGTGTTGCAAGCAGGCTGTAGCCCATCTCGTGCAGGAGATGTCCGACGGTTGTGGCACTGATCGGGTGGCCCTCGGATGTCAGGGCCTGGGCCAGGGTGCGCAGCGACCGTGTGGTCCAGCGAAGCGGGGAGACGGGATCACCGCGGGCGTGCGGCTCGATCAGCGCCTCAAGGGCCGGCAGCAGGCCGGGGTCGGTTGTTGTCAGCGGCTTGCGGCCAGCTCCCGGGGCACGGATGCGATGGGTTGGCGGGGACGACACGACCAGCTCGGTGATGCCGCGGGCGATGGTGGCGGCGCTCGTGCCGGAGACGGCGGCCACCGTGGTGATCCCGCCGTGGCCGAGCGCGACGGCCTCGCTGGCCAGGTAGAGCCGACGGCGCCGTTCGTCGAGGTGCGGGAGGACCTGGTCGAACTTGGCCTGCAGTGCGGTAGTCGGGGTGTGGTGGTGCGGAGGCGTAGTCATAACCCAGCCTCCCACTGCGTCCTGACCCGCAGATCCAATCTGACAGTCATTTACGAACGAGCCCCCGGACGCACCGAGAACAGCCAGATCGGCGTGTTCCCCGCCTACGCCACCCACCGCGGACGCACCCTGATCGACCGGCGCCTGCATCTACCCACGTCATGGACCGACGACCGGGAAAGATGCCGACAGGCCGGCATCGACGACCACGTCACCTTCGAGACCAAAGTAGCCACGGCCAGGGCGATGGTGCGCCGGGCTCTCGCGGACAAGATCCCGTTCGGATGGGTGACGGCGGATGCCGCCTACGGCTACAGCAAGGGAGCCGGAGGAAATACCCGCGAAAGGGGCCATTCGTAGACGCTGAGTGATGTGGCCGGACGCATCGTCACGGTGGGTTGTCGGGACGTTCGTCCCTGGTGGCAGCCGCCGGTTTCTTGATCCACTCCCTGGTGGGCAGCAGGTGACAGGGAGGGGCAGTTCGTGGCGTCGGTGGAGCGGACGGCGTATCCGCGTTTCAAGCGGGTGACGTCGGCACGGGAGCTGGCGGAGTTCTTCACCCTGTCGCCGGAGGAGATCGCCTGGGTAGAGGGGCGGGCCCGGTGGCCGGGGCACCGGCTGGCTTTGGCGGTGCTTCTGAAGTCCTGTGCCCGGCTGGGGTACTTCCCTGCGTTGGAGGCGGTGCCGCTTGCGGTGGTGGCGCATGTGCGCGGGTGTCTGGGGCTGGCGGATGACGTGGTGGCGGAGGTGGCGTCCTCGCGGACGGCGAAGCACCACCGCACGTGGGTCCGTGAGCGTATCGGTCTGGTGCGGGATCCGGTGCGGGCGCGTGAGGTGGCGTTGGGGGCGATGAAGGCGGCGGCGCCGGTGCGGGCGCATGCGGCGGATCTGGTGAATGTGGCGCTGGAGGAGCTGGTCCGGGCGGGGCTGGAGCTGCCGGGGTTCTCCACGCTGGACCGGATGGCGGCGTCGGTCCGGGCGCGGGTGGAAGGGGAGATCTGTGCGGGGATCGTGGGGCGGATGAGCGAGGCCACCCGTGCCCGGATCGCTGTTTTGCTGGGAGTGCCGGTGGGGGAGCGGCGCAGTGGGTTCGATGTGATGAAGGAGCCGGGGCGGCGGGCGACGTGGTCGCGGTTTAGGGCGCATGCGGAGCGGATGGAGTGGCTGGACACCCTGGGCGACAGTGGCTGGTGGGTGGGGAAGGTGCCGTCGGCGAAGGTGGCCGCGCTGGCGGCGCAGGCCCGCGTGCTGTCGGTGGGCGAGATGAAGGACATCACCGGGCCGAAGCGCACGGCGGTGCTGGCGTGTCTGGTGGCGGAGGTGCGCACGAGGGCGCGGGATGAGTTCGTGACGATGCTGTGCAAGCGGATGGCTCGGCATCTGAAGCGGGCGGAGGCGGAGCTGGCGGAGATTGAGCGGCGGCACAAGGAGGTGACTGAGCAGCTGATCGTCGCCTACCGGGAGGTCCTGTCCGCGCTGCGCGACCCCGCGGGCGAAGGCGCCGGGGCTGCTGCGGGGACGCTGGATGATGTGCTGGCGCTGAAGCAGGCCCGGGAGGCGGTCGAGCGGGCAGGTGGCTTCGATGCCCAGCTCGCCGACATCGAGGCGCTGGCCGCGCATCACGGGAACAACTGGACACCACTGGTGGAACGCTTCTTCCGGGTGGACCGGCCCACCATGTTCAAGCTGCTCGGCAAACTGACCTGGGTGGCGACCTCGGCGGACCGCAATGTGCTCGATGCGCTGGAGCACGCCGTCGCCCACCGCCATCTCACCCGCACCCTCATCCCCGATACGCTCCTCGCGCCCACACCCACGTCCCCGGGCCAGGGCAGCGACGTGGCTGCCGGTGAGGGGGACGCGCCGGTCCGAGCCCCGTTGGATCTGTCGTTCGCGTCGAAGAACTGGCTCAAGACCGTGTACGCGAAGGATGCACCGGGGATGCTGGTGCGCCGGCACTTCGAGGCGATGGTCTTCACCTACCTGGTCGAGGAGCTGCGCTGTGGGGACATCGCCGTGGTCGGCTGTGAGGAGTACGGCGACTGGACCCGGATGCTTCTGCCCTGGCAGGAGTGCGTCCCGAAGCTGGAGGCGTTCTGTGCCGAGGCCGGACTCCCGGCCACCGCCAGGGAGTTCACGGCCCGGCTCCGCCAGCAGCTCACCGACATCGCCACAGCGGTGGACGAAGGCTATCCGGACAACACGGACCTGGTGATCGACCCGCTCACGGGGGTGCCGTCGCTCAAGGCGCGCCGAGGGAGCGAGCTGCGGGCGTCGGCGGAGGAGCTGGACGGTGAGCTGGAGCGGCGGTTGCCGGCGCGGACGGTGTTGGAGCACCTGGCCCGTTCGGCGCACTGGACCGGCTGGTGGCACCGGCTCGGCCCGCTGTCCGGCAGTGATGCGAAGATCCGGGACCCGCTGCGGCGCTACGTGATCACCGCGTTCACCTACGGCTGCAACCTGGGTCCGGCCCAGGCGGCGAGGCACATGCGCGGCGCGGTATCGGCGCACGAGCTGGCGGCGATCGCCCAGCGCCACACCACCACCCGCAACCTCGGACGCGCCAGCGCGGACGTGGTGGACGCCTATATGCTGCTGGACATCGTCACCGCGTGGGGCGACGGCAGTGTGGCGGCGGTGGACGGAACAATGATGGACACCGTCATCGACAACCTCCTGGCCGAGACCTCGATCCGCTACGGCGGTTACGGCGGGATCGCCCACCATCTAGTCGCCGACACCTATATCGCCCTCTTCTCCAGATTTGTGCCCTGCGGGGTGTGGGAGGCCGTCTACCTGATCGACTCCCTCCTGTCCAACGAATCCTCGGCACAGCCCGATACGGTGCATGCCGATACGCAAGGGCAGAGCTTCCCGGTCTTCGGACTTGCGTACCTCCTGGGCATCGACCTCCTCCCGCGTATCCGCAATTTCCATGATCTGACCTTCCACCGCCCCGACCCGGCGGTGCGCTACCGGCACATCGACCCGCTGTTCTCCACCGACCCCCGCACCGCGGTCGACTGGCGCCTTATCGAGCGGCACTGGCCCGATCTCATGCAGGTGGCGCTCTCGGTCAAGGAGGGCACCGTCTCCTCGGTCACCCTGCTGCGGCGGCTGAACAACCGGTCGCGGAAGAACCAGATCTACCAGGCGTTCAGGGAACTCGGACGCGCGGTACGTACCATGGTGCTGTTGCGGTATCTGTCGGAACCCTCGCTTCGGGAGCAGATCACCAGGGCCACGAACAAGGCGGAGGCCTACAACGGGTTCACCAAGTGGCTCGCCTTCGGCAACCTGGGCCTGCTCAGGAGCCGGGACCCCGAACAGCAGGAGAAAGCGGTCAAGTTCCTCGACCTCGTCGCTCCCAGCGTGATCTTCTCCACCGCCGTCGACATGACCACCGTCCTGCGGGAAATGGCCCAAGAAGGCTGGGACGTGCTGCCCGAGGACGTGGCGGTGCTCAGTCCGCACCGGACCGGGCACGTGCTGCGCTTCGGCGACTACGCCACCGACCACCTCCACGTCCCGCCCACCCCCTACGGCCCCGCCCTCCGCCTCAAGGGCGACAGCGGGGCAGCCCCAGGGCCCTGATCTCCTGACGGGCGCGGCCGTGGGCCGCGGCAGTGCGGTCGTGGGCCGCGGCAGTGCGGTCGTGCCCCATGGGCTGCGCGGAAGCCCGGGCAGGCCGCCTTCTCCGAAAGGGTCCGGCGCCCGGGGTCGGTCAGGGGCTTGAGCCGGCGCGTGGTGGCGTGCGGGACATGCTGTTGTCATGTGCACTGCCTCATGGTGATCCCTGCGCCTCTGTCCGGCGGGAGTGCCGGGCCGGGCGGGGGGAGAGGCTGAAGGATGTACGGGTGAGGGGCTATTCCCGGCCAGTGGGACGGCAGCCCTGCGGATACGCCGGAAGCGGTGACCGGGATGATGGTACAGGCGGCGAACCTCCTGGAGGCGGTCACCGGCCCGGAGGATGTGCGGGCGCTGACGCCGGAGCTGCTGCCGCGGCTGGCCGGTCAGATCCGGGCCTTTCTGATCGAGAAGGTGTGCGCGGTCGGCGGGCACCTGGGCCCGAACCTGGGCGCGCTACGCCCGGGAGGGTGTGATGACCACCATCAACGTCGGGATGCCCGCCGTGCCCACCACGACTCCGGTGCGCCGTGCCTCACGGCAGATCCAGGTCGGTGCCGTGCCGGTGGGGGCGGCGCACCGGTCAGCGTGCAGACCATGACCACCACGGTGACCGCAGATGTGGACGCCACCCTCCAGCAGATCGCCGAAGTCACCGCCGCCGGCTGCGGCATCGTCCGCGTCGCGGTGCCCTCCGCCGACGATGCCGAAGCTCTCCCCCAGATCGTGGCGAAATCACCGATCCCGGTGATCGCCGACATCCACTTCCAGCCCCGCTACGTCTTCGCCGCCCTCGATGCCGGGTGTGCGGCGGTACGGGTGAACCCAGGCAACATCAAGAAGTTCAACGACCGGGTCGGCGAGATCGCCAAGGCCGCGTCGGCGGCGGGGGTGCCCATCCGTATCGGGGTGAACGCCGGCTCCCTAGATCCGCGTCTGCTCGCCAAGCACGGATCGGCCACGCCTGAGGCCTTGGTGGAGTCTGCGTTGTGGGAGTGCTCGCTGTTCGAGGAGCACGGCTTCACCGATTTGAAGATCGCGGTCAAGCACCACGACCCGCGAACGGTGATCGCCGCCAACCGGCTGCTCGCCGAACGCTGCCACTACCCCCTCCACCTGGGAGTGACCGAGGCCGGACCGGCCTCCCAGGGCGCGATCAAGTCCGCTGTCGCCTTCGGCATCCTCCTCGCGGACGGTATCGGCGACACCATCCGCGTCTCGATCTCCGACGACCCCGTCGAACAGGTAAAGGCCGGCCACCACATCCTCGCCTCCCTCGGCCTGCGGCCGCGCAGGCTGGAGATCGTCTCCTGCCCCGGCTGCGGCCGCCTCCAGGTCGACCTCCACACCCTCGCCACCAAGGTCGAGGCCGCGTTCGACGGTTTCCCCCACCCCCTGCGGATCGCGGTGATGGGGTGTGTGGTCAACGGGCCCGGCGAATCCCGTGAAGCCGACCTCGGCGTCTCCTGCGGCAACGGCAAAGGACAGATCTACCGGGGCGGCGAAGTCATCACCACAGTCCCCGAAGCCAAGATCGTCGACACCCTCCTCACCGAGGCCCTGCGCCTGGCCGAACACCCCGACGACGACTCCGAGTTCCCGCAGGCAGGTGATGTACCGTGACCGTGCCCTCCCTGACGGTCCAGCCGCTGGACCTGGGCGCCGCCCAAACCCACGTCGACGAGGTGCTGCACGACTTCTTGCACCTCAAGCCCCAGGCCGCGAAGGCAGACGGGCTCCCCGAGGACATTCCCCGTCAGTTGCGCCGCTTCCTGGATGCGGGCGGGAAGCGGCTGCGCCCGCTGCTGTGTGTCCTGGGCTGGCACGCCGCCGGCGGCCGCGGCAAGACCGGACCCATCGTGCGCACGGCGGCGGCACTGGAACTCTTCCACGCCTTCTGCCTCACCCACGACGACATCATGGACCGCTCCGCCACCCGCCGCGGACAATCCACCGTCCACCGCACCCTCGCCACCCGGCATCCGGACCCGGACAGCCGTGCTGCCGCCTGGTGGGGAACCTGCGGCGCGATCCTGGCCGGCGACATGGCC
This sequence comes from Streptomyces sp. YIM 121038, assembly GCF_006088715.1. Classification (NCBI taxonomy): domain Bacteria; kingdom Bacillati; phylum Actinomycetota; class Actinomycetes; order Kitasatosporales; family Streptomycetaceae; genus Streptomyces; species Streptomyces sp. YIM 121038. The sequence goes on from NZ_CP030772.1 coordinate 561,009, forward strand.
CTGGCCTGGTGTGAGGAACTCCTCGACAGCGCAGAGCCTCCGCCCGCCTGCCGCACCGCCCTGCGCCAGGTTCTCGCGGCAATGCGCCAGGAGGTCATCTACGGCCAGTACCTGGACCTGCTGGCTCCCCTCGGGCCCGCCACCGACCTGAACACGGCGCTGCGCGTGATCCGCTACAAGAGAGCGAAGTACACGGTGGAGCGCCCCCTGCACACCGGGGCCGTCCTCGCCGGGGCCGACGAGGTGCTGCTGGAGTCTCTGAGCCGGTTCGCCCTGCCCCTGGGTGAAGCGTTCCAGCTCCGCGATGACCTGCTGGGCGTCTTCGGCAATCCCCAGCAGACCGGCAAACCGGTCCTGGACGATCTGCGCGAGGGCAAGCACACCGTCCTGCTGGCGCTGGCAGCCCAGCGCGCCACCGGGGCCCAACAGACACTTCTGACACATCTGGTGGGCGATCCGGGCCTTGACGAGACCAGCGCTGCCCGCATCCAGGACGTGCTGAAGGCCACCGGGGCCCGCACCACCGTGGAGTCCATGATCGCTGCCCGGTACGAGCAGGCCCTGACCGCATTGGAGGGGACCCCGCTCCCGCCCGCCGCCATCGTCACACTGCGGCGCATCGCGGCGCTGGCCGTGGAGCGGGCCTCGTGACCGGCCCCAAGCGAGTATTGCTCGCCACCCCGCGCGGGGCCTGCGCCGGGGTGGAGCGGGCCATCGCCACCGTGGAGAAGGCGCTGGAAGCGTACGGGGCGCCGGTCTATGTGCGCCACGAGATCGTCCACAACACATACGTGGTCAAGACCCTGGAGAAGAAGGGCGCGGTCTTCGTCGAGGACACCTCCCAGGTGCCACCGGGCAGCATCGTCATCTTCTCCGCGCACGGCGTCGCCCCAGCCGTTCACAAGGGCGCCGCACGGCGCCAGTTGACGGTCGTTGACGCGACCTGCCCGCTGGTCACCAAGGACCACAAGGAAGCCCTCCGCTACGCCAAGGAGGACTACGACATCCTCCTCATCGGCCACGAGGGCCACGAAGAAGTCATCGGTACGAGCGGCGAGGCACCCGAGCACATCACACTGGTCGACGGCCCCGAGGACGTCGCCGATGTCGAGGTGCGCGACCCGGACAAGGCCGTCTGGCTCTCCCAGACCACGCTGTCGGTCGACGAGACGATGCAGACGGTCGACGCCCTCAAGGGCCGCTACCCGAACCTGCTCTCGCCGCCCAGTGACGACATCTGCTACGCGACGCAGAACCGGCAGATCGCGGTCGAGCAGATGGGCGCGGAATCCGACCTGGTCATCGTGGTCGGGTCCCGCAACTCCTCCAACTCCAAGCGGCTGGTCGAGGTCGCCCTCGGCGCCGGTGCGAAGGCGTCGTACCTGGTCGACTACGCCGAGGAGCTCAATGAGGCGTGGCTAGACGGGGTGACCACGGTGGGTGTGACCTCCGGTGCTTCTGTTCCGGAGATCCTGGTCGACGGCGTCTTGAAATGGCTGGCCCAGCGCGGGTACGGCGACGTCGAGACCGTCAAAGCCGCGGAAGAACACCAGCACTTCGCCCTACCCCGCGAACTGGCCCAGCCATCACGCACCTTCCGACAGAAGCGAGGAACCCCATGAGACGGCGTCCTTCCTGTGTATCTCCTCCAAGGGCCTGCGAGGAACGCTATGATCGCCATGGCTGATCCGCCAACCGCATCCGGCGGACTCCCACTGGTGGGGCACATCCCGGCACTGGCATTGCGACGCCTCGCCTTTGTAGAGGATGTTCGAGGTGAAGGCGGCCTGCTGAGGCTCCGTCTGGGCCGGACACCGGCCTACCTGATTAACGATCACACAGTGGCACGGGAGGTGCTCAGCGACGGCGGCGACACGTTCGCCCGCGGAAGGTTTTTCCGCAAGCTGCGGCCGCTGGTCGGCAATGGTCTGGGAACATCCGACGGGGCATTCCACCTGAGGCAGCGACGAATGGTCCAGCCTGTCTTCCACCACTCGTGCCCTGGATACGACCTCGACGCCCTTCTCACAGTGATCGAAACGCGGATCGGATCCTGGCGCACTGGGATGACTCTGGATGTTGCCCGGGAAATGGACAGTCTGGCCGTCGCGCTGATTACCACCACTCTGTTCTCCTCGGACCGGGCGGTCGGCGAGGCGGAAGCCATCCAAGCCTCGATCGCCGATTTCATGAGGGGCGTGGGAATGCGCACTGTCATTCCCAGCGATGTGTTGGAGAAGCTCCCCACGCCAGGCAACCGGAAGTTCACAGCAGCACGCGATCGGCTCGAGAATGCGCTGATCTCAGTCATCGACACCTACCGGGCCGATGAGCGCGAGCATCGCGATGTGCTATCGATGTTGATGGCGGCACGGGACGAGCGCGGGCAGCCGATGACTGACCGGGAACTGCGCGACGAGGTCTTGTCGCTCCTCATTGCCGGGGGCGACACCACCGGCCACACGCTGGGATGGGCTTTCCACGAAGTCGGCCGGCATCCTCACGCTGAGCAGCGGCTTCGCGACGAACTCCAGACGGTTCTCGACGGCGGCCGGGTGTCCAAGAGGACCCTGCCGGGGTTGTCGTACGTCCGTCAGGTCATCAACGAGGCGCTCCGGCTGCACAATCCCGGATGGATCGTCATGCGCCGCACGACCCGGGACGTGGTGCTGGCCGGAGCACCGATCCCGGCGGGAAGTGAGCTGTTGATCAGCATCACCGCTCTGCACCGCGACCCGTCTGTCTACCCCGAGCCGGACACATTCGCTCCTGACCGCTGGTCGGGGGAGGAAGCCAGGACGGTCTCGCGCCGCATGTTCATGCCGTTCGGAGCAGGCACACGGCTGTGCGCCGGTGAACCCCTGGCCCGCATGTCGATGGCGCTGGTCCTCGCCACGGTTCCCACCCGTTTCCGGCTCGTTCCGGCGCCCGGCGCCCGGCCCGTCCAGGAGATCGCCAGCGGCACCATGGCGCCCAGCGCGATGCTCATGACCCTGCACCCACCTCTCACTCCGTCGCCAGCGGACTCCCCACCCGCACCCAGCCACGAGTGAAGGCCCCTCCATGGACATCTCACGGTCGGCAGCGTTCACGCAGATCCCGGCTTTCTACTGTCCCTTCCCCTATGCCATCGCTCCCGAGCATGCCGAGACCGACCAGCGCACCGTCCAGTGGATGGACCGCTTCGGCATGTTCGGGTGTGAGTAGTTGGGGTACAGGAAGTCCCGGTGAGAACGATCATGGTCGGGGCGTGACCCAAGTAACCCGTCGGTAGGTTTCGGCGGTGGCGCTGACCTGGGGAGTCTCCGCGCAGTGGGGGTCCCATACTGGTGAGCCGAAAAGACAACGCTAAAGCAGTTGCGCCCCAGTTCAGAGGGCGAATCAGGGCAGTCGCAGCGGACGTGCTCCGAGGGGTGTGTCCGGAGCGCGGTCCTGGTCACTGCCGCGCTTCGCTTCCCAGACGTCTACCGGGACCTTGGGGCAAGGGCGGCTGGGCGGCCCTGCCGGTCTTCACCCCGGCTCACCGCTTGATCTGACGGCCACGACCGGCAGGTCAGCTCCTTTCCGGGAGTGGAGTCCTCCCCTCCCGGTCAGGTGATGGTGAGGGATAGGTCGCTGGAGATGCTGGCGAGGCCGAGTTCACACAGGGTGAAGTTGGGAGAGGCGCCGGTGGTGGTCTGGATGAAGGGGTCGCCGGCGAAGAGGCCGTAGGTCATGGTGCCGGTGGTGACGACCTGCTTGACACCGCCGGCGATGGTGACGTTGCGGTTGCCGGAGAAGGTACTGCTCTGCCCCGTGTTCCAGGTCAGGGTGAAGACGGACAGAGGCCCCTCCCACGCCGTCGGCTGGCATACGCCTCCCCGGGACGCTCTTGACCTCCGAAACAGCTCAATTGGCATATGCGTGTGCGCCGATGCCGCTCCTATTCACGCTCCTACGCCCCCCCGGGCAGCCTGTTGTGAGCCTGTCCCGGAAGACATGCTGGAAGCAATCGTTTCCCCGACCTAGCCGAGCATGCCGCAATTTTCTGAAATACGCAGATTCTCCCGGTAAAAGGCCAGGCGGGCCTCCCCGCCGCCGAGCTTTGAATCTGTTTGCCAGTCATGCTTTGAGGTTTTGGTGGATGCCAAACCGGCTATGCCCCTCCGAAAGGACAGATCGAGTGATGAACATCCGTGAGGATGATCCTTGGTCGCTTACGCCAAGAGTCCGATGGGTAATGGCGGACACCATCGCTCAATATGGCGACATTGCAGGTGCGGGCACGGTAAGGACTGAAGGCCCTCGGGTCTCGTATACCTTGCGACCCGAAATCGGCAAATACGTCGCAGAGCGACGCAAGGTCGCCGAGTACTGGCATTCACATCTGGAGAATCGGGCACTAAATTCCCCAGATGTCGTCGCGGCGTGGGTGCGGGGCACAAGCCGAATTATCGGTGATGTCCTTGAACCCGCGATCGGGGATGAGTACGACGAATACCTCCAGGGGGTTCCGCGATATCTCCAGCCTGCCATTGTTTCAGCGCGCTCCGCTTACGATAACGAAGATCTAGATAAATGGCTCCGCCGGAACGTTCCATGGAAATCGCTATCCCCCACAATTGATCGAAACGATGCCGGTGCAGGATACTCGCGATGCGCATTCCTGCTTTACAACGACAAATATCATATTCGTGCCATGCACGCCTACTTCACCTACGTCCTCATGATTGACGACGTATCGGCGCCGCCGACGTACCGCTTGGACGGGTGGGCCGACCGGGTGACATCCGCCGGCATCGACGTCCACTACGTGGAAGGCCTTTTGCGTGAAGACCTGAAACCGTCACGCGCCTACACCGACGCCACTTACAGGTTTTTCGGTCTCAATGATGCCGAAAAAATTGCTCCCGACCCGGACGGGGATACCTCGGCGCGCTGGGGATTCACCGATGATGACGGATCAATCGACGCCTACCTTCTATGGCGGTGCTGGCAGACATGGGCCGGGATCATGCCCTCAGCTGTTCAGACACTTTCAGAGACCCGCGAGGGTAGGCTGGTGTCAGCTCAGGCATATGCCGCCCTGCTGGAAGTCACCACGCTCGCCCAGGACTACTGCTCCTACCCGAAAGAGTTCTGCCAGGGTGAGACATCGAACATTCTCTACACCTTGGATAAGGCGGCGGAAAGCTTCTGGCTGGTCAGGCGGCGCTGCATGCTGTTGATCGGCGTATACGCTCCGCCCTGGCATGCGACGCTTCAGGATGCCGAGAGTTCCCTGGTGGGCCGGGCCAATTTCGCAATGTTCTTCACGCTCGCAACCTACGCCGGCGAGGCTTTGATCGTCGGATATTGCGCACGGACCGACGGAAGCGTCATCTCAGCTGATGTTGCAAGGTGTGAGGCTAGCCTCGTCGACCTGCTGCGAGCCACATATTATGAAGGTCCGGCTCCCGAGTCATCTGCAGTTGAGGTCCTCTGCCGGGCGGTCTGCTCATCGTTGGCCTGGTTTGCACCCGATCCTGGATCCATGCTGACTCAGGAGGTTGTCCGGTCGATCGCGTGCTCGCTTCCTATCGACCACGATGAGGACACCTCTGTCGCCATCTGTATCGGGCAGCAGGTGCTGACTAGCGCGCAGCTTTGGGGCCATATCGGAGTCGCATACAGAGGCCCCAACTGTGTCAATGAGTGGCTCGAACGTGCCAAAAAACTTAGTCGAGAGATCGACCAGTGGCTGCGTATCTTGACCTGCGGCGCCCCGGTGGACCACGCTCGAATCACTGACCTCGCAGGGATGATCAGACGCGACAGTGATGACCTGGTCCGACCGTCGTGTGGATGTGATTTGCCGATCTGTCGAGGTGCCGCCCTGTATCAATCGACTGTCTGCGCATGGGTCGAGTTCGGCCCGATAGCACATCTGTATGAACTCAACGAGGCAGTCATATCTTCCTCGTGAAATTGCCTTCAGTGTGTTTCAAATTGCCCATAGGGCCATCCAGCCGCAGGACCGATGCGCAGCCAAAGCCGTAGCCATCACGGAAGAGGTGCTGTTGGTGATCTTCGGCCGTCGGTGTGGTCGCGTTCCAAGGAGGGCCGGCCTGCCCTGAGTCTCCCCTGAGCTGGGTCGCAACTGCTTAAGCTCTTCGCACGTGATGAGGAGAGCGGTATGAGCAGGGCTGGCGCCCGGGCGGGAGTTGGTACGTACCTCCGCTATGACGGGGAGACCGTTGAGATGGTGGAGATGGCCGCGACCATGACGGGTAACGAAATCCTCTTGAAAGACAGCCTGGGCCGGATCCTGTATGTGTCTCTGAAGGATCTGCTGTTCTCCGATCGTGCCGCCATCACCCCTAACGAGCCCGGTCCAGGAACGGCAGGGATGGCACCCTGGGTTGCCAGGCTGCGGCAGCGAGCGGGTGGCCGGGTCACTGGCCGAGGGAGCTGACGCGGTGCTCGTACTCGCGGCGGGCCTTGCGCTGGGCCGGGACCGCCGGGACGCCCTGGGTGCCGTCGAGCGGCTGGCAGCGGGCGAGTAGCTGCCGGTGTACGGCGGGGACGACGCTGACGCGCAGGGTATAGCCCTGGCCGCGCCGTACGGTCGTCCCCTGGTCGAGCGCAGCACGTTCGGCGGGCTCCAGCTCGGTGGTGCGGAGGTGGTCGGCGACCATGCCCGGCATGTCGAGGGTGACCGGCAGCGCCAGGGCGGGCGCGTCCTCCTCGCTGGCGGTGTGGTCGGGCAGGAGGTCGGCGACGGCCGTGCGGATGGCGCCTCGGCTGACCCTGTGCTCGCGGGCGAGGGCGGCGATGGAGCGCCCTTCCAGGTACGTGGTGCGTACCTCGTCGGTCTTCGCGGCCGCCACCGCGGGGCGGCGTCCGCCCTTGTTGCCTTTGACCTCGGCGGCCCGCAGTCCGTCGTAGGTCAGCTCGCGCTGGAGGTCGCGTTGGAGTTCGCCGGCGGCGGCGAGGGTCTGCACCATGAACTTTACGGTGGATAGCAGCTCGCCGGTCCGGGGGTGGCGGGCAGTGAGGTCCATCGCGGAGAACGCGCCGTCGTGGATGCGCAGGGCGAGCTGGTCGCGGTGCAGGACTTCGAGGATGTGCCCGGCGCCGCGCACGAGGCGGAACATCTCGGAGATGTGCACGGTGTCGCCCGGCCGCGCGTAGATGAGCAGCTCACCGAACTTCGGACGCTGGAGCGGGTGGAGGCGGCTGGAGGTGCCTGCGGCCTCCTCGAAGACGACCGGGTCCTCTATGCCGGCCTCGTCCAGGACGAGGTTCTGCCGGTCGGTCGACTGTGTGTCGGTCGAGACCCGCTTGTAGACCAGGTTCGCCACCGTGGGGCCCCTTCCGTACGGAGGATCGGACCCTATCTGTCGTCAAACCCTGTCAGCAATCACCATCGGATCCGATTGGATTCGAGCCGCCGCGAACCCCCGGATTGCACGGGTTCATTGGACGTGCCTGCCGCCTGTCGTCAAACGATCCTTTACCGACAGGCAGCGGATGCGGCGTCGGTCGTGCGTGTGGGCGTTCCAGGGGTGTGGAGTGTGCGGGTGCCTTGGGGCTGTCGTGGTGGCTACTGGGGTTTGAAGGTGTCGGGGGGCAGGCGGCGAGTGAGGACGGCGCGGGCGAGGTGTGGCAGGGGTTGGTCGTGTGTGGCGGCGTGGGCTCTCAGGAGGTAGAGGGCTTGGCCCGGGGGGATGCCGAGTCGGTTGGCGAGGAAGCCGGTGGCCTGGTGGATTTCGGCGCGGTACAGCCGCAGTCCGGTGCCCGGTCCGCGGGTGCTGGCCGGGGTGGTCAGTTCGGTGTAAAGCAGGAGGAGCAGGGTGCGGCCCAGATGGTCCAGGCCGTGGAGTTGGGCAGTGGTGAGGGGGTCGGGGGTGGTGCGGTAGCCGGTGAGGACGCCGATGGTGGCGGCGCCGAGTCGCAGCGGGGTGGCGGTGACGGCACGGAGGGGGGTGCGGGCGGCGGCTGGCAGGAAGAGGGGCCAGCGGGCCGGGTCGGTGGCAGGCAGGTCTGGTTCGATCACCGGGTGGTCGTGCTGTGCGGCTTCGAGGGTGGGGCCGTCGCCCAGGGTGTATTGCAGGGTGTCCAGGTCGGGGCCCAGGCCCGTGTCAGGGTCGCACCACAGCAGTTCGAGGTGGCCGTCGTGGGCGAGCATGTTCAGGGTGAGAGCGTCCAGGCCGAACTGGCGGGCGGCGCCGGGCGGGACGGCGCACTCCGCGCCGTGTCCGTTGCGGGCGGCCAGGTGCGCGCGGGCCAGGAATGCGGTCAGGCCGTCATGAGGGAGAGGGGCGTCGCCGGTGGCGCCGTCCCGGTCGTCGCGGGGCATGTCACGGTGTCATGGTGAGGTCGGCCGGGATGTCTCCGTGCGCAACGTTGGATGCCAGCACGGTGAGTTTCTGCTGACGGGAACGAGCGTGGCGGCGCGGCCGGGCGAATGCCTCGTCCATGTCGATGCCCAGCTGCGAGGCGAGTACGCCCTTGGCCTGTTCGATCACGATGCGGGATTCCAGGGCGGTCTCCAGCTGGCCGATGATCTCCTCCTTGGCGAGCAGGGCCTGCCGGTGGTGCAGGCTGATCCCGGCAGCGTCGGCCAGCGCCTGCGCCAGGCGCAGGTCCTCCCGTGTGGGCACGCGCGCGGTGCTGAGCAGATTGAGGGAGCCGAGCGGATGGTGGGGGGTGCGCAGCGGGACGGCGGCGACGCTGGTGATGCCAGCGCGCAGGCCGCGGGGGGTGAAGCGGGGCCAGCGCTGGTGGGCGACGCTGGTGTGCAGCAGGGCCGGGGCCAGCGCCTTGCCGGTGCGGGTGCTGTCCAGGCAGGGACCTTCGTCCAGTTCGATCTGGTCTTCTTCCAGACGCCGGCACGTTTCGTCGGAGGCGGTGAGGTAGTCGACCTGGCCGGTCTCGTCGAGGATGGTGAGGGCGGAGTACACACCCAGCTGGCCGACCACATGTCCGGTCAGATCATGCAGCAGTTCGAGGACGTCGAAACCATCCGCACGCCAGGCCAGGTCGAGCACGGCCTGGGAGGCGAGGACGCCATGGCGGGTGACAGACATCGAATGTCCGTTCCGTCGCCTCCCGGACACGCGGCACGAGCGGGGGCCGGGCACGCCGTGAACGCACGAGAGGCGAGCCTAGATGAGGGCTGGCTCAAGGAGCCGTGTCATGCCCGCTGACGGAACGTTCGGATGTCGCCTCGATTCGCGTCTGTCCGCCGGAGTCGCCGCTGTGGCCAGTTCCATCCAGCCTGGACAGCTCACGGTACGTAATCGAGCGTACTCTTCCGGGGCCGGTAGGGAACCGGCCCCGGAGCCGACGATTCAGCCATGCGTAGCGAGTCTCTCCCCTGCCCGGTCAGGCCGCTGTGCCGAAACCCTCGGCTCGCAGGTCCCGGTCACGGAGCTGGGTGAAGTCGACGTCGAGCTTGGGGTCGTACGGGCCGGGCTGGATGCCGAGTTCGTGGGTGGAGTACTCGCCGAACCGCTTGATGTGCTCAGTCAAGTACGGGGAGATGTGGGCCAGGTCCTCCGGGTCGATCTCCCAGCCCTCCTCCAGGAGCTGACGGACGATCTCCGCGATGTCCAGGGCGTTGTGGAAGATCACCGCGTTCGTGAGCAGGGCGTTGAACTTCATCGCCTTCTCCTGCTCGATGGGGTCGTTGTCGGCGAGGACGCCCTGGTTGCCGAAGCCGACCCACTGGGAGAACCGGTTGAACGACTCGACCTTGTTCGTCGCAGCCGTCACCCGCCGGCGCAGCGGCGCGTCGGTGAGGTAGCGCAGCAGCTGCACCGTGCAGATCACACGGCCGACCTCGCGGAACGCGGTGTAGGTGGAGTTCTTGTGCGAGCCCGAGCGCAGCCGCTTCAGCAGGGTTGAGGAGGAGATGGCGCCCTCGCGCACGGACACGGCCACCTTCATCAGGTGCCGGAACTGGGACTCGATCAGGTCGAAGTCGATGACGTGTCTGCCCGGCTCACCGAACAGCGAGTCGATGTGGACGTAACTGCTCTGTTTGGACGGGCGGTAGAAGGTCAGGCCCTTCCAGTTCCTGATCCTGGGCATCAGGTCGAAGCCCAGCAGGTGCGCCAGGGCGAAAACGGGCACACTCTGGCCCTGTGTGTCGGCGTGCACGGTGGTCGGCTTGACCTCGCTGGTGTTCTTGAGGAGGCCCTCGATGATGTAGACGGCCTCCCATACCCCGCATGGGATGAAGTGCGTGAACAGCGCGATGTAGGTGTCGGAGATGTGGTGGTAGGCGATGCCGCCCGCCTTGCCGTAGCGCACGCTTGTCTCGGCGAGCAGGTTGTTGAGGTAGGTGTCCATGTGGGTGCCGTCCGCGGCCACGGCGGTGCCGTCGCCCCAGGCCTGGGAGATGTCGAGGCGGGCGTGCACGTTGACCAGGTCGGCGACGGCCTCGTTCAGCAGTGCGATGGAGAAGTGCCGGTTGGCCACGTACGACAGCTCATGCCTGGACACCCCGGGGATGTGCCTGACCGCCTCGTACGGGCCCATGTTGGTGCCCTTGACGAACGTGGTCAGCACGTAGCGGCCGAACGGGTCCTTCAGCCTGGGGTCGTTGCCCGACGGTGGGCCGAAGCGGCGCCACCACTCCACCCAGTATGCGGTGCGGGCCACGATCCCCATCAGCGTGCGCTCCGGCATCCGGGCCTTGACCTCCTGCTCCAGGCGCTTCGCCGAGGGCCGCTGCCCCTCGGAACGGTGCGGCTTGAGTGAGGGGATGCCGGTCTCGGGGGCGATGACCAGGCCCTCGTTGTCCGGATACCCGGCATCGGCCGCCGCGGCGGCGCCGCGCAGCTTGTCCTCCAGTTGTCGGCGGAAGGAGCCCGCGTCGAAAGCACTCGCCTCGCCCTCCTCGCACAGCCCGACCTCCACGAGGTAGTCGGCCAGCTTCTCCTGGATGTCCTCCCATGCGAGCAGCTGCTCGGACCAGTCGGCGTACTCCTCCGAACTGACCACGGCGACGTCCCCGGTGCGCAGCTCCTCGGCGAGGTGGGTGAAGACCATCGCCTCGAAGTGCTTGCGGGCGAACCGGCCCGGCCGCGTCTTGTCGAGCACGGCCTTGCGCCAGTTCTGTGTGGCGAAGGAGATGTCGATCTGCTTGCCATGCTCGCCGAGCGCGCTGATGTACTCGCCGCGGGCGCTCTCGTGGCGCATCGCGTGCGCGAGCGCGGCCAGCACCCGACCGTCCTCGGAGGTGGTGGTGAACTCCAGCTTCTCCGCCAGGTCGAACATGACCGACCGGTCCCGGCCGAGCTGACCGTACAGCAGCACTTCCCAGAAGTTGCCGTGATGCGCGGCGACCTTCTCGATTCTCTCGTACTGCCCCGCGAATCCGCCGAAGACCTCCACCGCCTTGGTGACCGCCCCCAATCCGCCGGCCTGCACCAATTGGGCCTTCGCCAGGGCGAGCACGGCCGGGGAGACCTCGCCTCCCAGGCGCCGGGCGACCTCCTCCACCGGCGCCGCTTCGTCCAGGCCGTCCAGGGCCTTCACGGCCTCGGCGGTCATCGCCGCGGCCTTCGCCAGCGCTTCCTGGGCGGGGCCGCCGTCGTCGAGGTTCTTGAGCACGGTGCGGTAGTTCCCGATCAGGGCCTCGACGATCTCCCGCTCGGCCAGCCGGATCTCCTCCAGCTCTTCCTTGGCCTTCTTGATCTTCATGGCGACCCGCTTGCAGGGGGTGTACGACCCGTCCGGGCACGGCGCCGCCCTGTTCGCGTTCTTCGCCGGCATGGCCGAGTCCGAGCGCGAGTACATCCGGGAGAAGTCCCTGGAGGGCCAGGCCTCCGCCCGCGAGCGCGGCCGTCACGGCGGACGCCCCAAGGTCGTCGACGACGACATGGCCGGCTACGCCCGCAGCCTGCGCGCCAACGGCGTGCCCGTACCGCAGATCGCCCAGAAACTCGTCATCACCTCGGGCAAGAACAAGGGCGAACACCCCTCGGTCGCCACCGTCTACCGCATCCTCGCCGAAGACGACGCCGCGGAGTCCATGGCCTGAGCGTCGCGTTGAGCTACTTTGCCCCTGGCGTCAGCTTCCTTAACGGCAGCCCAAGTCGCAGGCCCCACCCGCGTTCTCCATGTTCATCGGCTCGGCGGTGACGGCTTCCTCCCGCGGTGCGGGGATGCCGGTGATGGCCTCGAAGACCGTGCTGGGATTCTCCATGTCCTGCATAACTGCCGGACGCCTAATGGGTGATGGCTCTCCGCCCTGTTCCTGCATTGGACCGGGCATGACCCACCTCCTTTACGAGCACGACCTCGGCGCCCTCTACCTGGCCGCTGCTCCAGCCCATCTGGACGACGACGATGCCGCCCTGGCGCTGATCGCGAGCTTCCCGGACATCAGCGCCGCCCGGATCAAGCACGGGCTCGCGTGCCGCCATCTCGTCACGACGGTCGACGAGAGCCGGATCGACGCGTACTTCGCCGCTGCGGACATCGGTCCCGACCACGAGTTCGACGCCGGGATGGTCGCCGTCGTACGCCGTCAGGTCGAACGGATGCGGATGCTGGAGTGGGAACTGACCGGGGTCCATCCCAGCGACGTCGACCCCGACACGGAGTGACTGTCGGCAAACGGTCGAATGACGACAGGCGCGGCGCGCGTCCAATGGACCCAGTAGTTCCGGGGTCTGACGACGGCTCCGATCCAATGAGATCCGATGACGGTTGACGACAGGGTTAGATGACATCCGAGGTCCGATGCGCCGACAGGAGCGGGGAACAGCGTGGCCAATCTCGTCTACAAGCGGGTGTCGACCGACCAGCAGTCGACCGCACGGCAGAACCTCGTCCTGGACGAGGCCGGGATCGAGGACCCCGTCGTCTTCGAGGAGGACGGCGGCACCTCCAGCCGCCTCCACCCGCTCCAGCGCCCGAAGTTCAGCGAACTGCTCACATACGCGCGGCCAGGCGACACCGTGCACATCTCCGAGATGTTCCGCCTGGTGCGCGGCACCGGGCACATCCTCGACGTGCTAGACGTCCCGCACTGTGACCGGCTCGCCCTGCGCATCCACGACGGCGCGTTCTCCGGCATGGACCTCACCGCCCGCCATCCGCGCACCGGCGAGCTGCTGTCCACCGTGAAGTTCATGGTGCAGACCCTCGCCGCCGCGGGCGAACTCCAGCGGGATCTACAGCGGGAGCTGACCTACGACGGGATGCGGGCCGCCGAGGCCAAGGGCAACAAGGGCGGGCGCCGCCCCGCCGTCCCGGCCGACAAGACTGACGACGTGCGCACCGCGTACCGGGAAGGCCGGTCTATCGCGGCCCTCGCCCGCGACCACGGCGTCAGCCGCGGCGCCATCCGTACCGCCGTCGCCGACCTCCTGCCCGAGTACACGGCCGCCGCCCCGGGCGCCCCGGCCCCGGAACTGACGGTCACCCTCGACCTCGACATGCCGGGCAAGGTCGCCGACTTCCTGCGCGCCGCCGACCTGGAGCCCGCCGAGCTCGACGCGCTCGGCGCTGGGGTGACCGTACGGCGCGGCCAGGGCTACACCCTGCGCGTCACCGCCGCACGCTCGAGCCACCGCCAACTCCTCGACCGCTGCAAGCCCCTCGACGGCACCACGGCGATCCCGGCGCAGCGCAAGGCCCGCCGTGAGTACGAGAACCGCGTCAACGCTCTCACCCACTAACCAAGATCATCCCGTGGCGGGTTTCTGCCGTATGGGTCACACCCCAACAGCGTGGGCTGGATGCGCTCCACCCCCACCAGCCGATCCGGATGGGCGATCATCTCGCGCAGCGAGAAGCCGGCCTCCGCCTGCATGAGCGGCTCGATCTCCTCGACGGCGGCGGTGAACACCGGATCGGTGTCCAGCAGGCCCTGACACATGCCCGGGGACTGCGAGCCCTGCCCGGTGAAGACGAACACCGGACCCGGCGCCTGCGGCGTAAGGACCACGGAGGCGGCGACCGCCGCCGGGCTGGCACCGTCGCGGGCGACTTCCCGCAGTCTTTCGATCAGCTGGCTGCGCCCGCCGGCCGGCACGGCCAGCCGGTGCGCGGCGTGGCTGCGGCGCACCGCCAGGGTGTGCGCCAGATCCGCGGGAGCCGGGCGCTGGGCGGCGACGAAGTCCGCCAGATCCCCGGCTGCCTGCGGCAAGGCTTGCTGCGAGGGCGCCGACAGCAGATACAGCCGCGGCTGCTCCGAGCCCCCCGCACCCGCACCGGCGGTGCCCTGCCGGGCGCGCCGCCGCGCGGGCGGCTGCTCCACCAGCGCGTGCGCGTTGGTGCCGGCCAGCCCGTAGGAGCACACCGCGGCCAGCCGGCTGCCACCCTCCACCGGCCACTCCTGGGTCTCGGTGGGCACGAACAGCCGCGAGTGGGCATCGAGCGGGATGGCCGGATTCCACGCCTGGAAGTTGAGGTTGGCCGGGACGAGGCCCTCGCGCAGCGCCCACACGGCCTTGATCAGGCCGGCGATACCGGAGGTGGGCTCGCTGTGCCCGATGTTGGTCTTGAGCGAGCCCAGCGCGCACCGGCCCCGGCCGCGCCCGTACACGGCGTTGATCGAGGTGTACTCGGTCGGATCTCCTGCGGCGGTACCCGGCCCGTGCGCTTCCACCAGCCCCACATCGCCCGGATCCACCCCGCCGCGCTCAAGAGCGGCCCAGAACGCGGCCTGCTGCATGTCGGTCGACGGCGCGGTCAGCCGCTCCGCCTGCCCGTCGCCGGACAGGGCGGTGCCCCGCACCACCGCCAGGATCCGGTCGCCGTCGGCCTGGGCCGCGGCCAGCGGCTTGAGCAGCAGCATGCCCACGCCCTCGCCGCGCACATAGCCGTCCGCACGCGCATCGAACGCATAGGAGTGCCCCGTGGCCGAGGTCAGCCACTGCGCCTCGTAGTGCAGCGTCTCCGGCGCGGTCATCAGCATCGACGCCCCGGCCAGCGCCATCTCGCACTCGCCTGCGGCCAGCGCCTGGCAAGCCAGGTGCACCGCGGCCAGCCCGGAGGAGCACAACGTCTCCACCGTCATCGCCGGTCCGCGCAGATCCATCGCGAACGTGATCCGGGCGGGGGCGTTGCCGGGCGCGGAGCCGAACACGCTCAGCCCGTCCACCCAGTCCCGGACCGGACGGGCCGAGGCCAGCATGTTGTCCAGCGCGTACAGCCCCAGATACACCCCCGTCGCCGAGCCGCGCAGCGAGGCGACCGGGATACCGGCGTGCTCCACCGCCTCCCACGCGCACTCCACCGCCAGCCGATGCTGCGGATCCACGATCGGCCCGTCCTTCGGCGCGATCGCAAACGCCGTTGACTCCCACGCCCAGATATCCCCCTCCACGAAGCAGCCCCGCCCGTACCGGGCAGCCACCCGCGGATCCTGAAAGGCCATCAACTCGGCCGCACCCCACCGATCCGGCGGCACCGCAGACACCGTTTCGCGGCCTTCCAGCAACAAACGCCACAGCTGTGCGGGTGAATTCGCGCCGCCGGGGAAACGGCAGCCGATCCCGATGATCGCCACTGGTATGCTCCGGGAAACAGACATGGGCATATTCCTTCTCACTCGGCGATCGCGGTGCTGTAACTCCAGCGGAAAACCGGCAGACGCTCCCCACCGGCAACTTCAAATCCCCCAGTGAGTTCGTAGTGCTCGTGCCGCCCGTAGTAACTCACCACCAGCCGGTCGGACTACCGGCCACCCCAGCCGTCCCCCGCATCGAAGACGCCGACCAACACCCCCGGGCCGCCTGCCAGGAACACCCTCGCCACGATGCGCTCCCTTCCGCCCACGGGCACAGACAGGCCGGTACTCCCGATCGCACCGCACCGCTGTCCGCGCCCGGGAGGAACACCTCACACCGCCCGGCGCCCTGAGCGGTAGGGGCGCACGAAAGCACGGAAACGCCCTACCGCCGCGACAATCTCCCCACGCAGACCCGAAAGGCAGTACCCAGGTATATTCTCCGCCAGGACCCTGAAAACCGATCATCGATCTATGCTGCGCAGCCCACAAACGGCATTCAATACGCCGCCGAATACTCCAATGCGCCACTCGGCGCATGTTTGATTTGCGTAATGAATGAACGCGGAATCAACCGGGTCCAACATCCACAACCGGCGGCTTCTGGGCTTACCGCGGCTTTCCCGGCAGCCCAGACCCGACCGCCCGTGCACGTCCGTCTCGGCGGCTGGAGCGTCGCGGCATCAGGCGGCCGTCCGCAGATGGCCGACCGCTTCTTGCTCGGGCGGCTCCATATCCAAGTGCCAGATGCCGAAGCGTCGGATCTTGGAAGTGATGTACGGGGTGATGGTGGCCAGGTCGACGGGGTCGATCTCCCAGTCCTCGGCAGTCAGGTCGTTGACCACCTTGGTGATGTCCACGGCCGTATGGAAGATCAGGCATTCTCTGAACTGGCAGGGCAGTTCGTGAGGTGACATCCGCTTCGCGGTTGAACAGGCGGCGTCTTCAGCAGTCCTAAAGCGTGCTTGAGATGTGGTCACAGTGCTTGCCGTATCAGGGCGAGTTGGATGGTGGCTTCGTAGCGGACGGCGAGCTTGTCGTACCTGGTCGCGATGCCTCGGGCCTGTTTCAGCAAGCCGATTCGGTTCTCGACTTTGTGTCTGGCCTTGTACTTCTCGCGGTCGAAGCCGGGCGGGCGTCCGCCCGCCGGGCCCCGTCGGCGCCGGTGTCCAGCCTGGTCCCGCTTCTCCGGAGTGGTGTCCGGGATCTGCCGCTGGCGCAGGTGCTCGCGGATCGCACGGGAGGAGTACGCCCGGTCGGCCAGCACGTGGACAGGCCGGGTCCGTGGGCGGCCTCTGCCGGGCAGGGGTACACGGATGCAGTTCATCAGCTCGGTGAACAACGGGGCATCGCCCCGCTGGCCGGTGGTGACGGCCGTGGCCAGGTCATGGAAGGAGGAGTCGACCGCGAGGTGGATCTTCGTGGTCAGGCCGCCGCGCGATCGGCCGATGGCGTGGTCGTCCGGCTCGGCCGCCAGCCCCTCGCCACACGGCCGGCCCGGATCGAGGTCCCCCTTTTCCGGGCGCCGGCGGCATGTTGGTGGGCCCGGCAGATGGTGGAGTCGACGGACACCTCCCACTCGAGATGCCCGGCAGTATCGGCCTTGACCTGCAACTTCTTCAGAATGCGGGCCCAGGTCCCATCGATCTGCCAGCGTCGGAAAACCGAGTACAAGGTCTCCCGCGGGCCGTACCGTTCGGGAACATCCCGCCAGGGTGAGCCCGTCCGGGTCCGCCACCAGATCCCGTCGAAGACCTGTCGCCGATCCCGAGGCTTGCGCCCCATCACTGGCAACTCGGGCAACACCGCCTCCAGGCGTACCCACTGTTCATCCGTCAGATCTCCACGAGCCATCCGAAGATCGTTCCACACTGAAGATCAATATCTCAAACACGCCTTAGTACCTGCTGGCCGAGGACTGGATCTCATGGGATGCGGCTTACCCCACTCGAACGGGTGATCCCGTTGAGCATGTTCGACGAACTGCGGCCAGTGTTATTACGTCCCTGCCGTTTCATGGTCTGGCTTTGAGTGTCCATGGATCTGTGCCTCCGGTGCAGCGGCTTCTGTGTTCGCGTGGAGGGCAATCAACCCATGTCTCATCTGCAATCTCTGTGTTCCGGAGCGCCGAACGATCCACCATCCTTTCATGCGCGATGCCGGTGCTGTGCCTGTCCTGGTGCAAAAGGCCACCGCACTCCAGGACGGAGTCGAGGCATGCTAAATCGGCAGCTCGTTTGAGCGGGCCTTCGACGTCTCCGGTAAGCGATCGGCAATTTCACCCCTGAGTCTTGCCACCTCGCGAGGTTGCAGGTACTCGCAGGTTCCAACAGCCGGACATAGGAAATAGTTCAACCGCCCACTGCTTGAACCTCCCTCACACGAGGCTCCCATGACGCACAGCCCCGCCCACGCTCACCAACTTGCCATGTTGCGGTTGCTCTCTCATCAACGTGACGACGGCAGTTGGGAGGGGGAGTTCGTAATGAACACCACCCCTCTGTCACAGTACGTGATCGTCCATCAGCTCACCGGTCGCCCCGTTTCCTCTGCCCGTAGTGGGGCGATGATCCGTCACTTCCGCGCCTCCGTGACGGCCGAGGGCGGCTGGCGGCTGTATCCGGATCCCGACGCGAGTCCGTCTCCGTACTGCACGACGCTCGCTTACATCGCGCTGCGGCTGCTTGGTCTGCCCGTGGATGACCCGCTGACCGCGGGTGCCAGGGCTTGGCTGCACGAACAGCCCGGTAGGGTCGCGGCAGTTCCGACCTGGGGCAAGTTCTGGCTGGCTGTGTGCGGTTTGTACGACTACCGGGCGGTCAACGCCGTGCCCCCGGAATTCTTCCTGCTGCCGCGCTGGTTTCCCGTGCACCCGGACCGGTTGTACTGCTACGCGCGGCTGATCTTTCAGGCCATGGCGTGTCTGTACGGCACCCGGTTCAGGGGAGACCTTGGTCCGCTCTCCGACGATCTGCGCCGCGAGCTCTTCGGTGGGCACAAGCCCCGGCGCTCCGACCGCACCCTGCTGGGTGCAGACGCGAGCCTGCCGCCCTCAGCCGTACTGCGCCTTGGCCAGAGCGTGCTGTCCTGGTATGAGCGCCGTCCGGTCCGAGCGCTGCGCGAGCGGGCGCTGGAACGATGCCTTCGGCGGGTCGAGCACGAGCAACAGGTGACCGACGAGCTTGGGTTGTCGTCGATCACGGGAGCACTGAACGTTCTCGCCCTGCACGCCTCGGGAGCCGGGCCGCATGCTGTCGAGCAGGCGCTGGAGGGTTTGGAGCACTGGCGGTGGGAGGACCAGGACGGCGGCACCCGGTATCTCGGCAATCGATCGGCGACCTGGGATACCTCCTTCGCGGTCGAAGCCCTTCTCGCCTACCCGACCAGCGCCGCGCACGACGCCGTTCGCCGTGCATGCGGCTATCTCCAGGATGCTCAGGTCACCAGAGAAATTGAGAGCCCCGGTATCAACGCGCGTATTCCCGCTCTGGGCGGCTGGTGTTTCACCGACGGAGCGCACCGCTGGCCGGTCAGCGACTGCACGGGTGAAGCCCTGGCGGCACTGTTTCACGCTCGCCGGGCGCCCTGCACAGACCGGCTGGGCCAGGCGGCGGACTTCATGCTGCGGACGCAGAACAAGGACGGAGGATTCGGGACCTACGAGCCGCGACGCGGTAGTCGGCTACTTGAACGGCTAAACCCCTCCGAACTCTTCAGCCATTGCATGATCGAAGACTCCTACGCCGAGTGCACCGCCTCCGTCCTGACGGCCCTGGCTCCGCTGATGGCAGACACTCCCGAGCCCCGGAGAACACGGTTGCGCCAGGCCGTGTCGCACGGAGCCCGCTACCTCCTGCGGCAGCAACACCGGGACGGCTCCTGGCCGGCGGCCTGGGGCATCAACCGCGTCTACGGCACCTTCTTCGCCGTCCGCGGGCTGCTGGCTACCGGCTGTCCCCCGACTCATCCTCGGCTGCAGCGTGCCGCGGCCTGGCTTGAATCAGTTCAACGACCCGACGGCGGCTGGGGCGAACACTTCCAGGGATTCCTGGAAAGACGCTACGTGCCCCACCGACAGAGCCAGCCCACCGTGACGGCCTTGGCCCTGCTCGCTCTGATGGAGATCAACGGTCCGGACCATCCTGCAGTACGCGACGGCATCTGCTGGCTGCGAACACACCAAAATCCCGACGGTTCATGGGATCAGACGGCGGCCACCGGTGCCTGCCTGGGAACCGGTGTTCTCGACTACCTCCTGTACTCGGAGTACTTCCCGCTATGGGCCCTGGGCCGCTGGCTGACGCTCACCAACTGCTGACGAGCTCCAGCCTGTTCCAGTGCACTCATGCCTCAGACTCATTGGTTGGAAAGGATAATTCGATGAACACTGCTGTCGCAGATGACGTCGACGATGCTCTGCTGACGACGAGCCGCACTTTCTACCTGCCTATCCGGCAGTTGCCGCCGGGCCTCTGTGAGGCAGTGAGCTCGGCTTATCTGTGTCTGCGTGCCATCGATGAGATCGAGGATCATCCTGGGCTGCCGACCGTGGATAAGGCCCGCGCGCTGCGAGCTGTCGCTCAGGCCTTTCAGGCGGCGGTGACGCCTGCCGCCATCGATACGGCTCTGCAGCCCTATGAGGGCGTCCTTCCCGAGGTGACGCGACAGCTGTCACGATGGGCCTACTACAGCCCGTCCAGCGTCGCAGCCAGGATCTGGGAAGCGACAGCGGTCATGGCATCTCGCATGGCGGAATGGGCTGAGCGTGACTGGCGGATCGCGACGCCTGACGACCTCGACCAGTACACCTTCGCCGTGGCCGGGTCGGTCGGCCTGCTGTTGAGCGATCTGTGGTCCTGGTTCAACGGGACCGATACCGACCGGACTGCCGCCGTCGAGTACGGCCGCACCCTGCAAGCGGTCAACATCCGCAAGGACCTGCACGTCGACGCCAATCGCGGCGTAACGTTCCTCCCTGCTGGCTGGACGGCCGACGACCTCGACATCTACATCGACCAGAAGATGATCCACGCGGACCGCTACCTGAAGTCTCTGCCAGCCGGTCCGATCCGGGTGTTCTCCGCCATCCCCTACGAGCTTGCCCGTGCCACGGCTGTCGCGCTCCGGAACGGAAAGGACAAACTGGGCCGCCACGAGGTGGAAGCTATCGTGGCGCGGTGCACCGCATGACGGCGGTCGAACCAGCACATGTGCTGGTCAGCGGCGCCGGAATCGCCGGATGCGCGGCTGCTTTGAGTCTGGCCGCCACCGGGCACACCGTGACGCTGATCGAACCCAGTACCGACACAGGCAAACGATTTGCAGGCGAGTGGCTCCATCCACCCGGGGTCCGGGCACTCGACCGCCTTGGTGTCGCCTGGCGGGACCTGCCGCACCGCCCTGGTCTTGGTTTCGCCGTCTACCCGGACGACGGGCTGCATCCCATTGTGCTTCCCTATCCGGGCGGGCTGACCGCCCTCGCATGCCGCCATGACCTGCTTCTGGACCGGATCAGGCACACGGCTGCGCAACAACCCAAGGTCAGCTTGCTTTATGGGCGGCGCGTGCAGGCCGGAGCTGATGGATATCCGGTCATCACTGGCCCTACACCCCCAAATCCCGTGCCGACGAGAGGACTGTGGATCAGAGCCGAGGGCCGCACGGCCCAGTCCGGTCCGTCTCACCCACGGTCGCACACCCTGGGACTCCTCCTGGATGACGTCGAACTCCCCCTCGAAGACTTTGCACACGTTTTCGCTGCAGGCCCTTCACCCGTCCTTGCCTACGCAATCAACGAGGGGCAAGTCCGCATGACTATCGACGTCCCCGCCCATTTGAGGAGACCGGGCAAGCCGTACGACCTCCACGACTATCGGCAGGCGATGCCTGCCCCCCTCTTGGCCTGCGCGGAGGCAGCGCTACGGGCCGGGCTTGGGCGCTGGTCGGCCAACCGCAGCCAACCCCGTTCCCAGTACACCACCACGCCCCATGCCGCCTTCGTCGGCGATGCCGTGGGCAGTCATCACCCTCTTTCTGCCTGCGGGATGACCCTGGCACTGCTTGACGGTGAATGTATCGGCGCCCACGCAGTGAAGACCTACTCTCTGATACGGCGCTGGGCGGGTGCCGTCCCCGAAGCGACAGCCCTGACACTTCACAAGATCCTCGCCGATGCCGACGGCCGCGATCCAGTACGGCAGGGCCTATTCCGAATGTGGCGGAGCTCCCCCTCCGCGGCGAACCATTCCATGCAGCTCCTGGCGATGGAGGAGAACTCGCTGCGTCGCTTCTCCTACACCATGCTGGAGATCCTCAAATTCGCCATCGCCTCGAAGCCACGTTCCGGCAAAGCCCTTTTGGCCTGGACATGGTGGACTCTCCGCCTCCTCTATCGCCTTGCCGCCGTCCGAACCAATCGCGTCAGAGGAGGGTTGTCGCGATACTTCTCGCGAGGGCGCGCATAGGCATCTCACTCGGTGGAAAGCGGGAACGTCCCTACCGCATCACGAACCCAGTATCGCCACCGGATCTCACTTGACTCTGAAGCTTCTATAGATCGTCAAGCTGTAGGAGACGGCCCGGGTGTGTCGCTGAATGCGCTGGTCAGGTGGTGGTAGACCTCACGCGCGACGAAGCGTTTGAGGCACCTGAAGATGTCCTTTGTCTTGAGTCCTTCGGGGGGTGCGCCGGGCGACGTAGTCACGGGTGCGCGGGTCGTGGCGCATGCGAACCAGCACGATTGTGTGCAGTGCGCGGTTGGCCTGATGGTCTCCGCCACGGTTGGGCCGGTGGCGGTCCGTGCGCCCGGACGAGGCCGGGATGGGTGCGGCGGCGCATAGGTGGGCGAAGGAGGCCTCGGAGGCGAGTCTGTCGGGGTTGTCGCCAGCGGTGACCAGCAACTGTCCGGCGGTCTCGGTCCCGACGCCCGTCAGCGCGAGCAGGCCGGGTGCGGTGCGGGCGATCAACACGCGTAGGTCGGCGTCCGCGTCCGCTATCTCCTCGCTCAAGTGCCGGTAGCGTCTGGCCAGGCGTTTGAGGGCAAGTCTGACGGCCGTGGCCGGGTCGGTGAGATCTGCACCGTGACGGCTGGCGGCCAGTCGTCGGACCAGCTCGGTTGTGGTCAGCGAGCGGAGTGCTTCGCGGACCTCGGCGGGCGCGGTGATGATCAGCGATTTGATCTGGTTGATGGTCTGGGTGCGGGCCTTGACGGCGCTGGCGCGTACGACGCGCAGTCCGCGGATTGCCTCGACCGTGCCGTCGCGGTGCTTCGGTGTGCCTGTGGCGCGGCCGGCGAGTACCGCGGTGGCGGCGGCGTAGGCGTCGATGGAGTCTGACTTTCCTGCCGCTCGGCGAGCCCGACGGTCGGGTCGGTCCTCCTCGACGACAGTGATCTGGTTGGCTCGGAGGCAACGGCCGAGCTCGGCGCCGAAGGAGCCGGTGCCCTCCATGCCCACGACCAGCACTCGGCCGTGGGAGTGCAGCCATTCCAGCAGGTCCCGGTATCCCGGATCTCCACCAGGTGTGCGAAGTCCGAGCGCGGGATGCCGGTCAGCTCCGTGTCCCGCAACTCTTCTGCGACCTTGAGGAGTTCCAGGGCGCCGCGGCCGAGCCGTTTCATCTCATGCACGACGAGAGTGACCTTTGCTCCGAGGGTGCGGTACTCGCGGGCCGCGGCGAGGGCGGCCTTCATCTCGGGCCGCTCGCGCACGCGGGTGCTGATGCGCTCGTGGAACAGTCGGTGCACGCCGGAGGCTTCGAGGGCGTCGACCTGGGACTGGATCTCCTGGGTGCTGGTGGAGACGCGGGCGTATCCGAGACGGACCTCCATCGGCGTGGCGGCCTCCGCAGGCTTCACGGCCGGCAGGGCGGTCCATACCGATCCGGGGTGGCGTACGGCCGGGGTGGCCACGTGGAGTTCGGAGCGGAGCGCGGGAACGAGTTGGAAGCGGGCGGTGTGGTACTTGAGCGCGACCTTGCCCGCGGTGGTGCGGCACGGCGAGCAGGGCGGGGCCTGGCAGGTGGACATCGGGCAGGCGTGCGACTCAACGAGCTTGTGAGGGTCGGCGATCACGCCAGAATCGTTTCACGAGTGCGTTCCATCGATCAAGAGGAAGGAAACGACTGCTGAAACATGGCGACCTGCAACAACGGCGTCGGTGCTGGGCGTTGCAACAGGGGTCACCTATGGAACAGAGCCATCAAGGCCCAGAGCTCCAAGTCCCCTCAAGGATGTTCACCGGCAGGTGGCGGCCAGGCCGTCAGCAAGGCGAGCGTAGGGGTTGGTGTGGGCGAGTTCTGCCGCGCCGCTGGCTACGCCGAAGAACGCACGGCGCAGGTGGAGGCCGGTGGTGGCGGGGAGGCGGTAGGTGGCGCGGATGGCCTGGTCGGTGTCCATGAGGAGGCGGGCGTCGGTGCCGTGGGTGGTTGCCTCGCCGAGGACGGCCTGCTGCCAGAAGGGGCGCAGCAGGTCACGGAGTGGGGCGGCGTCTGCTTTGTCCACGTCGCCGCTGGCAGCGAGGGCGGTGTCGAAGACCTGCTGCCAGACGTCGGCGGACGGCAGGTCGCAGGCCAAAGCGGCGGCAGCGGCGGTGGTACAGGCGCTCGTGTCGACGCCGGGGATGGTGCTGCGTCGGGCGATGCGGTGGGCGCGTTCGTCCACAGTGGGGGGAGGTGCCGGCTGCCACAGTGGTGCCCAGGTGTCGTCGTGGAAGGTACTGCCCGGCAGGAGCAGGCATCCGCTGGCTCGGGCGGTGAAGGCCGTGCCGGCAGTGGTGTTGGTGAATGCGGAGAGCTGGCGTCTGACCTGGTAGCGCGGTGTCAACAGGTAGAAGACGCAGGCGCCCATCGACAGCTCGCCCGCTTCCTCATGGCCTGGTGCGCTACACGTGCAGGCGAGGGCGGCATCCGTCGCTTCGGCCAGCGCGGTGCCGTAGCCGGTGACGCTCTCGGGACCGACGACCGCCAGGACCAGCAGGAGCTCGTTGAAGCTTTCGTGACTGACGTAGTCGGCCACCGCGTCGGTGACGTCGTTGTAGCGAACGATGTTGTCGATCGCGCGTTGGATGGCGGTGCAGTCCGCCCTGGCAGTGAACTCGCCGCACCGCGCGCCGACCTGAAGGTAGTGCGAGGTGCCGAGCATGACCCGGTAATAGGGGGCGACAGCGCCGTCCCAGCAACGCGCTCCCATGTACTCCTCCGGGGTGGGCGGCTGGACATCGGTGGAGGGTGTTGTTGCTATCGCGTCCCTGGCCACCATGAGCGCGCCCACCGCGACCATCTCGCGTGCTGCCAGGGTCGCCGCCGGGCCGGAGAGGTGGGCCAGGCCCTCCCCGGATGTGACCATGTAACGGTGTTGGTTACCAGCCCGCGAGTCGTCGAGGGCGCCGCAGAAGTCCACCGCGGTGGTGATCGACAACAGCGATGCGCTGAGGTCGTGCAGCCGGGCGTCATCGCCGCGGATGAACTGCCAGCTGTAGACGCTGCCCCACATGTCGCGCATGGCGATGATGGGATCTGCGGCACTGGGTACACGTCGCTGGTACTCGGCCCACAACTCCCCGGTTTCGCCTCCCTTGCGTGGCGCTCTACGCGCGAGCTCCTCTAGCCCGCGTCCGGCCGGTGTCTCCCCTTTCCGCCACAGCCCGGCGGCCTGGACCGCAGTGGTGCGCCGTGCGATGTCGGCGACCGCCCCGGTCTCGACGGAATGGATGATCTCGGGGCGGTATACGGTGCGCAGGATGTGCTCGGCCATCATCAGGCCCTCGTCCGGGCAAGGCATCACGGTGGCGCGGTAGGGGATGTAGCGGGGCTCTCCGACCAGGTACGCGGTGGCGCCGTCCGGGGCCCGCGGGCCGTCATGGACAGTGTGTACTTCTTTCAACAGATCGAGCGCAGCACCATCGAGTAGCCCGGCACGCTCCATGTCCCATGCATCGGGCCCGGAGGCAGGGGGGGCTGCTTCAGCCATGGCTCACCCTTCGTGTTTGCGATGCGCGTCGGGCGCACGGCAGGCATCAACTGGCTTGCTGAGATGCGCCTACCCGACTCGGCGCCCCTGCCCCGAGCCAGCAGGCGCTCCTTCGGGTCAGGCGGTTACGCGGACCGCCGGGCTGCTGCGTTGGCGAAGTGCCATAGAGCGGGCAGCGCGCAGGGGTGGATGAGGTCGGCGTGGTTGAGGAGGTCCTTCACATGCTCGCAGCGTAGGTTGATCATTTCTTCGACCTGGGCACGCGCTCCGGTCGCGGTGAGGATGGAGCGGATCTCGCCGGCTTGGGTCTCGATGAGGTCCGGGCGGCCCAGCAGGCGTTCAAGGGTTTCGGCCTGGTGCGGTGCCGCAGCGCGCAGCGCGATGGCGAGCAGGACTGTGTGCTTGCCATCGCGTAGGTCGTCCAGCGGGGACTTGCCGGTGATCTGTATATCGCCGTAGACGCCGAGGAGGTCATCACGCAGCTGGAATGCCTCGCCCAGGGGCAGTGCGTAGGCGGTCAGGGCCTCGGCCAGCGCCGTAGTGCCGCCGGCAAGGGCGGCCCCGATGTGTACAGGGCGTTCGATCGTGTATTTGGCGGTCTTGTAGCGGATGATGGTCAGGGCATGGTCGAGGTCGGTGGTGGGATGGCCGGTGGCGGCCAGGTCGAGGTACTGGCCGTACATAACCTCGGTACGCATCACATCCAGGAGCGGCAGGAGCATGGCCAGTTGGCCTGGGGTAAGCCCTGCTGTGTGGACGAGCTCGTCGGACCAGGTCAGGGCGAGGTCGCCGATGAGGATCGCGGCTCCGGTCCCGAACTTCCGGGCCGTCTGGAGGGTGCAGCAGTCTGGCGGGTGGCGGTCGGCCAGGGTGCGGTGCACGGTGGGGCGGCCACGGCGGGTGGGGCTGTTGTCCATGACATCGTCGTGAATGAGGCAGAAGGCGTGGAACAGCTCCAGTGCGGCTGCCACACGCACCACTGGTTCAGGCACGGGTACTTGACCCGCGGCGGCGTACCAACCGGTGACACAGAGCAGAGGGCGCAGTCGCTTGCCGCCCGCCATCACATGGTCCGCCAACGCCTCGACCGCCTGAGACGGAAGCCGACCGGCACAAGCAGCGGACGCCTTGTCGGCCAGAAAGCCCGCCAAGACGCCATCGACCCGGTCACGCACTGCCGACAGATCCAATGGATGCGTGGAAGGAGCAAGCGTCACGATGTCTCATCTCCCCCGCCACGGCACAGCCCGCTCGTCCCTCGCTTCCCAGGCGCCGCTGGCTGCAGAGGCGTTGCCCTCGCCCTGAAAGCGGAGTTCAGGACTAGCACGGACTCCGGACCTCCTGAGTGCAAGTGAACCTGCCAGACGCATGGCACAACAGGGTGCGCTGGAGGTGCGATGAGTGGTGCGGGAGCAGTTCTGTCTGCGTGGCTGAACTGCGGGGATGTCCTGCGCGGAATCGCCTCTTCCGCGATCCGGCGGCCATCCGGAGCGAACCGGAGCGCGGGGGTGGGATACGTCTCCAACGCGCCCTGGACCAGCGGCGACTACACGCACCAGGCGTATCGGGCCGCGTTCGGACCGGTGAACGAGCGGTACTGGAACGACGCCGACGAGGCCGAGCAGCGCCGCCAGGTCCTCGTGTCGGCGGCGGCTGAAGCGTTCAGCCGACGTCGAGACGGCTTCGTCCCCGCCTCCCGTACGTACACGGCCGGCTGCCTACAGAACATCGAGCCGGGCCCGCGGGAGTGCGGGACGGATGGTCGCCGTGCACGGCACCGCCGAGACGCATCCGTTGACCGTGGACGACGTCGAGTACCCCGCCTCCCGCGCGTTCGCGCAGGGTTCGTACTGGTGGGACGCACGAGCCCGCTTCACCTGGCTCGCTGCCGGGCTCCTGCGGCCCGTCCAGTACCGTCCTGTTCCGGCAGGCGGTGCCGGACGGGCCGTTCGAGGCGCTCGCCGCACAGCTCGACGACGGACGGGTCGTCGTCCTGGTCCAGCCCACCGGGGCGGGCACACCCGCCTTGATGTCGTACGAAACGAAGGTGCCCGCTCAGGGCGCCCCGACCGGGGCGCCTGTCGCGACGGGCTGACCTTGCAGGCTCACCCGCGGCTGTCCGCACCAGCGGCCAGAACCTCAAGGAGCCGGTGAAGTTGCGGCAGTCGCCGCCGTCGCAGAACCCGATGTCCGGCGCGCTCTCGCGGAACCAGCACGAGGTGCACAGGCCGCTGCCCCTCACCTGGCGGCTGGTCCACAGGCCCAGCTCCACACCCGAGCGGTGCGGCCCCCGGTCGGCCATCGGCAGGCGCCACCACCGGGGCGAGGACAGAACGACGGCCCAGGCGTGGGCCTTCGCGATGAGCATGTCGCGAGTCTCGCACACGCTGGACCCTCCTTCGTGCGGTCAGGCGGCTTTGCCGAAGCCGGCGGGCGCGGGGTCCTGCTCGCGCAGCGAGGTGAAGTCGACGTTCAGTTTCGTCTCGTACGCATCAGGCTGGATGCCGATCTCGTGGGTGGAGTACTCGCCGAAGCGTTTGATGTGCTCGGTCATGTACGGGGAGACCTGCGCCAGGTCCTCGGGCTCGATCTCCCAGCCCTCGGCCTGGAGTTGGCGGACGATCTCGGCGATGTCCAGGGCATTGTGGAAGATCACCGCGTTCGTCAACAAAGCATTGAACTTCATCGCCTTCTCCTGCTCGACGGGGTCGTTGTCGGCGATGACCCCGCTGTTCCCGAAGCCGACCCACTGGGAGAAGTTGTTGAACGACTCGACCTTGTTGGTCGCCGCCGTCACCCGGCGCCTGAGCGGCGCGTCGGTGAGGTAGCGCAGCAGCTGAATGGTGCGGATCACCCGGCCGACCTCGCGGAAGGCCATGTAGGTGGCGTTCTTGTGCGACCCGGACCGCAGCCGCTTGAGCAGCGTCGCCGAGGAGATGGCGCCCTCCCGGACGGAGACGGCCACCTTCATCAGGTGCCGGAACTGGGACTCGATCAGATCGAAGTCGATGAAGTTCTTGCCCGCCTCGCCGAACAGCACGTCGATGTGTTCGTAGGTGGCCTGCTTGGAGGGCCGGTAGAACGTCAGGCCCTTCCAGTTGCGGATCCTGGGCATCAGGTCGAAGCCGAGCAGGTGCGCCATCGCGAACACCGGCTGGGACTGGCCCTGGGTGTCGGCGTGCACGGTGGTCGGCTTGACCTCGGAGGCATTCTT
Source organism: Streptomyces sp. YIM 121038 (assembly GCF_006088715.1). Taxonomy (NCBI): domain Bacteria; kingdom Bacillati; phylum Actinomycetota; class Actinomycetes; order Kitasatosporales; family Streptomycetaceae; genus Streptomyces; species Streptomyces sp. YIM 121038. The sequence continues at coordinate 589,683 of NZ_CP030772.1, forward strand.
GAGCAGGCCCTCGATGATGTAGACGGCCTCCCACACCCCACACGGAATGAAATGCGTGAACAACGCGACATAGGTATCCGAGATGTGGTGGTACGCGATCCCGCCCGGCTTCCCATAACGGATGCTCGTCTCGGCGAGCAGGTTGTTGAGGTAGGTGTCCATGTGCGTGCCGTCAGCCGCCACGGTGGTGCCGTCGCCCCACGCGCGGGAGATGTCCAGGCGGGCATGCGCGTTGACCAGGTCGGCGATCGCCTCGTTCAGCAAGGCCAGGGAGAAGTGCCGGTTCGCCACATAGGCGAGCTCGTGCCCGGACACGTTCGGCAGGTGCCGGGCGGCCTCGTACGGGCCCATGTTGGTGCCCTTGACGAAGGTGCACAGCACGTAGCGGCCGAACGGATCGGCCAGCTTGGGGTCGTTGCCCGAGGGCACCCCGAAGCGGCGCCACCACTCCACCCAGTACGCGGTCCGCGCCGCGATCCCGATCAGGGTGCGCTCCGGCATCCGCGCCTTGATCTCCTGCTCCAGGCGCTTGGCGGAGGGCCGCTGGCCCTCTGCGCGGTGCGGCTTGAGCGAGGGGGCACCGGTGATCTCGTCGATGATCAGGGTCTCGTTGTCCGGGTAGCCGGAGTCCGCGGCCGCCGCGGCGGCCCGCAGCTTGTCCTCGAGTTGCTGGCGGAAGCTCACCGCGTTGAAGGAGCCGGCCTCCGCCTCGCTCGCGCACAGGCCGACCTCGACCAGGTAGGCGGGCAGCTTCTCCTCGACGATCTCCCAGTCCAGCAGCTGCTCGGACCAGTCGCCGTACTCCTCCGAGCCGACCACCGCCACATCCCCGGTGCGCAGCTCCTCGGCCAGCGCGGTGAAGACCATCGCCTCGAAGTGCTTGCGCACGAACTGCCCCGAGCGGGTCTTGTCGACGACGGCGCGGCGCCAGTTCTGGGTGGCGAAGGTGATGTCCACCTTCTCGCCTTCCTCGTTGAAGGCGGTGATGTACTCGCCGCGAGCGCCCTCGTGGCGCAACGCGTGCGCGAGCGCGTCCAGGACCCGGCCGTCCTCGCTGGTGGCGGTGAGCTCCAGCTTCTTGGCCAGGTCGAACATCACCGAGCGGTCCCGGCCGATATGCTCGTACACCAGCACCTCGAAGAAGTTGCCGTGGTGCGCGGAGACCTTCTCGATCTGCTCGTACTGGCCAGCGAATCCGCCGAAGCCCTCCACCGTCTTGGTGACCGCGCCGAGCCCGCCCGCCTGCACCAGCAGGGCCTTCGCCAGGTCGAGGACCGTGCCCGCCACCTTCCCGCCCAGGCGCTTTTCGACCTCCCCAACCGGCGCCTGCTCATCCAGGCCGTCCAGGGCCTTGACCGCGTCCGCCTTGGCGAGAGCTTCCTGGGCCGGGCCGCCGTCGTCGATGCCCTTCAGCACGGTGCGGTAGTTCCCGATCAGCGCCTCGGAGATCTCCCGCTCCGCGAGCCGGATCTCCTCCAGCTCCTCCTTCGCCTTCTTGATCTTCGAGGCCATGCGCTTGCAGAACATCATCGCCAGCTCGTCCCGCACCCGCATACGCGTCTTGTGCACCAGACAGGCCATCAGCGCGAGCCGCTTCAGCGGCGTGTAGGAGCGCAGCTCTGCGGCATCGACCGCGTCCGCCTCACCGGCGAAGTCGGTGATCTTCCGGGAGGCAACGCCCTCCATCCACTCATCGGTGTCGCCCAGCCCGTCGACCCACTCCAGTCGCGTCACCAGCTTCTTGAAGTGCGACCAGCTCGGCGCCTGCGCGGACTTCTTCACCCGGTTGTACTGCGTGGTGCCGTCCTCGTTCTTCTCCTCCAGCAGACGCAGCACCCCGGCCCGCTCCTCCGCGCTCATCCGGTCGTGAATCCCGGCGCAGATCGAGTCGTTGACTTCCCGGCGGACCTTCGAGGCCATCACGTCCAGCGTGGAGAACGCCGGCAGCTCCAGCCCGGCCTCGACTACCTTCTCCAAGGCGATGTTGATCAGATCGGCCGGGCGGTTCTTCGCCGCGGCCTCCTTGCGGATTGCCGCCTCCGAGATCCCCCGGGCCCTGGCCTGGTCGTAGGCGGTGCCCACCCGCTTGCGGACCAGGCCCCGGTGGTTCTTCGCCGTCTTCGCCGCCCGGTAGACCGGCAGCGTGCCGTCCGGCAGCTCGAGCGTGCGGCGCACGAAGTCCACGACCATCGCCGGCACTTCTTCCAGCCGGGGGAAGCACCCCATGCGCTGGTAGGACTTCAGCGTCAGCAGCAGCGCCAGCAGATGGTCATCGGTGTCCGTGACGCCGGACGCCCACTCGACCTCGTCCCTGCTCGGGGCGAAGAACAGATGCAGTTCGTGCGCGGTGATCAGCCGCTTGAACCGCGGGTACGCGGTCCGCTCGATCGAGGTCACAAGTCCCGCCCCGGCCATAGACGACAGCCCAACATCACCACCAACGACGTTGAGCCGAACGGGTGACGGGCAGGCGGGCTCAGGGCTTCAAGATCATCCCATGGCCCCTTTTGGGCTCACCTCGGCGATACCCCGGGAGGTCCGTGAGTTCGTGAATACTGAAGGGTTCTCAGCGGGAACCCGAGGGTCCAGAAGCCCGATCCTAGGGGTTGGACCCGTGGGTTCGCGGTGAAGTCGCGGGGTCGGATTCCAGGTCTCGTTGCAGAAGAGCGCGGGCGGAGTTCGCGTAGCGGATCGCGGTCTTCTCACTGAGGCCGAAGACCTCAGCGAGGTGAAGAGGGTCGGGGCCGTGGACGAGGGCTTCTTCGAGTTGGCGGTCCATGCGGAGTCGTTCCAGGGTCGCGGTCTGGCGGTGCAGAGCCGGCCCGGCGACCGAGCTCTTGCCGATGGGGCCGGTTCCCAGCGCGGTGTGCTTGTTGATCAGCAGGTGCGGGTTAGCGGTGTCGGGCCAGCGACGGCGCCGGAACTCCAGCCATTCTCGGGCGACTTGAAGGGTGAGCTCGTCCAGCCGGCGGGTGCGGCCGTCGATGGACAGCCGCCGGTTGCCGATGTCGAGGTCGTCGAGCCGGAGGCGACGGATCGCCGCAGATCGTGCCGCGTGGACGGCGGCGAGGGCGAGGATCAACCGGTCGGCAGGATGGGTGACGGCGGCGACAGATCCGTTGATGTGTCCAGGCTCCATAGGCTGGATGACGCCTTCCTCGCGCTGGCCGACCCGGATGCGGCTGGTCGGGTTCTTGAAGATGGTGCCGTTCTTCTTGGCCCGGCCGAACAGCGACCGCAGGGCGATGATCGTGGTCTGCCGCTGCGATCCTTGAACGGTTTCGAGGTGGGCGAGCACGTCGTCGCGGGTGACTTCGCGCAGGTGGTCGTAACGGTTCGACCATTCCAGCAGCACGGGCCGGATCCGGTTGAGGTAGTTCCAGACCGTCGCGGCATGGCGAGCCCGGGAACGGGGGCCGCCGTCGTGCAGCAGCCGGGCCCAGTCTCCGACATCGTGGGCAATCCCGGTGGCGAGCCCGTCGAGCTTGGACTCTAGCCACAGCTCGAACGACGACGGCCGGTCGTCGAGGAACACGCCGATGTGGTCGAGTACTTCCGTGGTCCGCTCGATGCTCAGGCCGCGCGATCGAAGCACCGGGAAGACTTCCGAGTACCGGACCACGTCGCCCTCGGCATGGCCGGTCAGGACGATGACCAGGGCCTGGTCGATGTTCAGACGCGTCTTGCGGGGCCAGCCGCGGGCCTCACCGAGGCGGTGGGCGCTATGGCGGGCCCAGGCCAGCCAGGGGTTGCCGCGGTGAGCGTCCTCATCGGTGGCCCGACCTGTGAGGTCTCGGCGGGCCTCGAACAACGCGAGCTGGCACCAGACCGCGGGCGGAGGGGGTGCGGGCGCCGGATCGGGTCGCCGGGGTCGGCCCCGGCGGCCGTGCTTGGCCGCCGATGGCTTGGGACGCCGGTCCCCGAGTGCCGTCAGTCCGTAGAAGAACAGCTGCTGGTGGCGGAGGTGAGGCAGGAAGGACTCCGGTTTGTCGCCAGCCGCGGCGGCCTCCGTTCTCGCCTGGACCCAGCACAGACGGCAGTAATCATCCCGCAGAGGCATTTGGCGCGTGCAGCCAGCGCAAACGCCCACCTTCCAGCGGCTGGCGAACGAGGAACACGTCGAGCATCGCGGCTCGAAGAACCGCCCCCAGGACAGGCAATCCGGGCAGGAACTCGGGCCCATCGGTCACATCGGAGGAAGGGACCGGCCATCACGGCGGCGAGGAACCACCGCCGGGGCCGGTTCCGAGGAGCCAGCGGCCGCTTGCCGGACATCGGTGTCCTGGCTGGGACGGGTGACTTTCTGCGGTTCAGGGATCAGCAGGTCACCGATCTCGCAGCCCAGGACGACGCAGATCACGTCCAGGTCCTCCAGCTTGAGGGAGACCGGCTGTCCGGACCAAAGCCCGGACATCTTCCCCGCCGAGATGACCAACCCGTGCTCGGCCAGGTTCCGTTGGAGTTCGGAGGCCTTCCAGATGCCCTTGTTCGCGGCGGTCAGCCGCAGGTTCCACCTCAACGGATCAGCCCTTCCAGCCGCTTCGCGGCTCGCTCTTGCCCTGCCGCCCAGGCGTCCTCGACCCGGGTCTGCTGCACATGGACGTATCGCATCGTCGTGGCAATCCAGGAATGTCCCAAAACCTCCTGGATCGAGATCAGGTCGAGCCCGTTCAGTTAGAGCTGAGACGCGCAGAAGTGCCGCAGGACATGCGGCGTCAGCTTGTCGGTCCAGCTCGGCAGGTGGAGCTTGGTGGCCTCCGCGAGGCCGTTGCGCAGGGCATCATCACCGACCCGCCGTGAGGAGCCGTCGGCGTTCTTGCGCTCTGAGGGCAGCAGCGGGGCACCGGGCCGGGTGTGGTCGTCGCCGAACTGGCCCCACACATCCTCGATGAACCACCGCAGGGTCCGGCCCGTACCGTTGATCAGCGGCACCATCCGCTCGCGTGGGCCCGATCCCCGCTTGCCCTTGCCATAGCGGACATGGAGCTTGCCGAACCGCCCGAGGTTCCACTTGATGTCGTCCAGGTCCAGCCTGCGGGCCTCGTTCACCCGCAGACCCACCTCAGACATCAGCTTCGAGGTGGTGTAGTTCCTGGCCATCGGGGCGAACTTCCGGCAGGTGGCCAGCTCGCCGGCCCAGCCGGTGAACAGCTGCCCGACCTCCGGCTCCAGCGGCGGGATCCGCAGCTGGGCGTCCTTCGCCCCGCGCGGCCGGTTCATCTCGTCGATCGGACACTCGACGACCCGGCCGGTCATCCGGTGCAGTTCGACCTTGTGTCGCAGCTCCAGGAACGTGAAGTACGTGGTCAGCGCCTGCGACCGGGCAAGCCGGGTGCCGCTGGGCGAGTTCCGCAGCACCTTCCCGAAGTACGCGTCCGCGTCGGCGGGCTCCATGTCCCACAGCGGTCGGCCGAACCACGTCCGCACCTGTTCCAGGTGACCGACGTCTCCGCGGATGGTGCCGTCCGTCAGCCCGGCCGACGCCCGCGCGAGCACGAATCCGGCCAGCGCGTCGGTCTCGAACTGCTCCAGCTCCTCCGCCGAGACCGGAGCCCGCACATCGCGGAGGTCTCTCACGACCGCCAGTGCCGCCAACCCGAGCCCCCTCACCTTCACCCCGACCGCAGATCGGTCGGACGAGATGAGAACGCTTCAAGAATCCCGAAGTTACGTCACCTGGCGGGAGAGCACACGAAGGAAGAAGAACCCCCTGGCTACGGGACTGGGGACTCGGCAGGGCTCAGGGGAACTCACGGGAGGTCGCACAGGAGATCCGGTGCGGGTCGATCCGCTCGCCGTCGGCGACTCTCATGATGATCCCGTTCAGGCAGTGGTGCACCACCAGATGCGCCCAGACCTCCTGATGCGCCAGCGCCGGAGTGGCCGAGCGCAACACCTGCGCGGGTCCACGCTGGAACGTCTTGACCTGCCGGTAGGCCGATTCCGCCTCCCAGCGATCATGGTAGAGCGAGGCCAGCTCCGCTGCTGGATAGGCCTCGGCGTCCAGCAGATCGGTCAACAGCCTGATCAGCTCGCCGCCGTCGGTGCGGTACTCGACGACCCGGACCGTCACCCCGCCCGGATGCGAGGCCCGCTGCCTACCCAGGCTCACCCGCCCCAGGTAGCTCCCGTCCGGCAGCACCTCAAGCGGCCGGGAGGCGACCGTCGACCGAGCCCTCAGCAGCAGATGTGCTCCGGCGTGGGTGTACGCCTTCCACAGTTCCACCCCGGGGAAGTTGCGGTCCATGATGACCAGCATCCCGGCCGCGGAGGAGGCCATCTGTACCGCCAACTCCCGCTCGCCACCGTTGAAGCCTCCGATCCGGGCGTCGATCGAGGCGTGTGTGCCGGTCTCGGTCAGCGTCACCACCCGCACCTGCGGAAACCCGGCCGGCGCCCCGCGCGCGTCGCTCCACCCGCCAAAGAGCTCCCGGTTGGCCTTGTTGTCCGGCAGGTCCAGTACGAAGCCGTCGACGGCGGCCAACCGCATCCCGCGCCAGAACGCCGTGCCCACCCGGGCAGGGGCCACCGGTCCGCACACCCGACGGAACACCGCCTCCAACACCTCTGGCCCCAGGCGCTGCCGGGCGCGGGTGAACAAGACCCGGTTCGGGATCGTCTCGTCCATTCCCTCCAGCGCCCCGACCAGGTTCTGCGCGACATCGTCGTAGGAGTCCTGCGCGAACAGCGCCAACGCGAGCGTGAAGTAGACCATGAACCGCGGCGAGAGAGCACCCGGCCTCACCCCGCCCCGGCCCCACTCGGCCAACACACCGTCCACCAACTCCGGCGTCACCCACGCGGTGAGCGCACCCAGCCGCACGTCATCGGATCGACCCGTCCACGGATGCATGACGTGTCAACGCCTGGCGAGCCGAATACCTCCCGCCCACCACGAACTGATGAATGGTCAAACAATGGCATTGGCCCGGCACATCGAAATGGAATCGGATCGAGCACCGGATGTTCTGCCACATCACCATGAATTGGCGCGGCCGCCCGCTGACCAGCCACGACGTCATCGTGAACAGCATCGCCGCGACCACCACCCATACCGGTCTGACCGTCCACGCCGAACTCGACCCCGGCGCCTATCCCACCGGTGTGAAGGTCAGCGACGCCGAGCTGAACGCAGTGCCGGTCACCGGCCATGCCTTCTACGGCGAATGGAACTACACCGTCCACCCCCACCCCGCCGGCCCGGCCGCCCTCACCGGATCAACGTCCGAGCCGACGGCGGTCTTCGACCGCGGTGCTCTGTCGCCCCCGTTATCTTCTTCGCGGTCCTGCAAGAGGGCCGCTGGCCTTCGGGTCCGGCATGGCTGTTCCCCCCTGTCGAACGAATGACCTGGGGGGTGGTGCCACCGGGCCCGAGAGGCGCCGCTGGAGACGCTGATGAGAGGTCCGACACCGCCCCGCCGAGCGCAATGCCCGGCACCTGGTGGGCGGCAGGTCTGCATAACGTGGATGCGCGCACGACGCCAACGCCCCGGCCAGCACCGTACGAACCCGTTCGGGAGGACGGCTTGATGGAGTACGACGAGATAGGCGTCTTCCTGGGCCTGGATGTCGGCAAGAGCCACCACCACGGCCACGGCCTCACCCCGGCGGGCAAGAAAGTCTTCGACAAGCAACTCCCCAACACCGAACCGAAGCTGAGGGACGTCTTCGAGAAGCTGAAGACCAAGTTCGGCACCATCCTGGTGATCGTGGACCAGCCCGCCTCGATCGGAGCCCTCCCGCTCACCGTCGCCCGGGACACCGGCTGCAAGGTCGCCTACCTGCCCGGCCTGTCGATGCGGCGGATCGCCGACCTCTACCCCGGCGAGGCCAAGACCGACGCCCGCGACGCGGCCGTGATCGCGGACGCCGCCCGCACCATGCCGCATACCCTGCGCTCGCTGGAACTCACCGACGAGATCACCGCCGAGCTGACCGTCCTCGCCGGGTTCGACCAGGACCTCGCGGCCGAGGCCACCCGCACCAGCAACCGGATCCGCGGCCTGCTCACCCAGTTCCACCCCAGCCTGGAACGCGTCCTTGGACCACGACTCGACCACCAGGCCGTCACCTGGCTCCTGGAACGCTACGGATCACCGTCCGCGCTGCGGAAGGCCGGACGCCGCAGGCTCGTCGAAGTGATCCGGCCCAAGGCCCCGCGCATGGCGGTCCGGCTGATCGACGATGTCTTCGACGCGCTCGACGAACAGACCGTGGTGGTTCCCGGCACCGGCACCCTCGACCTCGTGATCCCGTCGCTGGCCCGCTCGCTCGGCGCCGTCCACGAACAACGCCGGGCGGCAGAAACACAGATCAGCGCCCTGCTGGAGGCGCACCCTCTTTCCCAGGTCCTGACGTCGCTGCCCGGCGTCGGCGTCAGGACCGCCGCCACCTTGCTGGTCACCGTCGGCGACGGGAGCGGCTTCGCCACCTCCGCCCACCTGACCTCCTACGCCGGCCTCGCCCCGGCCACCAAGTCGTCGGGCACCTCGATCCACGGCGAACACGCACCCCAAGGCGGCAACCGCGTCCTGAAACGCGCGATGTTCCTCTCCGCGTTCGCCGCCCTGCACGACCCCGCCTCCCGCACCTACTACGACAAGTGCCGGGCCAGAGGAAAGACCCATACCCAGGCGCTTCTCCGCCTGGCCCGACAACGGATCAACGTGCTCTTCGCGATGCTCCGCGACGGCACCATCTACGAACCGAGAACCCCACGCCTCGCTTGACGAAAGACATAGAGGCCCCCCCGGGGGCGCGGGCTCCGCATGGCCCGGTGGTGCGCAGAGCTAGGGCGGCACGCACCACCGGGGCCTCCTTCTGGAGCTCCACGAACGCGCCGCTGGCTAGCTCCACTCGGCGTCGGGGGCGTCGCGGTCGGTGATCCAGTACGACAGGGCCACGGCCGCCTCGCACTGGGTGCAGGCGCGGGCGCCGGGACGGTAGAGCGCGGTGAGCGCCTGGCCGAGGTTCAGTTCCTCGTCCCCGTCCGGGGACGAGGGGCAGTCGTAGCCGTGCACCACCAGGCCGGTCATCCGGCCGCGCACGGCCTGGCGCTCGACCTTCCACGCCCATCCAGGGGGCGGCTGCGGCGGGTGCACCCGCTCAGTGGCGACGGCGCTGTAGTCGGTGCCGTCCAGGGGGCGCACGTGGGCGGCCGGTGATCTCCTGGCCAGTGGGAGTGATCAGGGTGATCGGCGGCGGGTCGGGCGGGGCAGTACTCACCAGGCCCACCGTACGGCCGCCATGGCGGAACGGATAGCGCGGGCCAGGGCGAGGCGCGGTCAGCGCAGCCGCTCGGCCTTCGCCACCAGCTTCTGCCGCCGGGCCACTTCCTGGGTCGGGGCGCTGGTGCGCTCGAGCAGGCGGGTGATCTCCGCGCATGTGAGCAGCACGTTCTCGGGCCGGGCGTCGGCCAGGGCCGATCGCGCGGGGCCGGGGATCAGGACGTCGGCGGCCCGGCGGGCGGCCAGTTGTCGTCGTACGTCGGCGAGGTGGGTGCGGGCGCGCGCTGCGGCGGGGCGGTAGGTGGCTGCTTTGCGGGCCTGCATGGCCGCGTAGCGGGGCCCGTGGGGGGTGTCGCCCTCGTCTCCGGTGGAGACGGGGGGTCGGCGGCGGGGGGCGGTGAGCCCGTCGGGCAGGTGGAGGTGGCCGGTGCGGGTGCGGCGGCGGATCTCGGCGGTGAGGTAGGCGGCGGCGTGGCGGGGCCGCTGACGCACGGTCCAGCGGGACAGTTCGCGGGTGATCTCCTGGGCGGTCCAGCCCGCGGCGAGCAGGGGGCGCAGGGCGTAGGCGAGTTGGCGTAAGCAGAAGCCTTGGGTCCACCAGGTGTGGAGCTGGACGGATCGGGCCTGGCTCATGGCGTGCGCGGTCTGATGGGCAGTCCAGTCCGTCGGTCGCTTCGGTCGCTTCGGTCGCTGGAGTCGGGTGGGCGAGGGCATCGCGCGCTCGCGCGGCGCGCTGTCTTTCCCCTCTCCCCGTACAGGTTCTGTCGTAGGGGGCTGAGGTGGCATCACAGAAGGGGTGCACGGGCGGGTGTTGTCCACAGGGGTGCGCCGCTGCGGGGAGGGCTGCTGGCGGCGGCGCTCGATGGCCGCCGCGGTGGCGTGGCGGCGGCCGCTGTCGGTGACACCGGTGACCCTGGCGGTGTAGCCCTTGCCCGTGGTGGTGCGGCCCATCGCGCGGTCCCACACGGGCGGCGCGACGGCCGCGAAGATCGTCGCGGTTCCCCGGTAGCCGTGCTCACGCGTCCAGGCGTCGCCGTGGCGGGTGCGCATCGCGTTGCGCTTCGAGCCGTGCTCGACGTAGGCGAGCAGAC